>CP148074.1:3600000-4200000 GCA_037482215.1 Pseudomonas mendocina
GCAGAAATTCGCCAGCAGCTGGTCCAAATGGCCGGCGTAAACGATGACAGCTACACCTGCGTCCCGCTTCAGGGCAGTGGCACCTTCTCTGTAGAGGCCGCACTGGCAACTGCTATCGCACGTGATGGTAAGGCCCTGCTGCTCATGAATGGTGCTTACGGTAAGCGTGCAGCTCAAACCCTGGACTACCTCAATCGCCAGTACATCTTTTTAGACAAAGGCGACTACCTGCCGCCACAGCCCGATGAAGTCGCTGAAATCCTGGACAAGAACCCTGATATCACCGACGTATTCTTGGTCCATTGCGAAACCAGCTCAGGCATCCTGAACCCACTTAAAGCCATCGCCGATGTCGTTAAATCCCGTGGCAAAGGCCTGATCGTCGATGCGATGAGCTCTTTTGGCGCCGTACCGGTGACCGTTGATGAAGTGCCTTTCGACGTCTTGGTGTCCTCCGCCAACAAATGCATCGAAGGTATCCCAGGCTTTGGCTTTGTGATCATCCGCCGCAGCTTGCTGGAGCAAGCACAAGGCCGCGCCCACTCCCTGAGCCTCGACCTGCTTGAGCAATGGCGCTATATGGAACGCACAGGCCAATGGCGCTTCACTCCGCCGACACACAGCGTAGTGGCGTTCCATAAAGCCCTTGAGCAGCACGCTGCTGAAGGCGGTGTTGCCGGTCGCCACGCTCGCTACAGCAACAACCGCGACACACTGGTCGCAGGCATGCGTGCCATGGGCTTCGAGACCCTGCTGGAGGATGCATGGCTGTCCCCAATCATCACCACGTTCTTCTGCCCAGCACATCCGAACTTCCAGTTCAAGCGTTTCTATGACGAGCTCAAAGCCCGCAACTTCATTATTTACCCGGGCAAATTGACCATCGCCGAAAGCTTCCGTATCGGCTGCATTGGCCAGATTGACGAAGCGATCGTGAATCAACTGCTTAATGCTATTAAACAGTCCCTGCATGTCATGGGCGTGGATGATTGCAGCCCGGCAGAAATAACTAAAGCGTCATAAAAGGACATGCTGCCCCTGCGTGCAGCATTGATCACGCCGTCTGGTTAACCCCTGACGGCGTAGGATCCGGTACGGATACGTTTCAGAAGTGCTTTCACAAAAACAACAACGACTGGTCAATGCCAGTCGGCCACTTCACCAGAGAGATCCAGTCCATGAATCAGAACCTGGGATCAGCAGTTCTTACCCAAGGATTTAATTCGATACACCGTTGGCGCTGGCAGATTTTCGCTATCACGTGGATAGCTTATGCAGCGTTCTATTTCACGCGTAAAGCTTTCTCGGTTGCGAAGCTTGGGATCGGTGATGACCCCAACTTCCCTCTCGATAAAGAGATGATGGCCAACCTCGACGCTCTTTATCTTGGGGCTTACGCCATCGGGCAATTTACCTGGGGCATTGTCGCGGACCGCTTTGGCGCACGCGTCGTTGTTCTTGGCGGTTTGATCATTTCTGCCGTTGCTGCACTGCTTATGGGCACCTTTGCCACTCTGCCAATCTTCGTAACTTGCATGATTGTTCAGGGGCTTGCGCAATCAACCGGCTGGTCCGGCTTGTGTAAAAACATTGGCAGTTTCTTTGCGACGAAAGAGCGCGGCAGGGTTCTGGGTTTCTGGAGCAGCTGCTACGCATTTGGTGGGCTGGTAGCCTCTCCATTCGCTGGCTGGTGGGCGTATCAGGTGTATGGCGACTGGCGTGCTGCCTTCATTTCCAGCGCTGTCGTCGTCCTCATTGTTGCGGTGTTGTTTTTCCTCTTCCAGCGCAACACCCCGGCAGACGTAGGCCTGCCTCCTGTCGAAGAGGTGACTGATGAGCACACGTCAGCAGGTCAGCCGTCCCCTGGCTTCGTTCAAAGTCTCAAGACCATTCTTAAAAACAGGACGGTACTGGTACTGGGGCTGGCTTACTTCCTGCTCAAGCCTGCTCGCTACGCCATTCTGTTCTGGGGCCCGGTCATGGTCTATGAGCGCATGCCTGATATCGGCAAAGTTGCGGCAGCCATCGTCCCGACCTCGTTTGAAATCGCGGGTTTGGTAGGCCCTGTGCTGATCGGCCTGATGTCAGACAAGTTGTTTGGCGCCCGCCGCTTCCCTGCTTGCGTCATCAGCCTGCTTGTACTGACTGCCTGCCTGGCACTATTCGTGCCCACCATGCAAAGCGGCAGTGTGTACTTGGTTGTGGGTCTGCTGTTCATGATGGGCCTGACCCTCTACGGCCCTGACGCAATGATCAGCGGAGCAGCCGCCATCGACTTTGGCAAAGGCACTGCGGGCACCGCCACCGGCTTCGTAAATGGTTGCGGCTCGGTAGGCGCCATCTTAGGCGGCCTGCTGCCTGGCTACTTCGACACTGAAACCGTATTCGTCGTCTTCACGGCAACCGCACTGTTCGCCACCGTGATCATGATCCCTTACTGGAACCGCCGCCCTGACAGCCCTAAAACGGCATCAATCAAGGCATAACCCTCTATTTCACTGACCTTTAATTGGAGTTATTCACATGAATTATCAGTACCCAACCCGTCTGCAAGCCGCAATCCTTGATTGGGCTGGCACCGTAGTCGACTTCGGATCCTTCGCACCTACCCAGATCTTCGTAGAAGCCTTCGGTGAGTTTGGCGTTGAAGTTAGCCTCGCTGAAGCACGCGGCCCAATGGGCATGGGCAAGTGGGATCACATCCGCACCCTGTGTGACATCCCGGCTATCGCTGAACGCTATCGCGCCAAGTTCGGTCGCACGCCGACTGATGATGATGTAACTGCGATCTACGAGCGCTTCATGCCACTGCAGATCGAAAAGATTGCCGAGCACTCCGCGCTGATTCCAGGTGCCTTGGACGCCATTGCGACCCTGCGCGAAAAGGGCCTGAAAATTGGCACCTGCTCGGGTTATCCGGCAGTGGTCATGGCCAAAGTTGTGGAACTGGCGAAAACCAACGGCTACAACCCGGATTACGTCGTTGCCACTGATGAAGTGCCCAACGGCCGCCCTCACCCGGCGCAATCGCTGGCCAACGTCATCGCTCTGGGCATCAGTGATGTTGCAGCGTGCGTGAAGGTCGACGACACCTGGCCAGGCATTCTGGAAGGTCGCAGCGCCGGTATGTGGACCGTCGCCCTGACCTGCTCTGGTAACGCCCTGGGCCTGACTTATGACGAGTACAAAGCTCTCCCCAGAGAAGCTGGCGCAAGAACGCAGCCGCATTGCCAATATGCTGGAAGGTTCCCGCCCGCATTACATGATCGATACCATTGCTGAGCTGCCGGCAGTTATTGACGACATCAATGCGCGACTGGCGCGTGGTGAAACCCCACAAGCATCCTGATTCTGGGGCAGATAGCGGATGGTTGCGTGACCATTCGCTATCACCACAAGACCGTACAAAAACCTATAAGAGGTCAGTCCTATGATTTATGCAAAACCAGGTACTCAAGGCGCACTACTCACACTCAAACCGCGCTATGGCAACTACATCAATGGCGAATTCGTCGCTCCGGTAAACGGTGTTTATTTCACCAACACCAGCCCGGTTGATGGTTCGGTCATCGGTGAATTCCCGCGTTCCGACCGTGACGATATCGAGCGGGCGCTGGATGCTGCTCACGCCGCGGCAGACGCCTGGGGCCGTACTTCGGTTCAGGAGCGTTCCCACATCCTGCTGAAAATCGCTGACCGCATTGAGCAGAACCTGGAGCTGCTAGCTGTTACTGAAACCTGGGACAACGGTAAGCCGGTTCGCGAAACCCTTAACGCCGACATCCCGCTGGCGGCTGACCACTTCCGTTATTTCGCTGGCTGCCTGCGCGCTCAAGAAGGCTCCACTGCCGAAATCAACGACACCACTGCGGCCTACCACTTCCACGAGCCTCTGGGCGTTGTTGGCCAGATCATTCCGTGGAACTTCCCGCTGCTGATGGGCGCATGGAAACTGGCGCCGGCCCTGGCTGCCGGTAACGCCATCGTGCTCAAGCCTGCTGAACAAACTCCGCTGGGCATCACCGTACTGATGGAGCTGATCGGTGACCTGCTGCCAAAAGGCGTACTGAACGTGGTGCAAGGCTTTGGCCGCGAAGCCGGTGAAGCGCTGGCCACCAGCAAGCGTATCGCCAAAATCGCCTTCACCGGTTCCACGCCGGTTGGCTCGCACATCATGAAGTGCGCTGCTGAGAACATCATTCCGTCGACTGTAGAGCTGGGCGGCAAGTCGCCGAACATCTTCTTCGAAGACATCATGAAAGCTGAGCCTGCCTTCATCGAGAAAGCAGCTGAGGGTCTGGTTCTGGCCTTCTTCAACCAAGGTGAAATCTGCACCTGCCCGTCCCGTGCACTGGTTCAAGAATCGATCTTCGAACCGTTCATGAACGAAGTGATGAAGAAGATCAAACAGATCAAGCGCGGCAACCCGCTGGACACCGACACCATGGTCGGCGCACAGGCGAGCCAGCAGCAGTTCGACAAGATCATGTCCTACTTCGAGATCGCTCAGCAGGAAGGTGCCGAGCTGCTCACCGGTGGCGGCGCAGAGAAACTGGAAGGCAGCCTGGCAACGGGTTACTACATCCAGCCGACCCTGCTCAAAGGCCACAACAAAATGCGTATCTTCCAGGAAGAAATCTTCGGCCCGGTGGTCAGCGTTGCCACCTTTAAGGACGAAGCTGAAGCCCTGGCAATCGCTAACGACACTGAGTTCGGTCTGGGCGCCGGTGTGTGGACCCGCGACATCAACCGCGCGTACCGCATGGGTCGTGGTATCAAGGCCGGTCGTGTATGGACCAACTGCTACCACCTGTACCCGGCGCACGCCGCGTTCGGTGGCTACAAGAAATCTGGCGTAGGCCGCGAAACCCACAAGATGATGCTCGACCACTATCAGCAAACCAAAAACCTGCTGATCAGCTACGACATCAACCCACTGGGTTTCTTCTAACTCCCCTTGTTTTCCCGTTTGCGCGGCTTCGGCCGCGCTTTTTTTGAGCGGAAAGAAACTGGAGTGGCTATTTGCGTCGATCCAGCAGTTTAATCAACCACTGATCTAGCGCTCCCCAAATCCACTGTCGCAGGCGCAGCCACCGAGGCCGAGTTTTCCAGACAGCTCGGGTGATTTCTTTGCTATCAGCAAAGTCTCGCTTAAAACTCTCCGCCACACTGGCAGTGAAGTCTGCATCCAGCGCCTCGATATTGGCATCCAGATTAAAACGCAGATTCCAGTGATCGAAGTTGCAGGAGCCAACACTCACCCAGTCATCCACCAGCACCATTTTCAGATGCAGAAATCGTGGCTGGTACTCAAAAATGCGCACCCCAGCCTTAAGCAAGCTGCCGTAATAGCGCTGCCCGGCAAAACGCACCGGTGGGTGATCGGTATGCTGCCCGGTCAGTAGCAGGCAAACGTCCACGCCCCGCGCCGCCGCCTTTCGTAATCCACGACGAACTCGCAAGGTCGGCAGAAAATACGGGGTGGCCAACCAGACTCGGGTTCGGGCAAATTTCAGCGCCAGCAATAATGCCAGCAGGATGTCACGGTGTTGACTGCCATCGGCATACGCCACACGGCCTAAACCGGTCCGGCCACGGGGTAAAGCTGGCATATTCTTCAGCCGCATCGGCATCTTCGGACGCAGCGCCTGCAGGCTTTGGATCAGCTGGTACTCATGCCACTGGCGGTCAAACAGCAACTGCCAGTCCAGCACCAGCGCCCCCGTGACCTCAACCATGACTTCATGCCAGTCGCTGATAGGCGCTGACGGGTGCCAAAATTCATCGGTAGAACCGGTGCCGCCCACATAGGCGTATTGCCGATCAACCAGCAGTAACTTGCGGTGATCCCGATGAAAATTCAGACGCCCATCTTTCCAGCGCAGAGGGTTGTACCAGCGGACATCGACAGCCGCTTCATCTAAACGCAGACGGTCAGCGGCATTCAGTCCTTTACAGCCAAAGGCGTCGAACAAACAACGAACCCGCACACCCCGCTCAGCCGCTGCGCACAAGGCATCGAGCAGCGTCGTGGTGCACGCGCCGCTTTCCACTAAGTACAGCTCAAGGTCAATCAAACCTTGGGCAGCATGAATGCGCTCCAACATTCGTGGAAAAAACTGTGGACCATCTACCAGCAGCTCCAGTTTGTTATCCGCGCGCCAGGGGAAAACATCATGGGCCACAGCTGTTCACCTTACAGAATGATTCAACCACCATCGCGATCCTTCCCGATCCACACTCGCTGGTCCTACCTGCCAAACCCTCAGGGTTGTGGCAGCAACTGGCAGCCTTCGCGGGCACTCAACCATTGAGCACTCTGTGTACTGCCGAATCCGCTGGCTGTGACGCGCTTGAGTTGCGCATCATCATGAAACCCCGAGATAGGGATGTACTGCGACACATAGGTTTCACAGTAGGCAGCAGGATAGTTGGCCACATAGCGGCAAGAACAATATTCCTTGGCGGTATAGGCGCCGATGATGCCCGGGAACGCCTGCAAGTGGACACGGTTTTGCCAAGCCAAGGCAGCAACTGCCAAAAGCACAAATACCAATACGGTTAAGAATGGGTGACGACGGATCATGGCTGCTCCCCGGTGGCCATAGCGGCCAATACCAGCTTGAGGAAATGGTTGCGGTCAAAACTGCCGTCGCGGTCGTCGGCATAACGCACCACCACCAGATTTTGACTGGGGAAGACATACAGGCCCTGCCCCCAGTGGCCTGAGGCTAAAAACACATCATCCGGTACATCCGGCCACGGTTTCGGGTAGCTGGAAACGGCCTTGTTCACCCACCAGTGGCCCGCCGCCACGGCGCCGTTAGGCTTATCCGCCTGCGGCACGAAGTTGGCGAAAGGCGTGCGGTTAAATTCAACCCACGCTTTAGGCAACAGTTGTTGATCACGCCAACGGCCATCACGCTGCATCAGCAAACCGACGCGGGCCAGATCGCGCGCAGTCAAATACGCATAGGATGAAGCAATGTAGGTGCCGGAAGGGTCTCGCTCCCACGTAGCACTGGTTATCCCCAACGGTTCGAAAAGCGCCTTCCATGGATAATCGGCATAGGCTTGCTCACCCACGATTTGTTTCATCGTTGCGGCCAACACATTGCTGTCACCACTGGAATAGCGGAAACGTGTGCCGGCCTCTGCACCGGCTTTGTGAGCAGCGGTAAAGGCCGCCATATCACTGCGCCCGCGGGTGTAGAGCATGGCCACCACGGAGGATTTAAGGGGCGCGTATTCGTAATCTTCCTGCCAATCCAGCCCCGAAGCCCAGTTAAACAGGTGGCCCATTTTGATCTGCGGATGTTCGGCAAAGGCGGGATAGTATTGGGCTACCGGTGCATCCAGGCGGAACAATCCCTGCCCATACGCAACCCCCATAACAGTTGCCCACAAGCTCTTGGACATAGACCAAGTCAAATGCGCAGTCTGGGCATTGGTCGGCTCAGCGTAGCGCTCATACACCAAGACACCGTCACGGATGACCACGAGCGCATCAGTACGCACACCCTTTCGCTCCTTTTCATCCCTTAGCGGAAAGGCGTATTGCTCCAGCGCATCCAGCGCTGCGCTGGCCGGAGCAGGGGCACTCACCCAGTCCTTATCCGGCCAGTTTTCAGCCTGAGCAGAAGCACAGACCGCAAACAAGCCGCAGGCCAGCCAAAATTGTCGTACGGGAAATCGGAGAAGTGCCATACAGCCGCCTCTGTCGGAAGTAGAGGCGGAACCCTAGCATGGCGGCTGTTGCGATCCAACGTCTGGCCGCCCTCGCCGCACAGCATCGGGCGCAGTGTTATTTAGGCAATTGGTAGTCTTCTGGGCCTAACAGGTCGAGGCCGCACTCCAGGTTCTCGATCCAGTACAGGAAGGCGCTGATCATCTCCGGGCCGACAAAAGGCCGACCGTGCTGCGGCACGATCATGGCGACATCCATTTGCCGGACCATCGCAGCCCACAACCGGCAAACTTTGTTGCTGGCCATGTAACGGCGGTGGAAGGCCAACATATTCGGCACGTGGTTGACGAAGTCAGAGACCGGCGTTGCGTCATCCACCATAGAGGCGCCCATATCCCCGGAGAAGAGGATTTTGCTGACCGGGTCGTACAGCTGGAAGTTACCAACTGAGTGCAAGAAGTGAGCAGGTACGGCCTTAAGCGAGCATTTACCTAAGGTGAACGATTGACCACGATCCGGCAGAGAGATAATCCGGTCATAGGTGTTCAGACCACGACTCAGGGCCAGGTAATTAGCCGTCAGGTGTGGCAAAAAGCGCGACCATAGCTTGGAGCAAATCACCCGCGCGCGGGTGTGCAGCAGCCATTTGTCCAACGAGGCGATGATGTCAGGGTCCTGGTGCGAGGCAAAAATATAGGTCAGATCCTGCACCGGAATGTGCTTGGACAGCTCCAGTGACAACGGCGTGTATGTGAGGTCACCACCCGGATCGAGCAGCAGGTGCTCATCATGGTCTGTAATCAGGAACTGGTTGGACTGCACGCCCTCGCCACTGACCAGATCATCAAACATCATGCATTGGTGAACGCCATTGTCGAACAGAATGATGGGCTCGCGTCGCATTACAGACTCCTGTGGAAAGCACGGAAGAATACCGATAGCCGGATTAAATCGAACTGATCTGGATCAAACTGCCCCAGCTACAGATGCAGTGCAAGGGTTTTCAGCGCCGTTTCCAAGCGCTTAGTGCGAGCTGACATGGCAATGGACAACAGCCCTTTATCACGCTGCCAAAGACACTGCCAATGCTCGTCGGTCGTTGCAGCAAAGGCTTCATCCAACTCAGTGCGCAGACTGTCGAATTGGGCAAACAAGCCCGCCAGCAACACGTGGCCATGCGCATCACTGGGGCACAGCCTGGCTGTCTCTGCACAACCGGCTAATAAGCCAACAAGCCTTAACAGCAACGTCTGGGGCCAATAAGACTCCTTCCCCACGCCAAATAACCAGGCACACAGGGCCGCCAGAACATGTACATCCTCCAGCGTCCGGAACGGCTTTACGTAGTCACTCCAACCGTCCCCCGGCAAACGTTCGCAGTGAGCATCGTTCAGGTGCAGGCGGGCGTGACCGATATCAGGCATCAACGGCAATGCTGGCAGAGGCTCGATTTTGACACCCGGATCACCGTTACGTACGACACCGA
Source organism: Pseudomonas mendocina (assembly GCA_037482215.1). Lineage (NCBI taxonomy): Bacteria > Pseudomonadati > Pseudomonadota > Gammaproteobacteria > Pseudomonadales > Pseudomonadaceae > Ectopseudomonas > Ectopseudomonas mendocina. The sequence continues at coordinate 3,609,174 of CP148074.1, forward strand.
GCATCAACCGCACCGCCTCGCCTTCAGCGTCTTCCCGAGCTGCTACCAGCAACCAGTCAGCAGCTTCAGCGGCGGTCACAAAATCTTTGCGCCCGCTCAGGCTCAGGCCATTGATGCGAGTCTGCATATCGGCAGCACGTGTGCTGCGTCCCTCACTTACGCACAGTGCCCCCAGCGTTCTCGGAGCAGCTGGCCACAAGGCCCGCAGAGCAGCCTGGTAGCCTGCGAGAAAGGCCAATCCCGGTGTCGCCGAGAAGCGTCCTCCATAAATCGCTATCGCCATCGGAGTCAGATTGGGCAACCGTGCCAGCAGGCTGGTGAACCACTCCTCCAGGCTGACGATGGGCAGTCGTTCCTGATCAGTCAGTAAGTATTGCCAGGGCATAGCGTCTCCTTTTTGTCGTTATGGCGGGAGGACGACGGTCATTCAAACATCACAATTCCGTCACAGTGATGACACTGCTGAAACATAGCCTGAGATTGCCCAACAAGTTCAACCGGCTGCAAGGGATAAGTCGGACAACGGAGATGACGGCATGAATCAGATAGCACATTGCGCGACACAACCCCGTCGCCTACAAGCCGAGCGCCTACTGGGTGCCAACGCTCTGCGTGAAGCTCAGGCACTGCGTTTCCGCGTTTTCAGCGCCGAGTTCGATGCCAAGCTAAAAGGCGCCGAGCTAGGGTTGGACATGGACGACTACGACATTCATTGCCAACACATCGGGGTGCGTGACCTTAACAGTGGCCAGTTAGTCGCCACCACCCGCTTGCTGGATCACCAGGCTGCGGCGGACTTGGGTCGTTTCTACAGCGAAGAGGAGTTCAGCCTGCACGGCCTGCTCCAGTTGGAAGGCCCGGTGCTGGAAATCGGGCGCACCTGTGTCGATGCCGCCTACCGCAATGGCGCTACCATCGCCGTGCTGTGGGGCGAGCTGGCTGAAGTGCTCAATCAAGGCGGTTACCGTTACTTGATGGGCTGCGCCAGCATTCCCATGCAAGACGGCGGCGTACAGGCCCAAGCGATCATGCAGCGCCTGCGTGACCGTTACCTGTGCACAGAGCACCTGCGAGCCGAGCCAAAGCACCCGATCCCCACACTGGAAGTGCCAGGCAATGTGATTGCGGAAATGCCGCCTTTGCTCAAAGCTTATATGCGTCTAGGCGCTAAGATCTGCGGCGAGCCGTGCTGGGATCAGGACTTTCAAGTGGCTGACGTGTTCATTCTGCTCAAACGTGACGAGCTGTGCCCACGTTATGCAAGACATTTCAAAGCGGCGGTCTGACTCTGCTTGCACATCTGGCCTGCAGCAGGTAGACAGAGCTGCACGTTTACTCAGTGGCAGGAGCCTGATGAAAAAGTTGCGTTTGTATTGGCGTCTGACCCGCCTGCTGGTAGTGATCTGTTTCGGCACGCTGCTGGCGGCAACTATCTCGATGCTTGAGCGCTTTGTACGCCATGATCTGATGAGCACCCGCCAGCGCCTGACTCGCTGGTTTATGGCACACCTCACTTCGGCCCTTCCCTTCCGCTTTAAGGTTAAAGGCGAGCTGCCGCAAGAGCCCATGCTATGGGTAAGCAATCACGTGTCATGGACCGATATTCCACTGCTGGGCATGCTAACGCCGCTGTCGTTTCTGTCCAAAGCTGAAGTTCGTACCTGGCCGGTAGCGGGCTGGCTGGCGCACAAGGCTGGCACCCTGTTCATCCGCCGCGGGGCGGGTGACAGCAAACTGCTCAACGATCAGCTGGGGCGCCACTTGCTCGGCGGGCGCAGCTTGCTGATTTTCCCTGAAGGGACCACCAATGATGGCCTAAGCCTACGTACCTTCCATGGTCGTTTGATGAGCAGCGCCATCGAAACCGGCGTAAAAGTACAACCCGTAGCAATCCGCTATCTCCGTAATGGAGAAACCTGCCCCGTTGCTCCATTCATTGGTGACGACGACATGCTTTCGCACCTGTTGCGCTTACTCAGCAGCGACCCTGGCGAGGTGGAAATTCAGCTGCTTGAACCGATCATCAGCCAAGGCAGCAACCGCAACGCCCTGGCCCGCAGCGCTCAGCGTGCCATTCACAGCGCACTGTATGGTAGTGATGAAGAACAAGCCGACGCCGAGCAAGCCGTTGCCTGATCAGGACGCTACCGACGGCTTTCAAGCTCGCTGCGGACATACAACAGCAACTGTGGATAGAACGCCCGGAAGTCATCCATAAGCGGCTCATACAGCCGCTCCAACTCCTCAATCCCGCCCAACAGCAACCCTGGTTTGGATAAGCGTCGGTCAATACCCCGAATGACCTGCTCCAATACCGCGAAATCTTTATAACTGCCCAACCAGTCCTGCTCAGCCATGCGTGGCGCAATCAAAGCCAGCCGCTCCGGCAGGTTTGGCTCCTCACGCAATACCTGATACACCCTGCCGGTAAACACTGGTAATGGCTCGTGGGAGTACTCCCGCCAGTTCTGCGCTAAGCAATGATCAAAAAACACATCCAGCAAGATTCCAGCATAGCGCCGGCGATGCGTCGCAAAGCGTGCACGCGCTTGCTCCTGCAAAGGATGGCTGTCGGTGAAAACGTCAATACGGCGATGCAGGCGAATGGCCGCTTCGATTTCAGCGGACCACTGGCCCTGCAGCGGCCCTTTTACAAAATCCCCATACAAACTGCCCAGCAATTGAGCCGGTGCATTACCGCCAAGGTGGAGGTGGGCCAGATAATTCATGTCTAGAGCTTACTTATCACTTCTACAAATGGAGACTATCGGTTCGAACAATCTGCTTATTCCCCAGCACCACGGTAGGTTAAGCCCCGTTCGCAACGGCCGCTAAACTACGCGGTACACCGATGTTGCGCAGAAGAGTGTCTTTTTACCGTTAGACCTGATGACTCACTGAGGAACACAGCATGACCAATCTGTTCGACCCAATCAAAGTGGGCGATCTGGAACTGAAAAACCGCATCATTATGGCACCTCTCACCCGCTGCCGCGCCGACGAAGGCCGCGTCCCCGGTGCCCTGATGCAGGAATACTACAGCCAGCGTGCAACAGCTGGTCTGATCATTACTGAAGCCACCTCCGTGACCCCAATGGGTGTGGGATACCCTAATACCCCTGGTATCTGGAGCGACGAGCAAGTTCGCGGCTGGAAAAAAGTCACCGACGCCGTGCATGCCTCTGGCGGAAAGATTGTTCTGCAACTCTGGCATGTTGGACGCATCTCTCATCCAAGCTATCTGGACGGCGAACTACCGGTTGCACCTAGCGCACTGAGGCCTTCCGGACATGTCAGCCTGCTGCGCCCACTGACTGATTTCGTCACGCCCCGCGCCCTTGAAACCGGTGAAATCCCAGAAGTGATTGAGGCCTTCCGCCTCGGTGCAGAAAACGCCCTGGCTGCCGGGTTTGATGGTGTCGAATTGCATGCAGCCAACGGTTATCTGATCGACCAGTTCCTGCAAAGCAGTACCAACCACCGTAAAGATAACTACGGTGGCAGCATTGAGAACCGTGCTCGCCTGCTGTTGGAAATCACCGATGTTTTGATCGACATCTGGGGCGCGGGCAAAGTCGGCGTGCACCTGGCAACCCGCCCAGATATGCACGACATGGGTGACAACAACCCCGCAGAAACATTCACCTACGTAGCCCGTGAGTTGGGTAAACGTAATATCGCCTTTATCTGTACCCGTGAGCGCGCTGGCGACGACAGCTTAGGCGTGCAAATGAAAGAGGCTTTTGGCGGTGTTTACATTGCCAACGAAGGTTTCAACAAAGCCACTGCCAGCGAGCTACTGGCCAGCAAGAAGGCCGATGCTGTTGCCTTCGGCGTACTCTTTATCGCCAACCCAGACCTACCAGCTCGCCTGGCCATTGACGCTGAACTTAATGCGCCGAAACCAGAGGCGTTCTTCGCTGACGGTCCGGTGGGCTACACCGACTACCCCAGCCTGTAAGTGCAGTACGCTAGCGAGTCAGGCCCAGCCGTGACTGACTCGCTAACCCCGAATCCCTTACCGCATCCCTGAGTTAACGTTCATCAATCTGCTTTTGCAGGTTCTGAACCTGAGCCTGGAGTGCGTTGATGTTACGTGTCATCTGCGCCCGGAAGGCATCAAACTCTGCCGTGCTGGCCGTATTACCGGCAGGGCTGGTGGCGCGATTATCCAGTTCACTTCTGAGCACCAGCAGATCTTGTTCAAGACGGGCAACCGCCTGATTCGGGTTACCCTGTTTCTTCAATGCGTCTACGTCACTGCGCAGTGCAGCGATCTTCTCATCCGCTTTAGCCTGCCCGGCTACAGCCGATTTGAGATTGGCCTGCTCAGTTTTGAGCTGTGCTTGCTCGGTTTCAAACTTACTGAGCTGCGCTGCCAACTTCTCGTTTTCCGTCTGGCGCGCCTTAAGGTCAGCGGTCAGCTGCTCAACACGTGTTGCGGCATCACGCTGCGCAGTTGCTGTGCCCTGTAGCAGTCGGCTTAATTCAGCAGCTTTACTCTCCAGCTGCCGAACCTGCAACTTCAGGGCCTCGCTGCCGGTATTGACCGAGGTTTCAGTGGCCACCACCTTGCCTGAAATATCCTGAATACGCCCCGCAGCCTCTTCACTGATGCGGGCAAAGCTCTCTTGAGTGGCAACCAATTGCTGCTCCATCAGACGGATCTGCTGGAAGCTCCACCAGCCCAAACCACCCAATCCAATCAGCAATGCCCCAATCAACGCCCACAGTGGCCCCGTGCTGGCGGACCTCACATCAGTGGCAGCCGCTGCATACGAGGGCGCATGTGGAGTGGTCTCATAAGGCTGCTCAACAAAATCCCGGTCACGCACATCGGCCCGCAAACTGGGCACATTATCGAATTCATCGCGCTGATCGTTACGCATGGGTCAACCTTCATGGGAGAGGCGGCTAATGGCAAGGCATGCAGTATAACGGTTAGTACCTGCGCGATCAGTGATCGCTACACAGGCTTTCGTAGTGTTTGCTGCACACTAATGGCCATCGACCTGAGGCGGACCTATCAGTTCCCACCGCCAATACGAATCAACGTGGCTGCTGCGCTTGCCACCAGTTGCAGAATTCATCCAAGGCCGTCCAGATTGTGACTTGCGGATCGTAATCGAGGTATTCCCGCGCACGGCTGATGTCCAACGAGAAATCCTTACCCATCACCGTCACTCCAAGACGAAACAATGATGGCTCCGGCTTACCCGGTAATAATTTGCAAATACCTTCGTTCAATGCCGCTGCTGTATAGGCCAATTTAAAAGGCATATGCCGGGTGACTGGAGGTAGCTCAAGACGGCGTAATACATAATTGACCACATCCCAGAGGGGTACCGGTGCCCCATTACTGAGGTTGTAGACCTTGCCTAAAGCCTCCCCATTGACATGCAAACACGTCATAAGCGCCTGATTGAGGTTATGGACGCTGGTGAAATCCACCTTATTCAGCCCATTCCCGATAATCGACAAGCGTCCCTTACGGTGCATCTCGATAAGCCTTGGGAAAATGCTGGCATCTCCGGCCCCAGTAACAAAACGCGGACGTAGCGCAATCACTTGCAGACCAAACTCCTGAGCAGAAAACACCAGTTGTTCGGCCTGATACTTGGTTTTGCCGTAATGATCTAAAAAGTGCTTAGGTATCTGTTCCTCACGCAAACCTACGTGAGCGTGGCCATCAAAATAGACCGATGGCGAAGACAGATGTACCAGGCGTGGGACGTTCTGTTTCAGGCAGGCATCTATGACATTCTCAGTCACTTTGACGTTGGCCTGATGAAAATACTCATAAGAACCCCACACACCCACCGCACCCGCGCAATGAACAACGACATCAACCCCTTCGCACAACTGCTGAACCAGTTCCGGATCGCTCAAATCGCCTTGGATAAATTCAGCACCGCGACTGCGCAAATGCTCAACACCTTCAGCCCTACGGCCATTGACCCGCACCTCCAGGCCATTTTCCAAGGCAAAGCGGGCAAAGCGTCCGCCGATAAAACCACTTGCACCGGTCACCAGAATTTTCATCGCCACCTCCATGCTTGCATTCGCGCCACTCTAACAGCCTGCAGCAACAGCAAAAGTAGCATTGCAAGCCAGAACTACGACCGTGCAAACATCTCTCATGCAGGGCCTACCAAGCTCGCCGCCGCACCGCGGACCAAATGCCGGGTCAGTTGATCTAACAGATCTCCGCCATTGCGCCAGTAGTGCCAGTACAACGGCACGTCAATCGGCTGGCCGCCATCCAGATCAATCAGCTCGCCCCTTTGCAACTCCGAGCGAACCTGCAATTCGGGAATCAGTCCCCAGCCAAAACCTGCCAGAGCAAGCCGTACAAAGCCTTCAGATGAAGGGCACAAATGATGGATAAAACCACTGCTGACACCCTGTGTGGCGAGAAAGCGATGCTGCAACCGGTCATCCGGCCCAAACACAATGGCTGGGGCTTGACGCAATGCCGACGCATTAACACCTTCTGGAAAATACTGGGCAACAAAGTCCGAGCTGGCTAAAGCCCGGTAGCGCATGGCCCCCAAAGGCGCCACCCGCGCACCAGCCACAGGGCGCTCACTGGCACAGACACAAGCCGCCACTTCACCGGCGCGCATGCGTTTAAGTCCAACCTCTTGGTCCTCTACCAAGAGATCAAACAGCAATTGGCGCTCCCGGCAGAATGCACCTACAGCCCCCGCCCACCAAGTCGCCAAGCTGTCTGCATTGATCGCAATGCGCAGCCGTTCCGGGGCAGCACCCTCGTCCAATCCTGGCACATGAGCCTGCACATCCCGCTCCAGCAAGCGCACCTGTTGCACATGGTTAAGCAAGCGTCGACCAATCTCTGTAGGTTCAGGCGGCATAGCCCTGACTAGAACAGGCTGACCAACACGGGCCTCCAACAGTTTGATGCGCTGTGACACCGCTGACTGAGAAAGGCCCAATACCTGTGCCGCGCGTTCAAAGCCAGCCTGCTCGACCACTGCAGCCAGCGCGGTCAGAAGTTTGTAGTCGAACACATCACTTTTCCTAATGATGAATGAGCATTATTGGCTTCTCTTATACACCCACGCCCATCACACTCGCCACTTCGAACAGGAGTAAAGCGTCATGTGGCAAAGCTATAGCAATGGATTATTGATCGCCGCCGGACTGATCATTGCGCTGGGCGCACAGAATGCATTCGTACTGGCACAAAGCTTGCGCCGCGAGCACCACCTGCCTGTCGCAATGCTGTGCATCTTGTGCGATGCGATATTGGTCAGCGTCGGCGTGTTCGGCCTTGCTGCAATCTTGGCGCAAAGCCCTGTGCTGTTGGCTGTTGCGCGCTGGGGTGGAGCAGCCTTTCTGCTCTGGTATGGTGCACAGGCCCTGCTGCGGGCTTGTCGTCCACAGGCACTTGAGCAAACAAGCACTAACAGTTCGCGATCATTGCGCACGGTGATGCTCAGCGCATTAGCTGTGACCTTGCTCAACCCACATGTGTATCTGGATACCGTCTTACTGATTGGTTCACTGGGTGCACAACAAAGCATGCCAGCCGCCTATGTACTCGGCGCGGCAAGCGCATCAGCGATTTGGTTCCTTGCCCTTTCTATCGGTGCCGCAAGCCTTGCACCTTGGCTTGCAAGGCCTGCCACATGGCGCATTATCGACCTTTGTGTGGCTTTGATGATGTTCAGCATCAGTTGGCAACTGATCACAGGTGAGGGCCTAAAATAGCCTGGCGATGCCCAGAAAGTAGCCAGCCAGATGGTTTCCCACACACTTGTCATGTGTTTAACCCGCCTGCCCAGTGCTATGATCAAAGACCTGCGGCATCAAAGAGACTACTCAAGCCGCTTGATTTGGCCGCCCGTGAACGGCTCCGCGCATACGCACCTGAATGGATAGGAGATAAAACATGGCTTTCGAATTGCCGCCGCTGCCCTACGCCCACGACGCTCTGGAACCGCACATCTCCAAGGAAACCTTGGAATTTCACCACGACAAGCACCACAACACCTATGTCGTGAACCTGAACAATCTGGTTCCTGGTACTGAGTTTGAAGGCAAGACTCTGGAAGAAATCGTTAAGACTTCTACCGGCGGCATCTTCAACAACGCAGCCCAAGTCTGGAACCACACGTTCTACTGGAACTGCCTGGCACCTAACGCTGGCGGCCAACCGACTGGCGCACTGGCTGACGCCATCAACGCTACCTGGGGCTCTTTCGAGAAGTTCAAGGAAGAATTCAGCAAAGTTTCCATCGGCACCTTCGGTTCCGGCTGGGGCTGGCTGGTCAAGAAAGCTGACGGTTCCCTGGCTCTGGCCAGCACCATCGGCGCTGGCTGCCCGCTGACCAGCGGTGACACCCCGCTGCTGACTTGCGACGTATGGGAACACGCCTACTACATCGACTATCGCAACCTGCGTCCGAAGTACGTTGAGGCATTCTGGAACCTGGTTAACTGGGACTTCGTAGCCAAAAACTACGCTGCCTAATTATCCTGCTCCAACAAAAAAACCGGCCTTGGGCCGGTTTTTTTGTTTATCCCGCACTACATCAGCCAGTTAGGGGCAAGCACTAGGGCTGCCGACTCGCTCTGTTTCACAGCCCGGCTCAGGCGCCAATCAGCCTCCTCCGGCCCTAGGTATTCCCCCATCCCGACATACAGCAAATTAAGCAGTTGCCGTTGCTGTGAAGTCGATAGTTGCGCCTCCTCCAACGAGAGCCCCTGCTCCAGCCAATTACGCACCAGCATGCGCTGCTCGTTACTGCCCGTCAGTACGTTCAGATTACCCTTCACGAATCCACGCAGAAGCCTCACCTGCCCAGCATCCATGTCGATGAATAACTGGGCAACCAAGGCTTCGAATGAACGCAGAACATCCCCCGGCATAAAGCCATTGAAGGCTCATTCTGGTTTGATCCACGCCACGCGTTAATTAGCCTTTCTGGGGCCGGCAAAAAATCCGCCGCAGGACCTGTAAGTGCACCCATCAGATCCCGGTAGACAGTGGCCCGTTCAATCGTGCGTTCAGTTGAGACCACAAGTTCGGCAATAAAACCATCTAGGAAATAAAAAGGCATGCCGGCGTATTTGCATTCCCACAACGCCACCGCTGCAAGTGGTTCGTCGCCTGCGAAGTGGCTGGTAAGCTCCGTATAGATAGCTCTGCGTCGGGTTGTCAGGTTCATTTCAGGCCTTCCTTGGCAACTCGTTGCCGTTATAAGTCACAACTCGGTTGAACTCGGGATAACCGATCTCAGCATCTCACGTGCAGTCCAGCCCCAGCCGCTCGTGTTGGCCCGTGGTGCGCAAACCAATGGTTTTCGCCAGCAGCAAAAACAACAGCAGAGCGGTCGGAAACACCCAGAGAAATGCAGCTGCCGCACCTAGAGTCTGAACCCCCACCCGCCCCCAATTGAGCATGTCCGAGTAATAGAACAGCCCAGCAGCAAGCGTGCCCCACACACCACAAAACCCATGAACAGGTACAGCACCGACCACATCATCGACCTTGAGGCGCTCGAGTAAACGAGTGCCGGAAACAACGATAAAGCCTGCCAGCAGCCCGGTCAGAATGGCGAACAAGGGATACATACTTGCACAGCCCGCGGTAATTGAGACCAGCCCTCCCAACGAGCCATTCACCGTAATACTGAACAACACGGGGGAAGAGTTTCTGCGCTGCGCCATATACGCTCCTAGGGCTCCGGCTGACGCGGCTAGGTGAGTATTGAGGGCAATCAGCCCCAAGTTAGGACTTACTTCAAAACTGCTACCGGCATTGAAGCCAAACCAACCGAGCCACAGAATAAAACCGCCTAATGTTACGAATCCCATGTTGTGTCCGGGGAGGTTGCGCACGGCGCCATCAGCGCCAAAACGCCCCAATCGTGGCCCCAGTACCAATACGCCTGCCAGGGCACACCAGGCTCCAACGCTGTGCACAACGGTCGAGCCGGCAAAATCAACAAATCCCAATTTTGTCAGCCACCCCTGCCCTCCGTTGATGCCACTCCAGACCCAGCTACCAAATACCGGGTAGATGAAACCGCAAATAACCAAAGCACCGAACAGATAGGCTGAATAACGGGTACGCTCTGCCATCGCCCCACTAGCAATCGTGGCGGCCGTTACTGCAAACATCATCTGAAAAAGCAGGAAGGTGAAGTCCCACGGCTCCCCCTCATAGGGAGCAAAATGGCTCATCCCGAACCAACCAGTGATGTTGACACCGAACATCAGGCCAAAACCAAGCCCCCAGAACGCAATGCCGCCAGCGCACCCGTCAATGTAGTTTTTCACCATCACATTAACGGCGTTCTTGGCCCTCGACATACCGCTCTCCATGAGCGCAAACCCCGCCTGCATGAAGAACACCAACACACTGGCAAAGACCACCCAGGCGATATTGATGGCTTCATCCGTAGCGCCCCATGAGAAAGGCGATACCCAGCAAAGTGCGATACCGATTGTCCGTCTCTTCATCACCAAATCCTTTGGGTGTAGTCCAAAGGGTGCTCCGCAACACTCATGCCAAGCAGAAAGCAGCTAGACTAGATACTTACAGAAAGTACACTGCACCCACTCTGTGCAGGCACCTGCACCGTGCATACTCATGCGCTCCAAAACAGTGCAGGCATATTTTTTTGAAAAAGTTAGGTGATGGCCCTTTGACTGCAAGCTCGACTTTGCCAATACTCCACCCTGTTTAACGTCAAGGCCTTTCATTAAGGAACCGACACTTGAAGCTGGAACTCAAAAACAGCTTGTCGCTTAAACTGCTACGGGTCGTGCTGCTATCAGCACTTATCGTTGGAGTGATCCTGAGCTGCGCTCAGATCATCTTCGACGTATACAAAACCCGGCAAGCCGTTGCCGGTGACGCTCAGCGTATCCTCGGCATGTTTCGCGACCCTTCCACCCAAGCGGTCTATAGCCTAGATCGGGAAATGGGTATGCAGGTTATCGAAGGCCTGTTCCAGCACGAGTCAGTGCGTGTTGCCTCCATAGGCCACCCGAATGAACCTAAGCTGGCAGAGAAGTCCCGGGAACTATCCACCATTCCCACTCGCTGGCTGACGGACCCCATCCTAGGTAAGGAACAGACCTTCACCACCGAACTGGTCGGTCGAGGCCCCTATAGTGAGTACTACGGCGACCTCAGCATCACCCTCGACACCGCCGAATATGGCGAAAGTTTTGTCACCAACTCGGTCATTATCTTTATCTCAGGCGTATTACGGGCCATGGCCATGGGCCTGGTGCTTTACTTGGTCTACCACTGGTTACTGACCAAGCCTCTCTCGAAGATTATCGAGCACCTCACGCACATCAACCCAGACCGCCCCAGTGAGCACAAACTACCAATGCTCCCTGGGAACGAAAAAAACGAGTTAGGTCTGTGGATTAACACAGCCAACCAACTCCTCTCCTCCATTGAACGCAACACCCACCTGCGCCGCGAAGCTGAAGACAGCCTGTTGCGCATGGCGCAATACGACTTCCTCACGGGCTTGCCCAACCGCCAGCAACTGCAGCAACAACTGGATCAGATTCTGGAAGACGCAGGCCGTCTGCAGCGTCGGGTCGCGGTTCTCTGCGTAGGCCTGGACGACTTTAAAGGCGTTAACGAGCAGTTCAGCTACCAGACCGGCGACCAGTTGCTTCTAGCCCTGTCAGACAGGCTGCGCAGTCACAGTGGCCGTCTGGGTGCATTGGCCCGCTTAGGAGGCGACCAATTTGCCCTGGTTCAGGCCGACATTGAACAGCCCTATGAAGCTGCTGAGCTGGCTCAGAGTGTTCTCGACGATCTGGAAACGCCCTTCATTCTTGATCAACAGCAGATTCGTCTGCGTGCCACTATCGGCATCACCCTGTTCCCGGAAGATGGCGACAGCACTGAAAAGCTACTGCAAAAAGCTGAACAAACCATGACGCTTGCGAAGAGTCGCTCACGCAACCGTTATCAGTTCTATATCGCCAGTGTCGACAGTGAAATGCGCCGACGCCGCGAACTTGAAAAAGACCTGCGTGACGCGCTCGCCCTCAACCAGCTGCATCTGGTTTATCAACCGCAAGTTGATTACCGCAACCACAATGTTGTCGGCGTTGAAGCACTCCTACGCTGGCAACACCCCCAGCATGGTTTTGTGCCACCGGACTTGTTCATCCCCTTGGCTGAGCAAAACGGCACCATCATTCCGATCGGTGAGTGGGTGCTCGACCAGACCTGTCGCCAACTGCGCGAATGGCATGACCAGGGCTTCACTGAAATGCGCATGGCGATCAACCTTTCCACGGTTCAGCTGCACCACGCTGAGTTGCCACGGGTGGTTAACAACCTGATGCAAGTTTACCGGCTGCCACCGCGCAGCCTGGAACTTGAAGTGACTGAAACCGGCCTGATGGAAGACATCAACACCGCCGCCCAGCACTTGCTCAGCCTGCGCCGTTCAGGGGCACTGATTGCGATCGACGACTTCGGTACGGGTTACTCCTCACTGAGCTACCTGAAGAGCCTGCCACTGGACAAAATCAAGATCGACAAGAGCTTTGTTCAGGACCTGCTCGAGGACGAGGATGACGCCACTATTGTTCGCGCCATCATCCAGCTCGGCAAAAGCCTGGGTATGCAGGTTATTGCCGAAGGTGTGGAGACCGCTGAGCAAGAGGCTTACATCATCGCCCAGGGCTGTAACGAAGGTCAGGGTTACCTCTACAGCAAACCTCTGCCCGCCCGTGAACTGACCCAATTTATCAAGCAATCACGGCGTTTGAATAACGCGATTAACCCCGCTTCGCTCTGATACTAAAAGCCCGCACTCATGCGGGCTTTTAGTTAGTGCGCGGCATTCAGCTTGATGCCGGATTTGAATCAATCAGCGCCGCACTGAATTCACATCCTGAATAACTCATACCTGAAAAGCTTGTAATAACCTTTTGCGCAAAATGAAAATCTTTCGCATTATTACTCAGCAATCATTTAACCTAGAACAAATGTCCACAACATCGGTTTAAGGATCACATCATGCTTCGTTCGCCACTGGCCTCCGCCAGCCTGCTCGCCCTTGCCATTGCTCTCGCCGGTTGCGGCGAAGACAAAGCGCCAGCCAGTCAAGCCGCTGCCCCTGCAGCTGCCAGCACCCAAGCAGCTCCAGTGGCTACCAGTGCCGTTGATGAAGCCGCTGGTAAAGCTGTTGTCAGCCACTACGCTGATCTCGCCTTGGCTGTATTCAGTGACGCAGCCAGCACCGGTAAAGCCCTGCAAACTGCCATTGACGCGCTGCTGGCCAACCCGACTGACGACACCCTGAAAGCTGCTCGCGAAGCTTGGTTGGCTGCTCGCGTACCGTACATGCAGACTGAAGTGTTCCGTTTCGGCAACGCCGTTGTTGACGACTGGGAAGGTCAGCTTAACGCATGGCCGCTGGACGAAGGCCTGATTGACTACGTTGCGGAAGACTATCAGCACGCACTGGGCAACCCTGGCGCCAGCGCTAACATCATCGCCAACACTGAAATTCAGGTCGGCGAGGACAAAATCGACGTCAGCAACATCACCCCAGAATTGCTGGCCAGCCTGAACGAACTTGGCGGCTCCGAAGCCAACGTTGCGACCGGCTACCATGCCATCGAATTCCTGCTGTGGGGCCAAGATCTCAACGGCACTAACCCGGGTGCGGGTGAGCGTCCAGTCAGCGACTTCCTGACAGGTGAAGGCGCCACAGGTGGCCACAATGAGCGTCGTCGCGCCTTCCTGAAAGCCGCCACCGACCTGCTGGTTACCGACCTGGAAGAGATGGTTGGCCAATGGCAATCCGGCAAGGCTGATAACTACCGCGCCAAGCTGGAGGCAGACACCGTAGAGAACGGCCTGCGTAAAATGCTCTTCGGCATGGGCAGCCTGTCCCTTGGTGAGCTGGCTGGCGAGCGTATGAAGGTCGCACTGGAAGCCAACTCTACTGAAGACGAGCACGATTGCTTCAGCGACAACACTCACAACTCGCACTTCTTCAACGGCAAAGGTATCCGCAACGTTTACCTGGGCGAATACAAGAAGGTCGACGGCACCACCCTGAGCGGCCCGAGCCTGTCCTCACTGGTAGCCAAAGTTGATGCAGCAACCGACACGGCGCTGAAAGCTGATCTGGAAGCCACTGAAGGCAAACTGCAAGTTTTGGTTGATAACGCCAACAATGGCAAACACTTCGACCAACTGATCGCCGCTGACAACAGCGAAGGCCAGCAGGTTGTTCGTGACGCTATCGCTGCCCTGGTTAAGCAGACCGGTTCCATCGAGCAAGCAGCCAGCAAACTGGGTATCAGCGATCTGAACCCAGACACAGCTGACCACGAGTTCTAAGCAACACCCTGCTTGACTACCGAAGCCGCAGCGACCGAAAGGCCTGCGGCTTTGCTACCTGCAATCAAGTAATAACCTGTTCATTGCCCTAGCGCAGGACTTACTTCAGAACGCGCTGATACCCTCACACGTTCGATTTTTTTGCTGTGGACCTTCCAGCATGCACGTCAAATACCGCACAGCACTGCTTCTTTTAACGAGCCTGTGCCTGAGCGCCTGTGATGAAGCACCGCGTTTTACGCATGCAGAACCCGGAGAAGCACTTTCCGGCGGTACTGCCACTGTAAATAAGGCTGATCAGAATGCCTTCTCTATGCCTTCGGCCAACCTATCCCCTGCACGCCGCTTAGACTTCAGCGTCGGCAATAGTTTTTTCCGTAACCCGTGGGTGATTGCTCCAACCACAACCACGGCCCGTGACGGTCTTGGTCCGTTGTTTAACACCAATGCCTGCCAGAACTGCCACATCAAAGATGGGCGCGGACATCCGCCAGGCCCGGACGCTAAATCCTCTGTTTCGATGCTGGTACGTCTATCGATCCCGGCATCCGATAAAGACGCCGAATATCTCCTGCGGCATGGCGTTGTTGCTGAGCCTACCTACGGCAACCAACTTCAAGACATGGCCGTACCCGGAGTCCGTCCGGAAGGCAAAATACGTGTCAGTTACAGCTACCAAACCATAACGCTTGCTGACGGAACGTCAGTCGAGTTGCGCAAACCGACACTGCAAATCAGTAACCTCGGCTATGGTGATTTCCACCACGGAACTCAGTTCTCCGCCCGCGTAGCCCCGCCCATGATCGGTTTAGGCCTGCTCGAAGCCATCCCAGAAGCGGCCATTCTGGCCAACGCCGACCCGGACGATAGCAACGGCGACGGCATCTCCGGCCGCCCCAACCAAGTCTGGGACCGGACGCAACAGCGCAGCGTTCTCGGGCGCTTCGGCTGGAAAGCCGGACAGCCTTCGCTGAACCAGCAGAATGCCGATGCTTTTGCCAACGACATGGGCCTGACCAGCAGTTTGATCGCACAAGATAACTGCACCCAAGCTCAGCCGGATTGCCTCAATGCCGCCAATGGCGGCGCTCCGGAAGTCAGCGACAACATCCTCTCGACCGTGCTGTTTTATACTCGCAACCTCGGCGTTCCTGCTCGACGAGACATCAATGAACCCGACGTTCTAAGGGGGAAAAATCTGTTCTACAGCGCAGGCTGCCAGAGCTGCCATACTCCTACGTTTACAACTGCTGCTGATGCAGCCGAACCGGAGCTGGCTAACCAGACCATCCGCCCTTACAGCGACCTGTTATTGCATGACATGGGCGAAGGCTTGGCGGATAACCGCTCTGAGTTTCAGGCCAACGGTCGTGAATGGCGGACACCGCCACTATGGGGCATAGGCCTGACCGAGCGTGTCAACGGCCATACACAGTTTCTGCACGATGGCCGCGCCCGTAATCTGCTGGAAGCCATCCTCTGGCACGGTGGAGAGGCTGAAGCGGCTAAGCAATATGTACTTAACCTGAATGCTGTCGAGCGCAAGGCGCTGCTGGCATTTCTCAATTCTCTGTAAAGGAACCGCTCATGATCCGTTCAACTCTGGGTCTATCCCTGATAGCACTGAGCCTTGCAGGATGCAGCCCAAGCGATCCCCATAAGGCCATCAGTAGCACGCTCACCGATGGTGTAATCATCCCCGCCTACAGCGCTTGGAGCGAGGCTGACCGCCAACTGGCCAGCAATGCCAAAGCTTTCTGCGCGGGTGAACAGACCCTGACCCAGGCCCGCCAGACTTTCAGCTCGGCGCAAAGCACATGGGCAGCGATCCAACCCGTTGCGCTGGGTCCATTAGCCGAGGGCAACCGTGCCTGGCAAATCCAATTCTGGCCGGATAAAAAGAACTTAGTTGCGCGTCAGGTTGAGGCACTGGTTAAGGCCAAGCCTGACCTGACGTCAGCTGATCTCGCCAAGGCCAGCGTCGTTGTTCAGGGCCTCACCGCTTACGAATACCTGCTGTTCGATCCTGCCCTGAACTTGGATGACAGCGAACAAAAAGCCCGCTACTGCCCATTGTTGACTGCAATCGGCGAGCACCAGCAGGTACTCGCTGCTGACATCCTCAGCCAGTGGCAAAGTAAAGATGGCATTGCGAGCCAACTGAAAAACTTCCCCAATGATCGCTATGCAGAGCCTCAGGAAGCGGTTACCGACATCCTGCGCACCCAAGTCAGCGCCATTGACGGTCTGAAAAAGAAGCTGGGAACCCCACTAGGCCGCCAAAGCAAAGGCCTGCCACAACCCTTCCAAGCAGAGGCATGGCGCAGCAAATCCAGCTTAGCCAACTTAGCCTCAAGCCTGGCCAGTGCTGAACGGGTGTGGTTGGGAGCAGAAAATGACGGCGTGCAGACCCTGCTCAGCGATAGCCAGCACGATCTGAAAGAACGGGTTAAATCCGCGTTTATTGACACTCGCCAGCGTCTTGCCAACATTCCGCGCCCGCTGACTGACATGCTCGCCGATGAGGCCGGACGTACCGAGCTCAATGCCCTGTATGACAGCCTCAATAATCTGCACCGTTTGCTTGAAGGCGAGGTGGCAAAAACCCTGGGTATTCAACTGGGCTTCAACGCCCACGATGGCGACTGATCCATGCCTATGAAGCGCCGTACCTTTCTGGGTCTCAGCAGTCTTGCCATCGCAGCCGCGGCTACCGGTGGCTGGAGCTACATGCATCAGGGGCCGGATGGCCCTTTGTTGCTTTCCGCACGCAATGACAACACAGGCCAACATTTAGCCGTCGGTTACTGGCTCGATGGCACGCAAGCGTTCGCCACCCCAGTCAAGGAACGCTGCCACGATGTCGTACCGCATCCAACCCAGCCATTGGCCCTCTTTGTCGGTCGCCGCCCCAGCACCGAGAGCTACTTAATTGATACCCGTACCGGGAAACTGCTACAGACTCTGACTTCACCTGCCAATCGCCATTTTTATGGCCACGCCATTTTCCACAAAGAGGGTGAATGGCTGTACGCCACAGAAAACGACACGACCGATCCAGGCAGAGGCGTTCTCGGCGTTTACCAATTAAGAGGTGAGCAGCTAGAGCGCGTCAGTGAAGTGTCTAGCCATGGTCTTGGCCCGCATCAACTGCTGTGGATGCCCGATGGCGAAACCATTGTCGTCGCTAACGGGGGCATCCGCACCGAGGCTGAAAGCCGTGTGGAGATGAATCTTGACGCCATGGAGGCCAGCCTCGTACTGATGCAACGTGACGGCACACTGGTCAGCAAAGAGCAGTTACCCGAGCAACAGAACAGCGTGCGTCACCTAGCTGTAGCCAAGGACGGCACTGTCGTCAGTGCTCAGCAATACATGGGCGAAGCGGAAGATTCAGTGCAACTCTTGGCCATTAAGCGTCCCGGCCAGCCCTTTCAGCATTTCCCGCTGAACGAAGCACAGCTGCAGATCATGAACCAATACACGGCCAGCGTGGCCATAAACAGTGAACTGCGCCTGTTGGCCATGACCGCACCACGCGGTAATCGCTTATTTATCTGGGACCTGGACAGCGCTGAGGTTCGACTAGATCAACACCTGCCAGACTGCGCAGGCATTGCTGCTACAGAGGGAGGTTTCGTCGTCTCCAGTGGCATCGGCCGTTGCCGCCACTATGACTGTACCGACAAGCAGATCACCAGCCGCGCCCTACTGCTACCTGCTGGGCTTTGGGATAATCACCTGCGTCTTGCGTGATGAATACCTGTAGGAGCATCGCTCTATGCTCCTACAAATTCGCATTAGGTTTTCGGTCAGTTCCTACCCGCAGAACGACTGATCAAGGCATCACCACTCGAAGCACCACTAGGCAAACCTGACCGACTGAATAACTATTCATAAAATGTTATGGCTGCTTTTTGACAGCCATAATCCATACGGACTATGGTGGTCGCTTGCCTATTTTTAGGCCATCTGAAGCCTCACCAAGGATATGAACTATGTTGCTTCGCCGCATGCTTATCATGCTGGGTCTCGTGTTGCTCGTGGTGCTGGTACTGGCTGCCTACAAAGGCTATTCCATCTACCAGCAAATTCAGATGTTCACCGCCCCACAGCCCGCGATTACGATTGAAGCAGCCATTGCGGAAGAACGCTCCTGGCAAAGCCGCTTGCCTGCAATCGGCACCCTAAAGGCTTATCAAGGTGTAGACCTCACGGTGGAGGTAGCGGGCACCGTACAACAAGTGCTGTTCAACTCTGGTGAAAAAGTCAGCATCAATCAACCGCTGATCCAGATGGAAAATGCTGTAGAACAGGCCACTCTCGCCACCGCACAGGCCGACCTGAGCCTGACCCGAGTTGAATTCGAGCGGGGCCGCACACTGGTTAATCGCCAGAGCATTTCCAAGAGTGAGTTCGACCGCCTTTCTGCCAACCTGAAAAAGGCCAATGCCACAGTTGAGCAACTACAGGCCCAACTGGCGAAGAAACGTATTCAGGCCCCCTTTTCTGGCACCATCGGCATCCGCCAAGTCGATGTCGGTGACTACTTGTCATCCGGCACCACCATCGCCACCCTTCAAGACCTGTCAAAACTCTACGTAGACTTCTTCCTGCCTGAGCACTTTGTGCCTCAACTGGCGATCGCGCAAAAGGTCCGGGTGACAGTTGCAGCCTATCCTGACGAAGTCTTTGAAGGCGAAATTGCCGCGATAAACCCTAAGGTTGAAGACACCACCCGCAACATCCAGGTGCGGGCCATTCTGCCTAACCCGGACAGCAAACTGCTGCCAGGCATGTTTGCCAACTTGAATGTGATTCTGCCGAACGATGAATCCCGCATTGTGGTTCCGGAAACTGCCATCACGTACACCCTCTACGGTAACTCGGTGTACGTCATCATCGAGAAAAAGGATGAGGACGGTCAGGTTGTCAAAGACGACAAAGGGCAGATCCAACTCGAAGTTGAACGCCGTTTTGTAGAAACAGGCGAGCGCCGCGAAGGTCAGGTCATCGTCTTAAAAGGCCTCAAAGCCGGCGAGCAAGTTGTCACCTCAGGCCAGCTCAAGCTGGATAACGGCTCTCACGTGCGCATTGCCGATGCCTCGTCCAAGTCGACCGCTGAGTAACCCTGAGCGGACACAAGGAACCTGATTATGGCCTTTACTGATCCCTTCATCCGACGCCCCGTACTGGCGACGGTTGTGAGCCTGCTGATTATCCTGCTGGGTTTACAGGCGTTCAACAAACTCACCATCCGCCAATACCCGGCCATGGAAAACGCCCTGATTACCGTGACCACCGCCTACCCCGGTGCCAACGCGGAGACCATACAGGGCTATATCACCCAGCCGCTGCAACAAAGTCTGGCCAGCGCTGACGGCATTGACTACATGACATCGGTCAGCCGCCAAAACGTTTCGGTGATCTCCATCTATGCCCGAATCGGCGCCAACAGCGACCGCCTCTTTACCGAGCTGCTGGCCAAAGCCAATGAGGTGAAGAACAAGCTGCCACAGTCCGCCGAAGACCCAGTACTGAGCAAAGAAGCGGCTGACTCCACCGCGCTGATGTACATCAGCTTTCACAGTGACCAGTTATCCAACCCACAGATTACCGATTACCTGTCACGGGTCATCCAGCCCAAACTGGCCACTCTGCCCGGCATGGCCGAGGCTGAAATCCTCGGCAATCAAGTCTTTGCCATGCGCCTGTGGCTGGACCCAGTGAAGATGGCCGCCTACAACGTTACCGCTGCCGACGTGAACAACGCCGTGCGTCGATACAACTTCCTCGCGGCGGCAGGTGAAGTAAAGGGTGAATATGTTGTCACCAGCATCAATGCTGAAACCGATCTGAAATCGGCCGAAGCCTTTGCTGCGATCCCCGTACTGACACAAGGCGACAGTCGCATACTGCTGCGTGATGTGGCACGGGTTGAAATGGGGGCCGAAAGCTACGACGCCATCAGTTCATTTGACGGTATTCCATCTGTATATATAGCAATCAAAGGCACCCCGGCGGCCAACCCGCTGGATGTGATCAAAGAAGTCCGGAGCGTGCTCCCAGAGCTTGAAGCACAATTGCCGCCCAATCTAAATGTGTCGATCGCCTACGACGCTACCCTATTTATTCAGGCCTCCATCGACGAAGTGGTGCAAACACTTGGCGAGGCCGTGTTAATCGTTATCGTCGTGGTATTCCTGTTCCTCGGGGCCTTGCGCTCGGTGGTGATTCCGGTAGTCACCATCCCGCTGTCGATGATCGGCGTGCTGTTCTTTATGCAGTTGATGGGCTACTCGATCAACCTACTCACCCTTCTGGCCATGGTGCTGGCCATTGGTCTGGTGGTGGATGACGCCATCGTCGTCGTCGAAAATATCCACCGTCATATAGAAGAAGGTAAAACACCTTTCGATGCGGCTCTGGCAGGTGCTCGGGAAATCGCAGTACCCGTGGTTTCGATGACAGTAACGCTGGCGGCGGTCTATGCACCGATTGGCTTTATGGAGGGGCTTACCGGCGCGTTGTTCAAGGAATTTGCCCTGACCCTGGCCGGAGCCGTGATTATCTCGGGCATCGTTGCTCTGACCTTGTCCCCCATGATGTGTTCCAGGCTACTGCGCCACGAAGAAAACCCTTCCGGACTGGCGCATAAGCTCGACCTGATTTTCGACAGCCTTAAGCAACGCTATCAGCGTGCGCTGCGTAGCACCATGGATACTCGGCCGGTCGTTATCCTGTTCGCCGTGATCGTGATGTGCCTGATTCCGGTATTCTTAAAATTCACCAAAAGTGAGCTGGCTCCTGAGGAAGATCAGGGCATCATTTTTATGATCGCCAACGCACCACAGACGGCTAACCTCGAGTACCTGAACAAGTACACCAATGAGTTCGTAGCGGCGTTTAAGTCCTTCCCTGAGTACTACTCCTCGTTCCAAATCAACGGGTTTAGCGGTGTCCAATCGGGCATTGGCGGGTTCATGATGACGCCATGGAATGAGCGCGAACGTAGCCAGATGGAGTTGCTGCCAGAAGTCCAGCAGCGCCTGTCCGAGATCGCCGGCCTGCAGATTTTCGGCTTTAACCTGCCCTCACTTCCAGGCACCGGTGAAGGTCTGCCGTTCCAGTTTGTAATCAACACCCCTAACGATTACGAATCACTGCTGCAAGTCGCTGACAAAGTTAAAAAGCGGGCCGAGGAATCGGGTAAGTTCGCCTTCCTCGACGTGGACTTGGCTTTCGATAAGCCTGAAGTGTTGGTAGACATCGACCGTGAGAAAGCGGCACAGATGGGCGTCTCCATGGAGGACATCGGCCTTACGCTGGCCAGCCTGCTGGGCGAAGGCGAGATCAACCGCTTTACCATCGATGGCCGTAGCTACAAGGTGATCGCGCAGGTTGAACGGCCTTACCGGGACAATCCGGGCTGGCTCAACAGCTATTATGTACGCAGTGAAAGCGGACAAATGCTGGCCCTGTCGACGCTGGTAAAAATCAGCGACCGCGCCCGCCCTACCCAGCTCAACCAGTTCCAACAGCTGAACTCCGCCATTGTTCAAGGTGTACCGATTGTGAGCATGGGCGAGGCAGTCGACACCATTACCGAGATCATGCGCGAAGAGGCACCAGCAGGCTTTGCCTACGACTTCGCAGGTTCATCCCGCCAGTTAGTGCAAGAAGGCAACGCTTTGTATGTGACCTTTGCCTTGGCCCTTGCCCTGATTTTCCTGGTGCTTGCTGCGCAGTTCGAGAGTTTCCGTGACCCGCTTGTGATCATGGTCACCGTGCCATTATCGATCTGCGGTGCATTGATTCCGCTGTTTCTTGGCTGGTCGAGCATGAACATCTACACCCAGGTGGGGCTGGTGACCTTGATCGGCCTGATCACCAAACATGGCATCCTAATCGTCGAGTTTGCCAATCAACTACGCCGCGAGAAGGGGCTTTCACGCCGTGAGGCAGTAGAGGAAGCCGCCGCCATCCGCCTGCGACCAGTTCTAATGACCACCGCTGCCATGGTCTTCGGCATGGTTCCACTGATTCTGGCAAGCGGCGCAGGTGCAGTCAGCCGTTTCGATATCGGTCTGGTGATCGCTACAGGCATGTCCATCGGCACCCTGTTCACCTTGTTCGTCCTTCCTTGCGTTTACAGTTTGCTGGCCAAGCCAGACGAACCGGCAAAACAAGCCCTCTAAACGGAAAAGCCCTGCATCTGCAGGGCTTTTTTATCTCAGGGGTGGCTAATCGCACGCTCAAACGCTGGGGTTAGTCCTGCGGACCGACGCCCTGTGCAAGACCAAACATCAACAATAACAAATCCTGATCGGGCCGGGCCTGCGCCACAGCAGCAGCCTTCATCGGCACCGGGCAGGCATCTACAGCAAAATGGCTGACAACCTGTGGTCGTGGCTCATGCCAAGCGGCAGCAGCCAGAGAGGCCACGCAGCACGCTCCGAGGACGAAAAGACTTCGTGCAACTACTGAGTTCATTGGCGCAACCTCTTGAAAGTGTTAAACATCACACTTGCATATTAGGGCATAGAAATTAGCACTGTTCATTTTTCGACCAACGGTGACACCCTTATCGGCGAAAAAATAGAACCATTGTTCTAAATATCATCCCTTTATCAATTAATTCACCTAATTACACAAGCACTGAATCGCATTAATGGCTGATTCTCGAAGTGTTTAATTGCGGCGACTCATACTCGCTGAGGTTCTCGAGACAATAAAAAACCCCGTGAACAAGTCACGGGGTTTTCTCAGCAGTGCGTTTCACCCAAGGGTGAAACGCTCAGGTTGCCGGGTGGCTTACATCATGCCGCCCATGCCACCCATACCGCCCATGCCGCCCATGTCAGGCATTGCCGGCTTGTCTTCAGCCACTTCAGCAATCATCGCTTCGGTGGTGATCATCAGGCTACCGATGGACGCAGCAGCTTGCAGCGCAGTACGGGTTACCTTAGCTGGGTCGAGAATACCCATCTCGATCATGTCGCCGTAGGTGTCAGTTGCAGCGTTGAAGCCGAAGTTGCCGGAACCTTGCTTCACTTTGTCGACCACTACGCTTGGCTCGCCGCCAGCGTTGGAAACGATCTGACGCAGCGGCGCTTCAACAGCGCGACGCAGCAGAGCGATACCGACGTTCTGATCAGCGTTGTCGCCTTTCAGCTCGCTGATGGCTTGCAGTGCGCGAACCAGCGCCACACCACCGCCAGGCACCACGCCTTCTTCAACGGCCGCACGGGTAGCGTGCAGGGCGTCTTCAACGCGGGCTTTCTTCTCTTTCATTTCAACTTCGGTACCGGCACCGACTTTGATCACGGCAACACCGCCAGCCAGTTTGGCCAGACGCTCTTGCAGCTTCTCTTTGTCGTAGTCGGAAGAAGTTTCTTCGATCTGCTTACGGATCTGAGCAACGCGGGCTTCGATATCAACCTGCTGACCAGCACCATCGATGATGGTGGTGTTTTCTTTGCTCAGAACAACGCGCTTGGCGTTACCCAGGTGCTCCAGAGTAGCGCCTTCCAGGCTCAGACCTACTTCTTCGCTGATCACAGTACCGCCAGTCAGGATAGCGATATCCTGCAGCATGGCCTTACGACGATCACCGAAGCCCGGAGCTTTAACAGCAGCGACTTTAACGATGCCGCGCATGTTGTTCACAACCAGAGTAGCCAGTGCTTCGCCTTCAACGTCTTCTGCAACGATCAGCAGCGGACGGCCGGCTTTAGCGACAGCTTCCAGAACTGGCAGCAGCTCACGGATGTTGGAGATTTTCTTGTCAACCAGCAGGATCAGCGGACCATCCAGCTCAGCGACCATGGTGTCCGGCTTGTTGATGAAGTACGGGGACAGGTAGCCACGGTCAAACTGCATGCCTTCAACAACAGACAGTTCGTTTTCCAGGCCCGAGCCCTCTTCAACGGTGATAACGCCTTCTTTACCGACTTTTTCCATGGCTTCGGCAATGATGTCACCGATAGAGTTGTCGGAGTTGGCGGAGATGGTACCAACCTGAGCGATCGCTTTGGTGTCAGCGCATGGCTTAGCCAGCGCTTTGATCTCGTTAACGATAGCGATGGTGGCTTTGTCGATACCACGCTTCAGGTCCATCGGGTTCATGCCAGCAGCAACAGCTTTCAGGCCTTCGTTAACGATCGCCTGAGCCAGAACGGTAGCCGTGGTAGTACCGTCACCAGCAGCGTCGTTAGCCTTGGAAGCAACGTCTTTAACCAGCTGAGCGCCCATGTTTTCGAACTTGTCTTTCAGCTCGATTTCTTTGGCAACCGAAACACCGTCTTTGGTGATGGTCGGAGCACCGAAGCTCTTGTCCAGAACAACGTTACGGCCTTTTGGGCCCAGAGTGGCTTTTACTGCGTCAGCCAGTACGTTAACGCCGGTGAGCATTTTCTTGCGGGCGGAATCGCCGAATTTAACTTCTTTAGCAGCCATGATGGTTATTCCTTAATTCGTTCAGATAGAGCGGAATTCGTAGCGACTTGCGCTGAAATCAACCTTCGAGGACAGCGAGGATTTCGTTCTCGCTCATCACCAGCAGGTCTTCGCCGTCGACCTTGATGGTGTTGCTGCCGGAATATGGACCAAACACCACCTTGTCACCGACTTTAACGGCCAGAGCACGTACTTCACCGTTGTCCAGCACGCGGCCAGTACCTACGGCGACAACTTCGCCACGGTTCGGCTTTTCAGCAGCGGAACCCGGCAGCACGATGCCACCAGCGGTTTTCGATTCTTCTTCGCTGCGGCGGATAACGACGCGGTCATGCAGAGGACGAAGCTTCATTGTCGATCTCTCCTAGATAAGTGTTTTACATAGACCAGTGACATCCACTGGCTGATTAGCAAAGTCCGGCTCGTGCCGGTCGCGTTGTACACAGGCACAACGCTGAATTGTGTACTGCCAATAAGGCAGAAACCTTGCAGTGCTAACTACATGAGGGTGCCAGAAGGGATTTCAAGGGCTAGCAGGAGAAATTTTTTAAGTCCCTGAAAGCCCTGAATTTATGCGGGCGGGAATTAGTCCCGGCGTTCAAATTCACCTTCCAGCACGTTCGGACGGGTTTGACCGGAACGGGCTGCGGCGTCATCAAAGAAGGCACGCTGACGTTCGGCCTGCTCGGCTGCACGGGCGCGCATTTTCCCAATCAGAAAGCGGCGGGTGAGCGGCAGCAGGCAGAGCAAACCGATAATGTCGCTGATAAAGCCCGGCAACAGCAGCAAGCCGCCGCCAAGGGCCATAAACAAGCCATCAAACATTTCCTCTTCCGGCATTTCGCCACGTGCCAGTCGCTCGCGGGCACGCAAGGCCGTGGCGACCCCTGCCAAACGCAGCAGGAACGCGCCGAGGATGCCCGAGCCGATGATCAGCAACAGCGTCGATAGCACGCCAATACTGCTGCCCACTTTGATGATTACGGCCAGTTCGAGAATCGGGAACAGCACAAAGAGAAACAAAAATGCACGCATTAAGAATTCCTTCACGGAAGATCAGCTTCCAGTACTACTGAAGTATGGGGCATTAGCCTGAATTCAAGCTGAAGACTGCTCAACGGCAGGCCATTGTGTAGCGCGAGCCAATGCCACCAAGGCCTGACGCACCTCCAGCGGACTGTTACAAGATGTTGGAAATGCCAACCAATGAATGCGCTGACCAATACGCAGGTGAAAACCTTCGGTGTCGATGCCTACCATCTGAGCTTCGGGCTCGTTGGGTAAACCGGCCAACTCAACGTAGTGGGCAATGGCTTGGGCATGATCACTATTCATGTGTTCCAGCATGCTCACACCGCTCTCACCGGCAAACGGATTGGCCAGTGCCACCTGATCCAGCCAGTTGATTGCCCCAAAACCACCGATAAAGCGCCAGCGCACCGGGTTCAAGCGCCAGAAGTCGAAGTCATGGGCTTTCTGATAGTCCTGAGCATCAGGGAAATAGCGGTAGTAACGCTGGGCTGCCTGATCGATTTGCTGCTCGCCCTCCAGCTTCACCGCCTCCGCCAGCAGGGTTAGTCGGCCGGCAGCCTGCACATCTGCGGCCTCTCTTTCACCAACCAACAACGAACATTTATTGTCCTTCAGCAGATTATGCGTGTGCTGGGCAATTCGGCTGATCAAAATCAGTGGAAAGCCTTCGGCATCAAGGCAATACGGCACTACAGAGCCAAATGGAAAGCCCGGCATGGCCTTGGAATGAGTACTCAACACACCACGGTACTCCTTGAGCAGCAAATGCCGTGCATGCATACTCGCGTTGATGCTCATCTTATGACTCCTTAAAAGAATCCGTTACATCGGACAGACACTACTAAGTTTACGCGTACAAAGCCGGCAAGATTACACCTAAGAACTCGCCTCAAGACTCACACGTCAGGCCCTCCCAGGTCAGCTGCCACAGCCGTTCATTCTGATCGGCCGTCCGCACAGTCGTGTGTAAGTCTGCAAGGCACTCGTAAAACAGAGGAACAGGCAATGCAGCTCAAAGATAAAGTCATCATCATCACTGGCGGCGGCCAGGGTCTGGGTCGCGCCATGGCAGAATACCTGGCAGGCAAAGGCAGTAAACTGGCACTGGTCGATCTGAACCAAGAGCGCCTTGATGAAGCGGTTGCCGCCTGCAAAGCACTCGGTGTTGAAGCCCGCTCCTATATTTGCAACG
Source organism: Pseudomonas mendocina (assembly GCA_037482215.1). Classification (NCBI taxonomy): domain Bacteria; kingdom Pseudomonadati; phylum Pseudomonadota; class Gammaproteobacteria; order Pseudomonadales; family Pseudomonadaceae; genus Ectopseudomonas; species Ectopseudomonas mendocina. The sequence continues at coordinate 3,636,224 of CP148074.1, forward strand.
TGGCCAACGAAGAGCAGGTGACCCAAACAGTCAACCAAGTCGCCAACGATTTCGGCGCCATCAACGGCCTGGTGAATAATGCCGGCATCCTGCGTGATGGCCTGACCATCAAAGTTAAAGACGGCGAGCTGAGCAAGCTGACCCTGGCTCAGTGGCAGGCGGTCATCGACGTCAACCTGACCGGCGTGTTCCTGTGCACCCGTGAAGTGGCTGCAAAAATGATCGAGCTGAAAAACGAAGGCGCGATCATCAATATCTCTTCTATTTCACGTGCGGGTAACGTCGGCCAAGCCAACTACTCGGCTGCTAAGGCAGGTGTTGCTGCTGATACCGTGGTTTGGGCCAAAGAGCTGGCGCGCTATGGCATCCGGGTTGCTGGGGTGGCGCCGGGCTTTATCGAAACCGAAATGGTTGCCAGCATGAAGCCAGAAGCACTTGAGCGCATGACCGCTGGTATCCCACTGCGTCGCATGGGCAAGCCTGCGGAAATCGCCCACTCGGTGGCCTACATCCTGGAAAACGACTATTACACCGGTCGTGTACTGGAGCTGGACGGCGGTCTGCGTCTGTAAGGGCAATACCACTGCGAAAACAAAAAGCCCCGCCTATGCGGGGCTTTTTTGTTGCATCACGTGATGACTTACCAACCGACGCCAAAGCCCAGCGTGTAGCGGGTTTCGTCCATATCGCCCTCGGAGCCGCTGACAATATCCTTCTCAGCACGCATATTCAGCGAAGCCCAGTCAGTGACTTTGTAACGCAAGCCAACAGCGGCATCTAGGGTGTAATCAGCTACGCTGTCCAGCGGCTTGCCCAGATCGCCATCACTGAACAACTCAATGTTCTTACCAAACAGATAGCGGTTGTAATCCCACTTAAGACCGGCCGAATAGAAGTTCTCCTTGTCACCATTGGCGAACTCATAGTCAGTACGGTTAAGCAGGCCTGCGACGGAAAATGCGCCTAGCTCGTTGTCCCAGAACTGATAACCGGGGCCCGAACCCAACGTGCGCTGACGATGCAAGTCTTCAATATCGTCGCGCTTATACTCAGCGCGGCCTTGCCAGAACCAGTGCTCCGTAAGGAAGCGGTCAAGGGCGTATTCGACGCTCCAGTTGTCAGTAGTCTCGACTTCGTCACGCAGCTCTCGGTTGTATTGAGCTTTTGCGTTATGACGCCACAAGCCATGACGAGCCTGGGTTTTCAGGTTGATGTCGTAATCGTCGGTATCCCTGTCAGCACGCTTGTAGTCTACAGAAGCGTCAACGTTGCCCTTCCAGGTGAAGTCCTCCACCAAGGGCTTGGGTTTGAGAATTTGTTCGATGCTGGCCAGCTCAACAGTTTTCGGCGTATCGCCATTGGCCAAGGTAACCTTGCCCTCTTCAGCGGGCTGGAGAGACTTGGCGCGCTCGCCGGTTACGGCATCCTGCTTCACCAACATCTCTTGATCGCTTTCAAGCGTTGCGATCTTTTTCCAGTCCAGCGCGATATTTCCACCGTACTCAGTTTCGAGTACCAGCTTGCTACCGTCGTAGAATTTGATCTTACCGGTGAGGCGGTCACCGTTTTTCAACCAAACGGTATCAGCCATGGCCGAAGCAGTTGGAACAAGCAGAGCCAAGCACAACAAAGTTTTAGGAGACATAAAACAAAAGCAGCAGGTGAGTTTGCGAAGGGCGGCATTATGCGTATCCGCCCCTTTAAGGCAAGTAATGACTGTCGTACGGATTTAAAGTTCAGATAATACTTATTTACTACCAGCCAACCCCGACACCTATGAGATAGCGGCGACCACTGCTTGTCTGCCCAAGCCCCCGCGCCTGATCCAATTCGTACAACAAAGACAATCGCGCCCACTCATTCAGTCGGTAACGCAGGCCATATTCGCTGTCCAGCACATAGTCGACTGAGTCGATATCGGGTATCTGAAGCTCTCCGGTGCTGTACAACTCCACACGCGTACCAAACAACAGACGCTTGTAATCCCAGCCGATGGAGGCTGTATTAAACGTCAGCTCCTCATCCTCAGTATCCAAACGCAATCGATTACCCTGGACGATCACATCCAGGCGCCCCAATTCGTTATCCCAGAACCGATAGCCAGGCCCAGTGCCGATAGAACGCTGACGATTAAAGAACTCGAACTCATCTTCATCCTGCTCAGCACTCACTCGCCAAAACCAGTGATCAGTAATGAAGCGGTCAAGGCTGTACTCAAGTTGCCAGTTATCAGCCGTTTTATTGTCATTTTTGATCTTTCGCTCAAGCTCGCCATTGAGCACGTGACGCCATTTACCATGCTCAATACGGGTGTCGCCCTTCACTTTCCACTCATCACTGTGGTTGTCGTCGCGCTTCATATCCAGCTTGGCATCCAAGTTCCCTTCCATCACTCGGTCCTGTAGCAATGGGCGAGGCGGTATCAAGCGGTCAATGCTGGACAACTCAACAATCTGCTCCTGTGAGTTGATTACTTTTACCGATCCTTTGTCCGCGGCGGCCAACTGGTTGCTATGCTCACTGTCGAAGCCTTTGCGACGAACCATCAAAGGTTTCTCAGAACTGAGCGTTTCGACCTCCTTCCAGGCAATCAGCACTTGCCCCGCATAACGCGTTTTTAGTGCCAGCTTGCCACCATCCAGGAGCAGAATTTCGCCAGTCAGTCGATCGCCGTTGTTAAGCCACACCGTGTCAGACCACGCCAACAGAGGCTGAATGAGCGCACAGATACACAAAATGGAACGTAAGAGCGTCATAAAAGGTCCACACACCAAGGCAGATCAAAGGACAGAGAATGCCGTGGCATTAGAGCCATCAGCAAGTCAGACAGAACGCAGGTCCAGCCTCTACGGTGCGTTGGCACATATTCCGGCGGGCAAAGTGGTGACTTATGGGCAACTGGCGGAGCTCGCCGGATTGGGCCGCGCAGCACGCTGGGTCGGCCGCACACTCAGCCAGTTACCCGAGGGCACGACCCTCCCCTGGCATCGTGTTATCGCGTCCGGAGGACGCCTTAGCCTGCCAGCAGGAACACCTGCAGGAGAAGAACAACGTCGCAGATTAAAGGAGGAAGGGATTTTCTTGAGCAATGACAGGGTCGATATGACACAACATGGCTGGCGCATGATGGATCACAGCGGTTAGAGTGCGCCCTTTACACACTTCTACTTCAGGCTAATACCTGCCAATGCCCCGTAAAAGCTGGCGTGATGCCATCGCCGCCTACTCCAGTCCCTCTACTTTGGTTCTGCTCCTACTGGGATTTGCAGCAGGTCTACCGTACATGTTGGTGTTCTCGACCCTGTCCGTGTGGCTGCGCGAAGCAGGCGTTGCGCGGGACACAATCGGTTTTGCCAGCCTGATTGGTCTGGCGTATGCCTTTAAGTGGGTCTGGTCACCCTTATTGGATCAATGGCGTTTGCCTCTGCTCGGCCATTTGGGGCGTCGCCGCTCATGGCTGATCCTCTCTCAGATTTTGATCGCCATTGGGCTTGCTGGCATGGCGCTGTGCAACCCTCAAACCCATTTAACGTGGCTGATCTCCCTCGCTGTGTTGGTTGCATTTGCCTCGGCAACGCAAGATATCGCGGTTGACGCCTACCGCCTGGAAATCGTCGATGACACACGCCAAGCTGCCCTGGCCGCCAGCTACATGGCAGGCTATCGAGTAGCAGCTTTGCTCGCGACGGCGGGCGCCTTGTATTTCGCTGAAGGTTTTGGCTCAACCATCCTGCTTTACCAGCATGCGGCCTGGGCCGGTACCTATTTGCTGTTCGCCCTGCTGATGTTGCCCGGCCTTTTGACCAGTGTGTGGATGCGTGAGCCTGATGTTGCCCTCCGCACCCAGCTGGCAGCTGCCCGTTATGGGTTTAGCCATCAGATCGCATCAGTACTGGTGCTGATTGTACTGCTGGTTTCCGTACCAGCCATGTGCACGCAGTTTTACCGCACAGACTTCCCAAGCGTAATCAACGGCGACATGAGCATGCTTGATTTGCTGCTGGAAGACCGGGCCTTCCTGCGTGCGATCATGTACACCATCTTCACCGCCCTTTGCCTGTCCTCAATGGGACGTCGCGGCCTGGCCCCAGTCCTCACACCGGTCAACGACTTTATCCATCGCTACCGCTGGCAGGCCTTCCTGTTACTAGGGCTGATTGCCACCTACCGTATGTCCGACACGGTCATGGGTGTGATGGCTAACGTGTTCTATATCGACCAAGGTTTTACCAAGGACCAGATCGCCAGTGTCAGCAAGCTGTTCGGGCTGGTCATGACGCTGGTAGGCGCAGGTGTCGGTGGTTTGTTGATTGTTCGTTTCGGCATTCTGCCGATCCTGTTTATCGGCGGCGCTGCGTCGGCTGCCACCAACCTGCTGTTTCTTATGCTCACGGGCATGGGCGCCCATCTGCAGATGTTGATTGTCACCATTTCGGCCGATAACTTCAGCGCAGGCCTGGCCACCGCTGCGTTCGTAGCCTATCTGTCGAGCCTGACCAACCTTAAATTCTCAGCGACCCAGTACGCCTTGCTCAGCTCAATCATGCTGCTACTGCCAAGGTTGATTGGCGGTTATTCAGGGGTAATGGTTGAGAAGTTAGGCTATGAAGACTTCTTCCTAGTAACCGCGATATTGGGTATCCCGACCCTTATCCTTATCCTCATCCAGTGGCGTAAACAAGCCGTTGCCATAGATGCCCCAGCTGAGCCCGAAACTAAATAATTGCGCTCAATAAAAAACGCCACATGAACGTGGCGTTTTTTATTGCTAAACGGCACTCACTGCCAGCAGCAACTTCAGCTCAGTTAGTCGCGGAAGTTGTTGAACTGTAGTGGCATGCCAAAGTCCTTGCCACGCAGCGAGGCAATTGCCTCCTGCAGGTCGTCCCGTTTCTTGCCGGTGATACGCACCTGCTCACCCTGAATCGAAGCCTGCACCTTGAGCTTGGTATCCTTGACGTGGCCAACGATCTTCTTCGCCAGCTCTTTGTCGATCCCTTCACGCAGAATGACTTCTTGCTTAACGACTTTGCCGGAAGGGTAAGCGTCTTTGAACTCCAGGCATTGCACGTCGATCTTGCGTTTGACCAGACTCAGCTTGAGAATTTCAATCATCTGCTCCAGCTGGAAATCGGCATCAGCAGTCAGATTGACAGTCAGCTCCTTGAGCTCAAAGCTGCCCTTGCCGCGCAAATCATAGCGACGCTCCAGCTCTTTGATCGCATTGTCGATAGCATTAGTGACTTCATGTTTGTCCAGTTCGGACACAACGTCGAACGAAGGCATGGTTTTACTCCACATACAGGGTGCCCAATGATTGCAAACATATGGCACCTAGCTTGACGATTAAAAAAACTACCCATTATATAGCGTACAAACACCGCCCGACGATGTATCGGGCCTTATTGGCAACTACCTCTTACGAGTCTGCCCCATGCCAACGCCACACCTGAGTATCCTAGTCGTCGATGATGCCAAATTCTCCAGCGCCATGATCGGCCGCGCACTCAGCCAGGCGGGCTATCAGGATATTCGCTTCGCCAGTAGCGCCGCGGAAGCGCTGGAGCAATTGGAGACACGTCCGGCCAGCGTCTTGCTGGCTGATTGGTTAATGCCTGAAATGAATGGTCTGGAGCTGACCATGCGGGTTCGTCAGCTTGATGAAATGACCAACCACTACACCTATATCGTCCTTTTGACAGGTAAAGAGGGCGATAACGTCATGAGCGAAGCCTTCGACAGTGGCGTCGATGACTTCATCAGCAAATCCTCCATGAGTGAACAGCTTCTGCCTCGCATTTATGCAGCAGATCGCCTGTGCAACAGCCTGCATCGGTTGATGCAGGAAAATCAGTTGCTGCTCGACAACATTGCAGCGCTGGAACAACGCAATCTGGTAGACCCACTGACAGGACTGGGCAACAGTCGCTACCTGCAGCAAAAGATGCTCGATAGCCTGCGTCAGGTTGAGTCACGCGGCGGAGCCATGTGCTACCTGCTGATTGGCCTGCAAGACAGCCAAGAGCTCAAGCTGCAATATGGTGAAGGCTTTTATCAGGAGTTACTCAGCAGCGTAGCCCGGCGCCTGCAACAACTGGTTCGCCCACTGGATGTGCTGACGCGTCTCGACGACAGTCATTTCGGTCTGATTACCCTGATCGAAGATTTACATGAGTGTTCGCCCAGCAGCTTCAAACGACTCCATGAAGGCATCAACCTCAAGGCTTTCAAAACCAGCGAAGGCTTTATCAGCCTCAAGGCAGGCATCAGCCTGATCGGCCTAAACGCCAAGAGTCTGCCCTGCGCCCCTGCTCAGATCATGCAGCAAGCCAGCCGCCTGCTGCCTGAATCCCACAGTACCGGCCGCGTCACGGCGCTGCGCTTACAGACGGCCAACTAACCACCGTGAGCAAATGGCATATTCTCGGCGCTGGTAGCCTCGGTTCATTATGGGCAGCAAGACTGGCACAGGCTGGTTTACAGGTTCAGCTAATTCTACGCACCCCAGCACGGGTTGATGCCTACGTGCAGGCCGGCGGTTTGACCCTTGTGGATCAGGGGCAAGCTCGTCTGTATCCGATCCCCGCTCAGCCTACCACCCATGATGAACCCATTCGGCGCTTGCTCGTAGCCTGCAAAGCCTATGACGCCGTGTCCGCAGTGACTCAAGTGGCTCACAGACTGGTCGAGGGTGCCGAGATTATCCTGCTGCAAAATGGCTTGGGCAGCCAGGAGCAAGTGGCGCGCAGCGTGCCGCACACCCACTGTATTTTTGCCTCCAGCACCGAGGGCGCCTTTCGCAAGGCCGACTTTGAAGTGGTGTATGCCGGCAAAGGGCATACTTGGTTCGGCGATGCCCAAGGCAATGCGGCGCCGAATTGGTTGGATGAGCTCAGCAAAGCCGGCATCAGCCACGACTGGACCGATAACATCCTCAGCCGCCTGTGGCGCAAGCTGGCTATCAATTGTGCAATTAATCCGCTGACGGTCCTCTACGACTGCCGTAACGGAGGGCTGCTCGACCACACTGACGAAGTCGCCAGCCTGTGTCAGGAGCTGGCGATCCTCTTGCACCGCAGCGGCCATCCCGAGGCGGCTGCAGATCTGTATAGCGATGTAGTAAAAGTCATTCAGGGTACCGCCAACAACTACTCATCCATGTATCAGGACGTCAGCCAGAGCCGCCGAACCGAAATTGCCTATTTGCTCGGTTATGCCTGCCAGAAGATCGATGATTTGCAGCTCCAACTACCGCACCTTCAAGCTGTTCACCTACGCCTGCTGACATTACTGAAGGAACGTGGATTGCCGAGCCACTGAGGCCGCGCTACCCTGCCCTGAACTTGTTCACACGACACACCCTCCATGCTTCTGCGTCAGCGCCTCGAAAACCTCCCGGTTGGCCGTAAAATTCTGGTTGCCTTGCTGGCATTGCTTGCAACGGTAATGCTCGTAGCCAACTTGGCGTTTATCAGCGCGGCGTACTGGATTTCGCAAGAAAGTGTAGCCCCGCAAGCCCTGAAAACCCTTGCCCAGCTCATTGCGACCCCGCAACTGAGCGAGCAGGCGCTTGCCTCCAAAGCCAGTGCCGATGAGTTGCTGAAACGCCTCAATGACTACTCCCCGTTGCGCGCCGCTGTTATTTACGACGGCCAGGGCAATTTACTCACCCAGCTGCAGCGCGGCACACGCCTGCAAGTGCCGCAGTACTTAGAGGAGGTCCGCTCCTGGCAGCATCAGGAGTTCCGCATCAGCCAGCTGGTCGAGCTACCACGCAAAGGAGGGAACAATGGTTACCTGCTGCTGGTGGCGTCCAGTGAGCTGCCCGGAGCGTTCTATACCGGCACCCTGACGGCCAGTGTGGTTATCCTGATTTTCAGTGTCCTGCTTTGGTTCTTTATCTCCCGCGAAGTAAAACGCTTGATCACCCGCCCTATCCGCAGCCTGGAAGAGCTGTCGCATCAAGTCACCCGCGAGGAAAACTACGCGCTGCGTGCTGAGCCCGGTAATGGCGATGAAATCGGACGATTGGCTGAAGCATTCAACACAATGCTGGTTCGTATTGAAGCCCGTGAGCAGCAGTTGAAACGTGCGCGAGACGATGCCCAACAAGCCTTCGACCAAGCCCGTGACCTGGCTGAAGAGACTCGTCGCTCCAATCGCAAGCTGGAACTAGAAGTTCAGGTACGCGGTAAAATCGAGAAAAAACTCACCGGCTTCCAGAACTACCTCAACAGCATTATCGACTCCATGCCATCAGCCCTGATCGCACTGGACGACCAGCTTTACGTCAGTCAATGGAACCAAGAAGCCAGCAGAATTTCAGGCTCCGCGCTGGATGAAGCACTCGGCCAACCCATCGTTCTCGCTTTCCAGCACCTGAAACCGTACCTACACAAAATGCGCCGCGCCATTGAGCAGCATGAGGTGGTCAAGATTGAGCGGGTTACCTGGGGCATCGACGGTCAGCCGCGACACTTCTCCCTGACCTTTTACCCACTCAGCGGCAGCAGTGGCCGCGGTGTCGTGATCCGTATTGACGACATCACCGAGCGCCTGAATCTGGAAGAAATGATGGTGCAGTCCGAAAAGATGCTCTCAGTCGGCGGCCTCGCAGCGGGGATGGCTCACGAAATCAACAACCCATTAGGGGCCATCCTGCACAACGTACAAAACATCCGCCGGCGCCTTTCTCCTGAACTGGAGAAAAACCACGAGCAGGCCAGACTGGCAGGTATCAGCCTCCAAGCCATCGACCAGTATCTGCACGGAAGGGAGATTCCCGGCCTGCTGGATGGCATTCAACAAGCTGGCAGCCGCGCCGCAAAGATTGTCAGCCACATGCTTAATTTCAGCCGTCGCAGTGACCGCCAACTTACCCTGTGCGACCTGTCGAAACTGATTGATCAAGCCGTCGAAATCGCCAGCAATGACTTCGACCTGACCGAAAGTTTCGACTTTAAGGGCTTAGAAATCGAACGGGACTTCGACCCCGCTCTGCCTGACGTTCCAACCACTGCTAACGAACTGGAGCAGGTACTGCTGAACTTGCTAAAAAATGCTGCCCAAGCGATTCATCAGCATGAGCGTGGCACCCCCGGCAAGATTACCCTGCGCACACGTTTGAGCCCGCCATGGGCTGAGATTCAAGTGGAAGACAACGGCATGGGGATGTCAGAACTGGTGCGCAAACGTATTTTCGAGCCCTTCTTCACCACCAAGGAGGTCGGCCAAGGCACTGGACTTGGGCTTTCTGTCTCCTACTTCATCATCACCAACAACCATAAAGGGCAAATGGAAGTGCATTCCAAACTTGGCCAGGGCACCTGCTTCACCCTGCGCCTGCCTCTGGAAGCCGCCAACCCCGATACAGGCAACTAATTATGTCTTACCGTCTTTCTAAGATTTACACCCGCACCGGAGACGCCGGCGAAACGGGCTTGGCCGACGGCCGCCGCGTCAGCAAAGACCACCCACGCATCGAAGCCATCGGCGAAGTGGACACCCTCAACAGCCATATTGGTTTGCTGCTGGCCGATCTCTCCGAGCAAGAAGTCATGTGGCCGGGCTTATCGGAAATCATTGATGTGCTAACACCCTGCCAGCACCGCCTGTTTGATTTTGGCGGCGAGTTGGCCATGCCTGAGTACCAGGCCCTCCAGGCTGAAGAAATCGAACGCCTAGAGGCCGCCATCGACCGTTGGAACGAAGAGGTCGGCCCGTTGGAAAACTTCATCCTCCCTGGTGGTTCCCGCTTGATCGCCCAAGCTCACGTCTGCCGTAGCTTGGCTCGTAGCGCCGAGCGTCGCTGCCAAAGCCTTAATGCGCATGAGCCGGTGCGCGCGGTGGGCCTGGCCTATGTCAACCGGATGTCGGACTTGCTGTTCGTGGCCTCACGCCTGATCGCCAAGCGCATGCAAGTCAATGAAGTGCTCTGGCAGCCTGCTGCGAAACCCCAGGCCTGAGCCGTTACAGCAGACTGAGTTGGCTGGTGAACTGACGCAATTGCCCAGTCACTGGATCAACAAACTCCAGCCCCCGCGCGAGCAACTTCAGCGGCTTGCTGTAATCGTCGGGGGCGTCAGGTGTAGCACTGACCTGTGGATAAAACGGATCGTGCAAAATCGGCGCCCCTAACGCTGCCAAATGCACCCGCAGCTGATGCTTCTTACCCGTCACCGGGAATAACCGGTACAGCCACAGTTCACCCAGACGCTCTGCAACTTCAATGCGCGTCTCCGTGTTCGATTCACCCTCACCCTCCTCCATTCGGAAAAATGGCTGGCTATCCACCAGACGCGTTTTGCGCAGCAGCGGAAATTGCAGATGAGGTAGAGCCGGAGCCAGGGCTTCATAGCACTTACCCATTTCCCGCTCGCGGAACAACGCCTGGTATAGGCCCCGCGTCTCACGATTGGTGGAAAATAAGACCAGCCCGGCGGTGTGCCGGTCAATCCGGTGCAGTGGTACTAAATCGGCGTTTCCGGTCAGCTTGGCCAGACGCGCTTGCAAGGTTTGCTCAACGTACTGCCCTGCAGGCATGACCGGCAGAAAATGCGGCTTATCAGCCACCAGCAGATGATCATCCACATGCAGCACCTGAGCCTCGAATGGAATAGGCGTCTCGTTCGGAACTTCACGGAAGTAATGCACTTTCAGCCCAGCCCGATACGCACTGGCCAAGGTTAACGCCTGCCCCTCTGCGTCCAGCACTCGCCCCCGCTCAAAGCGCTCACGCCAGACATCCGCAGCAATTGCCGGGAAATGCTCGCATAAGCACTCAAACACAGTGCTCCATTTCCCTACCGGCAAAAACAACGTACTAGGGCGCATATTTGAGGGAGAACGGGCTTCAACAGACATGGGCAAACTCAGTGAAAGAGAGGCTCAGCAGAGCTGTGCAAGGCGATACGATACAAGGCCGCCAGCAGATCGGACTGGCTGATAATCCCCTGCAAGCGGTTCTGTTCATCAACCACAACAACATGGTGATCATCACTGTCCGCCAGCGTTCGCAACAAATCCGCCACCGGCCACTGAGCCCGGCAGGTCGGCACATCAGTGCGCATACAACGACTGACCTCAGTGCTATCCGCCGCAGAACCCAGCAGGTCATGCAGCGTCAGAAGGCCCAGCACTTCCTGCTGCGGGCCAACTACCGGCATGGCGTTCAGACGATGAATTAGAAGCTGTTCCCGAGCAACCTGCAACGACGCTTGAGGCGCAAGGCTCAGAACATCCCGCGACATGATGTCAGCACAGCGCACCTCTCCGAAGCGCCGGTTAAACGCCTGCACTTCAGTTTGCTGGAGAATCTCTTCCAGATCATCACGGGATATGTCCAGCAACTCCCCCCGGACCTTCAGGACCTCATCCAAATCATCAGAGGTAAAACCTACGCGGGCGCTGGGCAACGGATCACGGGTCTTATGCACATTAGCCGGAGCCATAGGCCGATGCGGGTACTGACGACGCAGGAGGTTGTTGAATATCAGGGCAATCAGCAGCAAAGCGAAGGAATTGACCGCAACCGGATACAAAGCAAAGTGATAACCCAGCTGACTGATTTCCGACCCAGCCAATACCGCAGTCAAGGCTACAGCTCCACCAGGAGGATGCAGACAACGCAAAGCAAACATGCCGCCAATAGCCAGACCACCGGCCAGAGCCGCAACAGCGGCGCTGTGACCCAGCCACGTTGCACAGGTTACACCCACAAGCGCGGACACAATGTTGCCAGCGATGATCGACCAAGGCTGAGCCAATGGGCTGGCCGGTGCTGCAAACAGAAGAACTGCAGAAGCCCCCATCGGCGCAATCAGCCAAGGGCTGGCACTGCCCAGCGCCTCACCACACAACCAGCCACTGAACAAAAGCCCCAGCAGTGCGCCAATACAGCTCAGCACACGCTCACTGCGACTAACCGTCATAGGTGCAGGCCAGAACGCTTTGAGCCAGGCCACGAACGCCTGCTTAGTCATGTGACAAGGCTCACTCTGGCCAGAACGCGCGGATCCCCGCAACACCCTGTGCGCCGATTTGCCAAGCGCGCTCCAGATCGGCCGGTGTCACACCACCCAGCAAATAAACCGGCTGGTTATAGCTCTGTAGCAGGTTCGCAGTTTGCTCCCACCCCAAAGGAGTCGCCTCGGGATGTGTCGCTGTTGGCTGCACTGGCGATAGGGTTACAAAATCCACACCCATCTGTGCCGCCAGAGTGAGTTCTTCAGCACTGTGGCAGGAGGCCGCCAGCCAGCGATGCGGTGGGAAAGGACGGCCATTGGCGGCGTATTGGCGTAACTGCTTTGAGGTGAGATGCCAACCAGCGGCGGGAAAGTCCCCCAACCATTCCAAAGGCCCTTTAAGCATGACCTGAGCCTTACCTGCGCACAGCCCCATCACATCAACAGCCAAATCGCGGTATTGCGCATCAAACATGGCTGGAGCGCGCAGCTGCAACAAGCGAATACCGCTGCTCAAAGCTTTTTGTACACCACGTATGAGCTCTGGTGCACTCAAGCCCTCCGGGGTAATCAGATAGCGTTCAGGCAGACGGGCAGCAGCCACAATCGGCTTATTGGCCTCAGGAAACTCATAATCATCCAGCTGCTTCTGGCTGACCCACGCCAGCGCTTGGCCTTCAGCACCGTGCGGCTTCCCCGTAAACTCAGTAACCTCCCACACATCCAGCAGCACATGCTTATCCGCGTAGTCATGGCGTACCTGAATCAGTGGCCGGCTGCGGCTGGGAACAATCCCAAGCTCCTCCTCCAGCTCACGAGCCAATGCGTGTTGCACACTTTCGCCGTCCTCAACCTTGCCACCGGGGAACTCCCATAGTCCCCCTTGATGCTTATCATCAGGGCGTTTGGCCAGCAGGATCAGGCCATCGGTGCCACGGATAACCGCAGCGGCTACATGAATACGCTTCATGCCAGACTTTCCTTTTGGACGACGAGCGGCCAGTGCTCAACAACAATGGCCGGAAGACTCTTAATACCAGCGAAAAACATAACAGGGCTAAAAATCACAGCCCCAGAAAGCAGATTTCCGCTGCCTGCACGATGGCAGACAACGGAAATACTCAGCCGAGATCAGAACCGCCTAATTAGGTGCGATATTCAGCGTTGATCTTCACATACTCGTGAGACAGGTCAGTGGTCCAGATGGTTTCACTGCAGTTACCACGGCCCAGCTCGATGCGAATGCTGATTTCTTCCTTCGCCATCACCGCAGCGCCTTGCGCTTCGGTGTACGTGGCAGCGCGCCCACCACGGCTGGCAATGCAGACGTCCCCCAGATACACGTCGATCAAGCTGACATCCAGCTGTGGTACACCGGCGCGGCCAACAGCGGCCAAAATACGGCCCCAGTTCGGGTCGGAGGCAAACAGAGCAGTTTTGATCAGTGGCGAGTGGGCAACGGCATAGCCGACATCCAGGCATTCCTGATGCGTCGCACCACCGTTCACTTCGACGGTCACAAATTTGGTTGCGCCTTCACCATCACGAACGATAGCCTGGGCCACTTCCATGCTCACCGCAAACACCGCCTCTTTCAGCTTGGCGAACAGCTCACCACTGGCCGAGGTAATTTCAGGCAGCGCAGCCTTGCCGGTAGCGATCAGCATGCAGCAGTCGTTGGTAGACGTGTCGCCATCAATGGTAATGCGGTTGAAGGACTTGTTAGCGGCATCACGCAGCAGGTCTTGCAGTACACCTTGAGCCACTTTAGCGTCAGTGGCGATATAGCCGAGCATGGTCGCCATGTTCGGTTTGATCATCCCTGCACCCTTACTGATGCCAGTCACAGTGATGGTCACGCCATCATGTTCAAACTGACGGCTTGCCCCTTTGGGCTGAGTATCTGTGGTCATGATGCCAGCTGCAGCATCCGCCCAGTTGTTCTCGGAGAGGTTATCCAGAGCAGCCTGCAGCGCTCCTTCGATCTTCTCTACCGGCAACGGCTCGCCGATAACACCAGTTGAGTACGGCAATACGGAGGCTTCATCAACACCCGCCAGTTTCGCCAACGCGGCACAGGTGCGCTCAGCGTTTTTCAGACCCTCTTCACCTGTCCCGGCGTTGGCATTGCCAGTGTTGGTTAACAGGTAACGTACGGTTCCAGTCACACGCTTACGGGCCAAAATCACCGGAGCTGCGCAGAAGGCGTTCAGGGTGAATACACCGGCTACGGTGGAGCCTTCAGCACATCGCATCACCACTACATCCTTGCGCCCCGGACGCTTGATGCCCGCAGAAGCGATGCCCAGTTCAAAACCGGCGACCGGGTGTAGGGTAGACAACGGGCCAAGACCAACAGCCATGGGACACTCCTTCAGCTAACAGGGCGGATTGTGATGGTAAAACGCCGCGAACGGAAATCCCGGACGCGGCGTCATGTGAAGCGGCCCGGCAGCTAGCTGCAAGACCGTTTCAGCGGTTAGATCAGGTGATCTGACCGTGACAGTGTTTGTACTTCTTGCCGGAGCCACATGGGCACAGCTCGTTACGGCCCACTTTGGGTTCAGTGCGTACAGGCGCAGTGGTAGCAGAAATCGTGCTGCCATCTTGCTCCTGATCCTGCTCTTCCTCTTGCAAGGCGGAAGCATCGGCATGTTGGAACTGCATACGTTGAGCCAGGGCTTCAGCCTCGCGACGCAGACGCGCTTCTTCCTCTGCCGGATCTTCACGGCGAACCTGCACATGGCTCAGAACGCGGATGGTGTCACGCTTGATGGACTCCAACAGTTCCTGGAACAGGTTAAAGGACTCGCGCTTGTATTCCTGTTTCGGGTTCTTCTGAGCATAACCGCGCAGGTGAATACCATGACGCAGGTGATCCATGGTCGACAGGTGATCCTTCCACAGATCATCCAGAACACGCAGCAGAATCTGCTTCTCGAAGGTACGCAGCGCCTCAGCTCCAGCCTCATCTTCTTTCGCGTTATAGGCAGCTAGCAACTCATTGAGGATCCGTTCACGCAGGGTTTCCTCATAGAGTTTGTCATCTTCGTCCAGCCACTGCTGGACGGGCAGACGCAGGCCAAAGCCAGAGAAGATAGCCTCTTCCAGCCCAGAAATATCCCACTGCTCAGGCAGAGACTGCGGTGGAATATGAGCATTGATCGTGCTTTCCACGACTTCGCGGCGGAACTCTTCAATGGTCTCACCGACGTTATCTGCCGCCAGCAACGTGTTGCGCATGTGATAAATCACCTTACGCTGCTCGTTCGCCACGTCATCGTATTCCAGCAGCTGTTTACGCATGTCGAAGTTGCGGCCTTCAACTTTGCGCTGTGCCTTCTCAATAGCATTGCTGACCATGCGATGCTCGATGGCTTCGCCAGACTGCATGCCGAGTGCCTTCATGAAGTTCTTCACCCGATCAGAGGCGAAGATGCGCATCAGGTTATCTTCCAGCGACAGGTAGAAGCGGCTGGAACCTGGGTCACCCTGACGGCCAGCACGACCACGCAGCTGGTTGTCGATACGGCGGGACTCATGACGCTCAGAAGCAATTACGTGCAGACCACCAGCCTCAATAACTTGTTGGTGACGCTTCTGCCATTCGGCTTTGACCTGAGCAATCTGCTCGGGCGTTGGATTTTCCAGATTGGCAACTTCGACTTCCCAGTTGCCGCCCAGCAGAATATCGGTACCGCGACCAGCCATGTTAGTGGCGATCGTCAGCGCACCCGGGCGACCGGCCTGGGCGATAATCTCAGCTTCCTTCTCGTGGAACTTGGCGTTAAGCACCTTGTGCTCAATACCTTCTTTTTCCAACAGGCGGGAAACATATTCGGAGCTTTCAATCGAGGCTGTACCGACCAGAATCGGACGACCTTGAGCCATACACTCCTTCACATCGTTAACGATGGCGGCGTATTTCTCTTCCTGGGTCAGGTACACCAAGTCATTGAAATCTTTACGGGCGATCGGACGGTGCGTCGGGATAACCACCACGTCCAGACCGTAGATCTGGCGGAATTCAAATGCTTCGGTATCAGCCGTACCGGTCATGCCGGACAGCTTGTTGTACAGGCGGAAGTAGTTCTGGAAGGTGGTCGAAGCCAGTGTCTGACTCTCGGCCTGGATATTCACGCCCTCTTTAGCTTCGATGGCCTGATGTAAACCTTCGGACAGGCGACGACCTTGCATGGTACGCCCGGTGTGCTCGTCAATCAGGATAACCTGACCATTCTGCACAATGTATTCGACGTTGCGATGGAACAGTTTGTGCGCACGCAGCCCCGCATATACGTGGGTCAGCAGGCTGAGGTTGTGCGCGGAATAGAGGCTTTCTCCCTCTGCCAGTAGGCCGGCTTCGGTGAGCATGTCCTCAACATACAGGTGGCCGGCTTCATTCAGCTCAACCTGACGCGCCTTCTCGTCAACTTTGTAGTGGCCTTCCTGAGTGACCACGCCCTCTTCCTCTTCTACATGCAGCTTGAGGCGAGGAATTAGCTTGTTGATTTCGATATACAGACGGGAGCTGTCTTCAGCCTGACCGGAAATGATCAGAGGGGTACGAGCTTCGTCGATCAGAATGGAGTCGACTTCGTCGATCACCGCGAAATTGAGTTCACGCTGGAATTTCTCGTCCAGGCTAAACGCCATGTTGTCGCGTAGGTAATCGAAACCAAATTCGTTGTTTGTGCCGTAAGTAATATCGGCAGCATAAGCGGCGCGTTTTTCTTCCGGCGGCATAAACGGGGTAACAATACCCACGGTCAAGCCCAGAAACTCATACAGCGGACGCATCCAGTTGGCGTCACGGCGGGCCAAGTAGTCGTTGACCGTAACCACGTGTACACCCTTACCGGACAGGGCGTTCAGATACACCGCCAATGTACCCACCAGGGTTTTACCTTCCCCCGTACGCATCTCGGCAATCTTGCCTTCGTGCAGGGCCATACCGCCAATCAGCTGTACGTCGAAGTGACGCATGCCCATGACGCGCTTACCGGCCTCACGGGCCACAGCAAAGGCTTCAGGGAGGAGCTGATCAAGTGTTTCGCCTTTTGCCAGCCGGGCTTTGAATTCTTCCGTTTTGGCGCGCAACTGTTCATCTGACAGCGCGAGCATCTTCTCTTCAAATGCATTGACGGCCTGTACCGCCTTAAGCATGCGTTTGACTTCACGCTCGTTCTTGCTTCCAAAGAGTTTTTTCAACAAAGGCGCAAACATATCGACAGGATCTTCCAGGCGTATGGGTTGTGGGAGGCATCAACGCGACCCAGGCAGCCATCATGGCTGCATGCGAAGGGGGCATTCTACTCGGAAATGCGAAGGAGGAAAGCTACGTTATTCTTCGACATCTACACGAGCAATGTAACTGGCGGGGTTGACCTGCTGCCCATTCTTAATCACTTCAAAGTGCACATGATAGCCACTGGCCCGGCCACTGCGGCCTACCTTTGCGATGGTTTCACCGCGCTGAACCAGATCACCGATCTGCACTTTGTTACTTTTATTGTGGGCGTAGAGCGTCGTGTAGCCATCGGCGTGGCTGATCTCGATGGTATTGCCGTAGCCAGACTTCACCCCAGAGAAGGTAACCACTCCAGCAGCAACAGCCACCACATCACTGCCGGGCTTAGCGGCAAAATCAACACCTTTATGCCCACTCAAACGCCCGGTAAGCGGATGTACCCTGCGTCCGTACGGCGAGGAAATGTAACCTTTACGCACCGGCATGCCTGCAAGGCTCTCAGCCGCACTCAGCTGCCGCTCACCAATCAGTTGCTCAAGGGTTTCCAGCTGCTGCTCACGCAGATCGACACGTGCAGCCAGCTCGTCCAGCGCGCTCATAAAGGCTGGTGGCGCATAGGCCTGATCGCCCAGCATGTCTTCAGCACCACCTTGGCCAACATTCAGAGAAAAGTCGAACTCACTGGCATCAAGATCAGCCAGCTCGGTCAGTCGTTCACCCAACGCATCCAAACGAGTCAGTCGCGCCTGTAGCTCTGCCACATGTGCCGCGAATGCATCTAACTGACGCTGCGCATCACGGCGCACCTCTGTCACCTCAGCGCGTTGCTGATCCAGAACATCAGTGAGTTGACTCGCCTCAAGCCCACTTGCCTTACTCGACGACCACCAGGCACCGGCAGCAACACCTCCCGCCAGGGCGGCAACCAAGGTCGCACTACAAGCCAGCATGATCCAGCGAATATCCAAGGTGAGTGTACGAGCTGCGCCGTGCTTCCGGCTCAGCAGAATAATCTGCATAGCTTCCACTCCATAAATTAAGAAGCCTGAGCAGGCAGCATCTCTCTGCTACCATGCTCCCTGTTCATTTCAGGTAATTATTAATCAGGCTTTTGCCATGACTTTCAGGCCATCACCAGCGCGTTCTCCCGCAGCCCTGCTGCGTGAAGCCAAGCCCCTGCAAGCCCTGTTCAAACAGGCCTTACACACCGACCGTCTACAACAATTGCTGGCCAGCCAGCTCCAACCTGCCGCTCGTGAACACTGCCGTGTGGCCACCTTCCGGGAAGGCTGCCTGCTGTTGATCATTACCGACGGTCACTGGGCAACGCGCCTGCGCTATCAGCAAAAAAGGTTGCTAAAGCAGCTTCAGGCCCTCGAAGAGTTCGCGACCTTAACGAAGATTCTGTTCAAGGTGCAACCCACAACTGCCGAAATGGGAAATACCCTACATTCTGTGACGCTCTCAAATTCGGCTGCAGAGCACATCCAGGCAAGCGCAGAGGGGATCACCGATCCGCGACTACGTGCCGCACTAGAGCGTTTAGCGCAACACGCGCAGAAACCTCCGCAAACCCGGCAAAAATAATAGCCGCAAAAAAAGAGGCCACCTGAAGGTGGCCTCGAATAAAGGAAGAGGGTATTGCGTTACACGGCCGCAACCGGGCGCATGTAAGAGATTGGTGCAGTGTTTGGGTCATCGAAAGTGACCACTTCCCATGCATCGGGCTGATCTATCAAGGTACGTAGCAAGCGATTATTCAGCGCATGCCCCGACTTGAAGCCCTTGAACTCACCAATCAGGCTGTTACCCAGCAGATAGAGATCACCAATCGCATCAAGAATCTTGTGCTTAACAAATTCGTCCTCGTAACGCAGGCCGTCTTCGTTCAACACACGGAATTCATCCACGACAATGGCGTTATCTACGCTGCCGCCGAGTGCCAGGTTATGAGAACGCAGGTACTCGATATCACGCATAAAACCGAATGTCCGCGCACGACTCACTTCCTTCACAAAGGATGTGCTGGAGAAGTCGACGCTCGCCGACTGGGTGCGGTTGCGGAACACCGGATGATCGAAGTCGATCTCGAAGGACACCTTAAACCCTTCAAAAGGTACGAAAGTGGCGCGCTTGTCGCCCTCTTCCACTGTGACCTCACGAAGAATGCGGATGAACTTCTTATGGGCGTCCTGCTCTTGCAAACCAGCAGACTGAATCAGGAATACAAAGGGGCCGGCACTGCCATCCATAATCGGCACTTCAGAAGCTGAGAGTTCGACGTAGGCGTTATCGATTCCCAGTCCTGCCATGGCCGAAAGCAAATGCTCAACCGTATCCACTTTCACATCACCATTGACCAAAGTGGTCGACATGGTGGTTTCACCGACATTACCTGCACGCGCAGGGATTTCCACGACAGGGTCGAGGTCGGTGCGACGGAACACGATACCGGTGTCCACAGGTGCCGGCTTCAGGGTCAGGTATACCTTCTCCCCGGAATGCAGGCCGACGCCGGTGGCACGGATGATGTTCTTCAGGGTACGTTGTCTGATCATGGCTTGGGCCGCTATAGCACTAGTTGCGAATTGTTTTCAACAATGGTCGGGGATAATAGCAGAACCGACCTTTGCTGAACACCAATCACCCCAATACTCCTGATAAATTTTATCAATCAGCCTGACGACGCAGGAATGCTGGAATGTCCAGATAGTCCATGTCGTCCTGCGGATTCAGCTTGGCAGCAGTTGCTGCACCGCTGTGGCTCTGACGCTGAACGGTCGGACGCTCATAGTCCTTGTAGTTCACACCCGTTTCTGGACGTGCAGCCGGAGCCTGCGCTACTGGAGCGGCGCTTACCGCTACGGTGTTGTCGACAACCTTCACAGGTTTTTCCAGACGCGCACCCAGACCGGTTGCAACCACAGTCACGTGCAGCTCGTCACGCATATCCGGATCAATCACGGTACCAACCTTGACGGTTGCGTGCTCGGAAGCGAATTGTTCAATGATGTTACCCACGTCGGAGTACTCACCCAGGGACAGATCCGGACCGGCAGTGATGTTAACCAGAATGCCACGGGCGCCCTGCAGGTTTACGTCTTCCAGCAGTGGGTTGCGGATGGCGGCTTCAGTAGCTTCACGCGCACGATTCGGGCCACTGGCGCAACCAGTCCCCATCATTGCCATGCCCATTTCGCTCATTACAGTCTTAACGTCGGCAAAGTCGACGTTGATCATGCCTGGACGCTTGATGATGTCGGAGATACCACGCACCGCGCCGGAGAGCACGTCGTCAGCCTTGGCAAACGCAGACAGAAGGCTGGCGTCTTTACCCAAGATGGTCAGCAGCTTTTCGTTCGGGATGGTGATCAGCGAGTCGACGCTTTCAGACAGAGCACGGATGCCCTCCTCAGCGATCTGCATGCGCTTACGGCCTTCGAACGGGAACGGACGGGTAACCACAGCCACAGTCAGAATGCCCATTTCTTTGGCGACCTGAGCGATCACAGGTGCAGCGCCGGTACCGGTACCGCCACCCATACCAGTGGTGATGAAGACCATGTCAGTGCCCGCCAAAACTTCAGCAATACGCTCACGATCTTCCATCGCCGCCTGACGGCCGACTTCAGGATTAGCGCCAGCACCCAAGCCCTTGGTCACCGCAGTGCCCAGTTGCAGGATGGTGCGGGCACCGATGTTTTTCAATGCTTGCGCATCAGTGTTGGCGCAGATGAACTCGACGCCTTCCATGTTGTTCTTGGCCATGTGATTGACGGCGTTACCACCGCCACCACCGACACCGATAACTTTGATTACTGCACTTTGAGGTGCGCTATCTACGAGTTCGAACATTTCCCTCTCCTTTTATAACTTTCTAGTTTTTTACGCCTACAACAAATCAGAAGTTGCCCTGAACCCAACGCTTCAAACGCTCCAAAACCGGAGCCTTAGGTTCATCGCTGTAACTGCCCACTGACATGGAAATACCATCAGTCTGCTTCTGCAGGCCGTACATCAGCAGGCCGACACCCGTCGAATAAATCGGGTTGCGTACAACATCGGCCAGACCTTTGACGCCCTGCGGTACCCCCAGACGAACCGGCATATGGAAAATCTCCTCAGCCAGTTCTACGGCACCTTCCATTTTCGCGGTGCCGCCGGTCAGCACGATGCCGGCCGGAATCAAATCTTCATAACCACTACGGCGCAGCTCGCCCTGAATCAGGGTGAACAGTTCGTCGTAACGGGGCTCAACAACTTCTGCCAGAGACTGGCGAGACAGGTCGCGAGGCGGACGGTCCCCCACACTCGGCACCTTGATCGTCTCGCCTGCACCTGCCAATTTGGCAAGTGCACAAGCGTACCTAATCTTAATCTCTTCTGCGTACTGAGTAGGAGTGCGTAATGCCATTGCGATGTCATTTGTTACCTGATCACCCGCAATTGGGATCACCGCGGTATGACGAATCGCCCCTTCAGTGAAAATGCAGATGTCGGTAGTGCCACCGCCAATGTCCACCAAGCAAACGCCCAGTTCCTTTTCATCATCAGTCAGAACGGAGTAAGCAGAAGCCAACTGCTCAAGGATGATGTCATCCACTTCCAACCCGCAGCGACGCACACATTTTTCAATGTTCTGTGCAGCATTGACCGCACAGGTGACCACATGCACCTTGGCCTCAAGACGTACGCCGGACATCCCCAGCGGCTCGCGCACGCCTTCCTGATTGTCGATTACATAGTCCTGCGGCAGTGTATGCAGCACTCGCTGATCGGACGGAATCGCCACAGCTTGTGCAGCATCCAGCACTCGTTCGAGGTCAGCACCGCTGACTTCACGATCACGGATGGCCACAATGCCGTGGCTGTTCAGGCTGCGCACGTGGTTGCCGGCAATACCGACGAAAGCCGAGTGAATCCGGCAACCCGCCATCAGCTGGGCCTCCTCCACTGCGCGCTGAATAGATTGCACAGTGGACTCAATATTCACCACCACGCCCTTCTTTAGGCCGCGCGACGGATGCGTGCCGATGCCGACCACCTCCAGCTGACCATCAGCATTAACCTCACCCACCAAGGCCACAACCTTGGATGTGCCGATATCGAGGCCTACGATCATCTTGCCGCTCTGCACGTTTGCCATGGCTTTATAGTTCTCCTAAATCACTGCATAGCAGCGGTTTCACCCGCTACAGGCGCCACCGGCTCACGCCATGCCACAGCCAGGCCGTTGGCATAACGCAAATCGATCCGCGCAATATTCTCTTGTTGCTCTTTCAGAGCCTTGTTCCAGATGCTCGCAAAGCGGCGCATCTTCTCAACCACATGATCACGGCCGAGCAACAACTCAATGCCCTGCCCGGTGGACAGGAACCAGCTACCGCGCTCACGCAATTCCAAGCGCGCCACCGTGAAGCCCAGAGGCCGAAGCATCTGACTGAGTACCTGATACTGCTGCATCACCCGCTGCTGTGCCCGCTTAGGCCCATACAGCTGCGGTAAATGCTGATAATTCTTCAACTCCTGAGGTGCGAATGCGCCCCCCTGGTTGTTCAGCAACGCTTCATCCCCCCAACGGGCAATCGGCAGCTGTTCTTCCAACCGCACCACCAGTTGATCAGGCCATACTCGGCGCACTTGAGCACTGGCAATCCAAGGCATCGCTTCCAGATCGTGGCGCAGCCCCGGCAAGTCCACACTGAAAAAGGTCGCACTGGCATAGGGCGCAATACGATCTTGCACAGCCTGCTGGTTCACATAGCCCAGATCACCCTCGACGCTGATCTTGGAAATCGGCTGATCGGCATAGGGCAACGCCCGGACTGACAACTCATAGGTGCCAAACCCAAGCCCAATCAACAACAGCGGCCAGGTCACACGGCGCACCCAGGAAAAACTAACCTTGGGCGCAGTCAGACGCCGGCTGATTGGCTCCTTCGCCACCAGACGGCTCGCACCGCGAGGCACAGGCTTGCCGCGCAGCGGAGCGCGAGCAGGTCCTGACTGGTGACGCAAAGAGATGGTCATGGCGAATTAACCTCGTGCTTCCAGACTGTCAGCCAAAATGGCCAACACCAGTTCCTGGAAATTCAGATCAGCTGCTTGCGCCGCCATCGGCACCAAGCTGTGATCAGTCATCCCCGGGACCGTATTCACTTCCAATAACCAGAAC
The DNA here is from genome assembly GCA_037482215.1 of Pseudomonas mendocina. Classification (NCBI taxonomy): domain Bacteria; kingdom Pseudomonadati; phylum Pseudomonadota; class Gammaproteobacteria; order Pseudomonadales; family Pseudomonadaceae; genus Ectopseudomonas; species Ectopseudomonas mendocina. The sequence continues at coordinate 3,659,613 of CP148074.1, forward strand.
TGGCCATTGGCATCCTGCATCACATCAACGCGCGCCCAGCCTTGGGTACCGACTGCCTCACAAGCACGAGCAGTCAAGTCACGCAGTTCGGCCTCTTTCTCAGCAGAAAGACCGCAAGGAATCCGGTACTGAGTGTCATTGGCCAGATACTTGGCGTCGTAATCGTAAAAACTATGGGACGTTCCCAATGCAATCGGTGGCAGCACTTGCCCGCGCAGCATGGCAACGGTGAACTCAGGTCCGGCGATCCACTGTTCAACCAGAACCTGTGCGTCATAGCGGCTGGCGTCTTTCCAGGCAGCGATCAGGCCGTCAATGTCCTCGACCTTTGCCATACCAATGCTGGAGCCTTCATGGGCAGGTTTAACGATTAGCGGAAAACCCAACTCTGCAGCCGCTTTGCGGCAATCGTCCGGCGAGCTCAGAACTGCGTGGGCAGGAGTTGGCAGGCCCAGACTCAGCCACACACGCTTGGTACGCAGCTTATCCATTGCCAGTGCCGAGGCCAGGATGCCACTACCGGTGTATGGAATACCGGCACACTCCAACAGACCTTGCATGGAACCATCTTCACCGCCACGGCCGTGCAGCACGATAAAAGCGCGGTCAATTTGCTCGTTGTTCAGGCGATGCAACAGGTCATCCCCAACATCAATGCCGAATGCATTAACGCCAGCGGCTTGCAACGCATCCAACACCGCAGCGCCTGATTTCAGCGAGACTGGGCGCTCGGCGCTTTTACCGCCGAACAGCACTGCCACGCGTCCGAAGGCGCTGGCCGGAACCTGGCTCTTCAGGGACACCGCACTCATTTCGACTCACCTTCGGCAGTAGCAAACAGCGGGCTCTTCAGCAATTGCGGAGCCAGACCGCCAATATCACCAGCCCCCTGACACAGCAGGATGTCGCCAGCGCGCAGCAGCGGTTTTACGATTGGCGCGAGGTCAACACCACGCTCCACATAAATCGGGTCAAGCTGGCCACGCTGACGGATGCTGTGACACAGATTGCGGCTATCTGCACCTGGGATCGGTTCTTCGCCAGCTGGATAGACTTCCATCAGCATCAGCACTTTGACATCACCCAGCACCTGCACGAAGTCCTCATACAGATCACGGGTGCGGCTATAACGGTGCGGCTGATACACCATGACCAAACGACGCTCAGGCCAACCACCACGCACCGCTTTGATTACAGCGGCCACTTCGCGCGGATGGTGACCATAGTCGTCCACCAGCATCACACTGCCACCTTCTACCGGCAGCTCACCATAAACTTGGAAGCGACGGCCTACGCCCTGGAAACCCGCCAGCCCCTGAATGATGGCTTCGTCAGTGATGCCCTCATCGGTAGCAATGGCGATGGTCGCCAGAGAGTTCAATACGTTGTGGTTGCCCGGCATATTGACCGACACATCCAGCGGCTCGTGATCAGGGCGCAGTACGGTGAAATAGGTACGCATCCCCTCCTGACGAACATTGATGGCACGCACATCGGCGTCTTCGCTGAAACCGTAGGTCACGGTTGGGCGCGCCACCTGCGGCAGAATTTCACGCACATACGGATCATCCACACACAGAACCGCCAGACCGTAGAACGGCAGGTTGTGCAGGAAGTCGATGAAGGTCTTCTTCAGTTTATTGAAGTCACCTTCATAGGTACTCATGTGATCCATGTCGATGTTGGTGACCACTGCAACCATCGGCTGCAAATGCAGGAAGCTGGCGTCACTTTCATCGGCTTCGGCAATCAGGTAGCGGCTGCTGCCAAGCTGGGCATTGGTGCCCGCAGCATTCAGACGGCCGCCGATTACGAACGTTGGGTCCAGGCCACCGGCCGCAAAGACCGAAGCCAGCAAACTGGTAGTGGTAGTTTTGCCATGAGTGCCCGCCACTGCGATACCGTGGCGATAGCGCATCAACTCGGCCAGCATCTCAGCACGCGGCACCACCGGGATACGGCGCTCAAGGGCCACTGCCACTTCAGGGTTGCTCGGGTTGATCGCGCTGGACACCACCAGCACATCAGCCTGCTCAGCGTTTTCGGCACGGTGACCGATAAAAATCTGTGCGCCAAAACTTTCCAGGCGCTCGGTTACAGCCGAGACCTTCAAGTCAGAACCTGATACTTCGTAACCCAGATTCAGCAATACCTCGGCAATACCGCACATACCGGCACCGCCGATACCCACGAAATGCACACGACGAATACGGCGCATACGACGGACTTCTGAACGAACAGCAGCGGGAGACTTAGCCACGAGCCACCTCCAGGCAGATATCGACAACGGTGCGGGTCGCATCAGGTTTGGACAGGCGACGTGCAATCTGCCCCATGTTTTCCAGTTGCTCGGGGTGCATCAGAACCTCAGTCAGCTGCGCGGCCAGTTTGCTCGCGTCAGTGGAATGTTGCGGCAGCAGGACGGCTGCGCCCTGGCTAGCCAAATAATCAGCATTGCGCGTCTGGTGATCATCAATCGCATGCGGCAGCGGTACCAAAAACGCCGGCAGGCCAGCGGCAGCCAGTTCGCTTACGGTCAGTGCACCTGCGCGGCAGACCACCAGATCAGCCCAGGCATAAGCGCGGGCCATGTCTTTAATAAAAGGAGCGACCTGAGCCTCGACGCCCGCTTCGCGATAACGCTCTGCGGTAACACCATCGTGTTGTTTACCCGCTTGGTGCATCACCTCTGGGCGCAGTTCAGCAGCCACTTGAGCCAACGCCTGTGGCAGCAGCTTGTTCAGCGGTTCTGCACCGAGGCTTCCCCCCACAATCAGCAAGCGCGGTTTGCGGTTACGCAACGGATCGCGAGGTGTTTCCAGAAACAACTCTTCGCGTACAGGGTTGCCGGTGCTGCTCAACTTCGCGCTCGAACTGAAAGTACCTGGGAACGCTTCGCAAATACGTGCTGCCATTGGCGCCAGCGCACGGTTAGCAGTCCCCGCAACAGCGTTCTGCTCGTGAATAATCAACGGCACACCGCCCATACGCGCCGCTAGACCGCCAGGGCCGGTGACGTAGCCACCCATGCCAAGCACACACACCGGCTTCAGCTCGCGAACCACCTTACGCGCCTGGAACAGCGACTTAATCAGCTGGAACGGTGCCTTCAGCAAAGACAGCTTGCTCTTACCGCGCAAACCGGAAACCTGAATTAAATGCAGCGGAATATTGGCTGCAGGCACTAATTCATTCTCAATCCCACGGGGCGTACCAAGCCAGTGCACGGTGTAACCACGTGCTTGGAACTCGCGGGCACAGGCCAGCGCGGGGAACACGTGGCCACCGGTACCACCGGCCATAATCAGGACGTTACCGCGCATGGCGCACCTCCCTGGCCGGTTGTACATCAAAAAAGTCTTCTTCTTTAAATTCCACTTCTGCACTGCCCAACTGCGTACGACGCTCCCACTCAATGCGCAACAACATGGCCAGACAGACACAGCAGATCACCAGGGAACTACCACCGTAGCTGAGGAACGGCAGGGTCAGCCCCTTGGTGGGCAAGCGCCCGATGTTCACACCGATGTTGATGAGGATCTGACCGATCCACAAAAAGCTCAGGCCGTATGCGACATACGCCGAGAAGAATTGTTTCGCCTTCTCCGCCCAAAGACCGATATAAAGTGCGCGCACGCTGACAAACACGAACAGCGCCACTGTCAGCAGCGCCCCGACCATGCCCAGTTCTTCAGCCAGAACCGAGAACACAAAGTCAGTGTGTGCTTCAGGCAGATAGAACTGCTTTTGCACGCTGTTACCCAGACCAACACCCAGCCACTCGCCACGGCCGAACGCAATCAGGGCCTGACTCAGCTGATAACCAGCACCATATTGGTCGGCCCATGGGTCAACGAAGTTGGTCAGACGCTGCAAGCGGTAGGACTCTTTAGTCATCACCAGAATGCCGACCGCCAGAACGCCAATACCCAGCGGGATAAAGCGCACCAGATTGATGCCGCCTAAGAACAGCATGGCAATCGAGGCGCCAAACAAGACCACGGTTGCACCGAAGTCTGGCTCAGCCAGCAGAAGCACAGCGATGGGGCCCAGCACCATCAGCGGCTTGATGAATCCACTGAGTTTTTCCCGGACCTCAACCTGACGACGGACCATGTAACCGGCCAAGAACAGCACGGTAAAGACTTTGGCCAGCTCAGAAGGCTGCAAGTTAAAGATGCCGAAACCGATCCAACGCTTCGCACCGTTGACCTCGCGACCAATACCCGGCAGCAGCACCAGAATCAGGCACACCACAGCCACCAGCAGCAGCTTGGCACTGTGCTTCTGCCAGAATGCCATCGGCACCATCAATGTCATCAGCGCAGCACTAACCCCGATCACCACATAAATAATGTGGCGAATCAGGTAATACATTGGATTGCCTGTCTGCGCCGCGGCCACCTCAGTTGAAGCGGACGCAATCATCACCAGACCAAGCCCGAGCAAGGCCAGGCAGCCGGCCAGCATTGGGAAATCGATATCAATCCCACGGGGGCTGCGCAGCGGTGACGGTGCAGCTAACAGGCGGGCCAGCATCAGTTCAGCCCTCCTACAGCTTGAGCGAACAACTGCCCACGCTGCTCAAAGTTTTTGAACATATCCAGACTTGCGCAGGCTGGGGACAACAGTACGGCATCACCTGCTTTTGCCAGCTCAGCGCAACGCTGCACAGCCTCTTCTAAGGTCTGCACACGAACCAACTCAGTGGCGCCACTCAATGCGCTCTCAAGCAGTGCGGCATCACGGCCAAGCAACACGACTGAACGGCAGAAGCGTCCTACAGGTGCCTTGAGTCCAGAAAAGTCCGCGCCTTTACCATCACCACCAGCAATCAGCACCAGCTTCCCGTCGATATCGGCGCCCAAGCCTTCAATCGCCGCCAATGCTGCACCGACGTTGGTCGCTTTGGAGTCGTCGTAATAATTCACGCCATTTAGCTCACGCACCCACTGGCAACGGTGTGGCAAGCCTGCAAACTGGCGCAGGGTTTCCAGCATCGGTGCGAATGGAAGACCGACTGCCTGGCCCAATGCCAAGGCTGCGAGTGCGTTGGATTGGTTGTGTGCACCACGGATTTTCAATTCGCGTACCGGCATCAGTGTTTCGAACTGATAGGCCAAGTACTTCTCACCCTGTTCTTCGATAAGGCCAAAACGCTTGAAGTCGGGCTTACCCAGGCCAAAAACTGTGCACGGCAGTTGATCTGCAACCAGCGGACGAGAGAGTGCGTCGTCGGCATTCACCACAACTTGGCTCGCGCCTCGGAAGATGCGGTGTTTGGCGAGGTGGTACGCCTGCAGATCGGCATAGCGATCCATGTGGTCTTCGCTGATATTCAGGCAAGTCGCCACTTCAGCATTGAGCTGATGTGTGGTTTCCAGCTGGAAGCTAGACAGCTCCAGCACATACAACTCGACATCATCCGCCAGTAAATCGAGCGCTGGGGTGCCGAGGTTGCCACCCACAGCCACTTTCTTGCCCGCCGCCGCAGCCATTTCACCCACTAAGGTGGTTACGGTGCTCTTAGCGTTGGAACCTGTAATGGCCACGATCGGTGCCTTGGCGTAGCGAGCAAACAGATCGATGTCACCGGATAACTTCACGCCACGGGCAGCGGCAGCCTGTAGCTCAGGCGTTGCAATGGCGAGCCCAGGGCTGACCAAGAGCTCTTTGGCAGTGCAGAGGAAATCCACATCCAGCCCGCCACAGCGCACTTCAACCTGCGGATACTGTTCACGCAACGTGCTCAGCTCCGGCGGGTTGGCACGTGTATCCACCACAGCAAAGGGCAGGCCCTGGCGTGCGAGGAATCGCACCAGAGACATGCCGCTCTTGCCGAGGCCGACAACGATGCGCATATGGTCAGAAGCAATCAGGCTCATGCTTTCCTCAACGCAGTTTCAAAGTAGCCAGACCAATCAGCACCAAAATCACGGTGATGATCCAGAAACGCACGATCACGCGCGGCTCAGGCCAGCCTTTCAATTCAAAATGGTGGTGAATGGGTGCCATGCGGAAGACACGCTTGCCGGTCAGTTTGAATGACGCGACCTGGATAATCACCGACAGGGTTTCCACAACGAAGATGCCGCCCATGATGAACAGCACTACTTCCTGACGAACAATGACAGCAATGGTGCCGAGCGCTGCGCCCAGTGCCAGCGCCCCCACATCGCCCATAAACACTTGAGCCGGATAGGTGTTAAACCAAAGGAAGCCCAAGCCTGCGCCCACCAGAGCTGCACAGAAAACGATCAGCTCGCCAGCACCCGGTACATAGGGGATCAGCAGGTATTCGGCAAATTTAACGTGGCCAGACAGGTAGCAGAAAATGCCCAGCGCACCACCAACCAGCACAGTTGGCAGAATCGCTAAGCCATCCAGGCCGTCAGTCAGGTTAACCGCGTTGCTTGAGCCGACAATGACGAAATAAGTCAGCACCACAAAGCCGACACCAAGCTCCAGAGCGAAGTCTTTAACCATCGGCATGTAGAACGTAGTTTCGACCGGGCTTTGCGCAGTCATAAACAGGAAGATTGCAGCCCCCAGACCAAACACGGACTGCCAGAAATATTTCCAACGGCTCGGCAGACCACGGGAGTTTTTCTCTATGACTTTGCGATAGTCATCCACCCAGCCAATGGCACCGAACAGCAGAGTGACAGCCAACACCACCCACACGTAACGGTTGCTGAGGTCGGCCCACAACAAGGTACTAACCGCGATGGCAGTCAGAATCAGCGCGCCGCCCATAGTTGGCGTGCCCTTTTTCGACAAATGCGATTGCGGGCCATCGTTGCGCACCGCCTGACCAATCTGACGGACCTGCAAGGTGCGAATCATCCACGGCCCCAGCCACAAAGCCAGTGCCAGCGCAGTTAAAACGCCAAGGATGCCGCGCAGTGTCAGGTACTGAAACACTGCAAAACCCTTGTAGAACTGTTGCAGGTATTCCGCCAACAGCAGCAGCATTAGTGTATCTCCCCGGATGTGCCACAAAGCGCCGCTACAACTTTCTCCATCGCAGCGCTACGTGAACCTTTAATTAGAATGGTGGTGCCGCTCTGCTCGCCTCGCAGAGCTTCAATCAGGCTGGCCTGATCCTCGAAGTGACGTGCGCCTTGGCCGAACTCACTCACAGCAAATGCCATCAGCGGCCCGACTGCATACAGCGCATCAACTTTACCAACGGCATAGCTACCCACCTGACGGTGGCCTTGTTCCGCCCAGGCGCCCAACTCGCCAATATCCCCAAGTACCAGCACAGTACGAGTGGAAAAACCGGCCAGGATATCAATAGCCGCACACACAGAACTTGGGTTCGCGTTATAGCTGTCATCAATCACGCGAACACCGCTGGCCGACAGCAGAGCAACTGCACGCCCCTTAACGGGTTGCAGGTTTTCCAAACCAGCTTTGATTGACTTAAGGGTAACGCCGAGCGTGAGTGCAGCAGCCGCAGCCGCCAACGCATTGGTGACATTGTGTTCACCCAGCAGGTTAAGCTGGATGCGGATAGCGTCGGCGCCCCCCTGATTCAGGGTAAATACCGGGCAACCACGCTCATCCCGAGCCAAATCACTCGCATAGACATCCGCCGCAACATGGAGCTGTGAAAAGCTGCGCACCTGATGACCTTGCGCTCGCTTCTGCCAAGTCGCGAAAGCAGCGTCATCCAGATTGAGGATGGCTACACCGCCCTCACCCAATCCTTCGAGAATTTCACCTTTAGCCTCGACAATCTTTTCCGGCCCACCAAATTCACCGACATGGGCAGTGCCCGCATTGTTGATCAAGGCAACCTGCGGCTTAGTCAGCGCGACGGTGTAAGCAATTTCGCCGACATGGTTAGCACCCAGCTCGATAACGGCGGCAACATGTTCCGGCGCCAGCTCCAGCAGAGTCAGTGGTGCGCCCAGATCGTTATTGAGATTGCCGCGGGTCGCCAGCACCGGCCCGCCCAGCCCCTCTCGCAGAATGCTGGCGAGCATTTCCTTAACAGTGGTTTTGCCACTGGAGCCGGTAATAGCAACAACAGGTGCATTAAAGGCTGCGCGATTCAGCGCTCCCAACTGACCAAGGGCTAAGCGCGTATCCGCCACCAGCAGTTGTGGGATTGACACACCCGGCACTTGTCGCTGCACCAATGCTGCCACGGCGCCTTTTCCCGCCACTTCATTGAGGTAGTCATGGCCATCGAAACGCGGCCCACTCAAGGCAACGAACAGTTGTCCTTGAGTAATGCCACGGCTGTCTGTGCTGACCCCAGAGAACGCAACATCAGCCCCGATTACCTGAGCATTGAGTGCTGCCGCAACTTCAGCTAGACGCAGAGGCTTAAGCATCGCCAGCCTCCCAGGCCGCAAGGGCATTAGCGGCTTCGATCAAATCAGAGAACGGCTGACGCACACCGTTAATTTCCTGATAGTCCTCATGGCCTTTGCCTGCCAGCACCAACACATCATCAGCGTGTGCAGAGGCAATCAGCTGGGCGATAGCAGCACCACGCCCATGTACGAACTGCACCTTTTGCGGCTGGCTGAATCCGCCGCGAATATCTTCAAAAATCACTTCAGGTGCTTCAGTTCGTGGGTTGTCATCTGTTACCAGCACAGCATCGGCCAGGCGCTCTACAACAGCCGCCATCAGCGGACGCTTACCGGCGTCTCGGTCACCGCCACAACCAAACAGGCACAGCAGACGGCCTTTGGCGTGGGGACGCATGGCTTCAAGAACCTTTTCCAGCGCATCCGGGGTATGGGCGTAATCCACAACCACCAGCGGCTTATCAGCACCCCCGAGACGCTGCATACGGCCTATAGGGCCTTGCAGCTCGGGCAATACCTTGAGAATTTCATCCAGCGGGTAATCCATCCCCAACAGTGCGCCGACCACAGCCAGCAGGTTGCTCAGGTTGAAACGCCCCAGCAGCGAACTGCGCAGGCTGCCTTCACCTTGTGGCGTCACCAACGTGGCGCGAACGCCGTGATCGTCAAAATGTGCATCGCGACAATATAAATACGCACGGCTTTCGTTCAGGCTGTAGCTGATGAGACGGGATTCATGCGCTTGCTCAGCCAGTTGGCGACCGAAGGCATCGTCTAGGTTCAGTACCCGGCAGCGAAGGCTGGGCCATGCGAAGAGCGCCGCCTTGGCCTCAGCGTAGGCCTCCATAGAACCGTGATAGTCAAGATGATCGCGGGACAGATTAGTCAGCACCGCCACATCAAACTCAAGAGCCGCGACACGCCCCTGATGCAGACCATGGGAGGAAACTTCCATAGCTACAGCCCGGGCACCTTCAGCTTTCAAACCAGCCAACGCAGCCTGCACACCCACAGGGTCAGGTGTTGTATGCCGACCTTGCTCAAGCTCGCCATAGAAGCCGTTGCCCAGTGTCCCGAGAATGCCGCAACGTTCTCCAAGACGATCAAGCGCCTGAGCCAGCAACTGAGTCACACTGGTTTTGCCATTAGTACCGGTCACACCGACCAGATGCAGGCCACGGCTCGGCTCACCGTAAAAGCGTCCAGCCAATGCAGACAACTGCCCTGCCAGCCCTTTTACCGGCAACAACTCGGCACCCTGCACACTCAAATCAGGAGCGTTATCGGCCTCGTATGCAATCGCAGCGGCACCACGAGCGACAGCATCATTTATATGGTTGCGGCCATCTTGCTGGATACCTGGCACCGCCAGGAACAAATCACCCGGCAGCACTTTGCGGCTATCCAGTGTCAGTTCACGAATCAATGTGGCGCTATCGGCCTGCGGCAAAAGCTGATTCAGAGGCATTGGCATCAGATGCGCCCCCCTTTAACCGGAGCAGCGGCAACGGTTGCTGGTTGATGCTCCGGCAAATTGTCTGGCGCAATATTCATCAACCGCAGTGCCCCAGCCATCACTTTGCCAAATACCGGCGCAGCCACCAAACCGCCGTAATAACCGCCCTCGCTGGGCTCATCAATCATGACTACCGCGGCAATGCGTGGGTTATCAACAGGTGCAACACCGGCAAAGAAGGAACGGTAGGCTTTGTCCACATAACCTTTAGTGCCGGTCGCAGCCTTACGCGCTGTACCGCTCTTACCACCTACGTGATAACCAGGCACTTTAGCCCGCGCACCACCGCCGCCCGGCTCTTCAACAACAGCCTGAAGCATGCCCACTACCGTCTTAGCGATTTTCTGGTCGATGACCTGAGTCGGATCAGGTGCACGATCCAGACGCACCATAGAAAGCGGCACGTTCTGACCATTGTTAGCCAGAACCGAATAGGCATGCGCGAGCTGCACTGCAGTCACCGACAGGCCGTAGCCGTATGCCAGGGTTGCAGTTTCAGCCTGCTTCCAGACGCGATAATTGGGTAAGTTACCCACACGCTCCCCCGGAAAGCCCAGGCCGGTATCCTGCCCCAAGCCAACCTGCTGCATAACCGCATAAATAGGATCAGCGCCGATGTCGAATGCGACCTTACTGATACCGACGTTACTCGACTTCATGAGGATCTGGGTCAGGTTCAGTACACCACCACGGGATACGTCACGGATGGTGTAGCGACCAATTTTCAAGCTGCCTGGATAGGTATCAACCGTCATCTCAGGTTTCCAGCGCCCCGTTCCCAACGCAGCTGCAATCGAGAATGGCTTGACCGTAGACCCTGGCTCAAACACGTCAATCATCGCCCGGTTACGCATAGCGGCCGGTTGCAAATTACGACGGTTATTGGGGTTGTAGGTCGGCTGGTTAACCATGGCCAGCACTTCGCCAGTCTTCACATCCAGCATCACCAGGCTGCCAGCCTTGGCGCCAAACTCGTTGACTGCATTGCGCAGCTCACGGTGAGCCAAGTATTGCAGACGCAAGTCGATGGACAGCGCGAGCGCCTTACCGGCCTTGGCGTTCTGTGAGACTTGTACGTCTTTAATCAGGCGCCCACGACGATCTTTGAGTACTTGGCGTTTTCCAGGCACACCGGCCAGCCAGTCTTCAAAGGCCAGCTCCATGCCCTCACGGCCACGATCATCAATGTCGGTAAAGCCGACGACATGAGCAGTCACCTCACCCGCAGGGTAAAAGCGACGGAACTCTTCAATGCCGTACACACCCGGCACTTTCAAATCCAAAATGCTTTGACCTTTCTCAGGCGTCAGTCCGCGCACCAAGTACATAAACTCACGGTTCGCGCTGGCTTCCAATCGTGCAGAGAAACTCTTGGCGTCCTGCCCCAGAGCGGCTGCCAGCTCATTCCACTTGGCTTTACCGTTCTGCAACTCCTTGCCATTGGCCCAAATTGTGGTAACGGGCGTACTGACGGCCAGGGGCTCGCCATTACGGTCAGTAATCAGACCGCGATGGGCAGGAATAGGGATATGACGAACACTACGCGCATCACCGTGGGCCTGCAGGAAGCTCTGGTCGAACACCTGCAAATCCACGATACGCCAGACAATCGCACCGACCATCAAGGCAAGTGCAGCCAGCACCAGGCGGAAGCGCCAGGGGTAGAGTGCCCCTTCCAGGCCCATCATGGTGCCACCATACGGACTTCACCAGCATCTGGAACGCGCATTCCCAGACGCTCTGTAGCCAAGGTTTCAATACGATTATGGGCTGTCCAGGTGCTCTGCTCGAGGATCAATCGCCCCCACTCAGCTTGCGCCTTATCGCGCACACTCATTTCCGCGTACAGCTCATTCAGCAGCAAGCGGTTCCAGTGCGCACTGTAGGAAACCCCGACCGAGGAAACCAGCACAGCCAGAAACAGCAGCAGCATCAGAAAGCTGCCGCGTGGTAGCGGTTTGGCAAACAGCGCGCTCACCGCAACTTCTCCGCGATGCGCATCACGGCGCTACGTGAACGTGGGTTTGCTTGTAATTCTGCCTCAGATGCGAAGACAGGCTTGCCAATGATTTTCAGGCGTGGCTCAAAAGCCTTAGGAATAATAGGCAGATCCCGAGGCAGCTTATCCGCCTCGCCCTTGGCATGCTTGCGCATGAACAGTTTGACGATCCGGTCTTCCAGAGAGTGGAAGCTGATCACCACCAGACGACCACCGACCTCAAGACTCTCCAAAGCCGCATCAAGGCCACGCTCAAGGTCACCCAACTCGTTGTTAACGTGAATACGCAGCCCTTGGAACGCTCGAGTAGCGGGGTTTTTACCTTTTTCCCAAGCAGGATTGGCAACCGTCAACACCTGAGCCAAATCAGCTGTACGTTCAAAAGGCTTCTCGCTACGACGCTGTACGACGGCGCGTGCCATGCGTTTGGCGAAGCGCTCTTCACCATATTCTTTAAAGACACGGGCGATTTCTTCTTCTGGGGCTGTAGCGATGAACTCAGCCGCACTCATGCCGGCATCTGGATTCATACGCATGTCCAGAGGGCCATCATTAAGAAAGCTGAAGCCACGCTCGGCATCATCCAGTTGAGGAGACGACACCCCGAGATCCAATAAAATGCCGCTGACCTTACCCGTCAGACCGCGCTGCGCGAACTCATCCGCCATCTCAGCGAAGCTGCGTTGCACAACGACAAAGCGGCCGTCCTCGGCCGCCAGTGCATTTCCAGTTGCGATTGCCAGTGGGTCCTTATCAAACCCGATTAGCTGACCGTCGCCCCCAAGCCTCTGCAAGATCAATCGGCTATGCCCTCCGCGGCCGAAGGTGCCATCTGCGTAGCACCCTCCAGCGCGCACTGCTAACCCCTCGACAGCCTCGTCGAGCAGTACAGTGATGTGGCGGAAGTTATCAGTCATAGTCACAGGATCAAATCCCGCAGGTCATCAGACAAAGCGCCAGGTTGCTTGATGGCAGCCATATCGGCCTCATTCACAGCATTCCAAGCGTCTTCATCCCACAGTTGAAATTTATTGATTTGCCCCACCAGCATCGCCCGCTTATCCAGCTTGGCGTACTCACGCAAACGAGGCGGCACCAGGAAACGACCACTAGCGTCCAGCTCAATGTCTACGGCATTACCAATCAGCAAACGCTGGAGGCGGCGGTTCTCTTCACGGAAGGAGGCAAGTTCGCGGAGCTTTGCTTCAATCAGCTCCCACTCAGGAAGCGTATAGACACACAGGCATGGGTCGATTGCATCAATGGTCACGATGAGCTGGCCAGCACAACGCGAAACGAGCTGATCACGATACCGGCTTGGCATCGCGAGTCGCCCTTTGGCGTCGAGACTGATGGCATTTGCTCCGCGAAACACGATCGCGATCCCCTTTTATGTTAGCTATCCGTGCCCCAAATACCCACTTTGCGCCACTTCTTACCACTTCTGCACACTATAGGAACGCAAGCGCCCCACCGTCAAGGTACGCTCGACAGGAAAAGTCCTTATAGAACGGCGATTTAGGTCACTTTTGAGGGGTAAAACTGAAAGCAAAAACAAAAGGGGAATATAAAAACGCAGGCAGCACAAAAGGCTTAAGCACAAACTTAAAGTAGTTTCTTAAGAGAAAGAATTTTTAGATATTTAAAACGGACTTGTAAGAAGAGAAGGAGAGTCGATCTATAAGCCGGGTTCTGTCGAGGACAGCCATTCCTCTACGACGTACATCACTGCACGTCTTTAGCAACCTACCCGGTTCCAGCGCGGGCCACGCCAATGGAACCCTATTTGGTCTTGCTCCGAGTGGGGTTTACCTAGCCACGGACTGTTGCCAGCCGTGCGGTGCGCTCTTACCGCACCTTTTCACCCTTACCGGCACCGAAGTGCTTAGGCGGTTATTTTCTGTGGCACTTTCCGTAGGCTCACGCCCCCCAGGCATTACCTGGCACTCCGCCCTATGGAGCCCGGACTTTCCTCCCCCAGATTTCGTTGAACGAAACCCGGCAGCGACTGTCCGATCGACTCTCCACCCACAAGAATACCGACTAGCGCCCCTTGTAACAAGGCTTAACCGTCCTTCTGGCGCTCTAAGGCAACCTGATAGAGCAGGTTTTTGCGCACGCCTGTGATCTCGGCAGCCAGCGCAGCTGCCCGCTTGAGCGGCATTTCTGCCAGCAACAGATCCAGCACCCGCATCGCCTCGGCACTCACGGCATCATCCCCTTCCGGTGCCTGCCATCCTGCCACCAACACTACACATTCGCCGCGCTGCTGATTGGCGTCAGCCGCCACCCATTTAGCAAGATCAGCCAACGGCATCCCCTGCAGGGTCTCAAAGGTTTTGGTCAGCTCACGCGCTAATAAAGCCGGACGTTCAGCGCCAAATACATCGCGCATATCCTGCAAGCATTCCAAGATCCGATGCGGTGCTTCATAAAAGATGAGCGTCCGTGGCTCTTCCCTGACCTGCTCGAGACGCGCCCTGCGCCCCACAGCCTTGGCTGGCAAAAAACCTTCGAAGATAAATCGATCAGAAGGCAAACCCGCCGAAGACAAGGCCGCAATCAAGGCACAGGCACCAGGCACTGGCACCACTCTAATACCCGCTTCGCGTGCCTGACGCACCAAATGATAGCCAGGATCAGAAATGAGCGGCGTTCCAGCATCCGAGATAAGCGCCACATCGTCACCCGCAAGCAGACGCGCCAAAAAGCGACCACCCTGATCGCGCTCATTGTGCTCATGACAAGGCGCCGACGGCGTAGAAATACCAAAGTGCTGCAACAACTTGGCTGAATGCCGAGTATCTTCGGCGGCAATCAGTGCAACGCTTTTCAAGACACCTAATGCCCTGGCCGTTATGTCATCCAGATTACCGATCGGCGTTGCCACAACATAAAGGCAACCCGGTGTGGAATGAGTGGTCGCAGGTACAGTCACAAGCCAGGCCCCTGAAATTAAAAAGGTATTGTATCTCGATATCGCCGCCTCAAGATCGCGAGATAGCGCACTGTTGGGTACAATTAAACATCCAACAGGATCAAGTAACAGGACCTTTACATGATCGCACGCCTGCGCCCACTTTCCATTTTCTGCTTTGCAGGCCTGCTGGCTGCCTGCTCCAGCTCACCATCATCCAGCCTGGGAGAGCTTCCGCGCACACCTCAGGCCAGCGTTGACCAACTGCTGCAACAAGCTGCAAACAGCCCAGCTGAACAAGCCAACCCGTTGCGACTATCTGCTGCAGACACTGCATTCAAACAAAATGATTTCAGTCGCGCGTACAGCATCCTTGACCAAGTCTCGCTCGACGGCCTCAAGCCTGCGCAACAGATTTTCGCGAGTACCCTGCGTGCTGAACTGGAACTAAAGCGCAACAAACCACAAGCGGCACTGCGAGCACTCGCACATCCTAGCCTCGAGCGCCTGGGCGAACTCCCCGTTGAGCAGCAAGTTCGCACCCAACAAGCCCGCGCCAATGCTCTTCAGGCTGATGGACGCAGCCTGGCAGCCGCTAAAGAACGCGTTTTTATCGCTCCTCTGCTTAACGGCGCTGCGGCAAGCGATAACCACAACACTATTTGGGCACTCGTTTCCAGCCTGCCATTGGCGCAACTAGAGCCGACAGGTGACGCTGACTTGGATGGCTGGCTGTCATTAGCCAAAGGCTTTAAAAGCAGTGGCACACTTGAGCTGCAACAAGCTGCAATTAACAGCTGGGTCGCAGCCAACCCACAGCATCCAGCTGCAGTCAATTTGCCTAAAGCGTTGGTTGATTTGAAAAAAATCTCAGCCCAGCAAATTAACCAAATCGCATTGCTGCTTCCTCAGGAAGGTCAATTGGCCAGCGTAGCCCGCGCCCTGCGCGATGGTTTTATGGCGGCTCATTTTCAAGCCCAACAGGCCGGGCAGAACCCGCCTGAAATCCGCCTCTACGATAGCGCCCGCATCGGCTCGATGGATAACTTCTACAACCAAGCCAAGGCAGATGGCGTACAACTGGTTGTAGGCCCATTGGAGAAGAATCTCGTCAGCCAGCTCAACAGCCGCGAACAACTGCCTATTACCACCCTCGCACTGAATTACAGCGAGAACGCCCACGAAGGGCCAGCGCAACTGTTCCAGTTTGGCCTCGCAGCTGAAGATGAAGCACGCGAAGTGTCGCGCCGCGCTTGGTCCGACGGCATGCGCCGTGCCGTTGCTTTGGTTCCGAGTGGCGACTGGGGCAACCGAGTTCTGGCCGCATTTCGCCAAGACTGGGAGGCCAAAGGAGGCACCCTGATTGCAGCTGAGCACGTAGATCAGCCGGTAGAACTGGCTCGCCAGATTGCCGACCTGTTCCAATTACGGGAAAGCGAAGCCCGTGGTCAGGCCTTGCAAGAAACCCTTGGCAAGACCGTGGCCGCCACGCCTGCACGGCGCAACGACATTGACTTTATCTTCCTCGCTGCAACCCCTCAGCAGGCCCAACAAATCAAGCCTACCCTAGCCTTTCAGTACGCTGGTGACGTTCCCGTATATGCCACTTCACACCTGTACAGCGGCGTCTACAACCAGTCCCAGTACATGGACATGAATGGCATTCAGTTCTGCGAGACCCCATGGCTGCTTAACGTAAACGACCCGTTGCGCCAACAAGCCGCCAGCCAATGGCCACAAGCCACCGGCAGCCTTGGCCGCCTGTATGCGATGGGCGCCGATGCGTACCGCCTAGCACCACGCCTGGGCCAACTTAAAGCACTGCCTGAGACCCAGCTACAGGGTCTGACTGGCAACCTCAGCCTGGGCCAAGGCCAGCGCATTGAGCGCCAACTGCCATGGGCTGAGTTCCGTGACGGACAAGTACAGGCACTGCCAGAGCGCCTCAACTGACCCCATGATCGACACCCGAGCAAGCGGCGCTGCTGCCGAGGCCCTGGCCAGGCAGCATTTAGAACAGCAAGGTCTGCGCTTAGTGGCGCAAAACTGGCGCTGCCGCCTCGGGGAACTCGATCTGGTCATGCTTCACGCCGATACAGTAGTATTTGTTGAAGTTCGCTATCGACGCCATAGAGCATGGGGTGGCGCAGCAGAGAGCGTAGACGCGCGAAAACGTGAGAAACTCTGCAGAGCCGCCCAGCAGTTTCTGTTGCAAGAATCCCGCTGGGCTAAACATCCATGCCGATTTGATGTGATTGCCGTCAACGCTGACAGCCACACCCCTGCGCGACTGGACTGGATTCAAAACGCTTTTGATACCTGACAGACGCCATACTGAAGGTTATATCCACAATGGACATGCAAGCCCGTATCCGCCAACTTTTCCAAGCCAGCATCGAAACCAAAATGCAGGCCATGGAAGTGCTCATCCCATACATCGAGCAAGGCAGCAATGTAATGGTTCAGGCGCTGCTCAGTGAGGGCAAGATCCTTTCCTGTGGCAATGGCGGCTCCGCAGGCGATGCCCAGCATTTTTCCTCGGAACTGCTTAACCGCTTCGAGCGTGAACGCCCCAGCCTGCCCGCCATAGCGCTGACCACAGACAGCTCAACGATCACCTCGATCGCCAATGACTACAGCTACAACGAAGTGTTCTCCAAGCAGATTCGCGCCTTGGGACAACCTGGCGATGTACTGCTGGCCATTTCAACCAGCGGCAACTCGGCCAACGTCATTCAAGCCATTCAGGCTGCACACGACCGTGAGATGACTGTCGTTGCCCTTACCGGACGCGATGGCGGCGGCATGGCCTCCCTGCTGCTGCCAGAGGACGTTGAAATTCGCGTCCCTGCAAAAGTGACCGCGCGCATTCAGGAAGTCCACCTGCTGGCGATTCACTGCTTGTGCGACCTCATTGATAACCAATTGTTCGGGAGTGAAGAATGACCCGCTCACCTCTGATCATTGCTGCACTGAGCCTAACCCTGGCACTGGCAGGCTGCGGCAACCGCAGTATCGGCAATAAGATTGACGACCAATTTATCGCTCCCGAGGTGAGTTCCAGAGTCTCAGAAGCTCACAAGGACCTGACCAGCCCCACCTCACACATCGTTGTCACCAGCTACAACGGCGTTGTACTCCTAGCAGGCCAGACACCACGCAGCGACCTCAAGGGCATTGCCGAGCAAGCCGCAAGCCGCGTTAATAATGTGCGCAAGGTTCATAACGAACTCCAGGTTATGAACCCCACCTCACTGCTCGCACGCAGCAATGACTCATTGCTGACCAGCCGTATCAAAACCCAAATGCTGGCCGACAGTAACGTCCCTGGCTCACGCATCAAGGTCGTTACAGAGAATGGCATTGTCTACCTACTGGGCCTCGTATCTCAGGTAGAAGCCAACCAAGCCGTTCGAGTCGTACAAAGCGTTTCAGGCGTGCAAAAAGTAGTGAAGCTGTTTGAATACACCAACTGAAGCCAGCTACAAATAAAAAAGGCGATCATCAGATCGCCTTTTTTATTATTTGACCACTTTCAGACTTGGCCGGCCCGTCGGACGTGGCGGCTCATTATCCGGCGGATCAATATCATCTTCGTCATCATCCAAAACCGGTGGCTCGGCATCAAACACCATGCCCTGCCCGTTCTCTCGAGCATAAATCGCCAAAACAGCTGCCGATGGTATGTACAGACTCTGAGGAACGCCAGAAAAACGCCCTTCAAAACTGATTGCCTCATTATCCATATGCAGATGGCGGACTGCGTTCGGAGAAATATTCAGGACAATCTGGCCATCTTTAGCAAAGCCAGCGGGAACACTGACCCCTTCAAAGTCAGAGTTCACCAATAAATGAGGTGTGCAGTCATTGTCGACAATCCACTCATACAGAGCACGTACCAGATAAGGACGACTCGACTTCATCATGACCTCCATGCGTTAACGCATTTCACGCTCAGCAGGCGAAAGACTTGCCTGAAATGCCTCACGGGCAAACTGGCGCTCCATATAATCCAGCAATGGCTTAGCCTGCCTCGGTAGCTCAATACCCAAAACAGGCAAACGCCACAAAATAGGCAGCAAACAGCAATCAACAAGGCTCATTTCGTCACTCAGAAAAAAAGCCTTATCGGCAAACAACGGCGATACACCTGTCAGACTCTCACGCAATTCCTTACGCGCTTGCGCTCGCGCCGCATCTTTAGACCGCGCATCAAGAATCTGATCCACCAGGACACACCAATCGCGCTGAATGCGATGAATCAGCAGTCGGCTATTGCCGCGTGCAACAGGATATACCGGCAGTAGTGGTGGATGTGGATAACGCTCATCCAGATACTCCATCACCACCGTCGACTCATACAACGCAAGATCACGATCAACTAGCGTTGGCAGACTGGCATAGGGATTAACTTCTAACAGCTTGGCAGGATAACGGTTCTTGTCGACGCTAATAACTTCAGCGGCAACGCCTTTTTCTGCCAAAACGATACGCACACGATGGGAATAATGATCGGTGGGATCTGAGTAACAGGCCAACCGGTTGGTCACGGCCATGGTGATCCTCCTCACTTGTAGGGATATTTACAGCAGAATGAACTGCGCGCCCCGAAGGGCGCGCAGTTTGACAACGAATCAGGAAGGATTAATGAACGTCCTTCCAGTACTCACGCTTGAGCAGATAGGCGAACACAAAGAAGAACGCCAGATACAGCAGAACGTAGGTACCGATACGCTGGCTTTCCAGCTTAACCGGGTTAGCAGAGTAAGCGAGGAAGGTCACCAGATTCTGGATCTTCTCGTCAAACTCCTCAGTACTCAGAGAGCCTGGAGTCGCTTCGACCGTCAACTGATCGCACGCCTCATGAGTAATCGGCGTACCAGTCAGAGGATCAAACTGCTTCTTGCCATCCTCTACGACCTGAACCTGCTTACAACCGATGTACTGACGACCCTGCAGGCCGACCAACACGTTAGGCATACCCACGTTCGGGAACACCTTGTTGTTAGCACCCAGCGGGCGAGCTGGGTCTTCATAGAAGGTACGCAGATAGGTGTAGAGCCAGTCAGTACCACGTACACGGGCAACCAGCGTCAGATCGGGCGGCGCAGCACCAAACCAAACCTTGGCATCACTCGGACGCATACCGATCTTCATGTGATCACCGATTTTGGCACCAGTGAACGCAATGTTTTTGAGCATGATTTCGTGCGGAATACCCAGGTCATCAGCAACACGCTCATAACGCTGGTACTGCGCAGAGTGGCAACCCATGCAGTAGTTGGCAAAGGTACGAGCACCATCTTGCATAGCTGCCTTATCGGTCAGGTCGATATCAACCTTATCCAGCGGGTAGGTGCTAGCAGCACCCATCGCAAAGGCTGGCAGTGCAGCGATAACAAATGCAGCAAATAGCTTTTTCATCAGCCAGTCACCCTTTCCGGAACGGGTTTGGTCTTCTCGATTTTGGTGTAGAACGGCATCAGGATGAAGTACGCGAAGTACAGGAAGGTACATACCTGAGACAGCAGCGTACGACCCGGAGTCGGCGCCAGAACGCCCAACACACCCAGAATCACGAAAGACACACAGAAGATCAGCAACCAGACCTTGCTCAGCCAGCCTTTGTAGCGCATGGATTTAACCGGGCTACGATCCAGCCATGGCAACACGAACAGGACAGCAATTGCTGCACCCATGGCAATTACACCCAGCAGCTTATCCGGAACAGCGCGCAGGATTGCGTAGAACGGGGTGAAGTACCAAACCGGAGCGATGTGCTCAGGCGTTTTGAACGGGTTAGCCGCTTCGAAGTTAGGCTTCTCGAGGAAATAACCACCCATTTCCGGGAAGAAGAAAATCACGAAGCAGAACACAAAGAGGAACACCACTACGCCAACGATGTCTTTAACGGTGTAGTACGGGTGGAATGGAATGCCGTCCAGCGGAATACCGTTCGCATCCTTGTTCTTCTTGATCTCAATGCCGTCTGGGTTGTTCGAGCCAACTTCATGCAGAGCCAGGATGTGCAGAACAACCAGACCCAGAATCACGATAGGCAGAGCAACAACGTGCAACGCAAAGAAGCGGTTCAGGGTAATGCCGGAGATCAGGTAGTCACCACGGATCCACTGAGTCAGGTCATCACCAATGACTGGAATGGCACCGAACAGGGAAATAATTACCTGAGCACCCCAGTAGGACATCTGACCCCATGGCAGCAGGTAGCCCATGAAGGCTTCAGCCATCAGCATCAGATAGATCAGCATACCGAAGATCCACACCAGCTCACGCGGCTTCTGGTAGGAGCCATAGAGCAGACCGCGGAACATGTGCAGGTATACGACAACGAAGAATGCCGAAGCACCGGTGGAGTGCATGTAGCGCAGAATCCAACCGTACTCAACGTCTCGCATGATGTATTCGACCGAAGCAAATGCTTCTTCAGCCGAAGGGGTGAAGCTCATGGTCAGCCAAACACCGGTGACGATCTGGTTTACCAGAACGAGCAGTGCCAGAGAACCAAAGAAGTAGAAGAAGTTGAAGTTCTTCGGGGCATAGTACTTGGAGAGATGGTCTTCCCACATTTTGGTCGCGGGAAAGCGCGCATCAACCCATTCCATGAATTTACTCATCATGCTTGCTCCTGATCCACACCGATGACGATTACATCGTCACTCTCATACATGTGCGGCGGCACTGGCAGGTTCAACGGCGCAGGCTGGGCCTTATAAACACGACCTGCGAGGTCATAACGCGAACCATGGCATGGGCAGAAATAGCCACCAACCCAATCGGCACCCAGATCAGCAGGAGCCACTTCCGGACGGAAAGATGGCGCACAACCCAGGTGAGTACACAAACCAACGAGCAGCAGGATTTCCGGCTTGATCGAACGGGTTTTCGGATCGACATAAGTCGGTTGAACGGAAGCTTTGGATTCAAAGTCCGCCAACTGCCCTTCGATCTTCACCAGATTACCGAGGATTTCCTCGGTACGGCGCACAACAAACACCGGTTGCCCACGCCACTCAGCAACCATCTGCTGGCCTGGCTCAACCTTGCTGACGTTCACCTTAACGGGTGCCCCAGCAGCTTTAGCCTTGGCGCTCGGGAACCAGGACCCTACGAACGGGACCGCGGCACCCACCGCTCCTGCAGCACCCACCACGGAGGTGGCCGCTACCAGAAAGCGACGCCGGCCTGCATTCACGCCGTCATTGCTCATTCAGTCGTCTCCCATCAGCTCTTATGGCCTGTACACAGGCCTATACTTGGTAAAAATCATTTCGCGCAAAAAATTTGCCAAATGGTAAAGAAAAGCCCCTCTACTGACAAGGAATTACCCTCTCAGAACAGTCGCAACCCCTTACAAATCAGGCCCTGCACGTATGCGGCATGATGCCGCACAAGCATTCTACGCCCATAAAAAACGCCCAGATCCACAAGGAGTCTGGGCGTTTTGACGAACGCAGTAGCGAATTAACGCTTGGAGTACTGCGGACGCTTACGCGCTTTACGCAGACCAACCTTCTTACGTTCAACTTCACGAGCGTCGCGAGTCACGTAGCCTGCTTTACGCAGAGCAGGACGCAGACCTTCGTCGTAGTCCATCAGAGCGCGAGTGATACCGTGGCGGATTGCGCCAGCTTGACCACTTACACCGCCACCGATAACGGTAACGTAGATATCGAACTTCTCGGTCATCTCAACCAGTTCCAGCGGCTGACGAACTACCATGCGGGCAGTTTCACGACCGAAGAAATTGTCGAGAGAGCGATTGTTGATGGAGATTTTGCCAGTACCAGCACGCAGGAATACGCGAGCGGTTGCAGTCTTGCGACGGCCAGTGCCGTAATTTTGAGTCGCCGACATAATCAACTATTCCGTTAAAACTTCAGTTCTTGGGGCTGCTGAGCAGTATGAGGATGAGCAGCACCCGCATAGACTTTCAGCTTACGATACATGTCGCGACCCAGCGGGTTCTTCGGCAGCATGCCTTTAACCGCGGTCTCGATCACGCGCTCAGGAGCTTTGTCGATCAGCTTTTCAAAGCTGATGGACTTGATGCCGCCCGGGAAACCGGAGTGGGAGTAGTACATCTTGTCGGAGGTTTTTGCACCAGTAACGCGAACCTGCTCAGCGTTGATGACAACGATGTAGTCGCCAGTATCAACGTGAGGGGTGTACTCAGGCTTGTGCTTGCCACGCAGACGGCTTGCAATCTCGGTAGCCAGACGACCCAGGGTCTGACCTGCAGCGTCGACGACATACCAGTCGCGCTTAACTGTTTCCGGTTTAGCAGTAAAAGTTTTCATTCTTTATAGCCTCAGGGGCCGTCCAGATAAAATAAGACGGCGGATCTTACTGATAAGTGCGTACTTTGACAAGGTCAAAGGCAGCCGAAAACAGGCGCTATCGGGGGCTCGGGTCAGCGCGTCCGTCTTTCGGCAAGATTCTTCGGCAGGCGGCGCATCACTTCCACTGCAGAAAGAGGTGCGCAATTATGCAGATTATGCAGAGAATAGCAACCCAATTATCCAAACCGTTCCAAGGAGCCACGTAATGGATTACCGCCAGCTGGGTCGCACCGGTATCAATGTTAGCAGCCTGTGCCTGGGCACCATGACCTGGGGTCAGCAAAACACGCCCAGTGAAGGGATCGCCCAGATTGAACGGGCTAAAGCCTACGGCATCAACTTTATTGATACTGCTGAGATGTATCCGGTCCCTCCGCGCCCTGAAACCTATGGCCGGACCGAAGAGATCATCGGTGAGTACTTTCAAAAGCACGGTGATCGTGCGGATTGGATCCTAGCCAGCAAAGTGGCAGGGCCTGGCAACTCGATTTCGCATATTCGTGACGGCAATCTTAAGCACAACCGCGAGCACATCGTTGCTGCGCTTGATGCCAGCCTTAAACGCCTGAAAACCGATTGGATCGATCTTTACCAGCTGCATTGGCCAGAGCGCCCGACCAACTACTTCGGTCAGTTAGGCTACAGCCACACCCCCTCAGAATTCACGCCTCTGGAAGAAGTACTTGAGGTACTCAATGACCAAGTTAAAGCGGGCAAAATTCGTCATATCGGCCTGTCTAACGAGACCCCTTGGGGCACAATGAAGTTTCTGCAATTGGCAGAGCAGTTCGGCTGGCCACGAGCCGCTTCGATTCAAAACCCTTACAACCTGCTTAATCGCTCGTTCGAAGTAGGCCTGGCTGAGGTAGCCATTCGCGAGCAGTGCGGCTTACTGGCCTACTCTCCCCTCGCCTTCGGCATGCTTTCGGGCAAGTATTCAAATGGCGCTCGCCCTGAGAATGGACGGATTACTCTGTTCAGCCGCTTTACCCGCTACACCAATCCTGAGTCCGAGGCAGCCTGCGAGCGCTATGTCGCGCTGGCACGGGAGCACAACCTTGATCCGGCACAGATGGCCTTGGCATTTGTGACCGCCCAACCCTTCGTGACCAGCAATATCATTGGTGCAACCAGCCTGGAGCAACTGGAAAGTAACCTGACCAGCAGTGAGCTGAAACTCAGCGACGAGGTGTTGGCAAGTATTGAAGCCATTCACCGCTCACAGCCCAACCCAGCCCCCTGATCCATAAATAACAGGCCCCCGCATAAGCGGGGCCTGTTAACAACTCATGATTACAGTGAGCGAGCAATGATCTCTTTCATGATCTCGTTGGTGCCTGCATAAATACGCTGCACCCGCGCATCAGCCCAAGCCCTGGCAATTGGGTACTCCCACATATAGCCATAGCCGCCATGCAACTGGACGCATTCATCCAGCACCTTGCATTGCAGATCGGTTCCCCAGTACTTAAGCATTGCAGCAGTTGGCACATCGAGTTTGCGTTGTAAGTGCAATTCAAGGCAGCGATCTACAAACACCCTCCCCACCTGCACTTCGGTAGCGATTTCGGCCAATTTGAAACGGGTATTTTGGAAGTCAGCCACTGATTTACCGAACGCTTTGCGCTCACGGGTGTAGTCCAGCGTCCATTTCAACCCGGCCTCAGCAGAGGCGATTGCACCGATACCGACGGTCAGGCGCTCCTGCGGCAGCTCCTGCATCAGATAGGCAAAGCCCATCCCAGCTTGCCCGAGCAAGTTTTCTTTGGGGACGCGGACATCTTGGAAGAACAGCTCTGAAGTGTCCTGTGCCTTCATGCCGACCTTTTCCAGGCGCTTACCTTTGGAAAAGCCCGGCGTCCCAGCCTCTACGAGGAAAAGACTGGTGCCCTTGGCACCGGCTTTAGGGTCGGTCTTGGCCACAACAATGACCAAATCAGCCAACCAGCCATTGGTGATAAAGGTCTTGGAACCATTGATGACGTACTCGTCACCATCCAAAACTGCAGTGGTTTTAACGCCCTGCAGATCAGACCCTGCACCCGGCTCAGTCATCGCGATAGCTGAAACCATCTCACCGCTAACCAGCTTGGGTAGGTAGTGCTGCTTCTGCGCCTCGCTACCGTAATGCAGGATGTAAGGAGCCACGATATCGGAGTGCAGGGAGAAACCAATCCCTGTCAAACCAAGCCGTGCCACCTCCTCAATAACAACCGTGCTGTAGAGAAAATCTGCCGACATACCACCGTACTCTTCGGGGATGTGGGAGCAGAGCATCCCAGCCTCGCCGGCCTTCCTCCACAATTCACGATCAATGTGTCCATCCTTCTCCCACTGGTGGTGATGCGGCACAGCTTCTTGCTCGAGAAATTTACGGACGCTGTCGCGAAACTGTTCGTGTTCGGAGCTGAATATTGTTCTTGGAATCATCGTACGACCTACACGTTCTGGCGGTTTAGAATGGAATCGACTTTAGCCAAGCAAATGCTCGGCAGCACTGGACACAAGCGACAAAAAATAAGACGATCCAGCCAGCGCATGACCACTTAGCCTTAATAAATAAGAACAATATCCATGTCTATTAAGTCAGCTACATCAATGCCTCGAGTGAGCATTTTGGCCACTGAAGGTGTATTCGCATCGCCCCTGATGCAAGCCAAGGATTTCTTTCATCTGGCCAGCCTGCGTTACGGTAAACAATTAGGCAAAGGCCTTACGCCTACATTCGATATTCGTCTGGTCAGCCCCGACGGCCAGCCTGTGCGTAGTTTTAGCGGCGTAATGATCCCAATTGACGGGGAGCTGGACGATGCCGACCTAATTATTCTGCCTGCATTCTGGGACGATGTTGATGCGCTGTTCCAGCGCTATCCCAATGTCCTTGAGTGGCTGAAAAACCGCCACGGGGCAGGCGCATCCATCTGTGGCGAGGCCTCAGGGGTATTTTGGATGGCACAAGCCGGCCTGCTGGATGGCAAAGAAGCAACCACCTACTGGCGCTTCTTTGGCGACTTCGCGGCTCGCTTCCCCAAAGTGCTCTTGAATCAGGAAAAACACCTGTCCGACGCAGACAACCTCTACTGCACCGGTGGCGTTACCTCATCCTGTGATCTTTACATCTACTTAATTGAGCGCTTCTGTGGAGCAGGTGTCGCACAGGGCGTTGCCCGCGACATTCTGTATGAAGTTCAGCGCAACTACTCTCCGGGACGCATCGGATTTGGCGGTCAAAAGCTGCATCAAGACACAACCATTCTGCAAATTCAGCAGTGGCTGGAAGACCACTTTGCGGACAAGTTTCGTTTTGAAGATGTAGCCCGCGATCATGGCATGAGCATCCGCAACTTTATGCGCCGCTTCCAGAGCGCAACCGGCGACAAGCCACTGCATTACCTGCAGCGCTTGCGCATCGAAACCGCCAAGGGACTGCTCAGTACTACCCGCAAAAGCATCAAGACCATCAGCTATGAAGTGGGCTATGACGACGCGAGTTTCTTTGCGCGCCTGTTCCGCCACCATACAGAACTGTCACCCAATCAATACCGTCGTCAGTTTCAGCATAAGGACAACTATTCTTAAAGCTGGCCATCAAACCGGATGACGTCCTACCCGTTAACCATTACGAGTACGCCAATGCACTCCATTACGTGTATGGCGATGAACAGCAAGAGAGTGCACTGGAACACCTGAAAAAAGCCGTGGCGATAAAACCTGTCACCGCAATGGAAGCTCTCGAGATCGCCCATGCGCAGAAACTGCTGCACCGGCAAGAGCAACGTTTAGACAAACGATGATCAAGTCCGAGCACATAACTCCCAAGCAGATAACCAAGGCCGCCAGGCAGCCTTGGTTATCGTTTTACAGCACGTTTAAACGCGCTCACGAATCGTCTGTAATGCCTGAGCCATTTTAGCCGCAGGTACTCGCTGTAAATCACACAACAAACGATGGGAGATATCGGCAATGCCATGGCGCTCGCGCAATAGCATCGCCATAAAGCAGGTCAGGTTGGCCGCCATTTCCGCATCAGCCATGGCCCGGTGCGCCTTACCGGTATCAGGCAGTCCGATCCAGCTATTCAGAACACCGAGTTTGTGACTGGGGGCTTGGGGTAACAGTCGCCGCGCCAGCAAGAGCGAACAGGCAAATGCTTGCTCGCGACGGCGATGCACCAAAGCCAGCTCAGCATCCCAGAACTTCTGGTCAAAGCTGGCATTGTGCGCGATCAGCGGGCGCGCCCCGACAAAGTCAGCCACCTCCTGCATCACCTCAGCGGCAGGTGGTGCCTTACGCAACATGGCATTGCTGATACCTGTCAGTTGCTCGATAAAAGGCGGTACCCAGGCACCGCTGTTCATCAGGCTTTGATAGCGATCAACGATCTTGCCGTCTTCGACAATCACCACCGCTATTTCTGTGGCACGGGCCTGCTGGGCGGGAGACATGCCGGTGGTTTCAAAATCCAGTACCGCGATGGAATCAGTGATCAACCTCAGCCCCTTAACAGCAATTCGCCTTCAATCGGTACGTAAAGGCTGGCAGCCCGAACCAGCGAATGAGCCGTCAAGCCCGGCACACCATAGGCCACGGCTTCGACGCCATAACTGGAGCGTACTTTTTCCAGCAGCAGATCAAAATCACCATCGCCGGAGGCCAGCACAACTTCGTCCACACGCTGTGCAGCATCCATCACATCAATGGTAATACCCACATCCCAATCGCCCTTGGCTGAACCATCGCTACGTTGGATATAGGGTTTAAGCTTTACGGTAAAACCGAGGTTGCGCAGGATCTGCTGAAACTGCTGTTGTTTGTGGTCGCCCCGGTCAATCGCGTAGGCATACGCCTCGACGATCTGCCCGCGCTGGCTCAGCTGGGCCCAGAAGGCCGAATAGTTGAAGTGGCAGCCATATATCTGCCGGACGGTGTAGTAGAGGTTCTGTACATCGGCGAATACCGCAATCTTCTTCACCGGCATTCCTCGCGCCTGAACAAAGCACCCAGTATGACAGATACACCCAAACGAACGGTGTAGGTTTCACAGCAATTGGAGACAGGCTGGTGATCGGCTAGAGTGCACAATGTTTTTATTGCCTGCGATTATTCATGAACCTGTTCTCCATTCTGCGCGACGGCTGGTACTTCTACAGCCGCAACCTATTCAGTCTGGCCCTCCTCTGCCTGCCATTGATTGTGCTTGAGGCCGTCCTGAGCCACCAAATAGCCAACATGGTGAGCGGCAACAATCTTACCCTGGCACGTCTGGCGATCAGCCTGGTGATCTACCCACTGTACAGCGTTCCATTGATCCTGTTTTTGCAGGCCCGCAGCGACGGTCAGCAACCACGCGTGGCAGATCTGCTCGCGGCTGGGCTGCGCTACTGGCCAAGCTTCGCCTTACTCACAGGGCTAGCGACTACAGCGATTATGCTCGGCGCCTCACTGTTTGTGCTCCCCGGCCTCTGGCTGATGGTCAAACTGGCCTTTGCCGAGTATCTGCTCGTGGTTGAACGGCATACCCCGTTGCAGGCCCTGCATGAGAGTTTCAAACTCACCACAGGATGTTTCTGGCCAACCTTGAGCTGCGTCCTGATTGTGATGCTGCCGCTATGGCTGATGGATGCTTGGAGCCAGAGCAGTGCCGAGCTTGCAAATGACGCCCTGAAAAGCATTGCGCTCGACAGTGTCAGCCGCTTCTTGCAGCTCTTTTCCAGTATCGTGTTATTCCGCTTGTACATGCTCCGCCGAGCCCAGTCCCCAGCGTCTGCCCAGTAAAACTGAGCAACTAGTGTCCGGCCTTCCCTTTGAGGCCGGACAGGCGCGGTAGCAGTACCCGCTCGAACAATCGTGGGAAGAAGCGCGCCAGCAAACGTGCACGCCAGTCGACATTGGACAGCACCAGCAGGCGTCGCCTGCGCAAAGCGCCCAGGTAGATCGCCTCAGCCACATCTTTGGGCGAAGCCACCTTGCCCATTGCTAGAGGCGGCTGAGCAGCAACCGAACCATCGCCAACCAAAGCATTCTTACGTAAATCTGTTGCGGTGAATCCGGGGCAGACCAGCATCACATTGACGCCAGAGCCTTTTAGCTCATAGCGCAGGGTTTCGAACAAACCATGCAGGGCATGCTTGCTGGCGTTATAGGCACTGCGATACAGCAGCGGAGCAAATCCGGACAGGGAGCTGAGCACAATAATCTGCCCCTTGCGGATAATCAGGCTGTCCAATGCCGCCTTGGTGCAATGCAATGCGCCGCCATAATTGACCGCCATAACACGTTCAAAGACCGCCAGATCAGTATCGGCAAACCGGCTGCGATGAGTCACTCCGGCGTTATTCACCAGTACATCAATGCCACCGAAACGCTCAATAACCAGAGCCATTGCCTGAGCCACTGCATCAGCATCCGCCACATCGCAGACCAGCCCCAGCGCTTCAGCGTTATGGTGATCAGCCAGGTGCTGAACAAGACTGTCCAGCTCAGCCTGTTGCAAATCGAAGATCACTAGCCGCGCCCCGGACTGAGCCAGTCGCACAGCCAGCGCGCGCCCAATCCCTGCGCAACCACCGGTGATCAAGACCACCTTGCGATCGAAGACCTTGCTTGCAAAGACCTTACGGTACATAGCCACATCCCCCCGGTACCACGCACTGAGCTCTGGTCGACCCTGCCTAACGCTTACAAGACCATAGCTCTGCTAAGGCCATACGGGCAAACACAATGCGTTAGTTGAGGTATGAGCGCCTCGGGTACCGGCGTAAAGGCTCAATCAATAGCACCAACATCAAGCAAGGCTGGACAACTCAAGCAGCACTTAGCCATTCTTAGCAAAAAGTCCGCGACGGGTCGTGGACAATAACTAAGCAGTCCAAAATGCGCTTAATTACCTGCCTCACATTGGCAGCTTTGCTGATCTGCAACGCTCAAGCCGATGAAACTCGCCAATCAAAGCCATTGGTGCACGTTGGCTATTACGAGTTTGCCCCTTACACCTATACAGACTCGGATAACTTGCCTCGCGGTAGCTTGATCGAGATTACCGTGCGCTTGCTTGAACGCGCGGGATACCAAGCGGAATTTCGTTCCTACCCCAACGCTAGGCTCTATCAAGGCCTGCACGATGGAACGATTCACATTTGGCCAGGTGCTGCAGGCAAAGCAGATCTTAAAGATCTCACGCTGGAAAGCCGCAGCATGCTGGGTGAAGTCCCGCTTAACCTCTACTTCCGCCCTGAAACAGCACGCCCCAACCTTCCAGAAGGACTCAAGGATAAGCGCCTGATCGTGCTAAACGGCTACACCTACTGGTCGCCCGTCAGCCACTGGCTTGACGACCCACAGCTCAATATCCAGCAACTTAAAACAAACTCCCACGCCTCTGCACTGGCCATGCTCCTGCACAAGCGAGGCGACTATCTGCTGGACTACAAAGCCCCCATTGAGCTTGAGCGGAAAAACATGAATATTGCCGACCTTAAGCACATTCAATTGCAGTTTATTCAGTCCAAGTTGGTGATTTCTAAAAAGGCACCGAATGCAGAAACACTGTTGGACGATCTGGATCAAGCCTACGATGCGCTCACCGCCGAAGGAGTAGAACTGAACCTGCATTAAGCCGACTACTTGCGTGGTTTAGCCCTGGCTGTCGGCTCAGCAATCAGTGGATCATCCGGCCAGTAGTGTTTCGGGTAACGCCCTTTCAGGTCTTTTTTGACCTCGGCATAGGTATTGCCCCAAAAGCTGGCCAGATCCTGCGTCACCTGCACCGGACGACGGGCCGGTGACAGCAGATGCAGCTTAACCACTTGCCGGCCGTTAGCAATTCGCGGCGTATCGGCCAAACCAAACAGCTCCTGTAAACGTACAGCCAACACCGGCGGCTGCTCGGAGTAATCAATCTGAATGCGAGATCCGGACGGTACCTGCACCGTGCGGGGCGCTAGCTCATCCAGTTTTTGCGGTAACGGCCAGGGCAGCAGATTAAGCAACAGCCCCGGTAAATCGAGATTGGCAAAGTGACTCAGGCGGGTAACCTTGCCCAAGTAAGGCTGTAACCAGTCCTCTAAGCTCGCTAACAACGTTGCGTCGCTTACATCGGGCCACGGACTTTCGCCGCTGCAGTCCATGTCCAGCTGACGCAGCAGCGCGACCCTGGCTTGCCACTGGCGCAATTCGGGCGTCCATGGCAGCAACTCCAGCCCTTTACGCCGTACTAGCCCCACTAACGCCTGGCTGCGTGCTTGCTCATCCAGCCCCTTGAGCTCCTCACGGGCCAACACCAGCTCACCGACTCTGTGCTGGCGCTCTGCGCGCAGCACACCTTCGCGCTCATCCCAATCCAGCACATCCAGCGTACTCAGCTGCTCTGCCAGTACATCCTCAAACAGCCCTGGATCCAGTTCAGCCGCCAGATAGATGCGCTCTTCCCGCTGCCCCTGGCGACTGCCCAGATCTGCCACCACTAGCCAGCGCTGCTTCATCAGCCCATCCACCTCTGCGAACTGGGCAGCCCGGCCATTGGCCAAACGGTATTCCGCGCCTCCCTCGCGTCGCTGCTGCGCAACACGGTCGGGGTAGGCAAAGGCCAGTAAGGCGCCAAGCCAGCGTGAATGGCCGACATCACTGACAGGTTTATCCACAGGGCGATTTTTCAGCAGCCCCTGAAACTGCCGGGATAGCTGTCGCGCCCGCTGCACGGCGCCCTGCGCGCCCCTTTCGGCACGGGACTCACCACTCAACACAGCAATCCGCGTATGTAGATCAGCACCCGCGCCGCGAAGAATGTCACGTTCACTTAATAAAGCCGCCAGATCACACGCCAACGCCCCCAACCCCAGCGACTGGCCACGCAATAGCAAGTGGGCGATACGGGGATGGGCAGGCAGTTCAGCCATGGCCTGCCCATGGGCGGTAATCACGCCCTGTTGATCAACTGCGCCAAGGCGCTTGAGCAGCTCCAAGGCCTGTGCGTATGCAGCAGCAGGCGGGGGATCGAGCCAGACCAGCTCGGCCGGCTGCACGCCCCAACGCACCAGTTGCAGAGCTAATCCGGCGAGATCAGCCTGAAGAATTTCCGCTGAGTCGTATGCATTGAGCTGCTCGTGCTGAGTCTGCGACCACAACCGATAGCAGACACCCGGCTCCATTCGACCAGCACGACCCATACGCTGAGTGGCGGAAGCGCGGGAAATGCGCTGGGTATCCAAGCGTGTCATTCCACTGTTCGGATCGAAGCGCGGCACACGCGCCAACCCGGCATCCACGACTACCCGCACACCTTCGATAGTCAGGCTAGTTTCGGCAATATTGGTGGCCAGCACCACCTTGCGTGTACCGGGCGGAGCCGGATCAATCGCCGCACGCTGGGCACTGAAATCCAGCTCGCCGTGCAACGGGCACACCATCACCTCATCACGTCCGAGCAACGCTTGCTCAAGCTGTTCGTTCACCCGGCGAATCTCGGCCTGCCCAGGCAGAAAGACCAGCACGCTGCCCGGCTCATCCGCCAGCGCTTGCTGAACAGTCTGGACGACCTTCGGCTCAATCCACTCTCCGCTCTGCCACGGCGCCCCCCAGCGGATATCCACCGGAAACATGCGCCCTTCGCTGCGCAGCACAGGCGCATCATTGAGCATGCCCGCCAAGCGCTCACCCTCAAGGGTTGCGGACATCAGCAACACTTTGAGCGGTGGCTCGCCCGAGTCAGCATCGCGAAACATGGCGCGACCATTCAGACACAGGGCCAATGCCAAATCGGCGTCCAGACTGCGCTCATGAAACTCATCGAAGATCACCAGGCCCACGCCCTCCAGCGCGGGGTCATCTTGCAGACGCCGCGCCAGAATGCCCTCAGTCACCACCTCTATACGAGTGTCCGGGCCAACTTTGCTCTCCAGGCGAATGCGATAGCCCACCGTCTGCCCGACCTTCTCGCCCAGCTCGCTGGCCAGCCGTTCAGCTGCGGCCCGTGCCGCCAGACGCCTTGGTTCGAGCATGATGATTCGCTGGCCGCCCAGCCAGGGCTGATCCAGCAGCGCGAGCGGAACGCGGGTGGTCTTACCAGCGCCCGGCGGTGCTTCAAGCACCACTTCATCGCGCTGTACAAGGGCCTGACGCAGTTCAGGCAAGAGGACATCAATTGGCAGAGAGTTCATGCAGGCTCCATTCGAGGAGCACGATTATAACGATGAAACCTGTCGCCTTCCGCGCAGTCCAGATAGTGCTTTTGCACTAGCAAAGAATGCCACTAGCAGAATGGCATTGTTATAGTTCGCACTTCTTGATTCGGAGATGTTAAATGCGCACCAGATCCCGTGTTGTCGGTGGCCTTCTCGTCACCACACTGGTCACTCAACTTACAGCCTGTGGCACCCTGTTTTACCCGGATCGACGCGGCCAAATTGAAGGCCGGGTTGACCCTCTTATAGTTGGGCTAAACGCCATCGGCGTATTGTTTTACGTCATTCCCGGACTGATCGCCTTTGGGGTCGACTTCGCCACCGGCGCTATCTATCTGCCAGATCACAAAGTCTCTCAGGTCGATCCTGAGCAATTGAACAAACTGGTCGATGCCAACGGCGATGTTGACCTGGCTGGCCTCAAAGCACTTATCCTCAACGAGACCGGACACAATCTGCCTCTGGACGATCCGCGCCTGATTCAGCACAGCGGTAGCGTCGAACAACTGGCAGCCTACGGTATTAACCCGCTAGGCTGATCGTTGGTGAACAAGGTCGGCATCCCTGTCGACCTTGCCCTCTAGATCACCGTACAGGTAACGCCCTTGAACGCACCGTCCAGCACTGCTCGCCTGATGCGCCTAGCCACACTGGCAGCGCTGATCACCGCCCTCACCTTAGTAGCGGCCAAAGGGGTCGCGTGGTGGTTAAGTGGCTCGGTGAGTCTGCTGGCAGGCCTTACCGACTCTCTGCTGGATGGCGCCGCCTCACTGCTCAATCTGATTGCGGTCCATTACGCCCTACGCCCGGCTGACGATGACCATCGCTATGGCCACGGCAAAGCCGAAGCTTTAGCCGGTTTGGGTCAAGCACTCTTTATTGGTGCCAGCGCCGTACTGGTAGGTAGCCATGCGCTGGATCGTTTGCAGCATCCGGAGCCTGTCACTGCCTCAGGCCTGGGCATCGCCGTGATGCTGCTGTCTCTGCTGATGACATTCGCGCTGTTGATGTTCCAGCGCTATGTGGTCAAACAAACCGGCTCCACAGCCATTCGCGCCGACTCTTTGCATTACCGCTCAGACTTACTGCTCAACAGCAGCATTCTGCTCGCGCTGTGGCTGGCAAGCCACGGCTGGCCGAAGGTTGATGCGATCTTTGCCATAGGTATTGCCCTGTACATATTTTGGAGCGCGCTGACCATTGTTCGTGAGGCCGCTACGGTATTGATGGATCAGGAACTGCCCACAGATGTCACTGCCCAGATGCAAGAAGCAGCCTGCGCGGTACCCGGTGTGATTGGCATTCACGACCTGCGCACCCGCCTTTCCGGCACGCACTGGTTTGTGCAGCTGCACGTGGAGTTACCGGACGACTTGCCGCTGGTACAGGCCCATGACATTTGTGTACAGGTGGAAAAGGCCATCACTGACAAGTTCCCAAGAGCCGAAGTGCTGAGCCATGCCGATCCGCACAGCGTGGTCAAAACGCAGGATTAAAGGTTTTTAGCATGGCACTGCTACCACCCTCTACACTCGCTGGATTGACCGCCAAACAATAATAAAAGGAACAACAGCATGACCTTAACGGCTACCGCTCTGCTAGGACTGATTGGCTGGTCCCTTCTGTTGGTCATCCTGCTGGTGAGTCAGCGAGGTCTATGGGTGCTGAGCGGCAAGATGGCCGTTAATGCCTTCATGGCTGATGGCAGTAATGCGCCGAGCGCCTTTGGACAGCGACTGGTGCGCGCCCATGCCAATTGCCTAGAAAACCTGCCGCTACAAGCCTCCATATTGCTTTATGCCGTTGCCACGACTCAAACCGCATTGACCGACCCGCTAGCCTTCAGCCTGTTGGCCGCCCGCATTGTGCAATCTGTGATGCACCTGCTCAGCACCCACCCGCTATTTGTCTGGCTGCGCTTTGCCGCATTCTTCGCTCAGGTACTGATCCTGGCGTGGTGGTTACTGCTACTCAGTGGGCTGGCCGGCTAAATTGCAGACACAAAAAAGGGAGACCTGTGAAGGTCTCCCTTTTTTGCATGTCCGTCATTATGGCGTAGATAACACCTTTTCTTCGCCTGCCTGATTGGGCAGTGCGGACCCGGGTGCCGTGACGATCCGGTGGGATCGGCGGCGACCGTTCACCTGATTGGGTGATACGGCTGGACGCATCGTCCGGGCCTTGAAACTGAGATAAAGCTTACGCCTCCCGCCCAGGCAAAAGATTGCTAATATTGCTTAAATTGCGCTAGCCACAACAATTAATCACCAATAAAATAAAATTTATCGCAATAAATAATATAGAGCACAAGAATATGAACAAACTCGATCGCTACGACCTGAATATTCTTGCTGAATTGCAGCGTGATGCGACCCTCTCCAACCAAGAGTTAGCCGAGCGCATTGGTCTATCACCATCACCCTGTTCACGCCGGGTGAAACAGCTTGAAGATGACGGCTATATCCTCAAACAGGTTGCGTTGCTTGATCGCAAAAGGCTGGGCCTGAGCCTGACGGCTTATGTGCTCATTGGTATGGATCGCCACACGCCGGAACGCTTCGAACACTTCCAAGAAGAAATCCGTAAATGCCCGGAAGTGCTGGAGTGCAGCTTAATCACCGGCATGGATGCCGACTACCAGCTCAAGGTGGTGGTTCCGGACATGGACCATTACCAAAAGCTGCTACTGGGCACACTGACCCGGATAGAAGGTGTTTCCAGCGTTCGCTCAAGCTTCGTGCTTCAACAGGTGCTGTCGTCCACTCAATTACCGCTCACTCACCTACGCACTTAAGTAGCCGCTATACAAAGGAAATAAGCCCATAACAGGCCTGCAACTGCCCACTCTGGCTGGCTTTCGTCATCAACGTCGCGATTACTACGTTCCTGAGCGTATAATCGCCGCTGTTTTGCTGTGCTTTGTGTGGTCCCATAAGAGCTACTGGCTCATTACTTATTCCAGCAACTGCCACCTCTGCCTCTCTCGGCAACACAGCCCGTAATACTGGCAAACGAGGTTGCGATGGAACCCGAGCTGTTTGAAGAACTGATGATGACCGGACTGATCGGCGGTCTGGTCCTGTTTATGGCCTTTATCGTCTGGGACTTGGCTAAAAAGTCCAAGGCGGGGCGCTTCGGCACCATGATCCTATTTTTAGCGCTGGGTCTGGGCGTGCTCGGTTTCCTGATCAAGACCTTCGTCATCGCAGGGCTGGAAGGCGTCTAGCCCACGCGTCTGTAGTCCCAATTTTTAATCTGACCGCCTAAACGGTGGCCGGAATTCGTTTTGCTTTGGAGAGACCATGAAAGCCACTGATCGTGTCATGCAAAGCTATGGCCGCTGCTGTGCAAGTGCTGATTTTTTTGACAGCTTCTACCGCCACTTTCTCGCATCGTCCCCGCAGATTCGCGACAAGTTCACCGCAACCGACATGAGTGCGCAAAAGCTGTTGCTGCGTCAGGGCATTCTCAATCTCGTTATGTACTCTCGCGGCATGCCAGATACAAAACTTCGGGCGTTGGGCGAATCCCACTCACGCTTCAAACTGGACATACGCCCTGAGCTGTATGACCTGTGGATTGATGCGCTGTTGGCCGCCATCAGCGAACACGACAAGGATTACAGCATTGAAATCCGTCAGGCCTGGGTCGAGGTGCTGAACAAGGGCATCAATGTCATCAAAGCCGGTTACTGATTAATCAAGCCGGGCAGGCACTTCCCGCCACTGACCCGGCTCCAGCCCATCCAGGGCGAAAGGCCCGATTCTCACCCTGACCAGGCGCAGCGTCGGCAAGCCCACAGCGGCGGTCATGCGCCGTACCTGACGGTTACGCCCTTCGCGAATGACCAGCTCCAGCCAGCTTGTGGGGATGCTTTTTCGAAACCGTACCGGTGGATTACGCGGCCATAGCTGCGGCTCGTCCAACAGGCGCGCCTCGGCAGGCAACGTCGGACCATCATTCAGTTGCACACCTTCGCGCAATTGCTTTAACTGCTCCTCGCTCGGTTCCCCCTCAACCTGCACCCAATAAGTTTTCGGCAGTTTGTGTTTGGGATCAGCAATTTTCGCCTGTAAGCGCCCGTCGTTGGTTAATAACAGCAGGCCTTCGCTGTCGCGATCCAGACGGCCAGCGGGATAGACACCCGGAACATCCACGTAGTCTTTGAGCGTGGCCCGGCCCTGATCGTCGTTAAACTGGGTCAGTACATCGAACGGTTTGTTCAGCAGCAACAGGCGCGGCTCAACCGGTGCGGCTTTAGAGACACGCCGCGGCGCAGCTGGGCGCGATGCGGGGCGGGGTTTACTGGCGGGACGAAAAGGACGCGACATGACTGATCTGTAACTGGCAAGAAATGCCGTCAGTTTAACCGAGACACTCACACATCGCAGAAGACAGGAACGTTATTCATGCAGATTGAAACACCCTCCAGCAGTGAACTGCCGCGCCTCGTTGAGGTATGGGAGGCCGCCGTGCGCGCCACCCACGATTTTCTACCCGAAGCTGATCTGCAACTGATCAAACCTTTGCTAATTAGCCAGTATTTTCCTCAATTGCAGCTGACCTGCATCCGTGATCAGCAGGGCACTATTCAAGGCTTTTCCGGCTCAGCTGAGGGCAAGGTGGAAATGCTCTTTGTGGCCCCAGCAGCCCACGGCAAGGGGCTTGGCAAGGCGTTGCTGAACGATGCCATCAATCGCCTCGGCGCAACCGAAGTGGATGTGAACGAGCAGAACCCACAGGCTGTGGCCTTCTACCTGAGCCAGGGTTTTGAAGTCGTCAGCCGCTCACCATTAGATGGTGGCGGCCGTCCCTTCCCGATCCTGCACCTGCGCCTTGCCAGCCACCGTCATTAGCGAAACGGCGGTTCGTCGAAGCTGCGCAGTTTGCGCGAGTGCAGCGATGTCACCTGCCCACGCAACAGCTCTAGCGCTGCGATACCGATATGCAGATGCTGGGTCACTGCCCGCTCGTAGAACGCGCCCGCGGCACCGGGCAGCTTGATTTCACTGTGCAGGGGTTTGTCTGACACGCACAGCAATGTGCCGTAGGGCACCCGCAGACGGTAACCCTGAGCGGCGATGGTGCCGCTTTCCATGTCCACCGCCACCGCGCGGGACAGATTGATCAGCGGCCGTTCCTGCGCCCAGCGCAGCTCCCAGTTGCGGTCGTCGTAGGTCAATACGGTGCCGGTGCGCAGGCGCTTCTTCAGTTCATCCCCTTCCTCGCCGGTGACCTGCCTAGCGGCCTCTTGCAGCGCTTGCTGCACCTCTGCCAGTGCAGGCAGTGGAATATTCGGTGGCAACACCCTGTCAAGAATGCCGTCGCGGCGCATATAAGCATGAGCCAGCACATAGTCACCAATCGTCTGCGACTGACGCAGGCCGCCGCAGTGGCCGATCATCAGCCAGCAATGCGGGCGCAGCACGGCCAGGTGGTCAGTGATGTTCTTGGCGTTGGACGGGCCAACCCCGATATTGACCAGAGTTATGCCATGACCATCGTCACTTTTAAGGTGGTAGGCGGGCATTTGGTAACGGTGCCAGACCACAGTTTCGATGATGGCCTGCATCTCGCCTTCGGGCATGCCGCGCTTAACCACGACGTTGCCGGGCAGCACCATTTGGGTGAAACGTGAATCGCTTTGCAGCACATCCAGACCATGGCGAATGAACTGATCCACGTAACGGTGATAGTTGGTCAGCAGAATCCATGGCTGCACATGGCGCCAATCGCTGCCGGTGTAATGCACCAGGCGGCGCAGGGAGAAATCCGTACGTGCTGCATCAAACAGTGCCAGCGGCAGGGTTTCGCGGTCTTCCCAATTTTCCAGGCCATCGGCGATGCCATCGGTGGCAGCGGACAGGTCAGTGCTCGGGAACACCCGCGCCAACTCGGCAGCCGTTACGCCTTTGCCGCCTAACTCGTCGCCCTGCTCCACCACATACGGATAGGGGATATTCTGTTCACTCAGGCCCACCTCTAGCTGCACGCTGAATTCCGCCAGCAACGGACGCAGCTGCTCCAGCAAGTATTTACGCAAGGCCTCCGGCTGAGTCACGGTGACCCGGTACTCCCCCGGTACCTGCACCTTGGCAAAAGCGCGCACGCTCGCTGGCGCTTCCTCCAGGCAGGCATAGTGCAGGCGCAGCTCTGGGTAACGGAACAAGCGCTGCTGCTCGGCACTGGGGCGTTCACGGTTAGCTAAGTACGCCTTGAGCGCCTGACGCAGGGCCTGACTGGCCTGCTGATAAAGCATCACGAGGCGATCAACAGCCTCTTCAGCACTGCTGACCGCTACAAAGCCCGAATCTGACGACATGTGTTGCTCCCTTTTTAATGAATGTCGGTGACTCTCTCACAGACCAGAATGCACGAATCATGTTCAAACGACCGGTTGCAATTGACCCTAGGTACTGATGTGCCTAGACTGCCGGCCTTTTCCAGCCTTACCCGAAAAATGCTGCCCTATCTATCCCCGATCTGTGCGACTCATCCGAGTCCCGCCTGGCTGTGCCGCACCTGGCCCCGTGACGCCCTGCAACGCAGGCGGCGCAGTGTGCTGTTCGCCTTTACCTTCTCGCCTCACCGCTAACAGCCCGAGTTGCTGTGTTGCTGTGCACCGCCTGCCTGCGCGGTGTCGGTCTGTTTTGTCTTGCCCAAAAGGCTGAGTCAGTTATGAAACGCTGGTTGTTAACGCTGTTGATTTTCACTGCATCGGTGGTGGGCCTAAGTATGGGCGCCACATTACCCTTAGTCTCCTTACGCCTGCATGAATCCGGTGCAAGCTCTCTGCTGATCGGCCTGATCAGCGCTGTCCCGGCGGCTGGGATGATCCTCGCAGCAATGCTGACCCGTCTGCTCACCCTGCGTTTCAGTGGCCGCCATCTGTACGTTGCCTGTTTTGCCATAAGCGTAGCCAGCATGGCAGCACTGGAGCTATTTGGCGACTCACTCATCCTGTTGGGGCTGTCGCGCCTGCTGCTGGGTGTGGCCATGGGCATTGCGGTGATTCTGGGTGAATCATGGGTTAATGAGCTGTGCGACGAGCAGCGGCGGGGACAGATTGTTGCCCTCTACGCTGCTAGCTTCACTGGATTTCAACTGGTCGGTCCGGCTCTGATCAGCCTGCTCGGCGCACAAAGTCCGTGGCTGGTGATTTTGGTCTGCCTGGCCAATCTGCTGGCGCTGATTCTGGTTGCCCGTTATCTGCCTGACCAGACAATCGAAGAAGAAAGCGAACAACGCAGCTTCTCTCTGGTGGGGTTTATTAAGGTGGCACCGGCGCTGTGCCTGGGTGTGCTGTTTTTCGCCT
The DNA here is from genome assembly GCA_037482215.1 of Pseudomonas mendocina. Lineage (NCBI taxonomy): Bacteria > Pseudomonadati > Pseudomonadota > Gammaproteobacteria > Pseudomonadales > Pseudomonadaceae > Ectopseudomonas > Ectopseudomonas mendocina. Next base: position 3,700,228 of record CP148074.1, read on the forward strand.
TTTTTGATGCGGTGGTACTCTCGCTGTTCCCTGTGTATGCCAGCAGCCACGGCTATGCCCTTGGTGTTGCAGCGTTAATGGCCAGCATTATTCTGGCTGGGGATATGCTGTTTCAGGTGCCGTTAGGCTGGCTCAGTGACCGCCTTGACCGGCGCAGCCTGCATCTGCTGTGCGGTGTTGTAACCCTGGCGCTGGGGGCCGCACTCCCGTGGTTGATCAGTCATAGCCAACTGCTGTGGCCAGCCCTGGTGCTCATGGGCGCTGCTGCCGGGGGTATTTACACCCTGGCATTGGTGCTAATCGGTCAGGACTTTCGCGGCAGCGATCTGGTCACCGCCAACGCCTGCGTCGGCATGCTCTGGGGCATTGGCAGCCTGAGCGGGCCGTTACTCAGCGGTGCACTGATGAACAGCGGCTCAAATGGTCTGCCACTGGCCCTGTGCCTAGCCGCCAGTGTCTTCGTCGCAGCAGCCATGTTGAGCCTGGGTTGGGCCCGACGTGTACGCGCCAATGCCCAGTGAGGCTCAGACCAACTCAGAGTTGGCCTGAGTTCCGGCTTTACAGCACTGCCGGGGTGCTGCGCGCCAGCACCGCCTCGACATCCAAACCACGCTCCAAGGTGCCGTAAACCCGCGACTTATGGGCAATGCGGCTGCTAATAAAGGCATCCGATACGGCACTGTTACCTGCCTCCAGCAGCAACTTGGCCTGCAGACCAACCGCCATGTCTTCGGTCAGCTGGCGGGCGCGGTATTGAATGTCCGAGGTATCAGTGAAGGCCTTTTTCAGGTGCAAAATGTGCGCAGCTAAGGCGCGGTCACCATGGCCGTCGCCCAACTCATGGAACAGCGCATCCAAGACACCTGGTTCTTTCGACAAGGCACGCAACACATCCAGACACTGCACGTTACCGGAACCTTCCCAGATGGAGTTGACCGGCGCTTCGCGGTACAGGCGCGGCATGATGGTTTCTTCGACATAACCGGCCCCGCCCATGCATTCGCTGGCTTCGGCGACCATTTCCGGCGCCCGCTTGCAGATCCAGTACTTGCCCACTGCTGTAACCAGGCGAGCAAACTTTGCCTCATGCTCGTCATGGGGATTATCCAGCGCCTTCCCCATACGCAGCGTCAACGCCAGTGCGGCTTCGCTTTCAAGGGCCAGATCAGCCAGCACGTTCTGCATCAATGGTTGTTCCGCCAGTACACGCCCGCCCACTTTACGGTTGGCGCAATGGTGACTGGCCTGCGTCAGGGCCTGACGCATCAGCGAGCTAGAGCCCATCATGCAATCGAAACGGGTCATGGCCACCATTTCAATAATGGTCGGCACCCCGCGCCCTTCCTCACCGAGCATCCATGCCAACGCCCCCCGATACTCAATTTCGCTGGAAGCGTTGGCCCAGTTACCCAATTTGTTTTTAAGGCGCTGGATATAAAACTGATTTCGCGAACCATCCGGGCGATGGCGTGGTACGAGGAAACAGGTCAGGCCTTTGTCGGTCTGCGCCAACGTCAGAAAGGCATCACACATCGGGGCTGAGCAGAACCACTTGTGCCCGACCAACTCATACAATTGTCCCGGCCCGCCTACGCCAACCGGATACGCACGGGTGGTATTTGCACGCACATCAGTGCCGCCCTGCTTCTCCGTCATCGCCATACCAATGGTGACGCCAGCCTTCTGCTCCATGGGTACGTTACGCGGGTCGTACTCGGTCGCCAAAATCTTCGGCAGCCACTTTTCGGCGACATCTCGCTGCAATTGAATGGCAGGCACAGCTGCAAAAGTCATGGTCAATGGGCAGCCGGATGCAGCCTCGGCCTGACTGTGCAAATAGCCTAAGCCTGCACGAACGACATTGGCCCCCTGCACCGGATGCGTCCAAGGCAAAGACGGCAAGCCATGCTCAATAGCTGTTCTCATCAACTCGTGATAGGCCGGGTGAAAGTCAACCTGATCAATACGATTGCCATAACGGTCATGTGTACGCAGAACGGGCTTTTGCTCATTGGCAAGAAAACCCGCAGCCATAAGGGGGCCGCCCGCCAGTGCACCGTAGGCATGCAGCTGTTCCTCCCCCCACCCCCCGCCGAATCGGGCAACCCACTCCTGCAATGGCAAATCGAGGCGATACAGATTGGCACCATCCAAGGAGGGCACCTGGTTGAACACTTCATGGGTTTCGGCGTACTGGCTGGCGTTCATCACTGAGCTTCCTTGGCGCCGACGGCGCGCAGACAAAAGGTGACAAGGGCCTGGCTAACTTCGTCCAGGCTTGGGGTGGGATAACCGGCCTCGCGGTCCGCGCGGGCTTGAGGGGAAAGCGGCCCAACCAGCGCTTCAGCAATAGCGCCAACCAGGCAGGCTGCAACGAGGTTGATAGGTTGAACGCAGAACACGCCCCGCGCTTGTCCGTCTTGCAACAGTTGAGCGAACAACTCAGCGTAAGCCTCACGAAAGCGCAAACGCTGCTCATCCACTTCAGGTTCGACAGGCTCTGCGATGAGGGCAAACGCCAGCTGACGGCTGCTCCAGGCCCGAGCAGCAAAACGCTCAACCCCTGCCTTTAGGCGCTGGACGGGATCACCTTGCGTCTCAATGACCGCTGCCAGGGCGTCCACCTCACGCTGGCTGGCCACTGCAAACACCGTTGCGGCCAAGCTGCCTTTACCGGCGAAGTGGCGATACAGACTGCCGGTGGCGATCCCAACTTCCTCCGCTAGCCCCTGCATGGTCAATGCGGCAAACCCACCCTGCGCCACACGCTCCAAGGCGCAGGCCACGATGCGCTGGCGCAACGCCTGATCACGGTCAATACGGAGTGCGGTGGTGCGATAGGCCATAGTCTGAATCCAGATTCATTATCAATTCAGTGAATCAGGATTCAGACCATGCTTAAAGGGATGATATGGGCACTCAAAGCGACATTTACGCCAACTGATACCGGTTTACGTTGGCTAGAAGGCCCAACTCAAGCAGGCTGGCACAACACCCATGCATCAAGAAGCTCCCGCAGTTGCTCGAACTTAACCGGCTTTTCTAGGCAGTCTGTCATGCCCGCTGCGATATAGCGTTCTCTTTCAACGGGCTGCTGTGAAGCGGTCAAGGCCAAGACGGGCAACATCTCGCAGCCCGGTAACAGTCTCAGTGCACGGCAGGTTGCATAACCATCCATGCCAGGCATTTGTGTGTCTAGCAGTACCGCATCCACCCGCTCGCGACGCAAAAACTCCAGCGCCTCTTCACCGGACTCGGCGCAACACACTCGGTAGCCCAAGCGCAGCAGCATGCCACGGATCAACAGACGGTTGGCGAAGTTGCTCTTGACCAACAACACCCTACATTCGCCTGCCTGGCGTACAGGTGCCCCAGCCCTACGCAGGGTTGCGGTTGATTCAGCACGAGTCACAGGCACGCAATTGGGCAGTACTATGTGAAAAAGAGTGCCCTGACCCGGCGTTGATTCATGGGAGACCTCGCCACCCATCAACATGAGAACTTGGCGACATATCGATAGGCCAATGCCCAACCCACCATAGGCCCGTGTATTGGAACCGTCTAGCTGCTGAAAGTGCTCATAGAGTTTCGCCCCCTCAGCGGGAGTAAATCCAACCCCACTGTCTTCAATATCTATTAACAGCGGCAGAAAGCTCCCTGTCCCAGCCCCCAAGGAAAAGCTCAATGTAACGCCACCCTGATGGGTGAACTTGAGAGCATTGTCGAGCAAACAACTAAGCGCTTGGCTGACCATACGGGCATCGCCTTCAAGCATGTCAGGCAGGCGCTCATCTACGTTCACGGTCATTTGCAGACCTCGGGCGGCTGCATGCTGCTGATACTTGGCCCTCAATCCATAGATCAGGCCCTGCAGGCTGTAGGCTTCTCGATGCGGGTACAGGCGCCCCGCCTGCAGCTCAGTCAAATGAATGATGTTATTAACCATCCCCATCATCGTGTTAGCTGAAACATGGGCTGTCTGATGGTACTGAGCCAGCTCATCATCCATTGGCACCGTCTGCATCAACTCCAACGAACCCAATACACCAATCATGGGGGTACGAAGCTCATGGGTAACGGTCGAGAGAAATTGATCCTTGAGCAGGTTACTGGCCGCCAGCTCTCGGTTTAAGCCCTCAAGCTTAAGGCTGCTTTCCTTGTGGACTCTGGCCTGCTCCTCTTTTAATGCATTAATGCGGTCTGCCAAGGCCAACGACAAAAGACTGACCTCAATCGCACAACCGATCTGACTGGCATTCATGGTAAAGAGGTTGGAGGGCACGATGCCGACCCCCATCAGAGCGCTTATCAAAGCCCCCGACAGCAAAGCACTCCACGCAATAATGAAATACCGGGCCACCCGCATGCCGTTAAACCAAGCGAGCAAACCAGAACAAAACGCTGTAGCTGTACCGATTATCGTCAGATAAGTCGCCAGAATCATAGGCAGTCGGTAGTCCATGGTCACACTTAGCACCATGACAGTAACCGCAACACCCATGAACAGTATTAGAAAGCGGTCAGCCCATATGCTGTGCTCAGACATATGCAGGAACTTGCGCACGAACTGAGCGCCAAACAAGCACGATGCGCTGATCCAAAATGGCATCGAGACATTGATCCAGTCTGGGCTCTCAGGCCACAACAACTCAGTCGCAAGCCCCTTAAGTGTCAGCAGGTACATCCCGAATGACGTGATATAGAGGATGTAATAGAGGTAGCTGATATCCCGCACGCTGATAAAAATGAACAGGTTGTAGACTGTCATTACCAGCAGAACCCCAAACAGAGCGCCCAGCGCATAGGCATCTTTGGGAAAAAACTCCAAATACGCTTTGGGCGACCACAAGGTTAGCGGTGCGAGCAATACCCCCTGAGTTTCTATACGCAGATAGAGCGTCTGCGGCTGCCCTGGCTCAAGCAGCAGCTCAAAAACATAATCCGGTCGCTTAATCATCCGGCTTGAATACGGCAGCGTATCGCCGGTGTGCTCAGTAAGCGCTACAAGCCCCTGAGGATTGACCTGATACAGCCGGACATCATCCAGCGGCGGATAGGTCAGCACCAACCACCATGGCTGAGCCCCCTTTAGCTGCTGAGGCTGATAGGTCAGATCGACCCTAATCCAGAACACCGATGTGGAAAGGCCGGCATTCAGCGTCTGTACATCGTGCGGACGGAATCGGCCTTGCATGGCGGGAGACGTCACATCTTCGACCGTCGCGTCACCGCTCACATCCTCAAACACCATAATTTCGGTGCCTAACGGGATTTTCTGGGAGGTCTCATCAAATACCAGCGCATCGGCCAGCCTTGGCAGCAGCAGAAGAACGCACAGGAAGATATAAGGCATACAACCAGACCGCCCTTAATAGTGCACTGATGTATCAATAATATTATTCAGGGACTCTAGCACAGGCTGTCTACAGAACCACTCAGTCACACTGAGTCCTTGCTACATGATCCTAAGAGTGTTTTTACAGCAACGCTTTAGTGCTAGCCACGCCAGTTCAGACCGGTTTGATGGTAAGCTCGCGCACCATGAAAACACCTACTTCTCGCCCCGTTGTTCTCTGCTTGTCCGGCCATGACCCTGTAGGCGGTGCTGGTTTGCAGGCAGATATCGAAGCACTCCTGGCCCAAGGCTGTCATGCAGCTCCTGCTGTCACAGCACTGACCGTCCAGGATACCGTTGATGTTTCCGACTTCCGCGTACTGGATCGCGACTGGGTGCTGGCACAGGCCAACGCGATTATTGATGACTTGCAGGTGCAGGCCGTCAAGCTCGGTATGCTCGGTTCAGTGGAGATGGTCGATACGGTCCTTGAAATCATGCAGCGCCTTCCCGGTGTGCCGTTGGTCTGCGACCCCGTCCTGCGTGCAGGCGGCGGCGGCGCCTTGGGTAAAGATGAGGTCGGCTATGCCATGCGCGAGCGTCTTTTCGCTGCCTCCACCATCGCCACCCCCAACCTGCCGGAAGCACGGATTCTGGCTGAACTGCCCAACGGCAGTGCAGATGAGTGCGCAGAAAAACTGCTGCCCTATATCCGTCACCTGCTGATCACCGGCGGGCATGGCGATGAACAAGAAGTACACAACCGTCTGTACAGCCGGGATGGCAGCCAACACACCTTTGTCTGCCAACGCCTGCCCGGGAACTATCATGGTTCCGGCTGCACCCTCGCCAGTACCCTCGCGGGTCGCCTGGCCTTAGGGCAAGAACTGGTCAGCGCAGTGGAACTGTCACTGGACTATACGTGGCGCACCCTGCGGGATGCCGAACAGCCCGGTCGTGGCCAGTACATTCCGCGCCGCCTGCCTCTCGATTTCTGCTGAAGGAGTCACTTCGATGAAATTGAGTGGCCTGTACGCCATTACCGATACACAACTGCTGAGCGGCAGGCTCCTTCCTTATGTGGAGGCAGCCCTGAAAGGCGGTGCACGCCTGCTGCAATATCGCGACAAGAGCAACGAAGAAGCCCGCCGCCTGCGCGAAGCCGAAGCCCTGCGCGAATTATGCGAACGCTACAGCGCCAAGCTGATCATCAACGATGACGCCGAACTGGCTGCACGCCTTGGCGTCGGCCTGCACTTGGGCCAGGGTGATGGTTCGCTATCGGCTGCCCGCGCTCTGCTTGGCCGTCAGGCGATTATCGGCAGCACCTGTCACAGTCAATTAGAACTGGCCGATAGAGCCATAAAGGAAGGCGCCGACTACGTTGCTTTCGGCCGCTTCTATAACTCCAATACCAAACCCGGTGCGCCAAGCGCCAACCTTGAGCTGTTGGATACAGCAAAAGCGCGCCTGACCGCCCCCATCGTTGCGATTGGCGGCGTTACGCTGGACAACGCGCCACAGCTGATTGCCCACGGCGCAAGCATGCTGGCGGTTATCCACGGTTTGTTTTCAGCTGAGTCAGCGGCAGAAGTAGAACGCCGCGCGCACGCCTTCAGCCAACTGTTTCACACGAATTAATGAATGTCGGGCGTACAGCCCGCTTTAAAATTACGAGGCCCTGCCATGTCCCGTTCCGAAATGCTGTTCAACAACGCCCAGAAACACATCCCTGGTGGCGTTAACTCGCCCGTGCGTGCGTTCCGCAGTGTTGGCGGCACCCCGTTGTTCTTCAAACATGCAGAAGGTGCATATGTCACCGACGAAGACAACAAGCGTTATGTTGACTACGTAGGCTCATGGGGCCCGATGATCCTTGGCCACAGCCATCCCGACGTACTGGAAGCCGTACGCCAGCAGCTGCAACACGGCTTGTCCTATGGCGCGCCTACTGCCATGGAAACCGAAATGGCTGACTTGGTATGCAGCTTGGTGCCATCCATGGAAATGGTGCGCATGGTCAGCTCCGGCACCGAAGCCACAATGAGCGCCATCCGTCTGGCCCGTGGTTTCACCGGCCGCGACAACATCATCAAATTCGAAGGCTGCTACCACGGCCACTCCGACAGTCTGCTGGTTAAAGCTGGTTCCGGCCTGTTGACTCAAGGTGTTCCAAGCTCTGCTGGTGTTCCAGCCAGCTTCGCCCAACACACCCTGACTCTGCCATTCAACAACTTGGCGGCTGTTGAGCAGATGCTCAACGAAGTAGGCAGCACTGTGGCGTGCATCATCGTTGAGCCGGTTGCCGGCAACATGAACTGCGTACCGCCTGCACCGGGCTTCCTCCAAGGCCTGCGCGAGCAGTGCGACAAGCACGGCGTGGTACTGATCTTTGACGAAGTAATGACTGGCTTCCGTGTCGCGCTGGGCGGCGCACAAGCTCATTACGGCGTTGACCCGGACCTGAGCACCTTCGGCAAGATCATCGGCGGCGGCATGCCGGTCGGCTGCTTCGGCGGCAAGCGCAAGATCATGGAATGCATCGCACCGCTGGGCACCGTTTACCAAGCAGGCACGCTGTCCGGTAACCCATTGGCCATGGCTGCTGGCCTGACCACCCTGAACCTGATCAAGCGTCCGGGCTTCCACGCCGCCCTGACCGACTACACTGAGCGTATGCTCAAAGGCATCAAAGAGCGCGCCGATGCGGCTGGCATTCCATTTGTTACCACCCAAGCCGGTGGCATGTTTGGTCTGTATTTCAGCGAAGCCGACAATATCGTCACCTTCGACGATGTAATGGCCAGCGACGTTGAACGCTTCAAGCGCTTCTTCCATCTGATGCTGGAAGGCGGTGTGTACCTGGCCCCAAGCGCCTTCGAAGCCGGCTTCACCTCCATCGCCCACGGTGATGAGGAGCTGAAAATCACCCTGGACGCCGCCGAGCGCGCCTTTGCCGAGCTGAAGAAAGCCTAATGCAATACAGCACAGCGCTCACTGACGCCATTCTGGCTTTCGCCTGCTTTGTCTGTACCTTTGCCATTGGCAAGGCCCGTCAAAGCTACAGTGAAAGCCTTCAGCCAGCGCTGTTCTGCGCCTTGCTCGGCTTTCTGCTGCCCGCTGCGGCAGCAACCGCTGGGGTCATTCGCTTCGGCTTTGACCCCGTGGCCCAGCCCACCCATGTGTGGTTGACCCAAGCCAGCACCTTCCTCGGTTTCCCCTTGCTGGGAGCCTCAGCACTTAGTCTCAGCACCGGAAAACTCTTCAGCGGAGCCACCTGGGGGCGCCTATTGCTAGGACTGTGCGCATTCTTTGAACTGTTCCGGCAAATGAACCATCTGGATGATTACCGACTGGCCATTAGCCTCATCACCCTCTTGATGATTCTCTATGCCGGCGTAAGCCAGTGGCCTCAGCGCCTCAGTGCGTTAAGCGCCGTTTTGGCTGCAACATTGTTTGCCATCGCCGGAATGGCTGTGGGCACTCATGGGCTCATGGGGGCAGTTCAGCGTATAGACCTGTTCCACATACTCTTAAGCATCGCCTATCCACTGCTACTCTGGTTAATGATTGGCTTGGCCAACAAAGCCACAAAGGCCAGTTCAGAAGAAATCCGGTAAAGGCTTTGAAAGAACAGCAACGCTTATTTCATAATGCGCTCGCAACCCGGTCCCCACTCACCGGGCTTTCCGCCTGTTCAGCTTCTGAGGTAAACGGATTTTCATGAAACGCACCGGCTGCACCCTCTCACTGGGCTGCCTGTTGCTCCTGCTACCACTGCTTGCTTCTGCTGGCAGCAACTCCCTGCTGATCCCGGCAACGGGCAGCTGCGCGCTCAATAGTGAGCCAGAAGAGCTGCCTGCCGCCCTCGAAGCCTGCGAGACAGCCGCCAACAACGGCGACCTGCAAGCTGGGTATGAACTGGGCGAGTTTTATTATTCCGGCGAACGTACTGAGCGCGACCTTGACCGTGCCCTGCACTGGTTCGAGCAGGCCTCGCTGCAAGGCCATGCTCAAGCACAATATCGCCTGGGCATGATGTTTTTTCACGGGGAAGGCGTGCCCGCAAACGCCATGCAAGCCTACATCGTGCTGAAAATGGCAGCCGTCAACGGCTCAGATCAAGCCATGGATGATGCAGACGTAATTGCTGCGCAGATGCCCAACAGGGAACTGGAAATAGCCACCCAAGTACTCGGACAAATCTTCCGTAACTACTTGCTCGAGCTACAGAATACCGACCTGCTGCGTTCACCCTTCGCCCCGCTGCCCTGAGTCGCTGGCTCGAGTCCGAGCCAGCCTCCGTACAGCTACTTTTCAGGCATCGGCATTGGAAACGGCATGACATTGCCGCCACCCTTCGCCTCACTGATCTTAGCTGTTCCCAGACGTTCCACTTCATCAATGCGAATAACAGCCTGCATCGGGATGAAGCTACGCAGCACGCCATCAAATTGAGCTTTCAGCTTTTCTTCACTGGGGTCTACAACCAGCTGGCTGCGCTCACCAAAGACGAACTCTTCAACCTCCAGAAAGCCCCAAAGGTCACTCTGGAATACTTGCTTGGCGTAAACCTCGTACACCTGTCCCTGATTGAGAAAGATCACCTTATAGATAGGATCGCGACTACTCATAACTCTACAGATCTGATGAAAGGGTTGATGTGACGGGCCCGGATCATAGCACAGCACTCAGACAGGCAACGCTAGGAACCTTGGCCCGGCAAGCCTATAATGCGCGGTTCTTCGATTTCTCATTTCTGAGCAAGCATGACCAAGAAGCTTTACATCGAAACCCACGGCTGCCAGATGAACGAGTATGACAGCTCGCGCATGATCGACCTGCTGGGTGAACATCAGGCCGTGGAAGTCACCGAGCATGCAGCAGATGCTGACATCATTCTGCTCAACACCTGCTCTATCCGGGAAAAAGCCCAGGACAAAGTGTTCTCGCAACTTGGCCGTTGGCGCGAACTGAAGTTGGCTAACCCCGACTTGGTGATCGGCGTTGGTGGCTGCGTAGCCAGTCAGGAAGGCGCGGCCATCCGTGACCGCGCTCCGTACGTGGACGTGGTATTTGGCCCGCAGACCTTGCATCGCCTGCCAGAAATGATCAACGCAGCCCGCGATACCAAAACCGCGCAGGTCGATATCAGCTTCCCGGAAATCGAGAAATTCGACCGCCTGCCAGAGCCTCGCGTTGAAGGCCCAAGCGCCTATGTATCAGTCATGGAAGGTTGCAGCAAGTACTGCACGTTCTGCGTTGTACCCTACACCCGTGGCGAAGAAGTCAGCCGTCCGATGGAAGATGTACTGGCCGAGATCATTCACCTGGCCGAGCACGGCGTGCGTGAGGTGACTCTGCTCGGTCAGAACGTCAACGGCTATCGCGGCACCACCCGCGACGGCAAAATTGCCGACTTCGCCGAGCTGCTCTACGCCGTAGCCGCCATCGACGGTATCGACCGCATCCGCTACACCACCAGCCACCCGCTGGAGTTCTCCGACGCGATCATCCAAGCCCACGCCGATATCCCGGAGCTGGTGAAATACCTGCACCTGCCAGTGCAGTCTGGTTCTGACCGCATCCTCGCAGCGATGAAGCGTAACCACATGGCAATCGAGTACAAATCCCGTATTCGCAAGCTGCGTGCTGCCGTGCCAGATATTCTGATCAGCTCGGACTTTATCGTTGGTTTCCCCGGCGAAACTGAAAAAGACTTCGAACAGACCATGAAGCTGATTGAGGAAGTCGGTTTCGACTTCAGCTACTCCTTCATCTATAGCGCTCGCCCTGGCACACCGGCAGCCGATCTGGTTGACGACACGCCGATGGAAGTGAAGAAACAGCGCCTAGCGATCCTGCAGCAGCGCATCAACCAGCAAGGCTTTGAGAACAGCCGCCGTATGGCCGGTACCGTGCAGCGCATTCTGGTCAGCGACTACTCAAAGAAAGACCCTGGCATGCTCCAAGGCCGCACCGAAACCAATCGCGTGGTCAATTTCCGCAGCGATAACCCCCGCCTGATTGGCCAGTTCGTCGATATTTACATCGACGAAGCCCTGCCCAACTCACTACGCGGCACCCTGGTGAGCCCGGCGACCACTCATTAAGCAGCGCCCGGCGCCCGACCTGAGATGCCCCCACACGGGGTACAAGACGGGCGCCGACCGTCACGCTTCCAACTGCTGACAGCTAGCGCTATGCTTTCACCTTATTCTTTCTGCCGACTGGCGGCCATTTAACGACCTTGAACGCACCTATAGAACCTCGTCGTTTCATCCTCGAACCCTTTGAAGCTCGCCGCTTTGCCAACCTGTGCGGCCAATTTGACGAGCACCTGCGCCTGATCGAACAGCGCATCGGCATCGAAATCCGCAACCGCGGCAACCAGTTCGAGCTGGTTGGTGCTGCCGAAAAAACCAACTCCGCTGAACAGCTCCTGCGCCGCCTGTACCGTGAAGCGCAAAATGCTGAGCTTTCGCCGGAAATGGTGCATCTGTTCCTGCAGGAGTCTGGCGTCGAGGAGCTGGTCAACCCGACCACCGATCTGAATATCGCCCTGCGTACCCGTAAAGGCATGATCCGCCCACGCGGTGCCAACCAGCAGCGCTACGTTAAATCCATCCTCGATCACGACATCAACTTCGGCATCGGTCCAGCCGGTACAGGTAAGACGTACCTGGCCGTTGCCTGCGCCGTTGACGCCCTGGAACGCGAGCAAATCCGCCGCATCCTGCTGGTACGCCCTGCGGTTGAAGCAGGCGAGAAGCTCGGCTTCCTACCTGGCGACCTAAGCCAGAAGATCGACCCATACTTGCGCCCGCTGTATGACGCCCTGTACGAAATGCTCGGCTTTGAGCAAGTTGCCAAGCTGATCGAGAAGCAAGTAATCGAAGTTGCGCCGCTGGCCTATATGCGCGGCCGTACCTTGAACAACAGCTTCATCATTCTCGACGAAAGCCAGAACACCACCATGGAACAGATGAAAATGTTCCTGACCCGGATTGGCTTTGGCTCCACAGCCGTTATCACCGGCGATATCACCCAGGTCGACTTGCCGCGCGGCACCAAGAGCGGCCTGACCCACGTGATTGAAGTGCTACGCGACGTGCCAGGCATCAGCTTCACCCACTTCAAACCGAAGGACGTGGTACGCCACCCACTGGTGCAGCGCATTGTTGAGGCCTACGACCGTTTTGATGAACGCAGCGGCGGCAAGCCAGCCCACACACAGGGCAACAGCCATGATTGAGCTGGATTTACAGATCGCCAGCCAAGGCAACAACTTGCCCGCTGAAGCTGATTTCCGTGCGTGGTGCGAACTTGCCCTGCGCCAACGCAAAGGTGACTCTGAGCTGACCATCCGCTTGGTCGACGAAGCGGAAGGCCGTGAACTCAATCACACTTGGCGTCATAAAGATTACGCAACCAACGTCCTATCCTTCCCTGCCGATGTACCGGACGAGCTGCTGGATATCCCACTGCTCGGCGACTTGGTCATCTGCGTCCCTGTTGTGGGGCGCGAAGCACAGGAACAGGGCAAACAATTGCAAGCGCACTGGGCACACTTAGTTATCCACGGCTGCTTGCATTTACTCGGCTACGACCACATAGAAGACGATGAAGCCGAGGAAATGGAAGCGCTGGAACGCGAATTGCTGGCTGAATTGGGTCATCCCGACCCTTATGACGATCATTAACCCCAACACAGAAGGTCCCTGAGTACCCCATCATGAGCGAAGACCGATCGAGCAACGAGCATAAGTCCTGGTTGAATAAGCTGACCCAGGCTTTTGCTCATGAGCCGAAAAACCGCAAGGAGCTGCTGGAAGTCCTGCGCGACGCCCACCAGAACAATCTGCTCGACAGCGAAGCACTGGCCATTGTCGAAGGCGCCATCCAAGTAGCCGACCTACAGGTTCGCGACATCATGGTTCCGCGTTCGCAGATGATCAGCATCAAGTCCGAGCAAACTCCAAAAGAGTTCCTGCCTTCGATCATCGAATCCGCCCACTCGCGCTTCCCGGTTTTCGGCGAAAACCTGGATGACGTACAGGGCATTCTGCTGGCTAAAGACCTGCTGCCCCTGATCCTCCAAGAGGATCAATCGACATTCAATATCACTGACCTGCTGCGACCAGTCACGTTTGTCCCCGAGTCCAAACGACTTAACGTGCTGCTGCGTGAGTTTCGCGCCAATCACAACCACATGGCGGTGGTGATTGATGAATACGGTGGAGTAGCCGGTCTGGTTACCATCGAAGACGTTCTGGAGCAGATCGTTGGTGACATTGAAGACGAACACGACATTGAGGAAAACAGCTACATCAAGCCGTTGCCCTCCGGCGACTTCTTGATCAAAGCCTTGACGCCGATCGACCACTTTAATGAAGCCTTTGACAGCGAGTTTTCCGACGACGAGTTTGACACTGTCGGCGGCCTGGTCATGGGTGCATTTGGTCGCTTGCCTAAGCGCAATGAGGTCACTGAGATTGGTGAATGCCGATTCCGCGTGGTCAATGCCGACAGCCGACGCATCCACCTGCTGCGCTTGACCCCAGTCAAGCAGTGATCAACTCAGGCCACCCGCAACGGGTGGCCTGTTTGTTTATAAGCCTTCCCCCGATCAGGAATCCGCTCTACCCTTTCGCCACTTTAAATCCAAGGAACAGCATCCGATGCACTGGATAACCCGAGCTGGCTGGCCTGGCCACTTGATCGCCCTATTGGCGGGCGCTATTACTCCACTCGCTCTTGCCCCTTACGATCTTTGGCCGCTGGCTCTGGTGTCGATCGGGCTGTTTTACCTGAGCCTGCGCGACCTTAACCCACGTCAGGCCAGCCTGCGCGGCTGGGCCTACGGCTTCGGTCTATTCCTGGCAGGTACCAGCTGGGTCTACGTCAGCATCCATGATTACGGCGCCGCCTCTCCGGCACTTGCAGGCTTTCTGACATTGCTGTTTGTGGCGGGCCTTGGTCTGTTCTTCGCACTTTTAGGGTGGATATGGGCGCGCTGGCTTCGCCTTAACGACGCCCCCTTAGGCAACGCCCTAACCTTTGCAGCGCTCTGGCTGGCGCAAGAAGCACTGCGTAGTTGGATCTTTACCGGTTTTCCCTGGCTCTTTGTAGGCTACAGCCAACTGGATGGGCCACTCGCCGGGCTCGCCCCACTCGGCGGGGTCTGGCTGATCTCGTTCACCTTGGCCTTAACAGCAGCGCTACTGGCTAGCTGCAAAGCAATCCTCGCGAAACGCACAGCCATGGCTGCAAGCCTAGTGCTGATGGGTGCCGTATGGATCAGCGGCATTGCCTTTAAAGGCCACGAATGGACCTCTGCCAAAGGACAGGCCCTGAGCGTGACAGCCGTGCAGGGCAATATCGAACAAAACCTGAAGTGGGACCCACAGCAGCTCAACGCCCAACTGCGCCTGTATCGCGACCTGACATTCAATGCCAAACCCACTGACCTAATCATCTGGCCGGAGACCGCCGTCCCCGTCATGAAAGACCGCGCCACCGACTTCCTGCAAATGCTCGATGACTTTGCCAAAGGCCGTGATGCAGCGTTAATCACTGGGGTGCCGATCCGCAAAAATAACGAACATGGCGAGCTGCGCTACTACAACGGCATAACGGTTGTGGGCCAAGGCCGTGGTGACTACCTGAAGCAGAAGCTGGTGCCCTTTGGGGAATATGTGCCCCTGCAAGAAATGCTGCGCGGCCTGATTGCCTTCTTCGACCTGCCCATGTCCGACTTCGCCCGCGGCCCGGCCAATCAGCAGCACTTGCAGGCCAAGGGCCAAGATGTAGCCGCCCTGATTTGCTACGAAGTGGTCTACCCAGAGTTTGCCGCCGAACAAGCTGCACGCAGCGACCTGTTGCTCACCATCAGCAACGACACATGGTTTGGCCGCTCACTCGGCCCGTTACAACACCTGCAAATGGCCCAAATGCGCGCGCTTGAGGCCGGACGCTGGATGATCCGCGCCACCAACAACGGCGTGACCGCGCTGATCGACCCGCAAGGCAAGATCACAGAAAGCGTTCCGCAGTTTGAACAGGCCATCCTGTACGGCGAAGTGCAGCCCATGCAGGGTCTTACGCCTTATCTGCAATGGCGTGGATGGCCGGTGTTTGCTGTCTCTCTGCTGCTTTTGGCCGCGGCCTTACTGCGCAAACGCAAGGCCGGGCGCAACTGATCAACGCTTAAAGAAGCGATAAAACGCTCGCAGGTCAGCCTGAGCTTGTTCCGGGCTGACCCGAGCGAAGCGCATCTCGTGATGCGCCGGGCACTGAGCGAGCCGGTTTAAATCCAGTGGATGCACCCACCCCAACACCGGATAACCGCCCATGGTCTGATGATCCGCCTGCAAAATAATCGGCAGACCATCCGGCGGCACCTGAATAACACCACGGCCAACACCTGCCGACCACTGCCGCTTAGGCGCCTCAATAGGCTGCCCTAACAGGCGCGCGCCCATGCGATCCGACTGCGGGCTGAGTTGCCAGCCTTGAGAGAAAAACTGCTCGACCTGCTCCGGCGCAAAATCCGCAGCATCCATCCCCAGCATCACTCGCAGCTGCGCTGGAGCTCGATAGTCTGGGCGATAAGCTGAGGGCACCGAGACTCTGCCACTCAGTTCGGCGACGGTACAAGGCAGTAAATCCCCGCTTTGCAAAGCCAGCCCAGCACCTGAAAGCCCGCCCAGCCCTTCCCGCCGGTGCACGCTGATACTGCCCAGCACCGGCATAACCTGAAAACCACCGGCGACTGCCAGATAAGCGCGCTGCCCGGTTCTGGCAAAGCCCAAGCGCAAACGCTGCCCACGTCTCACAGGAAAGCGGCTCCACATCAGCTGCAACTGATCATCTAAATACACATCCAGCTCAGCGCCAGTCAGGCTGATCCAGGTGTCTACTTCCGCCTCAAGCTCAAGGCCGCCTAAAGCAATTTCCAGCAGCGGTGTACCCCACTGATTGGCCAGCAGGCGATTGGCCCATGCTGCCGCATGTATATCCATTGCCCCGCCCGGAGACACCCCCAGATGTTGCCAGCCGGAACGCCCTGCGTCCTGAAGCAGGCTCTGCGCGCCAGATTTGATCACCCGTAGCCCGCTCACAACTTACCGCCTTCACGGATAAAGGTGCTCTCATCAATCGGCAGAAAACGCACCTGATCGCCTAGCGCCAGCGGGCAAGGTGGTGTTTGTGTCACATCGAACAGCGCCCACGGACAGCACCCCAGCAGATGCCAGCCACCTGGAGAGCGTTGTGGATAAATTGCCGTCTGCCGTTCAGCAATTGCCAGGCTACCAGCCGGTACAGACAACCTCGGTGTACTGCGACGCGGTAGCGCCAGCCGCGCATCCAGCGTGCCGAGGTAAGCAAAGCCCGGTGCAAAACCAATGGCGCCCACGTTGTACAACGGCTGGCTGTGTAGGCTGACGACCTGCTCTGTCGTGAGCTGACACAACCGCGCCACTTCATGCAGGTCTTCGCCGTTATAAAAAATCGGGATTTCATGCACGCGGGCGTGATAGCTGGCCAAAGGCTCAACTCGCCAACGCTCAATAATCGGCTGCAACAAAAGACTGAGCTGATGGTGATCCGTACGCATCAAATCGTAGTGCAATAGCAGGCTTGTCCAACCCGCCACCATATCGGTCAGCAGCGCTCCCAGCTCACCTTTGATGCGGTCAGCCAGGCGGGCAATGCGCAGCGGCAATTGCTCATCCGGCTGCTCAGCCAACACCAACAACAGCGCTTCGGCACCTGCTGGTTCAATGCGTATCACAGGCTGTCCAAACTAGCCCGCAAACGCCGCAACACCGCCAGCGATTCGGCATTGTCGCCGTGCACGCAGAGGCTATCAGCATGCAATTGCAGTGGATTCCCGTTGATATCAACAAAAGGAGCGCCCTGAGCAATGAGCAAGGCCTGCTCCAGTATGCGCTGCGAGTCTTTATGCACTGCACCTTCCAGACGTCGTGGCGCAAGCTGGCCGTCAGGTAAATACGCGCGATCAGCAAACGCTTCGAACAACAAAGGCACGCCTGCGGCCTCAGCCAGTTGCTGCTCACGCCGGTTATCCGCCAGCGCCAGCACCATTAAAGGCAGCCCTTGGCGAAAGGCTCTGCAAGCCGCCAGCACAGCATTGAACAGCGCATCATCCCGTACCAAATCGTTGTACAGAGCACCATGCGGCTTGACGTAAGCCACCTGAGTACCTGCGGCCTTACAAAAGGCCTCAAGCGCGCCTAATTGGTAAAGCACCAGCGCGGTGACTTCTTCAGGTGAGCAACTGATGTGGCGACGGCCAAAGCCCTGGAGGTCGGGATAAGCCGGGTGGGCGCCGATGCTAGCCCCATGCTTCACGGCTAGGGCCACCGAACGCTGCATGGTCAGCGGGTCACCCGCGTGATAGCCACAAGCCAGATTAGCCTGATCCACCAGTGGCATCGCCAGGGCGTCATCGCCCATTTTCCATGCGCCGAAGCTTTCGCCCATGTCGCAATTGAGAAGGATCTTTTTCATGTCGGCATGCTTAAACAAGTGGCCGCCTAGTGCAAGTGATCCGTCAGCTAAAAACGCTCTACGACTTGCCAACGCGATACAGAAACATTCACTTACACTTTGCCGTTTTGTTTCAAACCCTTACCGGACTTGCGTTCCACAACTTTCACCTTGCATCAACGTTCACACTCGCCCCATTCATCATTGATCATCATTTGCGAACAATTATCATGAACCAATACAAAACTTACACAGATGCAAGAGCCAACCATTCATGCCAACACATTACAAACGCTCACTGCTCGCTAGCGCCATTGCCCTAACCGGGACTTTTGCAGCCTACTCCCACGCTGAAGAAGCCCTTACTTTGGATAACGTTGTCGTCAGCGCATCGGGTTTCGAACAAAAAATCACCGAAGCCCCAGCCAGCATTAGCGTTATCAGCCAGGAAGACCTGCTTCAAAAGCGTTACAACAACCTAGCCCAGGCGCTGGGAGACGTTGAGGGCATCGATATTGGCCAAGGCACCGGTAAAACTGGTGGTCTAAATATCAGCATTCGTGGCATGCCCAGCGAATACACCCTAATCCTTATTGACGGCCGCCGTCAGAACGCAGCTGGGAATGTTACGCCGAACGGCTTCAACGAAACTCGCACCAGCTTCATGCCTCCTATAAGCGCTATCGAGCGCATTGAAGTTATCCGTGGCCCGATGTCGACGCTTTATGGGTCGGATGCTATGGGTGGTGTTATTAACATCATCACCAAAAAAGTCGCAGATGAGTGGAGTGGCTCAGTAACCCTCGACCACACGTTCCAAGAAGAAAGGGACTTCGGAGATACTAGCAACACGAGTATCTATGCCAGTGGCCCTTTGATTAAAAATCTTCTAGGTCTGCAGGTGCGGGGCAGTCTGTTCAAACGTGAAGAGTCAGAGCTCAGTTATGGCAATGGTGTCGACGTTAGCAAAAGAGGCCCTTCGCCTGTTGAAGGTGATAACAATAATCTAGGTGCACGTCTAACCCTCACCCCACACGATGATCATGATTTCGCACTGGATATCGAACGCGGCCGTCAACGCTACAACAACGACGAGTGTCAGTTGGGAACACTTGATGGTTTAGACAGCACCTGCACTAACATCAGTACCGCCGCTGCAGGCTACGAGGATGAACTGCGCTTCGAGCGCGAGCAAGTTGCCTTAACACATACTGCGCGCTTTGATTTCGGAACGCTTGAGTCCAGTCTCATGCAAAACACAACCGAAACTAAGGGCCGCACCATTCCTGGTACTACCATTGGAAATCCTACTGCTGTCCCTGGTGCCATCACAGGTGACAAGCGTGAGCTGGAGACCACCAATCTAGTCCTAGACTCCAAGTTAGTAGCTCCAATTGGAGAAGACCATATCGCCACGGTTGGTGGCCAGTGGTGGAAAGCCGAGATGACCGACGGCATTGCCCAAACAGATTTTGAGCAAAAAACCTGGGCGGCTTTCGCAGAAGATGAATGGCGGTTGACTGACAATCTCGCTCTTACTTTAGGTGCGCGATATGACGATCATGAGTCCTTTGGCGGCCATGTAAGCCCGCGCGCATATCTGGTTTGGAATACTACCGAAAACTGGACTTTGAAAGGCGGTGTCAGCCGAGGTTACAAGACACCGGATCTTAATGACCTGCACGCTGGTATCAATGGAGCCACCAGCCAAGGTCGGGTCATCACCATCGGTAGCCCTGACTTAGAACCAGAGACCACAACCAGCAGTGAGATTGGCGCATACTTCGACAACCTCAATGGTTTTAACGCAAACGTCACATTCTTCCACAACAAATTTAAAGACAAGATAGCTTCAGGTGATCCAGTCACGATCTCAGGCGACCCTATCATTCCTGATGGTGAGTACTCGCAACAGATCAACATTGACGAGGCCATCACTCAAGGTGTCGAACTTGCTGCTAGTTGGAACTTTGCACCCGCTTGGACCCTCAGCGGTAATTACACCTATACAGATAGCGAGCAAAAGAGCGGCGATAACAAAGGGGAACCCCTGACAAACACCCCTGAACACTTGGCCAATATCAAGCTAGCTTGGCAAGCTCATGATCGTCTTAACCTATGGTTAAAAACCGAATACCGCGGTGAGCGCGCTCGATTCACCTCTAAATACGAAAACCTGGCTGACGATAGTGGGCGGTACACAACCAACCAATCTATCTACGACACTCTTGGCAAGAACACTAAAGCGTATTCACTTCTGCACTTTGGTGGGTCTTACAAAGCCACAAACAATTTTACTTTAAATGCAACTATCTACAACTTACTGGACAAGGACTTTGTTAAAGGCAAAGCCTATGAAACTTACACGTATGAAAGAAATGGCAGCTTGACCAAAGATATCGCATACGGCACCGACTATATTCAAAGCACCTCGTCAACAACGGGTGTTCTTGAAGAAGGCCGCCGCCTGTGGCTGTCAGCCAACTTGACGTTCTAACCTGAACGATCAGCCCTCCCACAACCCGGCCAGCTTCTGGCCGGGTTGTTTGTTTCAGGGTGAAAATTTGCGAACGTATAGTATTTGTAAATTAATCCCAATTAGACCGTGCAACTTATAGAATCACGTCCTTGTTTTAGCTGCTGGATTCATCATGCGCTCACTCCCCTGGCTCGGCACGTTGCGCCAATGGCACTGGATCAGCTCTGCGCTGTGCCTAGTCGGCATGCTGTTGTTTGCAATCACCGGTATCACCCTCAACCACGCCGGGCAAATCGAAGCCAAACCACAGATCACAAGCAAACAAGCTCAGTTGCCCGCTGAGTTACAGAGCACACTGCAAGCAAAAACGCCTAGCCAAGGCCTGCCACTCGTACTGCGCCAATGGCTGGAAAGCGAACTGGCAATTCGCCTGGATGGCCGTGCTGCGGAATGGTCAGACGGCGAGCTTTATATCGGCATGCCCCGTCCTGGTGGCGACGCCTGGTTAAGTCTGGATATCGAGTCGGGCGAGCTGGAATACGAGCGCACCGACCGTGGCTGGATTGCTTACCTCAATGATCTTCACAAAGGCCGCAACACTGGCACCGCCTGGAGCTGGTTTATCGATCTGTTCGCGGTGGCTTGTGTGGTCTTCAGCATCAGCGGCTTATTGCTGTTGCAGCGCTATGCACCCAACCGCCCCAGCACTTGGCCCTTAGTTGGCTTGGGGCTGGTTATTCCTGTTCTGCTGGCCATTTTGTTTATTCACTAAGGATGCCCCATGCGTAAATGCCTGCTTCCCTTACTCGTGGCGCTGTCCACTCCAGCACTGGCTGCTGAAGTGGATCTGTCCGTCGAAATCCCGCAACTGGACGTCGCCGAATACCATCGCCCTTACGTCGCCATCTGGCTGGAGCGCCCAGACCAGAGCCACGTCGCCAACCTGGCCGTGTGGTACGACGGCAAAATGGCTGATCGCGAAGGCGAGAAATGGCTGAAGGACTTGCGCCAATGGTGGCGCCGCAGCGGTCGCGCACTGGAAATGCCGGTAGATGGCGTCAGTGGTGCAACTCGCAAAGTCGGCACCCACAGCCTCAGCCTCAGCGATAAAGACCCAGCCTTCAAAGACCTGCCCGCCGGTGAATACCGCGTTGTAGTAGAAGCCGTGCGCGAAGTTGGTGGCCGAGAACTGCTGCGCGTACCGTTCCAGTGGCCGGTAGATAAAGCTGCAAGCAACAGCGCGAAAGGCTCAAGCGAGCTGGGCGCAATTGAACTGACACTCAAACCTTAACCTGAGGACACTGCCATGAATCCACTTCTCAAATGGACAGCCCTGACCCTGGCCGTATGCTTGCCGCTGACTGCCAATGCTCACCGCGCCTGGATGCTGCCTTCCGCCACCGTGCTCTCCGGTGACGACGCTTGGGTCACTGTTGACGCAGCTGTGTCCAACGATCTTTTCTACTTCGAACATTTCCCCCTGCGTATTCAGGGCATCGGCAATGTGGATAACACCCCAGCAGGCGGCCCGCCAGGCATGCGCCCACGCCCGGCAGCTGTGCTGCAACTGATTGCTCCGGACGGCAGCGCTGCAAAAGCTGAAAACGGCAGCATCGGCCGCTACCGCAGCACCTTCGACCTGCACCTGACGCAAAAAGGCACCTACAAACTGGCCATTGCCAACAGCGGCTTGTTCGCCAGCTACAAAGAGAACGGCGAAAACCGCCGTTGGATGGGCAAGGCAGAAGACTTTGCCAAAGAAGTTCCCGCCAAAGCTGAAGGCCTGAAAGTCACCCAGAACAGCAGCCGTATGGAAGTCTTCGTCACCTCTGGCGCCCCCACTGAAACAGCCCTGAAAACCACCGGCAAAGGCCTGGAACTCGCACCTATTACTCATCCGAACGACCTGTTCGAAGGTGAAGCCGCCGAGTTCCAACTGTTGCTGGATGGCAAACCTGCCAAAGGCGTCGAAGTCAGCGTGATCCCCGGTGGCAACCGTTACCGCTCTGAGCTGGGCGAGATCAAAACCACCAGCGATGCGGACGGCAAAATCAAAATCACTTGGCCTAACGCAGGCATGTACTGGATGGAAGCCGAATACAGCGCCAAAGAAGGCGCCGTTAAACCGGCCACCGAAATCCGCGCGACCTACAGCGCTACTTTCGAAGTACTGCCGCAATAAGTACGATCCGGCCGGGCTATATGGCCCGGCCATTTCTTTACCGAAGCGATTCCATGTCGTCATCCCGCCTGTTGCAACACCTCCTGCTTGTACTCGTCATTAGCACCACACTGGTCCTGCTGTGGTTGCAACCTGCCCGCGAGACAAGTGCTGCCCTGGTCGTTGTTAGCTATTTACTGTTCTGCCTGTGGATAGGTTTACGTCATCGCAGGCCGGCTGCCGCCCCAATCGACGGGGCAATTTGCGTGGTATATGCCAGCCAGAGCGGTCAGGCACAGCAACTGGCGGTAAAAAGCGCTGAACAGTTGATTGCGGCAGGCTGCACGGCTCAGGTGCTCTCACTGGATCAACTCCGCCCCGAATCATTGCAAGGTCAGGTGCTGTTTATTGTCAGCACGTACGGTGAAGGTGAAGCGCCCGACAGCGGCGCGCACTTCGAACAGCGCCTTAAAGCCCACGCAGACCTTCACGACCTACAGTACGCCGTACTGGCTCTGGGTGACCGTCAATACACTCAATTTTGTGCCTTCGGCTTGCGCCTTGATGAGGCCTTGAGCAAGCGTCAGGCCCAACGCTTATTCCCAGTTTTAACTGCCGATCAGTGCGACCCTGCTACCCTGAGCCAATGGCAGCAACAACTGGCCTATGTCAGTGGCAACTTTGACTTCAACCACTGGCAGACCGAACCGTTCCAACCACTCACCTTGCTTGAGCGCACATGCCTTAACCCGCAAAGCACAGCCGACAAAGTCTACGAAGTTAGCCTAGGCCCCGCTCAGGCCTTACCTGACTGGCAAGCCGGTGACCTGCTGGAAATCAGCCCGCAGCAAAACCGCAATACCTTAAATGCACGCTTGAAAGCGCTGGCCCTGGAGCCTGACCAAGCATTACCTGATGGCCGCACGCTACTTGAGGCCCTACTCAGCCGTCAGCTCCCGGATGATCAACATCTCGGCCTCAGCGCCGAGCAACTGCAGGCAGCTCTACCCGCCCTGCCCTTGCGCCAATATTCGATTGCCTCAACGCCTGCTGATGGCGCGATCCAATTGCTGGTTCGGCAGATGTATTACCCCGACGGCCGCCCAGGCATCGGCTCCGGCTGGCTGTGTGAGCACGCCCCAATCGGTTGCGAGATTGATCTGCGCATTCGCGCCAATCCGTCCTTTCATGGCCCGGCAGACACAACGCCATTGATCCTGATCGGCAGTGGTACCGGGCTCGCCGGCCTGCGCGCCCATCTTCGCGCACGCCCACACGGCAGCCGTAATTGGTTGCTGTTTGGTGAGCGCAGCGAAGCAACAGACTTTTTCTGCCGAGAAGAGCTGCTGAGCTACACAGCAAACGGTCACCTGAGTCGCCTCGACCTGGCCTTCTCCCGTGATCAAGCAAACAAAGTGTATGTCCAACACCTGCTGCGCGATGCAGCAGACGAGCTACGCAAATGGATTAACCAAGGCGCAGCGATCTACCTGTGCGGTAGCCTTCGAGGCATGGGACACGATGTGCACAGTCTGCTACAGAGGCTGCTGGGGGAAACCGAATTGGCCCTTCTGCAACAGCAAGGGCGCTATCGGCGAGACTTGTATTGATGGCCTTGGTCCATTCCTTTGCGGTCAAAATCGCGCTCAACGTAAATACGGGCGCGGCTGTTCAAGTGGCCGCATTAGCGCCGTATTTGTATTGATCAGGCAGCAGTAGCTTCGTTGCGACCTAAACCTGCCTGGTGATAGGATCACAGCTCATCACATAGCGCTGGGGACGACCTCAGACTGCATTCTCATGGTAGGGACGGCCCTTCACTTCTGCGGAAGTCGCAATGGCCCTGTATCTCACCGCTCTACCACACAAAGCCTTAACGTTACAGAAACTACTTTTTGCCTTCGGCCGTGCTGATAATTGGTGCACTGCCGTTTTCATTTGGCCGAAAGACCTAGCTTTAGAAGCGCCGCACACGGGTCCCCTTCAAACAGGAGGCTGGTGTGCCAATGATCAGTGACCTCACCCCCTACATACCGCTGGCAGCTTTTATACTGGGCGTAATGTTTCTGTGCCTACTTATGATCGGGGTATCCAGCCTGTTAGGTGGCAAGGCTTGGGGCCGTAGCAAGAATCAGCCGTTTGAGTCAGGCATGCTGCCGGTCGGAAGTGCCAGGCTGCGCTTTTCTGTGAAGTTCTACCTAGTAGCGATCCTGTTTGTAATCTTCGAAGTTGAAGCATTATTCCTTATGGCGTGGGCGGTATCAGTCAGGGAGACGGGATGGATTGGTTTTATCGGTGCAGCCATCTTCATTACCATCCTGATTGTGGGCCTCATCTATGAGAACTCAGTCAACGCACTCGACTGGTCGCCAAGTGCCCGCCAGCAAAAAGCCAACGAAAAAGGCTCAAGCTAAACTTACCAAAGCAAAAAACCCGCCGAAGCGGGGTCTTTAATGACACTGTTGGTCTATAGCTGTAGAGCCTCAGCAGCATCAGTCCATTGGGCTCCACAGAACTGCAGTGATAAGCGTAGGCTCCAGTGGCAGCCTTCTGCCCACCAGTGGCTCGACATCCGATTACCTCACAGCTACGGCTTCGAAGCCCTCTTCGATACGACGCTTGCGCTTAGCGTTAAGCAGGCCGATGCACACAATCAGCACTGTCAGCAGACCGGTCGCCATCACCTCATTCTGGTGAGCGGGCATGGACAACATGATCCCCAGCGCCACCACGATAAAGACGATCACCGCCCAGGTCAGCCACGGATACAGCCACATACGAAACTCAATCGGCTGACCGCTGGCGATCAGCAGCTTACGCATGCGCAACTGGGCCACTGCAATCACCAGGTACACCAGCAGTGCCACCGCTCCGGAGGTCGCCAGCAGGAAGGTAAACACTTCGCCCGGCGCAAAGTAGTTAGCAATCGTGGTCAGGAAACCTACTGCGGTACTGGCCAGCACAGCCGCACGCGGCACATGGGCTTCGTTGGTACGTTTGAGCACAGCCGGAGCATCGCCTCGCTTGGCCAGCGAGAAGACCATGCGCGATGAGGTGTAGATCGCAGAGTTCAGGCAGCTAGCGACTGCCACCAACACCACCAGATCGACGATCAGTTTGGCATGTGGGATGTTCAACAACTCAAGCGCACGCTGATAAGAGCCAACTTGCATCAACTGCGGGTCGTTCCACGGCACGATGGAAATCACGATAAAGATCGACACTAAATAAAACAGCGCGATCCGCCAGATCACCGAATTGGTCGCACGGGTGATCTGCTTAGCCGGGTCTTTTGATTCAGCTGCGGCAATGGTGACAATCTCAGTGCCCATAAAGCTGAACATAGTGGTCAACAGCGCACCGATCACAGCGGCGTAACCATTCGGGAAAAAGCCGCCATGGCTCGCCATCAGGTTCGACAGGCCACTGACTTCACGATCCGGCAAACCTCCGGCCATGGCCAACGCACCCAGAACGATAAAGGCGACGATAGCGATCACTTTCAGCAATGCGAACCAGAACTCGAACTCGCCATAACGCGCCACACTGAAAAGGTTGGTGACGGTCAGCAAGAAAGTCACAGCCAGGGCGAATATCCACGTATCAATCGCAGGGAACCACGCATTTAGGATGGCCGCCGCCGCAATGGCTTCAAGTGGGATAACCAGCACCCAGAACCACCAGTACAACCAGCCAATGGTAAAACCGGCCCAGCGGCCTATGGAGCGATCTGCATAAGTGGAAAACGAGCCGGTGTCTGGCGAGGCCACCGCCATTTCCCCCAGCATGCGCATGACCAGCACAACCAGCGTGCCAGCAATCAAGTAAGCCAAGAGAACGGAGGGACCGGCTGAGGCAATGGCATGACCGGATCCGACAAACAGGCCAGCACCAATGACACCGGCGATGGACAGCATGGTGACATGCCGTTGTTTGAGCCCCGGAGCCAATGACGCATTGGGATTCTTAGGCAGTTGTGAAGCGAGGACGACTTTGGACATGAAACAACCCTTTATTGTTATTGGGTAGTTATGGACAGCCTTGTGGGCAGCGCCATCTGACAGCCGCGTTGGGATTTCACGGCATTTATCGGCTGAAGCCGATGGGTATCCGACCACGCCCTCTGTAAAAAATTTCAAGCACGTGAATAAAAATCTGACCACCCAGTGAAATTTGACGATTGAACGCCAACATTCAAGCCAAAGCGAATCAGCCCTGCGCTATTGATCACTCACAAAAAACCCCGCCGAAGCGGGGTCTTTGCAATCATTCACAGCATCACAGGTAGTAAGACTTCAGCGGCGGGAAACCATTGAATTCCACCGCACTGTAGCTAGTGGTGTACGCACCGGTAGACAGCCAATACAGGCGATCACCTTCTGCCAGATTCAATGGCAGGCCGTACTTGTAGTTCTCATACATGATGTCGGCACTGTCACAGGTCGGGCCTGCGATCACCACCTCTTCCACTTCCCCTTTCTTCTCGGTCCAGATCGGGAACTTGATGGACTCATCGGTGGTTTCCACCAGACCGCTGAACTTACCCACATCCACGTACACCCAACGCTCCACAGCGGTGCGGGATTTACGTGCAACAAGCACCACTTCACTGACCAGAATGCCAGCGTTGGCGATCAGCGAACGGCCCGGCTCCAGAATGATCTCCGGCAGGTCATCACCGAAGTCTTCTTTAAGGAAGCGGATGATCTCTTCCGCATACGTTTCCAGGCTGTTGGTACGGGTGATGTAGTTGGCTGGGAAGCCGCCGCCCATATTGATCAGTTTCAGGTGAATGCCGTCTTCTTCTTTCAGACGCTCAAAGATCACCTTCACCTTGGCAATTGCCGCATCCCACACAGAAATATCGCGCTGCTGAGATCCCACGTGGAAAGACACACCGTACGGCACCAGCCCAAGGTCGCGAGCGAGGATCAGCAGGTCCATAGCCATGTCAGTCTGGCAGCCGAATTTGCGGCTCAGCGGCCAGTCAGCAGTGGTCGAACCTTCGGTCAGGATGCGTACATACACCTTGGAGCCTGGGGCTGCTTTAGCGATGTTACGCAGATCGGCCTCGGAGTCGGTTGCAAACAGACGCACGCCCTTCTCGTAGAAGTAACGGATGTCCTTGGCCTTCTTGATGGTGTTGCCGTAGCTGATGCGGTCTGCCGTGATACCGCGGCTCATCACCTTGTCCAGCTCATAGATGGAGGCGATATCGAAGTTCGAGCCTTTGTCCTTAAGCAGGTCAATGATCTCGACCGCCGGATTGGCCTTAACCGCGTAGTACACCTTGGCGAATTCGAAGCCTGCGCGCAGGTCATCGTAAGCCTTGCTGATAATGGCGGTGTCGATCAGCACAAAGGGGGTTTCCTTGGTGTCGGCAAACGCCTTCATGCGCTGAAAAGTTTCGGGTGCGTAATAGTCTTCGACCTTAATCGACATGCGAGGGGACTCCATGTGGCAAAACAAAGAAAATTGTTGAGGGGTGGTTCTTCTCAGAACCGCGAACGCCTAATCCGTTTCCCCACTTTGGTTCGCCTACTTCCCAAGGCATGTCGCCGAGAATTATCCACAAAGCAGATAACCTCTCGTCGTCAGTACTTGAGCCGGATGGATCGTTTCCAGCATGGACGTTCGGGCGCGAACTTTAGGGCCATGTTCCCTGTATATCAATCAAAAAATTCAACTACGTGACAGCCAGCAACCACAAGGGTTTCAAGCGTTTTTGATACTTAACAAAACGTCCGAAATGCTGCACAAAAAGCGCCTTAACACCCCCCGATCTGCATGGCTATTTCGCGCCTGAGACTAGTGTTCAAGATCGAACACCGGCCGGTCTCTTAACAACCGCACAGCAGCTTCTCGGCTTAGCGGGCCGTTTGCCGTTATAATCCCGCGCTTTTCGGGCAGATTCCGCCCCGCAACCGATTCAGCCAGGCATACAACCATGACCATTCAGGCCGCCGAAGTCGCCAAGCGCCGCACGTTCGCGATCATTTCTCACCCCGACGCCGGTAAAACCACCATTACCGAGAAGCTCCTGCTGATGGGCAAAGCCATTGCCGTCGCCGGTACGGTGAAGTCGCGTAAGTCCGACCGCCACGCCACCTCCGACTGGATGGAGATGGAAAAGCAGCGCGGTATCTCCATTACCACGTCCGTGATGCAGTTCCCTTACCGCGAGCACATGATCAACCTGCTCGACACCCCCGGCCACGAAGACTTCTCGGAAGATACCTACCGTACCCTGACTGCCGTGGACAGCGCCCTAATGGTGCTCGACGGCGGTAAAGGTGTTGAGCCACGTACCATCGCCCTGATGGAAGTTTGCCGCCTGCGCGACACGCCCATCGTTAGCTTCGTCAACAAACTCGACCGCGACATCCGTGACCCGATTGAGCTGCTCGACGAAATTGAAGCCGTTCTGAAGATCAAAGCCGCCCCGATCACCTGGCCGATCGGCTGCTACAAAGACTTCAAAGGCGTGTACCACTTGGCTGGCGACTACATCGTCGTCTACACCCCAGGCCACGGCCATGAGCGCATCGAAAACCGCGTTATTCAGGGCCTCGACTCCGATGAAGCGCGCACCTACCTGGGCGATCAATACGACAACTTCATCGAACAGCTGGAACTGGTGCAAGGCGCTTGCCACGAGTTCAACCAGCAGGAGTTCCTCGACGGTCAACTAACCCCGGTATTCTTCGGTACCGCACTGGGTAACTTCGGCGTGGACCAAGTGCTGGACGCCGTGGTCGACTGGTCGCCAATGCCGCTGCCACGTGAAGCCCGCGAGCGCAGCGTGGCGCCACAAGAAGAGAAGTTCTCCGGCTTCATCTTCAAGATTCAGGCGAACATGGACCCGAAACACCGGGACCGCGTTGCCTTTATGCGCATCTGCTCCGGCAAGTACGAAAAAGGCATGAAGATGCGCCACGTGCGTTTAGGCAAAGACCTGCGCATCGGCGACGCCCTGACCTTCTTCTCCAGTGAGCGTGAGATGCTGGAAGAAGCCTACGCAGGCGACATCATCGGCCTGCACAACCACGGCACCATCCAGATCGGCGACACCTTTACCGAAGGCGAAAACCTCGGCTTCACCGGTATCCCGCACTTCGCTCCGGAACTGTTCCGTCGCGTACGCCTGAAGGACCCGCTCAAGTCCAAGCAACTGCGCCAGGGCCTGCAACAGTTGGCCGAAGAAGGCGCAACGCAGGTGTTCTTCCCTGAGCGCAGCAACGACATCATCCTCGGAGCCGTTGGTGTGCTGCAGTTCGATGTGGTCGCCAGCCGCCTTAAAGAAGAATACAAAGTCGAGTGCAGCTACGAGCCGATCACCGTCTGGTCTGCCCGCTGGATCGAGTGCGACGACAAGAAGAAGCTCGAGGAATTCTCCAACAAGGCCGTGGAAAACCTGGCCATCGACGGCGGCGGCCACCTCACCTACCTGGCCCCGACCCGCGTCAACCTGAGCCTAATGGAAGAGCGCTGGCCGGACATAAAATTCCGCGCCACCCGCGAACACCACTAAGTGTCAACGCACTAAAAAACCGGCCTTCGTGGCCGGTTTTTTAGTGTTGATCCGCCGTTTTAATTCGTGGCTAAAGCCACTCCCACGAACCACACAAGCACCGCGGGAGCGGCTTCAACCTCGAAAAGGGTGGATGCTGTTCTCCATCCACCCTGCTTTTGACTACGCTACTCGGCAGCAGCCGGTGTTGCTTCTGCCTCGGCAACCGCGGGCTCTGGCACCACATGCAGGCGTTCGAAGCAGCCGTAGTACCAGGCACCAGCCAGCAGGCCGATAGCGACGATCAGCGCCAGCAGCCATGGCCACAGCGGTTTCTCACTGGCATAAGGATCGCGCAGCGAACGGGCGCTGCCGCCCGGCAACGCCGCCAGTTGAGTCAGCACAGCACCAAAGCCGATGCTGATGCTGGCGCGGGCGTTAACAGCCCAGCCGTTGGCATCCAGAATCGGACCGAGGCTGCGGCGGCGTAGTTTGAACCAAGCCATCAACATGGATGGGCCGGAAATCGCCAGGATGATGCCGATAAACAGCAGCGGCATTTGCCACCAGCGCAGCGACAGCACGCCCGTGACCATGGCAGCCAGTGCAGTACCCAACGCACCAACCGCCAAACCTGCGGCGGCGAAGATACCGGCGAACTTGGCAATGTCGAAGCCTTGCGGCGCTGCTGCCGGAGCAGTTGGCGTGGCAGCCACTTTTGTGGCGGTGTTGGCAACCATTTCCGCATCGCGGCTGGCCGCAAACTTCTGGATCTGCTCGGAAACCATTTTCGACACACGGCGATACGGCGACCAGAAGGCCTCGCGGATGCTGATCGGGTTCTGGATCACCTTCACCACAGCCGCATCCCAGTCGTTTCCTTCACGGTCGTAGAACAGACCATGGCGGCCAACCATCAGATCGCCCTCAGTGCCAGCGGTAACCGCAGCAACGATGTTGATGGTTTCTTTGCCATGCACCGGCTCACCGCGACGGGTGCAGGTGCAGTACAGCAAGAAGCTGTCACTGGCCGCCGCCACTTTGGCGTGGGCCTCAATGTCCGCCACTTCTACCACCAGATCGCAGCTCTTACCGTCGATAAACAACGTGCCAGCCTGGAACACGGCCTTGTCGCGGCGAGCATAGAAATCCTGGAAGGACACGAAGTTACGCAGCAGGGTAACTAAGCCACCTTTCAGGCGGATCAGCTTGTCCAGTTCGACCAGGCCATCCGACGCCTCAGCCACTTCCAGATCACGGGCTACCAGCGCCATCAGTTGCGCCTGTACGCCCTGCTCGACCAACTCAAGAATGCGCGGCAACTCCAGCACTTGAGTGATTGCTACCTGTGGTTTGCCAGACTGCCAATTGAGGTAATCGCCACACAAAGCAACCAAGCGCTGCCACTGCTCACGGCTGAGGGTTTCCTGATCCCCCAGAATCGGCTTCACCACACGCTCACGCAGTTCCGCCATGGCGTCTGCCCAAGCTGGGTTAAGCTCCTTGCTCAACGGCAAACTGTCACCATGCTTGATACTGGCCAGCGGCAAGGCAGCGACCTGGCTGCTGTCAGCCAGAGACAGACCGGCCAGACGAATCAGCTCTTCTTCCTGGCCGTCCATCAGCGCAGCGGCGCGGGTATCGAACGAGGCCATGGCGACACGGGTGAAATAGTCATCCACCTTCTCGCGCACAGCACTCAAGGCATCAACGGCCACAGCGGTGTCATCACCAAACGCATCCAGTCCCAGCGCTGCAGCGCTGGCGTGCCAAGCACTGAGTTCTTCAGCTTGGGCAAAGAATGCAGTGATTTGCTCTTCGCCAATGGCCTGCTCACCACTGCGGTCTACCACAGCGCCTTGGCAGGCGATGATGTCCGCGATGGCTGCTTGCAGAGCGACATCATCGGTCAACGTGGCAGGCACCAGGCCGTCGCCGTTGGATTCGTGGGGCGGGAACAGCAGGGCCAGATCCTCAGTATCAGCACTGGTCAGTTGCTGATCACTGCGCCCCAGCACACCCAGCAAGCGCTGTGCCGCCAGACGCAGGCGCGTGCCCTCTTCGTTTTGGCTCAGGGAGTCCAGCTGCAGTGGGGCGTTGTTGAACAACACAGCAGGATCAGCCAAGCGGGCCAGCGTCCAATCGACAGTATCCAGCAGCTCAGGCGCCCGGATACGGCCATCGTTATTGCTGTCGATATAACCCAGCATGCGCCGGTCCAGAGCCAGATTGGCGACCGGACAGGCCAGGCTGGCCCAGAGTTTCTGATCCAAACCGCGCAAGGCTGCAAGGTCGGCGGGGCTTTCAATTTGAACCTGGTCAAAACCGCCAGCACGGAAGAACCGCCAGCGTTGAGGTGAATCGGATGTCATCTGAACACTTCCTTACTACTGATAACCGCTACCCGTTCATGGGCAGGCATGGAGACTGGCAACAGCCCGTCAGCTTAACAACTGAATATAAAAAAATGCCAACTGTGTACACTTTTACCGGTAAACGTGCCAATGGCTGTCTGGCCATATAACAGGATGCAGACGATGCATTTAGTTGATACCCACACCCATTTGGACTTTCCCGAATTTGATGCCGACCGCGATCAGGTAATAGCCAGCAGCCGCGCGCTGGGCGTAGAGCGGCTGGTGGTGCTTGGAGTGCACGAGGCCAACAGGCAACGTGTGTGGGATTTAGTTCAACAGCACGATGGTTTATATGCTGCTTTTGGGATGCATCCGGTGTATCTGCCTGAGCACACTCAAGCGCATCTTGAGCAACTGCATGGGTGGCTGAGCCAGCTTGCAGGCCACCCGAAGTTATGTGCAGTGGGCGAGATCGGGCTGGATTACTTCCTCGAAGAACTCGACCGCGAACAGCAGCAGACGCTGTTTGAAGCACAATTACAGATGGCAGTTGAGTTTGGACTACCAGCGCTGATCCACGTACGCCGCGCCCACGCAGCAACGATTGCCACCTTAAAACGTTTCAAGCTTAAGCGCGGCGGTATTATCCATGCGTTTGCGGGCAGCGTTGAGGAAGCGCGGGAGTACATCAAACTCGGCTTTAAACTCGGCCTCGGCGGCGCCCCGACTTGGCCGCAGGCACTGCGTTTGCGCAAAGTGGTGGCGCAGTTGCCAATCGAGGCGATTGTGCTGGAGACCGACTCGCCGGATATGGCTCCGTCCATGTACCCAAACCAGCGCAACAGCCCGGAGCATCTGGCAGATATTTGCGTGGCGCTCGCGGAGCTACGTGGCATCAGCCCGGATGAGCTGGCCAGCACCAGCAGCCGCAATGCCTGTGAGCTGTTTGGGTGGGGTTAAACACACAGCACGTCGACGCAGTTTGTAGCCTGGATTAGCCTCAGGCGTAATCCGGGGAGACATCGTTGCAACCAGCACCGCTGACGGCCCCATGCAATCAAAGCGAGTGGCCTACACATTTCGGTTACCCCGACGGTCGCCTTACAGATGGCATCACTCAACCATCCCGCACAAACCGCAGGGTGCGATAAGACCGCATAGCGGTTTATCCACCATTGGCCGTAACTGGCTCCCCCTCCTGCACCTGTGCGCATGCTCGGTGGATAACCTGCTACGCAGGCTTATCACACCCTACAAAGGCACTCACGGTGAAACCGCATCACTGTAGGGGGGGGAGGGGACAAGACCGCAGTGAGGTTTGTCCACCCACGGCAAGTCGGTTAAACCCGGAACGCGCCGATCAATTGTTTCAAGCGTGATACTAACGCCGACAGCTCGCGGCTGGCTTGCTCAGTCTGGCCCGCACCTTCGGCGGTCAGCTCACCTGCTTGGCTGATCTGCACGATGTTCTGGTCTATATCATGGGCCACTGCGGTTTGCTCTTCGGCCGCTGTGGCGATCTGTTGGTTCTGGTCCACAATCGTGCCGACCGCCCCCAGAATATTTTCCAGCGCCAGTTGCACCTTGCCTGACTCATTGACGGTGCTGTCGGCCATTTCGTGGCTGGTGTTCATGGTTTTCACAGCAGCATTAACGCCGTTTTGCAGCTTGGCGATCATGGTCTCGATTTCTGCTGTGGATTGCTGGGTACGTTTGGCCAGGTTGCGCACCTCATCGGCCACCACAGCGAACCCCCGCCCTTGCTCCCCAGCACGGGCCGCCTCAATCGCCGCATTAAGTGCCAGCAAGTTGGTTTGCTCGGCAATGCCTTTGATGACGTCCAACACCTGACTGATTGACTGGCTGTCATTGGCCAGTTGGTTGATGACCAGGACTGACTGATCAATCTCACCGGCCAAACGCTGGATGCTGCCCACCTGAGACTCCAGCAACGCACGGCCGGTTACGGTTTCATCATTCACGCTCTGTGCACTGCCTACCGCCGCAGCCGCACTGCTGGCGACCTCCTGCGCAGTGGCTGACAGTTCGTTCATTGCTGTGGCAATCAGATCGATCTGGCTACGTTGCCCAGTTACCGCCGCGTTGCTCTCAGCCGAAACATGCTCAACTCGCTCAGCCTGACGCTCAACCTCAACAACGGTCTGGCCAACACGCTCAATCAACTCACGGATCTTTTTCACCGTCTCATTGAACAGCGTACTGAGTTCGCCCAGCTCGTCCTGACTCTGTGCCTTAATGCTCACGGTCATGTCACCGCCAGCCACCTGATTCATCACTTGCCCCAGTCGCTTCAATGTGGCGCGGACCGACACATAAAAGCCGCTGTACAGGTACACAATCAGCAGAAACACCGCCAAGAGAGCCACACCCAGCAGCGCCATCTGCATTTGGTTGTTTGCCAACCGCTTCTGCAGGCGCTCATCCAACAGTCTCAGGACACCGTCCTGTAGGGCTTGGGTTTTGCCGATCTGCGTGCTGACTTCATCAAAGAACTGCATCCATGGCGTGTCCAGCGTATCAGCCACCACAACCTGATCCTCAAATAGCACTGAGGATGCTTTCAGGCTTTCCAGACTTTGCTCCGCCAGCCCCTGCAACTCAGCGTGAGTCGGAACACTGCGCAGGTGCACCGTGTATTCACCGTGCAGCCTTTCGATGTCCAGCAGCAGGGTGTCAAAGGTTGTACTGGCAGATGAATTGAGAAAGCCCTGAGAGAGCGAATTAGCCCCCACAGCCCGCCCTTTGCTGAGCAATGCTGTGACCTTCTGGGTCTCCACGGTGATCAGCTCGACCATCTGTCGCACGCTGCTATCAAGGTCCTGAATCAACCCGGCCTGACTGGCGATCAGTCGAACAAATACCTGGTTACCAGCTTGCAAGCGCTCCGCCAGCCCGATCTTGCCCTGCAGCGAATCTTCAGCTTTAACCGCAGCCAATGACGCCAATAACTGATCGCGCTCAGTGTTGAAGGCAGCGACTAACGTTTCATCTCGGCTCGGTGAAGCCATGCCTTGCAGCAGCTTCGTAATATCGGCCTGTAATCCCTCAAGACGCTTGTCCACCTCGCCCGCCTGGCCAGACTGCCCGACCACCGAGTTCACATCGGTGTAAGCCGCATAATCCTCAAGCATGCGTCGTAGCTTTAGGCTGTCTGCTAAGAGGCTAAGGCTTTGCTGAGCAGTTTGAGTACTGACCGTTTGCTGATAAGAGTCACGCACCAGAAAGAAATTGGTGACCAGCATAGGTACAAAGAACAGCACACTGATCAGGCTGAACTTCATACCGAAGCTGAGGCGGTTCATCAGCGCGATAGCCGGATAGAGAACGGACTTCACGATAGATCTCCACGTTCTAATTATTGTGTAGTGGACGCTTATTGCGCAGAAGCGCTGCGGCTTAGTGCGCTGACTTGTCTGGTGATTACAGCCTAACGTTGCTGCTTCAATGGCGAACTTGTGACATATGTCTCAAATACAGTCGCCATCTGACCGTGCATATATACCTTGTATCGACTACTCGGTGTGTAACTTAAGGTTAATGCCACGCGCCCTATCAATTAGGGGAATTGATCCAGGCTTTACTTAAGAGGGGCAGCCGGGCAAGTAACTGCCCGGCGCAAAAGTGTTGTCGTTTCAGACCAAGAGAATCCAAACCGCCACAATGGCGTACCAGAACATGGCAGCCCGGACCAACAGTTGCCACAGGGTATCCAGCGTCGCGACGCCTTCTTCACCAAGTGCTGGCGATGGGATCTCCCCGGCAGCACGGGCTGTCATCACGGCTAGTTGTGCAGCGCTGATATCCCAGCTCAGCAGCTCGTGCAGCAAACTGCGGCTCACCGCCGAGAAGTTGCCCACCAGCGAAAAACTCAGCGCCAACATACGCACCGGCAACCAATCAAAACCATGACGCACCTGACCAGCAATTTCTTTTAATGCTGGCTGAGTGGCGTGCTCGCTGAGCAAGGCCACCAGTCGATAACCCAGAGCAGCCATAGGCCCCAACAGGGCATACCAGAAGATCACAGCAAAAAAGCTCTGAAACGCCTCCCAAACCATGTACTTCTGCACACGCTCCAGCAGTGTGGCAGGCTCTTCTGCCTCGATTCCCAGGTCACGTTGCGCAACCAAATAAGCAGCCTCGGCATCCCCCCGGCGCCAGCTATCACGGAACGGCCCCAACGCCGCCTGCAGGTCACCACGACCCAAGCTGTAGACCACCACTAACAGGTGCACCGGCAACGCCAACCAGCCATACATGACCGACTCAAGGGCCAACAAAATCAGGCCCAGCGCCAGCACCGGCAGCAGCACGATCAGCAGCAGGCTTACCCACGGGCGGGCGCTGTCCTCACCTTGCCCCTGTACAGCCGCGAGCAAGCGCAAGAACGGACCATCGTTTTGGATGGGCGAGCGCCAAGAGGAGAACTTCTCAACCCACAGCACCAATAACAGCACCAGAAAGTTCATGACACATCCTCGTTTTGTTGCAGCGCACGGCGATAGCGCTGCCAATCGAAAGCGGGCCCCGGATCAGTCTTGCGACCGGGTGCAATGTCGCTGTGGCCGCAAATGCGCTCCAGCGTGATGGCCGGATATGCTGCCTGAATTTGTCGGGTCAGGCGCAGCAAAGATGCATACTGGCGATCAGTGAACGGCAGATCATCCGTCCCCTCAAGCTCGATCCCCACAGAAAAATCGTTGCAGTTCTCCCGCCCGTCAAAGCTGGAGACACCCGCGTGCCAGCCCCGCTCATTGCACGATACAAACTGCGTAACTGCGCCGTCGCGCTCTATCAGAAAGTGTGCTG
This sequence comes from Pseudomonas mendocina, assembly GCA_037482215.1. NCBI lineage: Bacteria > Pseudomonadati > Pseudomonadota > Gammaproteobacteria > Pseudomonadales > Pseudomonadaceae > Ectopseudomonas > Ectopseudomonas mendocina. Next base: position 3,737,416 of record CP148074.1, read on the forward strand.
CCACCTGCATGCTTGCGATACCGGCGAAGTACGGATGAGCATCCGCATCCAGCCGGTTCTGAAAGAACTGATGCACATAACCACCACCAAACTCACCAGGCGGCAGGCTGATGTTATGAATCACCAACAACGACACCTCACCCAGCGGGCGCTGATTGAAGTTCGGTGACGGGCAGTGCTGAATGCCGGCGCACCAGCCACTGATCGGGTCCAGCTTCATAAGGGCTCCTCTGAAGAGCCGCCACTCTAGTGCAGCATGGGGTTGGGGCCAAGCCCCGAAAGACCTAAACCACCGGTCTTGCCGCTACATTAAGCACTTCGCGACTGAAGTCGCTCCCACATTGGCGGCTTTGGGAGCGGTTTCAGCCGCGAATGGCATGACAGGCGTCAGGCGCCTTTGAGCTTACGCTGGGAGGGTCGGTTGTCTTGGCTTTCATCAAGGCGGAGGCTGGTCTAGCATTCTTTCGGGCCAACCCCATAGCCTGGATTAGCCACAGGCGTAATCCGGGGGACGCCGTCGCAGCCAACACCGTAACGGCGGAAACGTTACGCGGTTCCGCCCTACGACCGGACTGCGTGGGAGCGGTTTCAGCCGCGAATAGCACGACTGGCGCCAGGCGCCTTTGAGCTTACGCAGCGAGGGTAGGTTGTCTTGGTTTTCATCAAGGCGGAGGCTGGTCTAGCATTCTTTCGGGCCAACACCGTAGCCTGGATTAGCCACAGGCGTAATCCGGGGACGCCGTCGCAGCCAACACCGTAACGGCGGAAACGTTACGCGGTTCCGCCCTACGACCGGACTGCGTGGGAGCGGCTTCAGCCGCGAATAGCATGACTGGCGCCAGGCGCCTTTGAGCTTACGCAGCGAGGGTCGGTTGTCTTGACTTTCATCAAGGCGGAGGCTGGTCTAGCATTCTTTCGGGCCAACACCGTAGCCTGGATTAGCCACAGGCGTAATCCGGGGACGCCGTCGCAGCCAACACCGTAACGGCGGAAACGTTACGCGGTTCCGCCCTACGACCGGACTGCGTGGGAGCGGCTTCAGCCGCGAATAGCATGACAGGCGTCAGGCGCCTTTGAGCTTACGCAGATTACCAATCACCGACTCCAATGCCCGATCAAACAACAGGGCATCGTCGAGTAAGCGAATAGACTGACGGCGAAACTCAACGGCAAGGCCCATACGGGTTTTCTCAAGCACTTTCATGCCGTTGCGGTTGACGAAAATGTACTTGCCTGTGGGTTTGATAAAAGCCGCCAACTTGCAACGCAGCTTACGGCCTTCGTCCTGCTGAAACTCCACCCAACTCCCTACGCGCAGCGCATCCACCTGCTGTACAGCCGTGTCGTTTTCATCCAACTCCACATCCTGCACCGGCTCGCGCTGCTCTCCAGGCGCCAGCAGCACGATCTCCTCCACCACCTCAACCATCACTGGCGCATCCACTTGCGGTTCAGGGCTGATGACTGTGGCATCCAGCAGAGGCAGCTCAAGCCCTTCGGCGTCACGTACTACCTCAGGTGCGGCCACAGGCTCGGCAGGTTGAACGGGATTGAAGCGCTGCAACGCTTGCAGATGCAGCGGCTCCAGCTGAACAAAGAAGGTTTCGCTGGCAAACGGATCGTAAGCGCAGTCCTCAAGCCCTTGACGCAGTGTTTTTAGCAACACGGGCAACAGCTTGAGCAACCGTTCGCGATCTTCAGGTTGATCGTGGGGCTCTACACTCCAGATCAAGTCGTCCATGCTGTTCAGCACGGCCTGCCATTCGGCCGACGCCTCGCCATGTTTGAGGCAAGTCAGCATCAACACGTTGCTCCAAGCATCTTGCAATAAGCGCACGACCACTTCCGGCAGCGTGCGCCCGAGCAAGCGATCATTCAGCGCCTGCTCGACGGCCTGACGCGCCAGTGCAGCTTTAGCACTGCCCTCTTCGGCATCGCGTGTGCGCTGTTCCAGCAGCTCGCTACGGCGGCGTTCGTCCCCCATAAAGGCGGTGAAGTCCGCGAGCAGATCGGCAAAAATTTGCGGATCATCAGTGAAGTCATTGAGCAGACGTTGCACCACCTGCTCGATCTTCTGAAACAGAGTATCCCGCTGCGCCTCAGCCTGATCCGACCAACCTAAAGCAGCGGCGGCAATCTCGTTGAGCAATCGGCGCGCCGGATGGCTGCCTCGGCTGAAGAAGCTCTTGTCGATTACTGCAACCTTGAGCATGGGGATCTGCAAGCGCCCAATCAGTGCTTTGAGCGAGTCCGGCAGGGTGCGGTCATCCAAAATGAACTCGAACAACATCGACACCAGATTGATGACATCCTCATCCATCTCGCCGACCACCCGGGTCTTACCGGATTTGGCACTGGCACGGCTCAACAGATTTTCCAGCTGCTCGCGCAGGTCGAAATCGCTATCGACTTGAACCGGTGTGCGCTGCTGCATATGGGAAAGCAGGCGCATCAGGTCATTGCTGGTGATCGGCAGCGCGTCAACAGGCCGTGGCCGCTGTGTCGCAACCAGGCCACGAGTTTGCGAAAGCAGGCCCTGCAGCAGGCCAAACATCTCCTGCACGCCCTCCTCACTGGCCGCCGCACCATCACCGGTGGCGGAAAAGGATGTGGTGCCAGTACTGGCGGGTGCCGACTGCGGGCGGCGCGGCGGTGTCGATTTGATTTCCGGCAGCACACCCGCCTCAATCAACAGCGCGTTGGATTCGGCGTAGAGCTGGCCAAGGTCGCTGAGCACGTACTTATCGAACAGCTTAAGCACGATCAGCTTGACCCGAATCTCCACACCCAAGCTGCCGCAGCAATCCATAAAGGCTGCACACAGGCTGGCGGGGCCGACCGGGTTGTTCTTTTCATCGAGCTTCTTGCTAACCAGTGCATTCAAACGCGCCGTTAGATGCCCAAGGGCCTGGCCGTCACGACTGATGACCTTGGCCACCATCGACTCAACCGCCACAGCCTCTTCCAGCGCATCGTTCTGCACCAGCGACAGACTTTCAAAGGAGACCGGGTCCAGAACCGGACGGCCGATTTCATATTGATTCAGTGTGGCGAACGACTCTGCCACCTTATGCAGAAAGGCCTGCTCGATCTGCTTGCGACGCAAGCGCAAATCCCGCATCGCCTCAAAAAAGGCGTTCTGCTCGGCATTAGTAGTGGCCCGATCCGCCATCTCAAACAGCGTGTCGTCAGCATTATCAAAAAGGGCTTGTTGTGCCTGCCGCAACTGCTCGGCAGCTTTGTCGCGCACCGCAGCCAGTACGGCGGGCAGCCTGGCAATCGGGTGTCTGGTTGTGTGCTCTGGGCCACCGGGCTTCAGGTGAACCACATTCGCATCAGTTTTCATGGTGCATCTCCAGCAGAGAGCCCCTCTTGGGCTACAGGCTCTGCACTGCGAACAACTGAGCGTCTTCCATTACGTCAATATTACAGCGTCAAATTTCAGAAATTTCTGTGCATTATAGAGCCCCCTGCCGCCAGACCAAGCGAAGATTGTATGCATGTATGACCTGGATCACAGATAGCAGGCACTTCGCCCGTACCATGGATTAGCTGCAAAGCGGCGTAATCCATGTCTCGCGCCCTCATATGACTCAGTGATCCCCTAGCACCTCGATACCCGGATCACCGGCCCAATCCATAGGATAAAGGCCACGCCTTACATCCCGATGAAAGGTCGAAAACGGCCAATCGCAAACTCGTGTGACCAAACCATGCTTGGCGGGATTGATGTGCACATAATCCACATGCCTGCGAAAATCATCTTCATCGCGAATCAGATGCTCCCAATAGCGCCGCTGCCAAATACCTCGCTCCCCTCGCAGCATCCGCGCAGGCGCCCGATACTCACTGACAGGCAGAGACCGTGAAAATAGCGTTTTAATCAAGCGCCAACGCATCGGAAAGTCAGAATCGGTTAACGTCCAAACACAATGCATGTGTTCAGGTAAAACAACCCACGCATCAATCCTGAACGGATGTAGGCGCTGAACATGCCCAACCGTCCGGCGGAGATCGTCGATATGCCGTACCAGCAAGTCGTTATGACGGCGTTGCAGCAAATTAACGGTAAAAAACCAAGTCCCACCATTCGATAGAGCACGTCGATATTTCGGCATCCCTTGCCTCCGGAAATTCCACCATGGAAATTCTCGAAACTATCAACTCGCCCCATCAAACAACGCCAACTACCGCACAGCCAGACAACAGCGTGCCCCAACCTACACTCACGTAGCGTGGATTAGACGCAACGCGGCGTAATCCACGTCTCGCGCAAACCCAACACCACCGACACAGGCACACCGCAACGGTGGAAGCGCCAAGGCGATTCCACCCTAAGCACCTACCGCACCCTACAAAAGCCGCATCTAACCCCAGATAGCGCTGCGCAAACACCAGCCAGCCCCTATAATCCGCAGATTCTTTGTGCCGGAGCTCACCATGCCAAACCTCACCCTTGCCGACCTCACCACAGAAATTGAAGCCAACGTGCGCCGCGCTCTGGCTGAGGACATCGGCAGCGGCGATATCACGGCCCAACTGATCCCGGCAGAACGTTTGGCCAGCGCCACCATCATCACCCGCGACAACGCTGTGATCTGTGGCACCGCTTGGGTAGATACCGTTTTCCGCCAGCTCGACCCGCGCGTCGCCGTACACTGGAACGTTCAGGACGGCCAGCGTGCCGAAGCCAACCAACCGCTGTTCCATCTGGAAGGCCCAGCCCGCGCCCTGCTCAGTGGCGAGCGTGCCGCGCTGAACTTCCTGCAAACCCTGTCTGCCGTTGCCACCCGCTGCCAGCACTATGCCGATCTGGTTCAAGGCACCAACGTCAAATTGCTCGACACCCGCAAAACACTGCCCGGCCTGCGACTGGCGCAAAAATATGCAGTGACCCAAGGCGGCTGCCACAACCACCGCATTGGCCTGTACGACGCCTTCCTTATTAAGGAAAACCATATCGCCGCCTGCGGTGGCATTGCCCAAGCCGTCGCCGCCGCGCACAAGATCGCCCCCGGCAAACCGGTGGAGGTTGAAGTGGAAAGTCTGGAGGAGCTGCAACAAGCGCTAGCGGCAGGCGCCGACATCATCATGCTGGATGAGTTGAACCTGGATGAAATGCGCCAGGCCGTCGCCATCACCCAAGGCCGCGCCAAGCTCGAAGCCTCCGGCGGCGTCAACGAAACCACATTGCGCAGCATCGCTGAAACGGGTGTGGACTATATTTCGATTGGCACGCTGACTAAGGATGTGAAGGCAGTGGATTTGTCGATGCGGTTGAGTTTGTAGTCGCCCGCAACACAAATCTCCCGTAGCGTGGATTAGCCGCAACGCGGCGTAATCCATGTCTCGCGCAACCCCAACGCCACCTGCACAGATGCACCTCAACGGTGGAAGCGCCAAGGCGATTCCACCCCAAACCTCACACCCGTAGCGTGGATTAGCCGCAACGCGGCGTAATCCACGTCTCGCGCAAACCCAACACCACCGACACAGACACACCGCAACGGTGGAAGCGCCAAGGCGATTCCACCCTACGCAGTCTGCGCTTCCTCAAGGATTTTGAAGAACACGGTTTCCAGCGACACGGCAGGTTTGATGCTCAACAAATGACCACCCAGCTGATTGAGCTGGGCAATAAAAGCCGGCAAATTGGCTTGCATCACCTCACACTCATACTCAGCTTCACGCAAGGTGCGGCCACCTTCTACCAGCGGCTGTGCTGCCGAGTAGCGAACGAGCATGTGGTCAACTCGCTCGGCCGCCAGCTCGCGGGGGGAACGCACCGTCAACAGTTGACCTTTATTGATAAAGCCAAAACGGTCAGCGATACGCTCCACGTCATGCAACACATGGGAGGTGAAGAAGATCGCCCCACCCTGCTGTTTAAACTCGGTGAGAATCTCCACCACATCCTTCCGCCCAACCGGGTCAAGGCCGGACAGAGGCTCATCCAACACCAGCAACTTGGGCTGAACCACCATTGCATGGGCCAACGCCACACGCTGCACGTTGCCCTTGGATAACTCACGAATCTTGCGTTTGGCGTTCTGCGCGACGGAGAACCGCTCCAACCAGTGCATGCACCAGGCATCAGCGTCCTTACGCTTAATGCCATACATGGACAGGCCCATCCGCAGGATTTCCAGCGGGGTAAACTGCTCATACAACGCCGGCGCTTCCGGCACATAAGCAAGCGGCTTACGCGCCTCCGCCTTATGCGCATCTACACCATAGATGCTGACTGAGCCTTGATAGTCATTAATGATGTCCAGCATCACCTTAATGGTGGTGGACTTCCCCGCACCGTTTGGGCCCACGAAACCGAAGACTTCGCCTTCGGACATGGTGAGGTTTACGTCCTTCAGGGCCTGGAGGGTTTTGCCTTTTGTGTGGAAGGTTTGACTCACACCGTAAAACTCCAATGCCACTTTCAAGGCAGCTCCTCCGTTCCAGCTATGCTAAATTTTTTCAACTCAACTCGGCCATTACGGATTTCATAACCTAGTCTAAGTGGATCTACTGGCAACTCATCTAGAGTTCCTTTATCGACTAACTCTTGGATCTCATTTAAACGTCCATACTTTGACTCGTAACGTAGTTGCCCCTCCCGCAACTTTAACAGGCCTTGTAATCTTTCCACCCGCTTATCCAGCATCGCACGTAGTTTAGGATCATTAGCGTTATCACGCTGAGACACAAGAAATCCTAACGCAAGATTATCATCAACAATATTCTCGACCTGCAACATGATCGCAAGCTTTGAATAAGCACTGGAGTTCACTTTAGAACGGCCAGCAGCGATATTTAATAGTTCAACCGCTTGATCTACGTTTCTTTTAAAAAAAGCTTGATTAAAGCCATAAAAGAATGCTGGCACATCGTCCCATGATCGGCACGCAATCGCGGCCTTCAACACCTCGCCACTGGCTTCCTCAGCCCCTCCCCATGTGAGCAGGCCATTAGAGAGGTAATAATTATCCTCGTGACAAGGATTTAGAACAGATATGACTCTACTCGCACGAATTAAGTAGCCTGTATCCGCCCTTCCCGTATCAACCCCAGTTGAAAGAAGCCTAATTGCCTCAGTATTGGCAGCTAAAAAACGATCCCCCCCCCAGAGAGCAGTTAAGACCGGAGCTTCAACAACAACTCTTCCATCTACACGCGCAACATTTTGTAGTCTATCAGATAATAGACTTGAGGACATTATAAAAACCACAACCGTAAGTAATACCACTAAACGCATAGTGCTACTCAAAACGCTTACGCCTCAAAATTGCGACTGAAATTAGAAGAAGAAGTAAAGTGTAAGACAAACAATTAAGAACGATCATAGCCCAATCATCTGGGAAAAACTCAAAACTCCCATACAGAGCGATCATCCTAACATCAAGCGCCCCTAGATCGGGAAGTAAGCAGTGAAGCAACTCCAAGCCCACACTATACCCTTCAACACCGAATCCTAAAGATGAATCTCTCTCAAGCATTTCAACAATAGACCCAAAAGATCTTGATGATATAACAAAACCTAAAGTTGAGAATAACACAAAACTCGAAGACGAGGCATAAACCGATAGAAGCAATGCAAATGAAGAAACCACAAGTGCATCTAAAAGTACAAACCCAGCAACAACTAGATACCCCACCCCCAAATCAACCTTGGTTGACTGCTCATACCACCCCGAAATCAGCCACACCAAAATCCCAACAAGCAAAAACAAAAGGGACGCCACAAAAATCAAAACAATCAAAACAGTTACAAATCTGGAGCATAAAAACCCTCCCCTTCCCCGGGGATAGGTTAGACTATTCAAGTACAATCTTCTCTCAAATTCTCGACCGAATAACTCGTGCACAAGCATAACTATAAAGAATGGTAGCACCAAACGAACTATGGATATCCCAACATCCAGCGCCACTGTCGCTGGCTGCCTTCCACTAAAGAAACCAGACATAAAAACAGTTATAGCCATTAAAACAAGAAGCACTAGTACAATGCGAAAAAAAACCGTCTTCCAAACTATACGCATCGAACTATAAAAATCAGCCATAACAACAAAATCCCGAAGCCAAACAGAGTTAAACTCCAAAAACAGTCATTGTAAAAGCAAAAGGGAGGCTAAGCCTCCCTTTTGCTTTGATCAATTAACGAGCCCGAGTTGCAACTCCTGCTGCAGTACAGAGTTGACCATCAAGAGCGGTAGGCCCAATAGCACCACCGGAGGTACGGCCTTGAAAAATTGCAGCACCTTGAGCTGTGGCAGTATTGAAAGGAACATCCGGATCCTCACAGGCTACTTGCCCTTCAGGTACTGGAGTGGCGTTTGTGCAAACAGACTCAACTGTACGGGTAGCAGTACGCCCATTTTCGTGACAGGTAGCAACAACAATCTCACCTGGAGTGCCAGGAACAGGTAAACGGCAGAAATAGCTTGCAAGTACACCGTTTGACAAATTCACCGTTACGTCATCTGAAAGCAAGTCGCAATCAGTAAGCACGATGCGGTTACCTGACGCAATTGCCTCCGCAGCGTTGTTAGTTGCAAAAGCAAACGAAGAAGTCATCGCAGCTGTAATACCAAGGCCTAAGATAATTTTTTTCATATTCCGCTCTCCTTAACGCATTGCCGCTGAGAATGTAGTCACGATATTTTTGTTATCTGCAAGCGCCAAAGAATCATTAGCCTTTGCACGATAATCGTTGAACTGCGGAATAGCGATCGCCGCCAGAATACCGATAATTGCAATTACGATCATCAGTTCGATCAGGGTGAAACCTTTTTGCTTCTTAAGAGACTTCATCGTCTAGCTCCTGTTGTGGTTTGTCACAGACACAACTCAACCTGCACAGCTTGTGCCAACCTTAAACAGAAGATGCTGACATAAGCTAAAATCCACTTGGACCGCCGATTTTCAGTATCCCAAGGTATTATCCGACTAAATCGCTCCTATATTCATAAGCCCATATCTGACATTACTTAACCGGGCATGAAGTGACATTTTTCGTCACTCTGCATTACGGCTCTTGGGCAAATGCCTGAATTAGGCTATAAGGCACGCATAACTATTAGCCATAGCACTACACAATCATGAGCGAAGCCCCAAACCTCACCGGCTTGGCCCGGCAACTGGTCAACGCTGAACTGTTGACGGAAAGTGTCGCGGCGCAGGCTCAAGCCCAGGCATTACGGAACAAAATCCCCCTCGTTACTTATCTGGTACAAAACAAGATCGCCAGCGGCAAGGCCGTGGCCGATATTGCCTCTGAGCAGTTTGGCGTCCCTTATTGCGACCTGAATGCGATTGATAAGGAAGCCCAGCCGAAAGACCTGATCAGTGAGAAACTGGTGCGCCAGCATCGGGTTATCCCGCTGTTTCGTCGGGGTAATAAGCTGTTTATTGGTGTGTCCGACCCGACTAACCATCAAGCCGTTACCGATGTTCAGTTCTCCACGGGCCTGACCACCGAAGCCCTGCTGGTAGAAGATGACAAGCTCAACAACGCCATTGAGCACTTTTTCGACTCTGCCAACAGCGGCATGGACGATTTGGGCGATGTGGATTTGGACGGTGTTGATGTTGAGGCCATGGATGACGACGGCCCGGATAACAGTGAAGGCAACGCCGCCGACGACGCCCCCGTGGTGCGTTTTGTGAACAAAATGCTGTTGGATGCCATCAAGAAGGGCTCTTCCGACCTGCATTTTGAGCCTTACGAAAAGAACTACCGGGTACGCTTCCGCACCGACGGTATTTTGCAGGAAATCGCCCGCCCGCCGATTCAACTGGCACCGCGCATCTCCGCTCGCCTAAAGGTAATGGCTGGGCTGGATATTTCCGAGCGACGTAAGCCGCAGGACGGGCGGATTAAAATGCGCTTGTCCAAGACCAAGTCCATCGACTTTCGCGTCAGCACTTGCCCTACATTGTGGGGCGAGAAAATCGTAATGCGTATTCTGGACTCTGCCAGCGCTCAGATGGGTATTGACGCCCTGGGTTATGAAGAAGACCAGAAAGAGCTGTACCTGGCCGCCCTTAAGCAGCCACAAGGCATGATTCTCGTCACAGGCCCTACAGGCTCCGGCAAAACCGTGTCCCTTTATACGGGCCTGAACATCCTGAATACCGTGGACGTGAATATCTCCACAGCGGAAGACCCGGTTGAAATCAACCTTGAGGGTATCAACCAGGTCAACGTTAACCCGAAACAGGGCATGGACTTTACGGCCGCCCTTAAAGCCTTCCTGCGGCAGGACCCGGACATCATCATGGTGGGCGAGATCCGTGACCTGGATACCGCCTCTATTGCCGTTAAGGCAGCTCAGACCGGGCATATGGTGATGTCGACCCTACACACCAATAGTGCGGCAGAAACACTCACCCGCTTGCGCAATATGGGTGTACCTTCGTTCAATATTGCCACGTCGGTAAACCTGATTATCGCCCAGCGACTGGCACGTAAACTATGCAGCCACTGTAAGAAGGAAGTCAGCATTCCACGGGAAACCCTGCTGGAAGAGGGCTTCCCAGCCGATAAGATCGACGGCCTAAAACTCTATGGCCCAGTGGGCTGCGAGAACTGTAACCACGGTTATAAAGGCCGCGTGGGCATTTACGAGGTGGTTAAAAATACCCCAGCGTTGCAGCGCATCATTATGGAAGAAGGTAACTCCATTGATATCTCCCTTCAGATGCGTAAAGACGGCTTTAACGATCTGCGCACTTCCGCGTTACTAAAAGCAATGCAGGGCGTTACCAGCCTTGAAGAAGTCAACCGAGTGACCAAGGATTAACCCATGGCGGACAAAGCGTTAAAACTCAGCGTTTTCACGTGGGAAGGCATCGACAAAAAAGGCGGCAAGATCAAGGGCGAAATGTCGGGGCAGTCCCCCGCCTTGATCAAAGCCCAACTGCGCAAGCAGGGTATCAACCCGCTCAAAGTAAAGAAGAAACCGGTTTCTTTGTTCAGCGCGGGCAAAAAGATCAAGCCAATCGACATCGCCCTGTTTACCCGGCAAATGGCGACCATGATGAAGGCTGGCGTGCCGTTACTGCAGGCCTTTGACATTATCGGCGAGGGGTTTGAAAACCCCAATATGCGCAACCTGATCAACGACATTAAGCAGGAGGTCGCTGCCGGCAACAGCTTTGCAGCCTCCCTGCGCACTAAACCCCAGTACTTTGATGACCTGTACTGCAACTTGGTGGACTCTGGCGAACAATCCGGCGCGTTGGAAACCCTGCTCGACCGAGTGGCCACATACAAAGAGAAAACCGAGGCACTGAAAGCCAAGATCAAAAAAGCGATGACCTACCCCATCGCGGTTATTGTGGTTGCGATCATCGTGACCGCTATTTTGCTGATCAAGGTGGTACCGCAATTCGAGGCAGTTTTCCAAGGTTTTGGCGCCGAACTACCGGCCTTTACTCAAGTCGTGGTTGATATGTCACGCAGCCTGCAAGACCAGTGGTATATCTACTTGGGCGTAATCATTATTGGCGCCTTCAGCTTTAAAGAGGCCCATAAGCGCTCAAAAAGCTTCAGGGACTTTCTGGATAGAACCCTGCTTAAGGCGCCTATCTTCGGGGATATCATCTATAAAGCTGTGGTGGCGCGCTTTGCCCGTACGCTGGCCACAACGTTCTCCGCCGGTGTGCCACTGGTCGAAGCTCTTAGCTCGGTGGAAGGGGCTGCGGGTAACGTAGTGTTCCGTGAAGCCATTGCCAAAGTCCGGTCGGATGTATCTTCTGGTACTCAGCTGAACTTCTCCATGCGCACCACTGGGGTTTTCCCTTCTATGGCGGTGCAGATGACTGCCATCGGGGAGGAGTCCGGCTCACTGGATGAAATGCTGGATAAAACCGCTGAATATTATGAGGCCGAGGTTGATAACGCCGTGGACAACCTGACTGCACTGATGGAGCCAATGATCATGGCGGTACTGGGCGTACTGGTGGGCGGCTTGATTGTTGCCATGTACCTGCCAATCTTCCAGCTTGGCTCGGTGGTTGGTTAATCCATGATTGGTGAACTTTTGGCCAGCGAACCGCTGGCCTTTGTTTTATTGGTGCTGATCCTCGGCCTGCTGATCGGCAGCTTCCTTAACGTTGTTGTTTACCGCTTACCCAAGATGATGGAGCGGGAATGGAAGGTTCAGGCGAGGGATGCCCTGGGCCTGCCGGAGGAGTCAGCCGGTGAGACGTTTAACTTAATCCTGCCTAACTCACGCTGCCCGCATTGCGCCCACGAGATTAAGCCGTGGGAGAACATCCCGCTGATCAGCTACCTGTTTTTGCGCGGCAAGTGCTCTAACTGCAAAGCCCACATCAGCCTGCGCTATCCGCTAGTGGAGCTGACCTGCGGTTTGCTCTCGGCGTATGTTGCTTGGCATTTCGGCTTTAGCTGGCAGGCCGCAGCGTTTCTGTTGCTGACCTGGGGGCTGCTGGCGATGAGCCTGATTGATGTTGATCATCAGCTGTTGCCCGACTCCATCGTGCTGCCGCTTATGTGGCTAGGGCTTATCGTCAATTACTTCGGCCTGTTCACCAGCTTGGAAAGCGCTCTGTGGGGGGCGATTGCGGGTTATCTGAGTCTGTGGACCGTGTTCTGGTTATTCAAGCTGGTGACCGGTAAAGAGGGCATGGGCTATGGCGACTTTAAGCTGCTGGCCATGCTCGGCGCATGGGGCGGTTGGCAGGTGTTGCCGCTGACGATTCTGTTGTCGTCGCTGGTAGGTGCAATACTCGGCGTGATCATGCTCAAGCTGCGCAATCAGGACAGCAGCACGCCCATTCCCTTTGGCCCGTATTTGGCCATTGCCGGCTTTATCGCCCTGCTCTGGGGTGAGCAGATCACCAGCAGCTACCTCCAGCTAGCCCGGTTCTGATCCGCAACTCAAAGGTGGAAACGCTACGCGGTTCCACCCTACGACCACATCACCAACACCGTAGCGTGGATTAGCCGCATCGCGGCGTAATCCATGTCTCGTGAGCCTAACTCCGCCAAACCTGCCACACCGCAACGGTGGAAACGCTACGCGGTTCCACCCTACAACCACATCACCAACACCGTAGCGTGGATTAGCCGCATCGCGGCGTAATCCATGTCTCGCGAGCCCAACTCCGCCAAACCTGCCACACCGCAACGGTGGAAACCCTGCGCGGTTCCACCCTACAACCACATCACCAACACCGTAGCGTGGATTAGCCGCATCGCGGCGTAATCCATGTCTCGCGAGCCCAACTCCGCCAAACCAGCCACACCGCAACGGTGGAAACCCTGCGCGGTTCCACCCCACAACCACATCACCAACACCGTAGCGTGGATTAGCCGCATCGCGGCGTAATCCATGTCTCGCGAGCCCAACTCCGCCAAACCTGCCACACCGCAACGGAGGAAACCCTGCGCGGTTCCACCCTACAACCACATCACCAACACCGTAGCGTGGATTAGCCGCATCGCGGCGTAATCCATGTCTCGCGAGCCCAACTCCGCCAAACCTGCCACACCGCAACGGAGGAAACCCTGCGCGGTTCCACCCCACAACCACATCACCAACACCGTAGCGTGGATTAACCGCATCGCGGCGTAATCCACGTCTCGCGAGCCCCGGCACCTGACATACCCCAGCGGTTCCACCCTACGCTCCGACTGCACTACAATCGCGCTCCTATATATACACGGAGCGCAGTGCGCTTATGAAACCCTGGATTCTTGGCTTAACCGGTGGAATCGGCAGCGGCAAAAGCGCTGTAGCTCAGCACTTTATTGAGCTTGGCGTCCATGCGGTGGATGCTGACCATGCTGCACGTTGGGTGGTTGAACCGGGCAAGCCTGCACTGACAAAAATTGTCAGCCACTTTGGTGAAGACATTCTGCACGCTGATGGCACCCTCAACCGCCCTGCCCTGCGCAACCGCATCTTCAGCAACCCAGACGATCGTCGCTGGCTGGAAGCGCTGCTACACCCGCTGATCAATGAAGAAATCCGTCAATCACTTGAGGGCGCCGAGTCACCCTACGCGATTCTGGTTTCCCCCCTTCTGGTGGAGTCTGGCCAACGCAGAATGACACAGCGGCTACTGGTGGTGGATGCGCCGGAAGCGCTGCAGATCGAGCGCACGGTGTCCCGCGACCAAACCAGCAGCGAGCAGGTTGAAGCGATATTAAAAGTTCAGGCTAAGCGTGAAGAGCGTCTGCGGCATGCCCATGACGTACTGGTGAATGACCGTGACCTGAATTGGTTGCAAGCCGAAGTCCAGCGCCTGCACAATTTTTACCTGACCCTACGTGGAGGCAAAGAAGCATGACCAACCCAACTGTAGTCGCCTGCCCGACCTGTGGCGCACCGGTTGAATGGGGTCCGCAAAGCCCTAACCGCCCGTTCTGCTGTGAACGCTGCAAACTGATTGATTTAGGCGCCTGGGCCGCCGAGGAGCACGCCATCCCTGGCAACCCACTGGAAGACGATGTGTTTTCCGAAGATCAGCCGCCGCGCAGCATGCATTAAACGCAACTACCACCACACTGCAGCGTGGATTAGCCGCACAGCGGCCTAATCCACGTCTCGCGCCTCAATAACGCTGAGCCGACAACAAATCGGTTAGGGTCGCATAAAACCGTATTCGCGCTCGTCGTCCAGATTGTCAGCGATGAACTTGAGTTCATCAGCTAAATCGCCGATATCACGGATGGATTTGCTGCGTTCGACCACAGCACTTAGCAGTGCACGTAGCGCCAAATGCTCATCTATGCCGTTCAGTTGCGCAGCCTGGAGACAATGTTCGATTTCCTGCCGCGCCCATAAGTAAACGCCCATTTTCAAACCCTCCTCTGCACACCTTCAGCATGTGCCTTGTGCAGTGGCGCTGCTTGATCTGGGTCAACCGATGAGGCGCTATAGAGAGACTGAAGTGGCCGCTATCAGCGACCCTGATCGTCCCGCCAAGGGGCAGCCAGGTAACGGGGTTTATTGAAGGTTTCCAGCCAGTCGGGATAGAACACCACCAGTGCTGTCACGATCATGCCGTTGATAAACGCCTCAGGGAAAATCACCAGCCACAGGTAGCCGATAAAGTCTTCCAACCACGGCGGCATCGGGAACAAACCATCAGCCAGCAGGATGCCCAGACCAACGAAAATGCACAGCAGAGTGGCCAGCGCAGAGGCGAAAAATCCGCTACAGAAGATGTAAACAAACAAGTTGCGCGGCTGTTTTTTCTCCACCCATAAGGCGCAGAACTCAGTAACGAAAACCGGGATAGCCACAAGCAACAGACCGTTAACTCCCAGCGCCGCGAGATCCTGCTTACCAAGCAGCGTCAGCCCCACTTGAGTTACAACCCCCACCAGAACGGCCAACGGCCAATCCAGCAGCAAGGTGACGGCCGTCATGCCGACAAAATGAAAGGACAATCCCGATTCAAAGTCCCGCCGCACTAGCCATAGCACAAACAGTGCTAGCGCCGTCCCCCCCAGCAAATGCTGACGACGCACATCTGTACACAACTCAACCCACGGCGCACGCCATATCGCCCAAGCCACCAGCGGCAGGTAGATCAGCCAGCCGAGCAACTGTGAGGTTTCAGATAAAACGTGCGCAGCAATCATCTAATACAGTCCATGGCCAAGAACACACTGCCAGCACAGCGCTGGCTGGCAAAGTTTACGAGCGCATCAATGGCATTGCGAATGGCTTTTGACGCGCTGCACAGCTCAACGTTGCATGATGAAGTGGATTAACTCCCAACGGCACTCGCCCTACACAGACGCGTGCAGCACGAGTAAGCTCCTCGCTATGAACGAGGCCGACTATCTGAGCCTGCTGACGGCCCAGGCCGAGCAAGCCAATGACTTTCTCTCCAACGCCCGCAAATGGGAGCGCGAGCGTTGGGTATGCATGCACCTGCTGCAAGCCTTGAATGTGACTTACAACCTCGACGAGTTCAGTCGCGCGAGCAAAGAGCCCCCTGACGTGGTGTTTCGGGAGGCAAACTTTGAGGTGTTCTTTGTGCTTGATGAAGGGCGCAGACTGAATGATGAATGGCGCAGTGAACTGGAGCGACGCCGCAAAGCCTATAGCCTCAGCCAACTCGTACGGCGAGAGCAAAAGCCGAGGCGAATCGGTGCGCGGCAGTTACAAGAGAAACTAGCGCCTACGCTGCTGAAGAAGTCCCGTAATTATCAGGAACGCAATCTTGATGTGGGCAAACTGGACATGGTCGCCTATGCCGACCTCAAGTATTCAGTCCCAGACTTCAACAGCCACTTCCCGCCACCGACCGAGTACCTGAGACAAGGCTGGCGCTCACTGTCACTGGTCGGCCCGAACTATGCCCGAGTCCTGTTTGCCCATAACTCAGCGCCTGAGTTTCTGCGCAGCAATCTGGGTCGCACCATTGTGTTCGATATTGGCATTGGCCTCTGATCAAGCGTCCATCTCTGGAAATCCTTGCACTAAAGCCTCCCAGCCCAAGAATCTGACAAACGCTTTATTACCTGCGAACGCCAGTATTACTGCCATTTGACTATGCTGTTTAGGGATAAAGGCTAACCCGCAGGATCGCAACTGCATTGGCCTGCCCTGATTCAGCCCGCTATGATGCTTTTATTGCGGACCACGATCAGCCCAGATCAAGTGCCCTGTTGCTTAACCAGCCGAGGTAAAGCATGACCAGTCGCCTGAATCCTGAAGACCTAAAACGCGTCGAACAGTATCTCAGCGCCCCGCAACATCAGGTACAACGCCAACCCTTCCGCGTCTGGCGTTTGTTAACCGTCATCCTGTTTGTCGTCATCGCCCTCGGCCTGTTAAGCCGGCTTATCGCTCGGCTGGTTTTATGATTAGCGCATTGCTCTCTTGGTCCCCTCCTATTCGAACCATTCATTACCTTGCGAGCATTTCCAATGACCCACAAAATCGTAATCGTCGGCGGCGGCGCAGGCGGCCTGGAGCTGGCTACCCGCCTAGGTAGGACTCTGGGCAAACGCCGCCAAGCAAGCGTCACGCTGGTGGATGCAAACCTGACCCACATCTGGAAACCCCTGCTGCATGAAGTGGCCGCTGGGTCCCTCAACTCCAACGTTGATGAACTGAATTACGTGGCGCAAGCCAAATGGAATCATTTTGAGTTCCAACTAGGCCGCATGTGTGGTCTAGATCGCGCCAACAAACGCATTCAGCTCGAAGCAGCCTTGGATGAAAACGGCCTGGAACTGATGCCCGCCCGCGAGCTGAGTTACGACTCACTGGTGATCGCTGTCGGCAGTACCACCAATGACTTTGGCACCGCCGGTGCAGCCGAACACTGCCTGTTCCTCGACACCCGTGAGCAAGCAGAACGTTTTCACCGACAATTGCTCAACCACTATCTGCGCGCTCACGCTGAACCCGGAAAGTCCGACGAATTAATCAACGTCGCGATTGTGGGCGCCGGAGCAACTGGGGTTGAGCTGGCAGCTGAACTGCACCACGCAGCGCGTGAACTGGCGGCCTACGGTTTGAACAAGATCAGCCCCGACAATATGCACATCACCCTGATCGAAGCCGGCCCCAGGGTGCTGCCCGCCCTGCCCGAGCGCATCAGCAAGCCTGTGCACAAAACACTGGAATCGCTGGGTGTGACGGTCCTGACCGGTGCCGCTGTCAGCCAGGTTACCGCTGATGCGCTGCACACCAAGGACGGCAAAGTGATTCCAGCAGGCCTTAAGGTCTGGGCGGCTGGCATCCGCGCCCCTCAGTTCTTGAATCAATTAGACGGGTTAGAAAGCAACCGTATCAATCAGCTACTGGTGCGCCAGACCCTACAAACTACCCTGGATGATGATGTGTTTGCCATGGGTGACTGCGCGGCATGCCCGATGCCTGGCACAGACGGCCGCAATGTCCCTCCGCGTGCTCAGGCGGCACATCAGATGGCGTCACTGCTGGCAAAATCGCTCAAGGGGCGTGTTGAAGGTAAATCCGCCCTGCCGACCTACCAGTACAAGGACTACGGCTCGCTGATCTCCCTTTCGACCTTCTCGGCGGTGGGCAACCTGATGGGCAATCTTTCAGGAAAACTAGGTGGCAGCGTGATGCTGGAAGGCTGGTTGGCCAGGATGTTTTACGTATCGCTGTACCGCATGCACCAAATCGCCCTGTACGGCATGACCCGCACCCTGCTGATGATGCTCGGCGACCGCATTGGTCGCAGCACAGAGCCGCGCCTGAAACTGCATTGATCCCTAGGCAACGGTGGAAACGCTTTGCGGTTTCACCCTGCGCCATTGAACAGAGCCAGGCCTGATGCACCTCTTTCGCGGCTAAAGCCGCTCCCACAACGACCTTCAATCCCCGTGGGAGCGGCTTTAGCCGCGAATCAGCACAGGCTGCCCACGTAATAACCAATCAAGTACACCGACTGCGCCACAGCATGGCGTCGCAGCGGCACGCTCAACAGGCTCGGTAAAGGGCAAAGCAAAAATCGCAGGCAATAAAAAACCCGCACTAGGCGGGTTTTTTACTTTCAAGCAAGCTTGAAATGGTGGGTCGTGTAGGACTCGAACCTACGACCAATTGGTTAAAAGCCAACTGCTCTACCAACTGAGCTAACGACCCTAAAATGGTCGGGGTAGGGGGATTCGAACTCCCGACATCCTGCTCCCAAAGCAGGCGCGCTACCGGACTGCGCTATACCCCGAAAGAAAGTTGGCTCCGCGACCTGGACTCGAACCAGGGACCCAATGATTAACAGTCATTTGCTCTACCGACTGAGCTATCGCGGAACTTTGTAACTTTCGCCTCTCAGCAGAACCGTTTGTTTGTAACGTTTGCTGCGTTGAGGCGCGCCATTTTACGGTTATTCGAACCAGTGTCAACCCCCTAAATTGCTTTTAGAACAATTATTTGCAGAACAGGGCCGACTTTTTATCTCTGATGGGGCGAAGAGCCATCCAAGCCCCGTATTTCGGGAATTTGCACGCGATCTCCATTCCCTTCCCCCACCCCAAATCGGGAAAAAACAGGGTAAAAATCATCTGAAAAGACGAAAAAATTTTCGCTGAAATGAAATTTTTTTCGTCGCGCCCGCAAAAAAATAGCTTGGTGTTCAATCAATTGGGTAAGCACGGCGCCAAAAAGGCTTACCGACATACAGGGACATCGTGCTTACCGGACCTCGCTTGCAGCTAATCCAGATCACAGGGCAACTCTATAGACAGGAAACAAAAAGCCCCGGTCAGACAACGCTGAACCGGGGCTTGGAGGGAACAGTCCTCAGATCGCTCAGGCAAAGACGATCTCGTCGCCTTCAACAGTACCTTTGACGGTAGCACCTGGAACGAACTTACCGGCCAGGATCTGTTGCGCCAGCGGGTTCTCGATCCAGCGCTGCACAGCTCGCTTCAACGGACGCGCGCCGTATACCGGGTCGTAGCCTACTGCGATCAGCTTATCCATTGCCTCATCAGTCAGCTCCAGAGCCAACTCACGCTCGGCCAGGCGCTGACGCAAGCGGCTGAGCTGAATCTTCGCGATGCCAGCAATCTGGTCGCGGGCCAGGGGTTCGAAGATCACCACTTCGTCGATCCGGTTGATGAACTCCGGACGGAAATGGCTGCTCACCGCATCCATAACCGCTGCACGCTGAGCTTCACGATCATCCACCAGCTCCTGAATCTGAGCAGAACCGAGGTTGGAGGTCATCACAACTACCGTGTTCTTGAAGTCCACGGTACGGCCTTGGCTGTCAGTCAGGCGGCCATCTTCCAGCACTTGCAGGAGGACGTTGAATACGTCCGGATGCGCCTTCTCCACTTCATCCATAAGAATGACGGAGTACGGCTTGCGGCGCACCGCTTCGGTCAGATAGCCGCCCTCTTCATAGCCAACATATCCGGGTGGCGCACCAATCAGTCGGGCCACCGAGTGTTTCTCCATAAATTCGGACATGTCGATACGCACCAGCGCATCTTCCGTATCAAAGAGGAACTCAGCCAACGCCTTACACAGCTCGGTTTTACCCACGCCGGTTGGGCCCAAGAAGAGGAACGAGCCGCTCGGGCGATTTGGATCAGACAGACCTGCACGGGAACGGCGCACGGCGTTGGCCACAGCCACCACTGCTTCGTTCTGACCGATCACACGCTGATGCAGCAAACCTTCCATGTTGAGCAGTTTTTCACGCTCGCCTTCCATCATTTTGCTGACAGGGATACCCGTCCACTTGGAAACGACTTCAGCGATTTCCTCTTCAGTAACCTTATTACGCAGCAGCTGGTTTTCCGGTTTGCCGTGCTGATCCACCATCTGCAAGCTACGCTCCAGATCCGGGATGATGCCGTACTGCAACTCGGCCATGCGGCTCAGATCACCCTTACGGCGGGCATTTTCCAGCTCGGTGCGCGCCTGTTCGATTTTCTGCTGAATCTGAGCCGAGCCTTGTAGCTCTGCTTTCTCAGACTTCCAGATTTCCTCCAGATCAGCGTACTCACGCTCCAGACGCTCAATGTCTTCGTTGAGTTTTTCCAGGCGCTTGATGGTCGCCTCGTCGTCCTCTTTCTTCAGCGCTTGAGCTTCCACTTTCAGCTGAATCAGGCGACGCTCCAGACGATCCAGCTCTTCCGGCTTGGAGTCGATTTCCATGCGGATACGGCTGGCCGCTTCGTCGATCAGGTCGATGGCCTTGTCCGGCAGCTGACGGTCAGTGATGTAACGGTGCGACAGTTTGGCCGCAGCGATAATCGCGCCATCGGTAATAGCCACTTTGTGGTGCACTTCGTAGCGCTCTTTCAGGCCACGCAGAATGGCGATGGTGTCTTCTTCACTCGGCTCGTCCACCAACACTTTCTGGAAGCGGCGCTCAAGGGCAGCGTCTTTCTCAATGAACTGGCGATACTCATCCAGCGTGGTGGCGCCGACGCAATGCAGCTCGCCACGGGCCAGTGATGGTTTGAGCATGTTGCCAGCATCCATGGCGCCCTCGCCTTTACCGGCGCCGACCATGGTGTGCAGTTCGTCGATAAACAGGATGATGCGGCCTTCCTGCTTAGACAGTTCATTGAGGACCGCCTTCAGACGCTCTTCGAACTCACCACGGAACTTAGCCCCGGCAATCAGTGCGCCCATATCAAGGGACAGCAGGCGTTTATCTTTGAGGCTGTCCGGTACTTCACCATTGACGATACGCTGCGCCAAGCCTTCGGCAATCGCGGTTTTACCCACACCCGGCTCACCGATCAGCACCGGGTTGTTTTTGGTACGGCGCTGCAGAACCTGAATGGTGCGGCGGATTTCATCGTCACGGCCGATCACCGGATCGAGCTTGCCCTCTTCAGCACGCTTGGTCAGGTCAACGGTGTACTTGTCCAGCGCCTGACGGCTTTCTTCGGCGTTCGGATCATTCACCGCTTCGCCGCCACGCAGGTTATTAACTGCGTTTTCCAGCGCCTTGCGGCTGACGCCCTGGGCCAGCAGCAGTTTGCCTAAGCGGGTGTTTTCATCCATGGCCGCCAGCAGCACCAGCTCGCTGGAGATGAACTGATCACCTTTCTGTTGAGAGAGGCGATCGGCCTGATTGAGCAGGCGCGCCAAGTCTTGGGACAGGTTCACGTCCCCAGACGGATTTTGCAGTTTGCCCAGCTGGTCCAGCTCTTTGCTCAACGACTGGCGCAAGGCATTTACATCAAAACCGACCTGCATCAGCAGTGGACGGATCGAACCGCCCTGCTGATCCAGCAAGGCCTGCATCAGGTGCAGGGGCTCAATAGCAGAGTGATCCATGCCCACGGCTAAAGATTGGGCATCTGAGAGGGCAAGCTGTAACTTGCTGGTTAAACGGTCAATACGCATAAAAATCATCCCTCCGGGTGTATGCAGGCCGGCACAGTGAATCGCGCCATAAACAGAAAACCTGCTTGATACAGAGTAGATGAGGCCGTTTGCGTCGGTTTCAAGGCGGCAAAATTGATCTGGGTCAGGAACCCGCCACTATTTTGCCAGCCGACTTCAACCTGCCAGCCAGATCAGACTGGCAAAGCGTCCGGTTTGGGCAGAACGCCGATAGGAATAGAAGCGCGGATCATTAAAGGTGCATAAACCGCCGCCATAGACGGCCTCAACACCCTGAGCTGCCAGACGAATGCGGGCCAGCGCATAGATATCCGCCATAAATTTGCCTGGATGTTCTCCCTGCACAAATGCCGCCTCAGCCTGAGCATGCTGGTCGACAAAGGCATCACGCACTTCGCTGCCCACTTCAAAAGCGTCAGGGCCAATTGCCGGGCCTAGCCAGACCAGCACATCTTCCGGCGGAACAGCCAGCACATCCAGCGTGGCCTCAAGCACACCACCGGCCAGCCCACGCCAGCCAGCATGCGCCGCGGCTACTCGGGTTCCGGCACGATCACAGAACAGCACCGGCAAGCAGTCAGCCGTCATCACGGTGCAGGCGATACCGCTCGTCGCGCTCCAGCTCGCGTCGGCTTCATCTACCTGCCACGGATTAGCTTCGACCACACTCGTGCCATGCACCTGCTGCAACCAAGCCGGTTTGCAGCCGAGCATGCTGGTCAGGCGTTCACGATTCTTACGCACGCTGACCGGGTCATCGCCCACATGATCCCCCAGATTGAGCCCTTCGTAGGGGGGAACGCTAACGCCGCCACTGCGCGTAGTGACACAGCTTTTGACTCGTCCGGGGGCGGGCCATTGGGGCGTTAGCCAATCATGCATGGGTATTTATCCGATAAAAGCTTCACGATCCTGACGCAATAACGTCAGCAACCACTCAAAGTCATCCGGCAGAGGGGACTGCCACTTCATGCGTTGACCGGTAGTCGGGTGCTCAAGTTCCAGAAAACGTGCATGTAATGCCTGACGCGGGAATTCTTTGAGGGTTTGCACCATGCTCGGGTTGGCAGCCGGGGGAATACGGAAACGCCCGGCGTAGACAGGATCACCCACCAACGGATAGCCAATATGGCTCATATGCACACGAATTTGGTGGGTGCGCCCGGTTTCAAGCTTGACCCGTGCATGGGTGTGCGAGCGGAACCGCTCAAGTACCCGGTAATGACTCACCGCTGGCTTACCGCCATCGGTCACCGCCATGCGCTGACGCTGGGATGAGCTACGACCAATCGGCGCATCAATCTTACCGCCGGAGGTAATCACGCCGACAACGATGCACTCGTAGATCCGGCTCACGGTGCGCTTTTGCAGCTGGTCGACCAAACGGGTTTGGGCCTCGATAGTCTTGGCGACCACCATCAAACCTGTGGTGTCTTTGTCCAGGCGATGGACAATACCGGCACGGGGCACATTAATAATGTCCGGCACATGATGCAGCAAGGCGTTGAGTAAGGTGCCATCGGCATGACCGGCAGCCGGGTGCACAACCAGCCCGGCGGGTTTGTCGATAACCAGAATCTGGTCATCCTCATACACAATGTTCAGTTCAATGTCCTGCGCGACCCATTCTCCCTGGGCCTCCTGCTCAGCATTGAGCGCCAGCACAGAACCACTGTGGACGATATCCCGTGGGCGCAATACAGCCCCATCAACCGTGAGCAAGCCCTCTTTAATCCAGGCAGACAAACGCGAACGGGAGTGCTCCGCAAACAGCATTGCGGCGACTTGGTCGAGACGCTGCCCACCCATTTCAGAGGGGACTTCGGCGCTCATTTGAATGATCTGCTTATTAATAGAGGACATGCTCGTTAAAGGCGGGACGTGTAGCCTTTGGTTTCGGCCACAGGCTTGTGGTTAAATACGGCGTCTTTGCCCCAGATACGCTGGGGGCGCTAATCATAACAGGACGGCTACGCTCAAGACAGCCGCCGTCACAGGGACGCAAGCCACCATGCAAGTGAAACACCTGCTGCTGATCGCAATTATCGCCCTAACCGCCGCGTGCTCCTCTAAAGAGCCGGTTGTCGACGAAAACTTGAGCGAGGCTGAGCTGTACCAGCAGGCTCAGACCGATCTGGATAACAATAGCTACACCAGTGCAGTTTCCAAGCTCAAAGCACTGGAATCGCGTTATCCATTCGGCCGCTACGCAGAGCAGGCTCAGCTTGAGCTGATCTATGCCTACTATAAGAACGCGGAGCCTGAAGCTGCCCGTTCTGCCGCTGACCGTTTTATCCGCTTGCATCCGCAACATGCCAACGTGGATTACGCCTACTACCTGAAGGGGCTCGCCTCGTTTGATCAGGATCGTGGCTTGGTGGCCCGCTTCCTGCCGCTGGACTTGACCAAGCGCGACCCAGGCGCAGCCCGTGACTCCTATAACGAGTTCGCCCAACTGGTTAGCCGCTACCCGCACAGCCGTTACGCCCCCGATGCCAAGCAGCGCATGATCTACCTGCGTAACCTGCTGGCTGCGTACGAAATTCATGTTGCCCACTATTACCTGACCCGTAAGGCTTATGTTGCCGCTGCCAACCGTGGCCGTTACGTAGTGGAAAACTTCCAGGAAACCCCTGCAGTGGCGGATGGCCTGGCGGTAATGGTTGAGGCTTATCAGCGCCTGACGCTGGACGACCTGGCTGCAACCAGCCTGGAAACCCTGAAGCTCAACTACCCCGATCATCCGAGCTTGGTAGACGGCCAGTTTGTACCGCGCGAGTCCGATACGGATGATCGCTCGTGGCTGGCCAAGGCCACACTGGGGCTGATCGAAACAGATACGCCGCTGCCACCGGGCGAAACCCGCGCCAGCCAGGACGTGATTCGTCAGTATGAAGAAGCTGAAGAGCAGATCCCGTCCGAGTTGAAAGCAGGCGCAGTGGAAGAAGAGAAAAGCCGCTCTTGGTTCAGCTACCTGACCTTCGGCCTGTTCGACTGATTCTCACACACAGTCATCGTAAGGGAGGCCACACGCCTCCCTTTTTATTTGCCCGGCCGTTCCGAGCACTGACGTTCTTTTGCGAAGCTGTACGGAATCCGGCGGATTGTTAGACTGTTAATACTTGCCCCAGCCATAAGGAGCGCAACGTGTTTCGCTTGTTATTTTGGATCGCCCTCATTGCAGCTGCCGTCTGGCTGTGGCGCCGCTTTAAGCGCCCACCAGCAAAACCCCAAGCTCAATCGCCCGAAGCCAACCCGCAACCTATGGTGCGTTGTGAGCAGTGCGGTATTCATGTACCGCAACATAATGCGCTCAGTCAGGACAATCGCTGGTATTGCAGCCAAGCACACCTGAAGCAAGGCCACGGCGACGGTGAGCAATAATCTGTCACTGAATCAGGAGCAGAGCTGGCGCGTTCTGCGCCTGTACCATATCTACCGGGTCGGGATTGGCATGATCCTGGCTCTGCTGGTCTCCAGTAATCTGGATACCGAGCTGTTGGAGCTGGCTCATCCGACCCTGTTCCGCAATGGCAGCTGGATTTATCTAGCCCTTAACATTCTGATCATTGCGCTGGTCCAGCGCCCAAAGCAGCTGGCGCAAATTTTTACCATCGCACTGGCTGATGTCCTGTTTCTGACTGGGCTGTTTTATACAGCCGGGGGTGTGCCTAGCGGCATTGGCAGCCTGCTGATCGTTTCAGTGGCGATTGCCAACATCCTGCTTAGCGGCCGAATTGGCCTGCTGATTGCCGCGGTGGCCGCCATTGGCATGGTGTACCTGACGTTCTATCTCAGCCTCGACCGCCCAGCGGCCACATCGCAGTATGTGCAGGCCGGTGCTTTGGGGGCTTTATGCTTCGGTACCGCCCTCTTTGTTCAACGCCTAACGCTACGCTTGCAAGCCAGTGAGACACTCGCAGAACAACGCGCAGCCGACGTTGCCAGCTTGGAAACGCTCAACGCACTAATCCTTCAGCGCATGCGCACGGGGATTCTGGTATTGGATGAAAGCCACCGCATCTTGCTGGCTAACCACGGCGCCGAACAGCTTCTGGGCCAAAGCGCGCTCGAGGGACAGCGTATCGATACGGTCTGCCCACAGCTGATTAACCGCATGAAGCAGTGGTTACTTAACCCCAGCCTACGCCCTGGGAGTATTCAGCCACCTGAAAATGGCCACCTGATTCAGCCTAGCTTCACCCCGTTACAGCGCGGCTCCAAAACCCATACGCTGATATTTCTGGATGACGTATCGCAGATCACGCAACAGGCCCAACAACTCAAGCTGGCTTCGCTTGGGCGCCTGACAGCGGGTATCGCCCATGAGATTCGCAATCCACTGGGTGCGATCAGCCATGCCGCGCAATTACTGCAAGAGTCCGAGGACCTACAAGGACCGGATCGCCGCCTGGCTCAGATCATCCACGACCACACCCAGCGCATGGATCTGGTGATTGAGAACGTCCTGCAGCTCTCCCGCAGGCGCCAAGCCGAACCTCAGCTGCTAGACCTAAAATATTGGCTGCATCGCTTTGCCAGCGAGTTCCGCAGCAGCGCCGCAGCCGACCAGACGCTGCACCTGAATGTGACCGGTGGCAGCATCCAGACCCGAATGGACCCGAACCAGCTGACCCAAGTACTGAGCAACCTGGTCAGTAATGGCCTGCGTTACAGCAGCAAGAAAAACCGCGCCGGCCAGGTCTGGCTCAACCTGTACCGAGATGAAGAAAGCGACCTGCCGATTCTGGAAATTCTCGATGACGGGCCAGGCATTGCTCCCGAGCAAATCTCTCACCTGTTTGAACCCTTCTTCACCACAGAAAGCAAAGGCACCGGCCTCGGCCTGTATATCTCCCGTGAACTGTGCGAGAGCAATCAGGCCCGCCTTGACTATAAAGAGCGCGAAGGCGGCGGTAGCTGCTTCCGTATAACCTTTGCCCATCCACGCAAACTGAGCTGACCATGACCCGCCAGAGAGCCCTGATCGTTGATGACGAACCCGATATCCGCGAACTGCTGGAAATCACTCTCGGCCGCATGAAGCTGGACACCCGCAGCGCTCGCAACGTCAAAGAGGCCCGCGAATGGCTAGCCCGCGAACCGTTTGACCTGTGCCTGACTGACATGCGCCTGCCAGACGGCACCGGCCTTGAGCTGGTGCAGCACATTCAACAGCGACATCCGCAAGTGCCGGTGGCAATGATCACCGCGTATGGCAGTCTGGACACCGCAGTGAATGCCCTGAAGGCCGGAGCGTTCGACTTCCTCACCAAGCCCGTCGACCTGGGCCGCCTGCGTGAGCTGGTGGGGGCGGCGCTGCGCTTGGGCAACAGCGAAACGCCGGAAGCGCCGGTCGACAGCCGCTTGCTGGGTGAATCCCCGCCCATGAAGGCGATGCGCAAGCAAATCCTCAAACTCGCACGCAGCCAGGCGCCGGTTTATATCAGTGGCGAGTCCGGCAGCGGCAAAGAACTGGTCGCTCGCCTCATCCACGAACAAGGGCCGCGCAGCGAGCAGCCGTTTATTCCGGTTAACTGCGGCGCCATCCCTTCTGAGCTGATGGAAAGCGAATTCTTCGGCTACAAAAAAGGCAGTTTCACTGGCGCCGTGGAAGACAAAATCGGCCTGTTCCAAGCAGCCCATGGCGGTACCCTGTTCTTAGACGAAGTAGCCGATCTGCCACTGGCCATGCAGGTCAAACTGCTGCGTGTGATTCAGGAAAAAGCCGTGCGTGCAGTCGGCGGCCAGCAGGAAAATATCGTCGACGTACGCATACTCTGCGCCACCCACAAAGACCTCGCCGGTGAAGTGGCCGCTGGCCGTTTCCGTCAGGATCTTTACTACCGCCTGAACGTCATCGAACTGCGTGTGCCGCCCCTGCGTGAGCGCCGCGAAGACATTCCCATGCTGGCTGACATCATGCTTCGCCGCCTAGCCGAGAGCAGCGACATGCCCCCAGCCACACTGGACAGTGACGCTCGGGAAAAGCTCAAAAACTACCGTTTCCCCGGCAACGTGCGTGAGCTGGAAAACATGCTGGAGCGGGCCTATACCCTGTGCGACAACGATCGCATCACAGCCAACGATTTGAGCCTGACGGAAAGCTGTCTGCCCACCAATAACAGCCAAGCTAGCCTCTCGCAAATCGACAATCTGGAAGACTACCTGGAAGACATCGAGCGCAAACTGATCATGCAGGCGCTTGAGGAAACCCGCTGGAACCGCACGGCAGCTGCTCAGCGCCTGGGGCTGAGCTTTCGCTCAATGCGCTATCGCCTGAAAAAGCTGGGCATCGACTGACCCCAGCCGAACCCTACTTTAAAGACGCGATGCTGGCGCATACGGCGTCGGATCAATGATCGGCTCACCGCCCACCAGCAAATCCACCAGCAACTGGCAGGATGCTGGGGCCAGCACCAGCCCATTGCGGTAATGGCCGCAATTGAGCCAAAGGCCTTCATACCCCGGCACAGGTCCGATATAGGGAATGCCTTCTGGAGAACCCGGGCGCAGCCCAGCCCAATGCCCAACGACTTCAGCATCCGCCAGCTCAGGCAACAACTCCTGCGCCGATGCTTTAAGACTTTCTAATGCCTCGGTGCTCGGGGTTTTATCGAAACCGGCATGCTCCAACGTACTGCCCACCAAGATATGTCCATCCCGGCGAGGAATGGCGTAGCGACCTTTGGCTAGCACCATGCGCGGCAAAAAGTCCTCAGCACATTTAAAGAGAATCATCTGCCCTTTAACTGGCTCCACCGGTAACGACAGCCCAAGTGTTGCCAACAGCTCACCACTCCAAGCTCCAGCAGTGAGCACTACCTGCTCTGCACGCAGCTCACCCTGAGCGGTGCGAACACCACAGATGCGCCCGTTCTCCGAGACAACCCCCTCAACTGGGCAATGCTCCAGCAGCTTCACATTATCCATCGCCACCAGCGCAGCCCGCAGTGATTTGACCAGACGCGGATTACGCACATTGGCCACACCCGGCATAAAGATCGCCCGCTGAAAACCCGGACCAAGCGACGGCACAGCGTCGTACACCGCACTCATATCGACCTGATGCAGCGGCCGTCCCTCACGCTGCGCCCAAGCCAGCGCCTCGGCTTCGTCATCCAGATCCAGCCAGTACAGACCTGTCTCATAGACCTGTGGATCGACCTGCGTACGCTCAAACAACTCTTGCCCAAGACGCGGATAAAAATCCTGCGACCAATGCGCAAGCGCCGTCACCACCGCACTGTACCGCCAAGGGTATAGCGGCGAAACAATCCCGCCCCCTGCCCATGAGGACTCACAACCAACCGCTTGGCGATCCACGACAGCAACGCTCTGCCCTTGGGCAGCAAGCTTGTAGGCAGTGAGTAAGCCGATGGCTCCGCCACCTACAACCAGCACATTCAACACAACAATTACTCCAAAACACGGAACGTTCAGGTCATGCTCGAAATACACTTTCCTTCGAACACGTCATGCAAAAGACGGAGCCATAACAACCAGCAAAAAGGCACAAGCCTGCTGGAAGCAGTGGTGGCGATTTGTTTAATAGGCATCATATTGGCTGCGGCCGTACCAGCATTGGGCTCATGGAACGCACAGCAGCGGATGAAAAGCCTGCATATCGGCCTACTTCGACAAATCAATCTCGCCCGTTACCACGCCATGGTTCAACAAAAACGAGTCACACTTTGCCCATTATCAGTGAGCGGAAGCTGCAAAAAAGACTGGAGTGATTCAATCAGCGTATTTATTGATGCCAACGGAAACCGACATCTGGACCCAGATGAAGAACTGCTGAATACGATGTTGGTTCCGCAAAGTATAAAACTTCACTGGCGAGGTATGTCGCCTAATAATTCAATGCACTTTACCCCTCTAGGCATCACGTTGCTGAGTAACGGCACAATGAGCCTTTGTTCGCTCAGACCCGACACACGAAACCTGAGCCTCACACTTAACCCTCAAGGAAGGGCAACACACTTTTCGCGCCCCGCTAACTGCCCACCAAATTGACAATCGGATCACAGCGGACACGACCACTCAGCGGTACGAAAGAACCAGATATCCTGATTCCACTTGTCCAATAATAAGCACCCGGCAATGCTTAGTAGCAATCTGCCGGGACTGCGCATAAAAAATGAAGCCAAAACATTCAGGATTCACCTTAATTGAGCTGATGATCACCTTGGCATTGTTGGCCATCTTGCTAGGCATTGCCGTGCCTGCGGTTCGCGACTTTATTGTCAAGCAACGGGTCAGCTCAGCCACAAACAGCTTGATAATGAGCTTGGTATTTGCACGTAGCGAAGCCGTGAAACTCAATCGTGACGTCCGGGTTATACCGGCAACGACAGCGGCTAACGGCTGGAACAACGGCTGGTGCCTGGGCCCCGTTACTATTGGCACTGATTGCAACCACGCGGATGTTATTCGCGTCTTCAGCGCCAACAATGACGTGCAAATAGCCAGCAACACCGGCAGCAGCCCGAAGATCGACTTTCGCCGTGACGGCACCGTTAACCATCCAACCGATACAGCACTGAAAATCACTGCTGACGGCCTTCCGGCAAACTCGGAGTCAGCCCGCTGCATTCGTGTCAGCTCACAAGGCCGCCCTGAAGTGAGACACATCTTGCCCGCAGCCAACTGCAATTAAACAGGACCTCACTATGTCGCTCATGTTTAACAGAGAACGGGGAGCCTCACTGATTGAGGTAATGGTCGCTCTTTTGATCTTCACGGTTGGCTTGTTGGGACTGGCCGCCATGCAACTGACGTCCCTGCAAAGTGTGGCTGACAGCGGGCAGCGTTCACAGTCAGTATGGCTGCTGCAGGACTTTGTTGAACGCATGAGAGCCAACCCCGCTGGCACACCAGCACAGTACGCAGCTGCGGCCAACTGCGCCGCCTTACCCAACCCGATGTGTGCGGACTACTTCAACCCAAGCACCAATACTAAAGTCAACGGCAGCCAGTGCAGCGCGGCTCAGATGGCGGCATTCGATGTCTGGGAAGCACGCTGCAGCTATACCGGCGTGGCCAACTTCAACCCTAACGATGCACGCTTCAATAGCCGGGACTACATCACTGCCCCCGCGCAAGGTGCTCTTATTGATACAACGGTTGTTGGTGGAGATCTTGTGCTAAGTATCAACTGGGCTAACCGCAGCGCCACAACGACTACCGATATCAACAATAACAGGGTGCTAAGTGCCACCAGTGATGGCAGCACCAGCGATGTAAGGATCCTGCGATGAAAAAGCCTAGCCTGGCGCCCAAGAATCAGCGCGGTCTTTCCATAGTAGAACTGTTAGTAGCCACAGTTATCGGGCTGCTATTAATGACAGGCGTGCTGCAAGTCTTCTTTGCTTCAAAGCAGACCTACTCCAGCAATGAAGCAGCCTCACGACTACAGGAGAACGGACGCTTCGCTTTGGAGTTTATCGCTCAGAACGTGCGTATGGCCGGTTATTTAGAGGCGGCTAACTACAAAAAAAGCGCCCCAATGGCTATTGCAGGCCCTGGTTGCGGTATTAGTGGCATGTGCAGCACTCAAGGAGTTGGTAGCGGCTCCGACACACTGAGCGTGGGCTTACAACCACGCCTGATAGACGGCGTACGACGCGACTGCCGTGGCAACCCGCTCACAGGCGCAAACGCAAACACAGAAACAATTCTGAATCACTTCGAAGTCATTACCCCTGCTGCGGATCCTGCCAAGCCCAATGAAATCCCAACGGGCTCTTTGACCTGCAAATCTTGGAACCTCAGCCAGTCGACCTGGGTGAACAACGCAACAGCTTTAGCGCTGGTCGAGGGCGTAGATGCAATGCAGGTGCAATACGGGATCGGTACAGGTACGACAGAGGATGGTGTCCGTCAATATGTCTCAGCAGATCGCGTGACCAATTGGAACAACGTAGTCGCAGTACGCGTTGCAGTACTGGCCAACTCTGTAACACCTACATCCCCTCGCACACCTGTGCGCCCTTATATCTTGTTAGATGCAGCCCCCTTTATCCCTCGAGATGATGGACGTGCACGACAAGTCTTCACCACAACTATCAATTTGCGTAACACCTATTAAGGCTAGTCACTATGACTTACTTAGCGCATAAGCATCAGGCAGGGGCGACCTTAATTGTGGCCCTAGTGTTCTTGGTGGTTCTGACCATTGCGGGCATTACAGCGATGCAGTTCTCGACCATGGAAGAACGCATGGCAAGCAACTCCCAATTCCGCAATGAAATGTTTCAGGCGAGCCAAAGCACCCTTGAGGCCAACTTTGCGGCAATCAATGCCAATGCCGCTGGCAGAGCACTATTACTGCAAGCCTCTAATGCCGGCAGTTTTAGTAGCGGAAGTGGAAGTTACCCGCAACGGCTAACAAACGATGAGCTAGCTCATCTCGGCTTACCGAGCACGGCAAGTCGAGCGGTTGACGGCCTTACCCCCCCGACCAACCCTGGCTTCAGCGTCTTGCGTAACACACACCCAGGAGGCAAGTGCGAGAGCGTCGCACTCGATGCCTCTAGCCTGGAGAAGTTTGAGTGCGTTGGATATGAACTTCACGTGCGCGAAGAGTTGGCTAACGGGGCTTACTCAGATCAGTCACTGGGACTGCGCTTTATGAACATTAAGTCCGGTAACTAGGGTAATTGAACATGAAAAACCTCATTCAACAGTCCCTCTTGGCTGGCATTCTGTCTCTAGCCCCTTTTACTCAAGCTCAAGAAGCCATTGAGGACGATAGCCTGATTCTGGAAAAGGCCAGCGTCACCATTCGCATGATGAACAACAACCCTTATGCCGAGTTACGCCTCTGTGAGGGTTGCCCACTACGGCTGCTGCCCTTCACTCGTGACGCGCAGATCTACCTCAAAGGTCAACGCCAAACCAAGCTCGTGCTGAGCGATGGGCAAGTCCTGCTCGGGACAGTTTTTGTGCAAAGCAAGCCGGTCGACTCGATCAGCGAAATCGTAGCCCTTTGACAGGAAGTACCTGCATGAAAACTCGCTCATTTTTGATTATCGCCGCAAGTTTCTTGTACACCAGCCTTGGGCTGCAGAGTGCTCTGGGCGATGACACGGAAATCTATGTCAGCCGCCAGCTTCCAGAGGATCAACAGGTTCGCCCGAACCTCCTGTTCATCATCGATAACTCAGGCTCTATGGATGCAGCTGTTGCAGGCACCACCTGCCCAGCAGCCGATCGCAATATCCGCAATCGATGTGTCCGCAGCAACAATACTTACCGCAAGACCCGTATGCAGGTGGTTAAAGACGTTACTAACGAGTTGATTGACGAGCTTCAGCTCAGTAACGACGTTAATATTGGCCTCATGCACTTCGACTTCAGCAGAAGTGACAACGGCGGTATGGTCGCGATCCCTGTTGGGCGAGTCGGCAACGTCGCTACCTCGTTTAAGAGTGAACTGAACAGTCTGTATGCTGGTACCAATACGCCTCTGTCTGAAACCTATTACGAGGCGGCCATGTACATGAAGGGCTTGGCCCCAAAGTTTGGTAACAACACCGTGGCGGTCTATGAAGATGGCAATAGCTATCGATCCGTCAATAAACCCAGCGTGGCTGGCTCTAAAAATGGCAGTAATTACCTAAGCCCCATCCAATACTCCTGCCAAAAGAGCAACATCATCCTGTTAACTGACGGAGCCCCTACACAGGACACCTCCGCAAACAGCGACATTAAAAGACTTGTAAGCGTGTCAGGAGCAGCCAATACCTTGCACCCTGGCAGCACCTGCGGCAGCAGCAACGGCGAGTGCATGCCCCACCTCGCCGAGCATCTTGCCAATCAGGACATCAGCACAAGCCAACCCGGTAAGCAAACCGTCAATACTTACACAATCGGCTTTGCGACCAACCAGACTCTTTTGCAAAACACTGCCACCGCAGGCAACGGGCGCTATTTCACCACCGATAACACATCGGGCCTTGTGGATGCACTCAAGTCCATTCTGGTTGAGATCCTTGCTGAGAACACCACCTTCGCCAACCCTAGTGTTGCCGTGAGCGCTTACAACAACTTGGGCTACCGCAACGACATGTATTACGCGCTGTTCCGTCCGGCTGAAGGCGCACGCTGGGTTGGCAACGTGAAGCGGTACAAACTAATCACTGACAGCAGCAATAACGCCGTTATTGTTGATAAGAATGGATTACCTGCTGTAGATGACAGCACAGGTTTCTTTAAGGAATCCGCTTCCAGCTACTGGTCTAACCTTGACGGTAAAGACGTCGGTAAAGGTGGTGTCGGTGGGGTATTGCCGGAGGCCAACAACCGTAATATCTACACCTGGACCAAAGCCGACAGAAGCCCGACCGCCTCTGCGGGTGTAACGGGCAGCGCGTCGATAACAGACTCAGCTAACCTGCTGAGCACTGCCAACAGCGCACTTACAAACGCACTCATGGGCGTGGCCAGTGATACGGATAAAACAGCCGCTATCACGTGGGGACGCGGCCTGGATCCAGCGACCAATCAGCACCGCAGGCAGGTGGCTGATGTACTTCACAACGAACCTCGTCTGGTCGCCTATGCCACAGATGAAGACCTGGAGCGTTTAGAAGCGATCAACGCAGGTGGCTCACAAGTAACACCTGAACAGCTATATATGTTCTTTGGAACCAACGAAGGCTTTATCCATGCAGTTGATCCCAAAACCGGCATAGAGAAATTCGCCTTTATTCCCAAAGAACTTCTGCCGAACTTGAGTGCTTATCACAAAAACGCCAAGGGGAGCGATGCTAAGCGATACGGCATGGATGGCCAGTTCAACCTGTGGACTGAATACGGCCCTGTCAATACCAACACCAAAAGTCGCCCAATCACTAAAAGCATCCTCTATGCAGGAATGCGCCGTGGTGGCCGCAACTACTATGCGCTGGACGTTCTGAACATTAATGCACCTGCTCTTAAGTGGGTCATTAAGGGAGGTACAACCCCTGGGTATGAAAAACTGGGGCAGACTTGGTCTACGCCAAAACTAGCGAATGTGAAAGTCAACGGCACAACGACCAAAGTCCTCATCTTTACTGGTGGCTACGACCCTCAGCAGGACATCGACAGCCCGAACACCCCTCTTGCAAGAGATACCTACGGCAACAGCCTGTACATTGTTAATGCTGAGACAGGTCAGTTGATCTGGCGAGCAGGCCACAACACTGAGGCGGGAGCGAACCTCCAACTGGAAACACTCACGCATAGCATGCCTGCCGACCCTTTGGTGATCGATATCGACAGCGATGGCCTAACCGACATCATCTACGCAGTTGACAGTCGTGCGCAGATTTTCCGTTTCGATATCAATAACGCTAACTCTGGCGTGAGCAATCTGGCCACTGGGGGGCGGATCGCCAACCTCGGCGGTAGTGATGCCCTCAATAACCGCCGCTTCTTTAACTCGCCGGACGTAGCATTAGTCCGTGACCGGGGAGAAGACCCGTACCTGGCAATCTCCATCGGTTCAGGCTATCGCGCGCACCCACTTAACGAAGACACCATCGACCGTTTCTATGTACTGAAGGATAAGAACGTCTACACCAAACCTGCACAGTACACATCTATCACAGAAAACGACTTGGTCGATGCGTCCAGCGTTAACTTAACCGACGCCGAGGCAGCGCGGGTTCTTGCAGAGATTGCAACTAAGGAAGCCCAGATCACAACGCTTAACAATAACGTTAACGATGCCAGAGATAGGTTTGCTGAGTTCAAGGACAGCTCAGGCTTTACTGACAAATACAATGCGATGCTCCAAGCCAACACCAATGCCAATGATCGCCAAGCGGCCATGGATCTGATATTGGCGGAGAATCCATTTGTTACAGCACACGCTCCAGAATCCAGCCAGCAAAGCCAGCTACAGGACGGACTGCTGTCCGCCCAGACTGCCTTGGCAGCGCTAAAACAGGCAACCGACGCTGCTATCCAAGAAGCAACGCTGAAAAATCAGGCCTATGAAGCAGCGCGTGTAGCTCGAGATGCGGCCAGCGCTGCACTTGTAACGGCTCAAGCAAATCTAGCTGCTGACCCAGGCAACAACCTATTGCAGGACGCAGTGAATGCAGCCATTGCGGCAGAATCATCAGCCGAAACGGCCTATCAAACCGCAAGCGCCGCATTGACAACGGCTGTCAACAAGAAGGACTCACTCTCTAACCAGACTAATCAACTGGCGTCCGTCTACGACAGCATAGTTAACCTGCAAGACAGGCTGAGTCAGAGTTATCAAAGTGTCCTGAACGCTGAGGCGGCTCTCACCGAAGCAAGAGCAACAGGGGCGGATGATGATACTCAGCGCGCACTCACTGAAGGGCTTGAAAGCGCCAGAGAGGCCTACCAGACCAGTTCTGACGCAATCTCTCGCTTGCAACTGAATGAAGGCAATGTAGATCCCTCTATCAACCTGCAAAGCTTATTGAGCAACATCAACCAGTCACTATCGAATAATGATCTGGCAGCCATGCAGGTTGCTCTCGACTCATTAACTAGCCTAAGTGGCAGCGACGGCTCTCTCAGCCGTACAGTAGATGATCTGCTGGGCCGTGATGAGGTCGGCAAAGCCGCTGAGTTGACGCAAGCAGCTGAGAACGACGCAAATAACGTCAGCGTACTGAACAGTCTTGAAGCTCAGCGCCTGGCCTTTGCAGGAGAAGCCTCCACCGCACAAGCACAGGCGAATGCTATTACCAATCAGCCTTACGGTACCTCGACGCTCCTGACGGCGGCACAGCTGCAGGCAGCCAAACTACTCTACGGTGATGACATCACCCTGTTTGAGGCCTATCAGTACCTCATCGACACAGCCCAAGCCAACACGCTGGACCCATCTAATGGCCTGCCAGCATTGAGAGCAGCCATTAACAGCCTCTATTCTCAGCTGACGCCAGGTAACAGCTATGTGCCGAACCATGAGCGTCTGAAGCAGAGCTCTGGCTGGTTCTTGCGCCTACCTAAAGGTGAAAAGGTTCTCTCATCGCCACTCATCTTCCGTGGCGCAGTATTCTTCAGCACATTCAGCCCCCGCGGAGAAACCGTTACCACCTGCGGTCCGGACGTCGGACGCGGTCGCAGCTATGTACTCAACCTGACAGATGCCAGCGGTATTCTGACCCAAAGCGGCACATTGATCCGCAGCTATGCACTGGTTCGTTCGGGCATCCCACCGTCGCCAGCCGTAGTTTTCCGCGACAATGCCCCGCCAGCTGTAATCGTGGGCACAGAGATTCTGGGTGATAAACCGAAGTGCACAGGCGAAAACTGCCCGACAAACCAATTGGAGTGCACGGGCCCTGTAGGCTATTGCGATAAAACCATGAAGAACGTGAATAAAACTTACTGGAGAGAAAACTAATGCGCCGTCAGCAGGGCTTTACCCTGATTGAGTTGATGATCGTTATCGTAATCATCGGAATAGTGGCTGCCATTGCGTATCCTAACTACCAGCAGTTTCTTCTCAAGTCAGGACGCTCGGATGGCCATTCAAAGCTTACGCAGGTTATGCAGGCTCAAGAGCGCTATTACTCGCAAAATCAAACCTACACAACGAACCTTGGGGCGGCTCCCAATGGATTGGCATTCCCTGGCATCGCCGCTAACGCTTCGGTACCAAGTGATGAGGGCCGTTACAACATTACTGCACAAGCCTGTGCCGCAGGTATTCCACTCGCCCGCTGCGTTGCATTGACCGCTACCGCGGCAGGCCCACAGACTGCTGATGCAGAATGCGGGAACCTCACCCTCAATAGCCAAGGTGTCAAGGGCAGAAGCGGTACAGCGGCTCTTACAGCCTGCTGGTAACCAGCCAGAAACTAAAAAGCCCCGGTACTCCAAATACCGGGGCTTTTTAGTTTCTGGCAGCGTTAGAGCTGCTTCACCCTCAACTCTTTCGGCATCGAGAAGGTAATATTCTCAGGACGCCCAGCCAACTCTTCAGCATTACTCGCGCCCCAGCTTACCAGTTGCTGAATTACGCCCTGCACCAACACTTCAGGTGCTGAAGCTCCCGCTGTAATACCGACATTCTGCGCTGAAGCGAACCACGTCTGGCTCATATCCTCAGCGCCATCAATCAGATATGCCGGGGTGCCCATGCGCTCGGCCAGCTCGCGCAGGCGGTTGGAGTTAGAGCTGTTTGGGCTACCGACGACCAAGAGCACGTCGCACTCTGAGGCCAGCTGTTTAACTGCGTCTTGACGATTTTGCGTGGCATAGCAGATGTCGTCCTTACGCGGGCCACCAATGGCTGGAAAACGTGCACGCAGGGCATCAATCACCTTGCTGGTGTCGTCCATGGACAACGTCGTCTGCGTGACGAAAGCCAGTTGCTCAGGGTTATTCACCTGCAACTCTGCTACATCTTGTTCATCTTCAACCAAGTAGATCGCGCCGCCATTGGAGGCGTCGTACTGCCCCATGGTGCCTTCCACTTCAGGGTGTCCTTCATGGCCGATCAGGATGCATTCGCGCCCTTCCCGGCTGTAGCGCACCACTTCCATATGCACCTTAGTCACCAGTGGGCAGGTTGCATCAAACACCTTCAAACCACGGCGGTCCGCTTCATCGCGCACGGCCTTGGAAACACCGTGAGCGCTGAAAATCACAATGACGTCGTCGGGCACCTGATCCAGTTCTTCGACAAACACCGCTCCGCGGGCGCGCAGGTCCTCGACCACAAACTTGTTGTGCACCACTTCGTGACGCACGTAGATGGGCGGGCCGAACACTTCGAGTGCGCGGTTTACGATTTCAATCGCACGGTCAACACCGGCGCAGAAGCCACGGGGATTGGCGAGTTTGATTTGCATGGCGCGCTCTCAGGCTGGTCGCATTCGGTAGGTAATGACTCGGCAGCAGTGTTTCTGTGCTTCATCTGCCCTGTGAATCAGGGCGAGGCTGCCGGATGGCGACAGCCTGTTCTGTTTCAGACCGCTTTAACGTCGATGATTTCAACATCGAAGCTCAGCGCTTTACCGGCCAGCGGATGGTTGAAATCCACCACAACGGTTTCGTCGGTGAAGGACTTCACCACACCCGGCAATTCAGTATTGGCAGCATCATTGAAAATCACCAGCAGGCCTTCGGAAAGGTCCATGCCTTCGAACTGATTGCGCGGGATAACCTGTACGTTCTGCGGGTTGCCCTGACCAAAGCCTTGCTCTGGACTGATGGCAATGCTGCGCTTATCACCGGCTTTCAGACCAAACATGGCCTGCTCGAAACCAGGCAGCAGGTTGCCGTCACCCACTTTGAAGGTGGCTGGGTTCTTGTCGAAGGTGCTGTCCACTACATCGCCGCTCTCAAGCTTGAGGGCGAAATGCAGAGTCACTTGCCGATCCGGGCCAATGAGTAATTCAGTCATGGGGCCTTGTCTCCGGACTTTTCACTTTTAAACATATCCAGTGCGAGCAGAATCGCACCGCAGGTAATCGCCGTGTCGGCGATGTTGAATGCAGGGAAGTACCACTTGTTCTGCCAGTGGACCAGGATGAAATCCACCACATGGCCGAAAATCACCCGATCCACCAGATTGCCCAAGGCGCCGCCCAACACCAGTGCCAGCGCAACCGCCAGCCAGGTTTCGTGGGGTTTTAGGCGCT
Source organism: Pseudomonas mendocina (assembly GCA_037482215.1). NCBI lineage: Bacteria > Pseudomonadati > Pseudomonadota > Gammaproteobacteria > Pseudomonadales > Pseudomonadaceae > Ectopseudomonas > Ectopseudomonas mendocina. The sequence goes on from CP148074.1 coordinate 3,776,879, forward strand.
TGAGCCAGACCACCAGCACAACGCTGACGACCACAGCGATGGCAGCGAAAAACCAGCGCTGCCAGCCTGCTGCATCGGCCAGAAAACTGAATGCGGCTCCGGTGTTGTAGGCCAGTGTCCAGCTGAAGTAATCAGGGATGATCACGATCTGCTGGTACATGGTCAGGCTGTTATCAAAGTAGAACTTTGTCGCCTGGTCGATCACAAACACCAGCAACGTCAGCCATAACCAGACCAACCGTCCATAGCCGCCAGTTTTAGGCATAGTGGCGAACCTCTCCTTCACCTTCGATGTTGTCCACACAGCGACCGCAGATTTCCGGGTGCGCCGGGTTCACGCCGACGTCTTCACGGTGGTGCCAGCAGCGGGCGCACTTGGCGTGGCTGGATTTCACTACTTTGAGCTTCAGGCCGGACACTTCAGTTTCCACCGCATCAGCAGGTGCAGACGCCAGCGGTGCCAGTGTTGCAGTGGAAGTGATCAGCACAAAACGCAGTTCGTTGCCCAGTTTATTCAGGTCAGCGATCAGCGCATCTTCAGCGAACACGGTCACTTCAGCTTGCAGGTTGCCACCGATGGCTTTGGCTGCACGCTGGTTTTCCAGTTCTTTGTTGACCGCTGCTTTAACAGCCATGACGCGATCCCAGAAGGCGCGATCCAGTTCAGCATCAGCAGGCAGCTCGCTCAGGCCTTGATACCAGCCGTTGAGCATGACCGACTCGTTACGCTCACCCGGCAGGTATTCCCACAGTTCGTCCGCGGTGAAGGCCAGTACCGGAGCGATCCAGCGCACCAGCGCTTCAGCGATGTGGTACAGCGCCGTCTGGCAGGAGCGACGGGCCAGGCTGTTGGCCTGAGTGGTGTACTGACGGTCTTTGATAATGTCGAGGTAGAAACCGCCCAGCTCCTGCACGCAGAAGTTATGAACTTTCTGGTAGACGTTCCAGAAACGGTAGCTTTCGTAAGCCTCTTCGAGCTCACGTTGCAGCAGCAGCGCACGGTCCACTGCCCAACGGTCCAGCGCCAGCATGTCTTCGGCCGCGACTAGGTGCTGCGCCGGGTCAAAGCCATTCAGGTTGGAGAGCAGGAAGCGCGCGGTGTTACGGATACGGCGATAGGAGTCAGCGCTGCGTTGCAGGATGACTTTGGACACCGCCATTTCACCGGAGTAGTCGGTGGACGATACCCACAGGCGCATGATGTCAGCACCCAAGGTATCGTTCACTTCCTGCGGTGCAACCACGTTGCCCAGGGATTTGGACATTTTGCGGCCGTTCTCATCAACCACAAAACCATGGGTCAGCAGCTCTTTGTACGGAGCATGGCCGTCGATGGCACTGCCAGTCAGCAGGGATGAGTGGAACCAGCCGCGGTGCTGGTCGCTGCCTTCCAGGTACAGGTCGGCACGCGGGCCGCTGGTGTGACCCAGCGGATGGGAGCCACGCAGCACGTGCCAGTGGGTGGTACCGGAGTCGAACCAGACGTCCAAGGTGTCGCTGATTTTGTCGTACTGAGCCGCTTCATCGCCCAGCAGCTCGGCAGCGTCCAGTTTGAACCAGGCTTCGATGCCTTCCTGCTCAACACGCTTAGCCACTTCTTCCATCAGCTCAGCAGTGCGCGGGTGCAGCTCGCCAGTGGCTTTATTGAGGAAGAACGGAATCGGTACGCCCCAGTTACGCTGGCGGGAGATACACCAGTCAGGACGACCAGCGATCATGCTGTGCAGACGCGCCTGACCCCAGGCCGGTACGAATTTGGTCTGATCAATGGCTGCCAGCGCACGCTCACGCAGGGTCGGACCTTCGTTCGGTTGCTTGTCCATGCCCACGAACCACTGCGCAGTCGCGCGGTAGATCAGCGGCGTTTTGTGGCGCCAGCAGTGCATGTAGCTGTGCTGGATAGGATCGTGCTTGAGCAGCGCGCCCACTTCTTCCAGCTTGGCGACGATGGCCGGGTTAGCCTTCCAGATAAACTGGCCGCCGAACAACGGCAGATCAGCAACATACACACCGTTGCTCTGCACGGGGTTGAGAATGTCGTCGTTGCTCATGCCGTACTGTTTGCAGGTACGGAAGTCATCCTCACCGTAAGCAGGCGCGGAGTGAACAACACCGGTACCGGAGCCCAGTTCAACGTACTCAGCCAGATAGACCGGCGAGAAGCGCTCATAGAATGGATGACGGAAGCGAATCAGATCCAGCGCCGCACCCTGAGCGGTGGCGATCACTTCGCCTTGCAGCTCGTAGCGAGCCAAGCAGCTTTCAACCAGCTCTTCCGCCAGGATCAGCAGGCGCTCGCCGGTATCAACCAGCGCGTAGGTGAATTCCGGGTGTACGTTGAGTGCCTGGTTGGCCGGAATGGTCCACGGTGTAGTGGTCCAGATCACGATGGAGGCAGGCTTCGGCAGGCTGGGTAGGCCAAAAGCAGTGGCCAACTTGTCGGCGTCTTCAACAGCGAAGGCAACGTCAATGGCATCGGACTTCTTGTCCTGATATTCCACCTCTGCTTCAGCCAGTGCAGAGCCGCAGTCAAAACACCAGTTGACCGGCTTGAGACCTTTAAACACGAAGCCTTTTTTGACCATTTCTGCCAGCGCGCGGATTTCCCCGGCTTCGTTGGCGAAGTTCATGGTCTTGTACGGATTGTCCCAATCACCTAGCACGCCCAGACGGATGAAGTCGGCCTTCTGCCCTTCGATCTGCTCACCGGCATAGGTGCGGCAGCGCTCGCGGGTCAGGTCAGACGGCTGGTTCTTACCGAAAGTGGTCTCGACCTTATGCTCAATCGGCAGGCCGTGACAGTCCCAGCCCGGCACATAGGGGGCATCGTAGCCCGCCAGGGTCTTAGAGCGGGTGATGATATCCTTGAGGATTTTGTTAACCGCGTGACCGATGTGAATGCTGCCGTTGGCATAGGGCGGGCCGTCGTGCAGGACGAACTTCGGGCGGCCTTCGCCTTGCGCGCGCAGCTTCTGATACAGGCCAATATCGTTCCAACGCTGCAGAATCTGCGGCTCGCGTTGCGGCAGGCCGGCCTTCATCGGAAACTGGGTATCGGGCAGATTTAGCGTGGCTTTGTAATCGGTCATCTCAGGCTCTTCACTTAAGCGGTTGACCCTGCCAATGGGCACGGGCGGCGGCAATGTCGGCGGCTATTGCCGTCTTTAGGTCCTCAAGGGAGGCGAAACGCTGCTCATCTCGCAGCTTGCGGTGGAAAGCCACCGACAAACGCCGACCATATAAATCGCCGGCAAAATCCAGTAAATGCACTTCCAGGTGGGCTTTGCCATCACCTGTAACGCTCGGTCTAACGCCGATGTTGGCCACTCCTGGGCAGGTCTGGCCGTCAATTTCACAACTGACCAGATACACACCTTTAAGTGGTACGCGCTTGCGCTTGAGTTGCACGTTGGCAGTCGGCGCATTCAACTGGCGGCCGAGCTTCTGCCCATGCAGCACCCGGCCAGTAATTTCGAATGGGCGGCCCAGCAAATGCTCAGCCAGGGCAAAATCGCCTGCACTCAGAGCCTCACGCACTCGCGTGCTGCTGACTCGCTCAGAATCCAGTTCGACTGTGCTGGCAGCTTCTACGCTAAAGCCTTCACGCAAACCGGCCTCGGACAGAAAGGCAAAATCTCCTGCACGGTCACAGCCAAAGCGGAAGTCATCCCCTACTTCGAGGTGCTTAATGCCAAGACCGTCCACCAGCACTTGCTGCACAAACTCACTGGCACTCAGTTCGCGCAGGCGGCGGTTGAAAGCCAAGCACAAGACACGGTCTACGCCCTCCGCTGCCAGCAGTGTTAGCTTGTCACGCAGACGATTTAAACGTGCAGGCGCAGCATCCGGAGCAAAGAACTCCCTAGGCTGCGGCTCAAAAATAACCACGCAGCTCGGTACGCCTAGCTCTGCCGAACGCTCACGCAAACGCGCCAAAATGGCCTGATGGCCACGATGGACGCCGTCAAAATTACCTATGGTGGCGACACAACCCCGACTCTCGGGCTTCAGGTTGTGCAAACCTCGAACCAGCTGCATAACGCGCTTCTTGCTCATAAAGTGGCCGATTATACGCACACAGCGCGACTGACAACAGGCGGCAGCAACGCCGCCCGACAATCAATAGGCTGCACGACGGGAAAAATCACGTAAACGGAAGCCCAGGAGGAACAGCATTCCGAAATAACTCAGCAACCCGACAACGACCAATCCAGCCAGACGCAGCAGGCGCCATAACATCACGCCCTCTGCCCAAGCAGGCATGTACTGCATGCACAGCACCAACACAGCCGCCATAAACAGCACAGCCACTAACACCTTGCCAAAAAATCGCGCCCAGCCAGCTTGAGGCTTGAACATTTCAGCTTGGCGCAGCTTCCAATACAGCAGTGCGGCATTCATGCACGCCGCCAAGCCTATAGCCAACGCCAGCCCTGCATGCGCCAGCGGAAAGACGAAAACGAAGAGCACGTTCATCACCTGAGTGGCGAGCAGGGTAAACAGAGCAATACGCACGGGCGTCTTGATGTTTTGCTGCGCATAAAAACCCGGCGCGAGAATTTTCACCAAAATGATGCCGAGCAAGCCAAAGGAATACGCGATCAACGCCTGCTGCGTCATTAACGCATCATTAGCCGTGAACTTGCCGTACTGAAACAAGGAAACCGTCAGCGGCTCGGCCAGCACAGCCAACGCCACCGCACTGGGCAACGCCAGCAAAAAGCATAGACGCAGGCCCCAATCGAGCAATTTGCTGTACTCGTCACAGTTATCTGCGGAATAGGTTTTGGACAAAGCCGGTAACAGGATCGTCCCTAGCGCCACGCCCAAGACCCCCGAAGGCAGCTCCATCAAGCGATCCGCGTAATACATCCATGAAACCGATCCGGCCACCAGAAATGAGGCGAAGATGGTGTTAATGATCAGAGAAATCTGACTGACGGAAACGCCGAAAATCGCCGGCCCCATCTGCTTCATCACCCGCCAGACACCCGTATCCTTCAGATTCAGACGAGGCAAGACGAGCATGCCAACCTTTTTCAAATGCGGTAGCTGATACAGCAATTGCATCAAACCGCCCACCAATACCGCCCATCCCAACGCCATGATTGGCGGATCAAAGTAAGGTGTCAGGAACAGCGCAAAAACGATCATGCTGACATTCAGCAATGTCGGCACGAACGCAGGAACGCTATAGCGGTTCCACGTGTTAAGCACGGCACCAGCTAGGGATGACAGCGAGATCAGCAGAATATAAGGGAATGTGACCCGCAGCAGATCCGTGGTCAGCTCAAAGCGCTCAGCATTTTCGGCAAAACCCGGTGCCGACACCCAAACAATCCAGGGCGCCGCCAGCACACCCACGAATGTGACCAATGCCAGCACCAACGTGAGCAAGCCAGTGACATAGGCTAGAAACGTCCGCGCGGCCTCATCACCCTGCTGGGTTTTATATTCGGCCAGAATGGGCACAAACGCCTGAGAAAAGGCGCCTTCAGCAAAAATCCGCCGCAACAGATTCGGTAGTTTGAAGGCCACAACGAAGGCGTCCGATGCCACGCCCGCACCAAAGATACGAGCAATAATGGTGTCGCGCACAAAGCCCAACACCCGTGAAAGCATGGTCATCGAACTGACAGCAGCCAGCGACTTAAGCAAATTCATGTAATAATTCGACTTCCGCAACGTGCATGCCCGTCGAACGGATACGACGGCACAAAGCAGTGGAGTGTAGCGATCCTCTACTTAGCAGACCAGCACGACAAGCACGAAACACGCTTGACAGGGCCGACTCATATCGGCATGATTCGCGGCCTTATTTGTTTGTAACCCCCCAGTTTTTTTCGAGGAGCTTGACGGTGGCCAATACACCTTCTGCCAAAAAACGCGCCAAACAGGCTGAGAAGCGTCGTAGCCATAACGCCAGCCAGCGCTCCATGGTTCGTACCTACATCAAGAACGTTGTTAAGGCTATCGAAGCCAAAGATCTTGAGCAGGCTAAGACCGCTTACACCCTGGCTGTGCCGGTAATCGACCGTATGGCTGACAAAGGCATCATCCACAAGAACAAAGCCGCTCGTCATAAGAGCCGCCTGAATGGCCACATCAAGGCCCTGGGCGAAGCTGCTGCCGCTTAATAAGCGCTTTAGCTGCTGTTCTTGAAAAACCGGCCTCTGGCCGGTTTTTTATTGCCCAGTATTTACCCACAACAATAAAAAGCCCGAATCACTTCGGGCTTTTTCACTTACTGCTTAGGCCAAGGCAGGATTGGGATGGCCGTCACCGCATTCTGCGGACTGCCATCAATGACCCGATCACTGTAGACCAGGTACACCAGCGTATTACGCTTACGGTCAAAGAAGCGAACTACCTGCATGGTTTTAAACACCAGCGACGTCCGCTCACGGAAGACCTCCTCCCCTTCTTTCAACTCACCAGCAAAACTGATCGGCCCCACTTGGCGACAGGCAATGGAGGCCTCTGCGCGATCTTCCGCCAGACCCAACCCACCCTTCACACCACCCGTCTTAGCCCGAGAAAGGTAGCAAGTAACACCCTCGACCTTAGGATCATCAAAAGCCTCGACCACAATCTTGTCGTTAGGCCCAACAAACTTGAAGACAGTCGATACTTCGCCAATCTCTTCAGCAGCTGCCACCAACGGAAGCGCCACCAACCCTGCGAGCAATCCTTTAATCAACCTCATTCAATCACCCTCAAAGCAGAACCATGTTATCCAGGTGCACCAACTCAGGCTCCCCCACATAACCCAACTGCTCAGCTATGGCATCAGAAGGCTTACCAAGGATCTTTTTCGCCTCCTGCGCACTGTAATTAGCCAGACCGCGCGCAATTTCCCGACCATCAGGAGCCTCGCACACGACCATCTCACCACGGCGGAAAGCACCCTGCACAGAGCGCACCCCAACAGGCAACAAGCTCTTGGTACCCGTAGACAGCGCCTTAACCGCCCCCTCATCAAGAACCAACGTGCCACGTGTTTGCAAATGCCCCGCCAGCCACTGCTTGCGCGCTGCCAGCGTTGAACGCTCAGGCTCAAGCAAAGTACCCAGACGCTCACCGGTTTTCAGGCGAGCCAGCACTTGCTCAATTGCCCCACCAACAATCACCGTATGCGCCCCTGAGCGCGCAGCCAGGCGAGCAGCTCGCAATTTAGTCTGCATACCGCCACGGCCTAACGCACCACCCACACCACCCGCGACCGCATCCAAAGCCGGATCATCCGCCCGCGCCTCGAAAATCAGCTCAGCATCGGGGTTATGACGAGGATCAGCGTTATACATGCCATCCCGGTCGGTCAGAATAACCAACAGGTCAGCCTCAACCAGATTAGCCACCAAAGCCGCCAAGGTATCGTTATCACCGAAGCGAATCTCATCCGTGACCACGGTATCGTTTTCGTTGATAACCGGCACCACATCCAGGTCAACCAGTGTGCGCAGGGTGCTACGGGCATTCAGGTAGCGCTTGCGATCAGAAAGATCATCATGGGTCAGCAAAATCTGCGCAGTGCGCAGGCCGTACTCAGCAAAGCTGGACTCCCACGCTTGCACCAAGGCCATCTGACCAATAGCAGCAGCAGCCTGTAACTCATGCATAGCACTCGGCCGGGAGCTCCAACCCAGACGACTCATCCCCGCCGCTACCGCACCGGAAGATACCAGCACCAACTCGACACCCTGCTCACGCAGAGCAACCATCTGCTTGACCCATACCGCCATCGCAGCACGATCAAGACCACGCCCATCAGCCGTTAGCAGCGCACTACCGATTTTCACTACCCAGCGACGAGCACCGGTTACCTTGTCACGCATGATCTTCTAACCCTAGCAGCGATCTGTGATTGCAAAAACGCCGCAATTAAGCGGCGTTGATTGAATGCTTAATCCCGGACGTAAATGATTTCCGGGCCATCGTCTTCATCTTCATCCCAGAAGTCATCATCCTCGTCGACATCACCGACAGCCTTAACACCTGTACGGCGTAGCTCACGCTTATCATCCAGGGCCTGCAGCTGGGCACGCGCCTCAGACTCGATACGCTCATCCAACTCAGACAGTTGCGCAGCATACTCCGGATCTTCCTGAATACGCTCAGCGCGCGCCTCAAGGAAATCCATGATGTCATAACACAGCTGCTCAGTCCCCTGACGCGCCAATGCAGACACTACATAAACCGGGCCCTTCCACTCAATACGGGCAACGATCTCATCAATCCGCGCCTGCTGCTCATCTTCAGGTAACTGATCCGCCTTGTTCAGCACCAACCAGCGCTCACGCTCGGTCAACGCCGGGCTAAAGCGTCCCAACTCCTCGATAATAGTGGCAGCTGCCTCAGCCGGATCAGTCAAATCCAGTGGCGCCATGTCCACAAGGTGCAGCAACAGACGGGTACGCGACAGGTGCTTAAGGAAACGAATACCCAAGCCCGCGCCATCCGACGCCCCCTCAATCAGCCCCGGAATATCCGCGACCACGAAGCTCTTGTAGCGATCCACACTGACGACGCCCAAGTTCGGCACCAGCGTAGTGAACGGGTAATCAGCTACCTTCGGCTTGGCCGCCGATACAGCACGAATGAAGGTACTCTTACCGGCATTAGGCAAACCCAGCAAGCCCACATCTGCCAACACCTTCAGCTCGAGCTTAAGGTCACGCGCCTCACCCGGTTTACCCGGCGTGGTCTGGCGCGGCGCACGGTTGGTACTGGACTTGAAGCGGGTATTACCCAGACCGTGCCAACCACCCTGAGCCACCATCAAACGCTGGCCCGGCTTAGTCAAATCACCAATCACTTCCTGGGTTGCACTATCAATGACCGTAGTTCCTACCGGAACCGGCAGAATCAGATCATCACCTTTGCGGCCAGTACAATCCGTACTACCACCCTTTTCGCCATTCTGCGCATTGAAGCGGCGGGTATAGCGATAGTCCACCAACGTGTTCAGGTTCTCGTCAGCCTCGATATACACCGAGCCACCATCACCACCATCACCACCGTTAGGGCCACCTTTTTCAATGAACTTCTCACGACGGAAGCTCATCATGCCGTTACCGCCGTCTCCGGCCTTTACGTAAATCGACACTTCATCGACAAATTTCATGGCTACGCCTCCCGCTAATAGGCGGGTCATCCAAACTAATAAACCAGGCTCTTGCGAAACCGCCCTGCCTACACAGCACCCAAGACAGTTTGGCAAGAACCCCACAAGCATACAGAAACAAAAAAGCCCCGTCGCAGGACGGGGCTTTTCAAGCGGTCATGCGATTAAGCAGTAACGACGCTTACGTAACGGCGGTTGAACTCGCCCTTTACTTCAAACTTCAGCACGCCTTCGACTTTAGCGAAGAGAGTGTGATCTTTACCCATGCCAACGCCGTAACCAGCGTGGAATTGAGTGCCGCGCTGACGCACGATGATGTTGCCTGCTTTGATAGCCTGGCCGCCATACATCTTCACGCCAAGGCGTTTAGATTCTGAGTCGCGACCGTTGCGGGTACTACCGCCAGCTTTTTTGTGTGCCATGAGTTCAATACTCCTATAAAGGGATCAAAGGCCGAATTAAATTAGGCCGAGATACCGGTGATTTTGATCTCGGTGTACCACTGACGGTGGCCCTGGCGCTTCATGTGGTGCTTACGACGACGGAACTTGATGATAGTTACTTTGTCGTGACGGCCTTGAGCTACAACTTCAGCTACAACCTTGGCACCTTCAACAACAGGAGCGCCGATTTTAACGTCGTCGCCGTTGCCTACCAGCAGAACACGGTCAAAAGTCACAGCTTCGCCAGTGGCCAGCTCGAGCTTTTCAACCTTGAGGAATTCGCCTTCGGTGACTTTGTATTGCTTGCCACCAGTTACAATTACTGCGTACATGGTAAATCTCCGTTAATCCTGCTCACCCAGCGCTTTATAGGAATATGTTTCGGCTGGCATGGCTGCTCGGGGCCGGATCGACACCCTTGCAATTGCGTAAGGCAGGGAAATACCCAGGGGAATGTTCAGGGTGCGCGATTGTACGCAAGCATCGGCCACAGCGCAAGGCCCATACCCTCTCGCCTTGACAGCCTCTGGCCCGGCACCTAGCATGCCGCGCATTCCAAAATGTTTCAGGTACCAGCGATGCAACAGGCTTTCTACCATGTAGTGGCGGATGACTTCAGCGCCGTCGACGGCATCATTCGCAACCAACTGGTGTCGCGAGTACCCCTCGTCGAAAAGATTGGCGATTATATCATTTCAGCTGGCGGCAAGCGCCTGCGCCCGCTGCTGGTTTTGCTGGCAGGCCGCGCCCTGAATTATCAGCAGGATGATCTGCAACTGCTGGCCGCCACCATCGAGTTTCTCCACACCTCTACCCTACTGCACGACGACGTGGTGGATAAGTCCGACATGCGTCGCGGCCGCTCCACCGCCAACGCACAGTGGGGCAACGCTCCCAGTGTTCTGGTCGGTGATTTCCTCTATGCACGCTCCTTCGAGATGATGGTGACTCTTGGCTCCATGCCGGTCATGCAGATCATTTCCCAGGCTACTCGCGTGATTGCCGAGGGCGAAGTGCTGCAACTTTCACGCGTGCGCGACGCCAGCACCACAGAAGAAATCTACATGGAGGTCATTCGCGGCAAGACCGCCATGCTCTTTGAAGCATCGACCCACAGTGCCGCGGCCCTGGCTAACGCCCCTCAGGAGCAACGTGAAGCACTGCGTACGTTTGGTGATCACCTAGGGATTGCTTTCCAGTTGGTAGATGACCTGCTCGACTACCGCGGCGACGCTGCAGCACTGGGCAAAAACGTGGGTGACGATCTGGCTGAAGGTAAACCGACTCTGCCCCTGATCTACGCCATGCGCGAAGGCACGGCGGAACAGGCTGCACTGGTGCGCCAGGCCATCCAGAAAGGCGGTATCGAGGACCTTGAGCGCATCCGCGAAGCGGTCGAAGTCTCCGGCGCCCTGGATTACACCGCCCAGCTCGCCCGCGATTACGCCGAGCGCGCCATCGCTTGCCTTGACGCACTGCCTGAGAGCGCCCACAAGGACGCGATGATCGAGCTGAGCCGCTTCGCCGTAGCCCGCACCCACTGATCAACGCCTCTCCTAGACAAAGCCCGCCACTCCCGGCGGGCTTTTTGTTTTCCCACCCCGCCCAGCACAGGCGCAGCCTCACGGCAAATTAAGTCTTGCTATAATCTAAATAAGAATTATTATCATCTTGTCTTTTTAAAGGGAGATAAGTCATGACCTATCTTATTGACGCTTGGCTGGACCGCCCACACCCCTACCTGCGTATTCTAAATCGCAATACTGGCGAAGTTTGTGCACTGCTTGAAGAAGACGCTCTGGACGAACTGCGTGATCAGGGTGATTTGGATTTGCATGAACTCAGCTCTAGCGAGCCGTTGGTACTGAAAGAATTGGTGCGCAATCTTTTTCTGTTCTGCTACGCACGGGCGTTGCGCCCTTGAAACTAACCGACATCAAGAAATACACCGGGCCGCAACAACTGTACGGCCCGGCATAGAACGTTACAGAACGTCGAGCAACTCGACGTCAAACACCAGAACGCTGTGCGGCGGGATGCTGCCTACGCCTTGCGCGCCGTATGCCAGCTCGCTCGGCACGTACAGACGCCATTTGCTGCCCGCATTCATCAGCTGCAGCGCCTCAGTCCAACCGGCAATTACGCCTGCAACCGGGAATTCAGCTGGCTGGCCACGGTTGTAGGAGCTGTCGAACACAGTACCGTCGATCAGCGTGCCGTGGTAGTGAGTACGTACGCTGTCTTCGCGGCTTGGCTTAGCGCCTTCGCCCGTTGTCAGCACTTCGTACTGCAGACCAGAAGCCAGAACGGTTACGCCGTCACGCTTAGCGTTTTCCGCAAGGAAAGCCACACCGGCAGCGGCTGCAGCTTCAGCTTTAGCCTGCGCTTCAGCCTGCATGATGTCACGGATGACTTTGAAGCTGGCATTCAGCTCTTCTTCACTGACGCGGCTGTCTTGGCCGTTGAAGGCATCAGTCAAGCCCGCCAGGATGGCATTCAGGTTAACGCCTGGAGGCGGGTTGTCACGCAGTTGGCCACCCAGCTGGCGACCAATGCCGTAGCTGACGCGACTTTCGTCAGTAGAGAGATTCAATTCGGACATCATGCTGCTCCGTGGGGGTTAAAAAGGCCGGCAAGACTAGCACAAACCTACCGACCTCTCCCAATCAGTCACAGCAACAAGCCATGGCTTAGTGCTTGGTCAGTTTATCCAGATAGCCCATGGCAAAGGCCGAAACGACGAATGTCATGTGGATGATGACGTACCACATCAACTTGGTATCGGCGATGTTTTGAGCATCCATGAATATCTTCAGCAAATGGATCGACGAGATGGCCACGATGGACGCAGCGACCTTCATTTTCAGGGAGCCGGAGTCCATCTTGCCCAGCCAATTGAGTTTTTCTTTACTCTCGTCGATATCCAGCTGGGATACGAAGTTTTCATAGCCGGAGATCATCACCATCACCAGCAGTCCACCTACCAGCGCCATGTCGATCAGCGACAGAATGACCAGAATCAGATTGGCCTCTGCCATGTTGAATACGCCTGGCAGCAAATGGAAAAGCTCCTGAAAGAACTTCAACGCAAGCGCCAGCAGCCCCAGCGAAAGGCCAAAATAAATCGGCGCCAACAGCCAGCGAGAGGCGTACATCGTATTTTCAATAAAGCGTTCCATAAAAACTCACTGAAGATTTGAAAACGGCGGCGAGTATAACCAGCGATTCGGGCCAAGCAAGTTAATACCAGTGAACAAAAATGTCGCAGTTGATGGTTATCCCCGTCATCTGTGGATAACCTTGTATATAGCGACAGGATTGATTGTCACAGGCCTGTAATAACGGGGCCTCTGGGCTTCTGATCAAATAGTCGCCATCAGGGCTCAGGAACACCTTGGCAACCCTCTTCCACAACACTGCCGCGGGCATTGGTACGGCGTAACTCAGCCTGAATGTGTAGACGCCAAATGGGCATATCCAGGCAGGTCTCGTAACCCATGGCTTGCAGATTACAGGCCACATCACCCATCACCGCTTCTACCTCGAAAGCCCCATGGAACGGGCCTTGCGCCTTAACTGAAGAAGGCTGAGAGTCAGATAAACCTGCCGCACAAATCAGCACCCACAGCCCTCGTCCACCATCCAAAGGCAGTGCTGCACACTCGATGCGGGTGCTCATGCCAAAGCAATTACGGCAAAGTGTGAGGTAGCGGGACATGGATAAGATCTCCACGGAGGCTTTACTTCAGCCTATACCCCAGCAGCCAACCTGTCGAAGTTATAAGTTATCCCCGTTGGCTGTGGATAACTCTGTGCATGGCTTCAGGAAAACAGCCTCTGAAGCCGCAAGTACGCGAGTTCCGCCGGATAGCTCAATGAGTAACCACTTTGCCAGTAGGGCTCATGGGATACCCGGCGGTCGACTCACTCTGCTGCAGGCTTTTTAGTGCGCGGCTTCTTTTCTTTGGCCGGAGCCGGCTCAGGCTTTTTCGCCTCTTCCTTCTCCTCTTCTTCCAAGCCCATCGCTGCAATGTCACGCAGGCGTTCGACCACCCGCGCATTGACGCTACCCGCAGGGAACTGACCGGCCTCATTGGGTGTGCCAGCGTCCTGTCCGACCAGCAGACTCAAGGCCTCATCCACATGACGCACGGCATACACGTGGAACTGCCCCGCCCGCACAGCTTGGAGTACACGCTCATCCAGCATCAACGTGGTGACATTGGAGTGCGGGACGATCACGCCCTGCTCCCCGGTCAGCCCCCGTGCTTCGCACAACCGGAAGAAACCTTCGATTTTCTCGTTCACCCCACCGACTGCCTGCACCTCACCAAACTGGTTGATGGAGCCGGTAATAGCGAAACACTGCTTCAGTGGCGTACGCGACAGAGCAGAAATCAGCGTGCACACCTCACCCAGCGAGGCGCTGTCGCCATCCACATAACCGTAGGACTGCTCCAGTGCGATGCTGGCGGAAATCTCCAGCGGGAACTGCTGGGCATAACGGCTACCCAGGTAGCCCGTCAGAATCATCACACCTTTGGAGTGGATGGGCTGGCCGAGATTGACCTCACGCTCAATATCCACAATACCGCTGCCACCGGGATATACGGTGGCCGAGATACGCGCTGGCACGCCAAAGACCGAATCCCCGACCTCAAGGACGGTTAAGCCGTTGCACTTACCCACAGCGGCGCCGTCTGTATCGATCAGGATGATACCGGCCAGCATGTCGTCGATGATCCGCGCAGAAACACGTCCGGTACGGGCAGCCTTAGCTTTGAGCGCACGCTCAATATGACCAACATCGGTGACAGTCTCACCAGCCAGACTGCGAATGAAGTCGGCCTCGCTGACCAACTGGAACAGATCACCAATACGCGCTGAAAGTCGCCCTTGATGCTCCGCCAGACGTGCACTATAGGTCGCTACCCGGGCTACCGCTGCGGAGGTGAGCGGTGCCATCCCCTCTTCCGAGGTACGGGTTTTTAGCAACTGCGCGAACTGCTCAAGGCTGTCATCGGCCAGCGGGATGTCTTCGTCAAAGTCCACCAGTACCCGGAACATCTCTTGAAAGTCTGGATCCAGGTCTTGCAAGGTGTAGTACAGCTGGCGGGAACCGATGATGACCACCTTCAGGTTCAATGGCAGCATCTGCGGCGTCAGGGTTACGGTGGCGATCCGGCCCAAATCGCCCAATGGGGATTCCATCTTCAATTTGCGCGATTGCAGCGCACGCTTGAGTGCATCCCAGACAAACGGCTCGCCCAGTAGTTTTTCCGCCTCCAGAACCAGGAAGCCACCATTGGCGCGGTGCAATGCCCCCGGCCGCAGCTGACGATAACTGGTGTAGAGCGCCCCCTGGTCGGTGTTGTATTCAATGCGCCCAAACAGGTTGTCGTAGGTTGGGTGGGGTTCAAACACCACCGGCGCGCCACCATGGGCATGGTGGCCAACCACAAGGCTCGGGCAATACTGCTCTTCAAGCATCTTTCGGGTTTGCGCGTCAGCCTTCTCTAACTCAGCCAGCTGATCCACGACGGTTTTCAGCAAGTTCACCTGCACAGCCTGCAAATAGGCGCAGACACCTGCATTTTCCGCATATTTTTCGGACAGCGGCGCCAGCAGCGGTTGCAAGGCAACTGTGATGGTTTCTTCGTTGAGCTGTCGCAACTGATTGCTGGACTCACGCTTCCATTGCGGCAGGCTGGCTAACTCCTCGTTCAGTCGCTCCTCCAGGGCTGCGATATCACTGTGGAAGCGCTCACGCTCAGCCTCTGGCAGCTGGGCGAACTCCGCCTCATCCAGCGCCTTGCCTTCCAACATCGGAGTAAAAGCGATGTTGCTGCTGTCGCGATAGAGGGCGATGCTCTTTTCCAGTGACAGCTTTTCAATCACGTCCAGCGCCTGGTCGTAGCGCTTGTTGAAGGCGCGGTCGATGGCATTCTTTTTCTGCTGGAACGAAGGGTGCTCAAACACCGCCGGGAATGTCGCCAGCAGGTTGTTAATCAACGAGTTGATATCCGCAATGAACTCAGCAGCCGTACCGGCGGCTAGTTCAACCGCCCGAGGCTCGCGGGGCTCGTCAAAATGATTGACATAGACCCAATCTGACGGAGTTTCCAGACGTTTGGCTTCAGCATTGAGGTAGCGCTTAACAAATGAGAAGCGCCCAGTGCCGGATTCGCCCATAACAAACACGTTGTAGCCCGGCCGTGGCATCGCCACGCCGAACTGCAACGCCTCAACAGCACGTTCCTGCCCTAATACGCCACGGAAGGGCTCCAGATCTTCAGTGCTGTTGAATTTGAACTGGTCAGGAGAGAAAGGACGGGTAAGCGCTTCAGGCGCCAAGCGCAAATGCGCTGCGATGGAGTCTGGCATTGGAATTCCTTGGACGGGGGCCTGGATAAATCATGGCTGCATCAGCCATGCACCACAAGCCATCTGTGCAACGGCGTGCCATGCGGCACGTTTGAAGCAGTAAAAGTAAAACGGAGCCTTTCGGCTCCGTTTTATAACGACCCGATTACTGCGCCAGTTTCTTGTAGCGCACGCGGTGCGGCTGAGCAGCTGCATCGCCGAGGCGTTTCTTACGATCGGCCTCGTATTCGGTGTAGTTACCTTCGAAGAACTCAATGTGCGAGTCATCTTCATAGGCCAGGATGTGAGTCGCAACGCGGTCCAGGAACCAACGGTCGTGAGAGATCACAATGGCAGCGCCTGGGAAGTCCAGCAGGGCTTCTTCCAGCGAACGCAGGGTTTCAACGTCAAGGTCGTTAGACGGTTCGTCGAGCAGCAGAACGTTAGCGCCCTCTTTCAGGGTCAGGGCCAAGTGCAGACGGCCACGCTCACCACCGGAGAGGTCTTTAACGAACTTCTGCTGGTCGGCACCTTTGAAGTTAAAACGGCCCACATAGCCACGGGACGGCACTTCATAGTTACCGATGCGGATCATGTCCAAGCCATCGGAGACCGCTTCCCACACAGTTTTGCTGTTGTCCAGATCATCACGGCTCTGGTCTACGCAAGCCAGTTGCACGGTATCACCGATCTCGATGGTGCCGGAGTCCGGCTGTTCTTTGCCCATCAGCATGCGGAACAGGGTCGATTTACCGGCACCGTTACCACCGATAACACCGACGATGGCGCCTTTAGGAATGCTAAACGACAGGTTGTCGATCAATACACGGTCGCCATAGCCTTTGGTGACGTTGACGAAATCGATCACTTTATCGCCCAGACGCGGGCCAGCAGGGATGTAGATTTCGTTGGTCTCAGCACGCTTCTGGAATTCCTGCGATTGCATTTCCTCAAAGCGCTGCAAACGAGCTTTGGACTTGGCCTGACGGGCTTTAGCGCCTTTACGCACCCACTCCAGCTCTTCCTTCATAGCCTTTTCATGGGCAGACTGCTGCTTGGACTCCTGAGCCAGACGCTCAGATTTGGCTTCCAGCCAGCCAGAGTAGTTGCCTTCATAAGGAATGCCAGCACCGCGGTCCAGTTCCAGAATCCAACCGGCAACGTTATCCAAGAAGTAACGGTCGTGGGTAATCGCCACCACGGTACCCGGGAAGTTGTGCAGGAACTGCTCCAGCCAGGCGACTGAGTCGGCATCCAAGTGGTTGGTCGGTTCGTCGAGCAGCAGCATGTCCGGCGAGGACAGCAACAGACGGCACAGCGCTACACGGCGCTTTTCACCACCGGACAGGTGCTCAACCTTAGCGTCCCATGGCGGCAGGCGCAGGGCGTCAGCTGCCACTTCAAGCTGACGCTCAAGGTTGTGACCATCGCTGGCCTGAATGATGGCTTCCAGCTTGGCCTGCTCGGCAGCCAGCGCATCGAAATCGGCATCGGGCTCAGCGTACGCTGCGTACACTTCATCCAAACGGGCTTGCGCCTGCTTGATGGTGTCGACCGCCTCTTCTACGACTTCACGCACGGTTTTGCTCGGGTCCAACTGCGGCTCTTGGGGCAGGTAGCCAACGTTGATACCAGGCATTGCGCGGGCTTCGCCGTCGAACTCTGTATCAACGCCCGCCATGATGCGCAGCAGGGTCGATTTACCGGCGCCGTTAAGGCCAAGCACACCGATCTTCGCACCCGGGAAGAAAGACAGGGAGATGTTCTTGAGGATTTCACGCTTCGGCGGAACAACTTTGCTCAGCCGATGCATGGTGTAAACGTATTGAGCCATGAATAACCTGGGTTATAGATTCAACGAAGAAAACCGCCGGGTTGCCGTGCAGTGCAGGCTAGACGACTGGCGGGCCGCCAGACAGCGCCAAGTTCTGTGGATTTGAGGCGCTGACCATTAATCAAGAGGACAAAGCTACCCGAATGCTCTGGGCAGGGCAAACCACAGCCTCGGATGAGGCAATAATATTACAGTAGAAATCTCCTGGCGCTTCTTGCATGCTCGTGTCTTTGACGGCACGACATACGCTTATCCGTACAGCCCAGGACGCAGTTTTGTCTAAGGTCATTTCATCTCACGCCCCTGCTTCAGACGCATCTCCGCTAACGGCTACGCTACGGAGCACCAGTCGTCGCGTCTTGGTCATTCTAATTTTAAGCCTGCTGGCTCTGATGGCTTGGCACTTGAATCAGGAAACCCAGCAGCAGGTGGCAAGCCAACGCAAACTGGCAGCCGCCTATGACTCACAACTGGCTAACCACTTAGCCCTGAATATGCGCCTCAAGGCCAGCGTTGCACAGTCGATCATGCAACCCTTTGCACGCCCCCCTGCGACACAGGAGCAGGCAGATGGGCTGATAGCCACTTTAAGACGCGTATCCCCCCACATTAAGAGTGTGTCTTGGCTAACCAGCCAGGGTGAGACCGTCTATAGCACTCAAGACGGCAAACCTGATGTAGCCTTCATTGGCTATATGCTTCAACGCAGCAGCAATGAACCCTTCTTCTATACCTTCAGCCCTGAGCACAACGGCCATATTTGTCTGCTACTAAGGCAGTCATCCGCTCCCGACAGTGGTTTTTGGTTGCTACGCTTGGACACCTACGTCCTGAGCAGTTGGTTCGATGAGCATCCGAGCAACTCTTCAAGTTGGTACCTGGAAGACAGCGCCCAGCAACGCATCATCGCCAGCAATGAAACAAACGTTGACGATGAACATGTCATCCCGCCTCCCCTCACTGCCGAGATCATTGCTCAAACCACCCAGCTGATCCCACTTAAAGGCAGCGACTGGCATATTCGCTGCCTGTTCGATGAGAAATCTGCGGCATTGGAGTTTCTGCCACAGCAACTGGTCAAACTGCTGATTTTCGCCATCTGCGCCGCGCTGACCCTCGGCGCACTTTATCGACTCGTACGTGAACAACGCGCTCTGCTTGCCCTCAACAGCGCTTCGAGACGCTACCTGCTACAAGCAGGCAGTGTGCTCGGTGCGATTGAAGAGCGGGTGTTGGTGACAGACCTTCAAGGGCGACTGCAGTACCTCAACCCCCAGGCGGAGGACATGTTCGGATTGAGCAACCGTGATGCAGTCGACTGGCACTTGCTCAAATTACTGCCCAATCTTGATCCTTCATTGCTTCACGATAATGGGTTGTACAGCGCTAGCGGTTCAGATCTGGTGGAGATCCGCCAAAACGGCAAGCCCTACCTTTATGACATCACCCGCAGTGACCTGACTGAGAACAACAAACAAATTGGCTTTGTCTGGGTACTTCGCGATGTGACGGAAGAACAACACGCGTCGCAGGTGCTGCAAGAGACCCGGCGCCGCTATCAGGACATTTTCGACGGCACAGGAACAGCCCTCTGCGTGCTCGACCTGACAGGCCTGCAACGCTACCTGCAAGAACACGACATCGGCTCATCTGAAGACTTGATGCGCTGGCTGAATGCCGACCCACTGCATCATGAGCAGATCAGCCGCCACCTAAATCTCACCGAGTCCAACGACGTCGCACTGAACATGTTTGGCGCCGACCTTAACCGTAAGGTCTGGCAACACTTGTTCAACAACGGAAAGATCCGCGAAGACAGCCTGCGCATGCAACTGCTCCACACCCTGATCAACGGGGGCGGTGTTGTTGAAATGGAAAAACGCATCACCACTCCACAAGGTCAAATTAGACACCTGTGGCTGCTGCTGCGCCTGCCCGAAGATGTCGATGAACTGCAAGCTGTGACCTTGAGCATCAGTGACATTACCAACCGTAAACTCATTGAAAACTCACTGATTGAACGTGAACGCTTCTGGTCTGACGTGGTCAACGCGGTTCCTGACACCATCTACGTACACGACATGACCGAGCGGAAGGTTCTCTATAGCAACTATCACCTGGGACCACAGCTGGGTTATAGCGCAGAGGAAATAGATAAGCTCGGAGACAACCTCTGGGAAAAAATCCTGCATCCAGACGACGTCGAGCTGTATCAACGCATGCGCAACGCCCAACAAGTGATGGGCGACAGCGTTCTTATGCAGGCCGAATTGCGCTGGCGCCATCGCGATGGCAGCTGGCACTGGTTTGATATCCGAGAGCAAGCGCTGGATCGCAACAGCAACGGGCTGGTGAGCCGAATGATCGGTGTTGCCAAAGACATCACCGAGCAGATCAACCGCAGTGAATCCCTGCGCGCCAGCGAACAGCGCTACCGCCTGCTGGCTGAAAGCATCAGTGACGTCATCATCACCACTGACAGCTTGCTGGAAGTGAACTACGTAAGCCATTCAGCCGAAGAAGTCTTAGGTTTTGAAGGCGAGTGGATACGCAGCCACGGCTTGCTTAGCCTTGCCGCCGATTCCAGACAAATCAGCGAACCCTGCAAGTTGCTTGACCGGGTCAGATCAGCCCTCGGCGATCCATTGCGCATGAGCGAACTGCGCAGCGAATTTAGTGCCCAGCTATTCGTGTTCGACTGCCTGCATGCTGATGGTCACACAATACCGGTTGAGTTGCGCCTGCTGCCCATGTGGGACGATAACGGGCGCTTTGAGGGTCTATTGGGCATTGCCCGTGACATCAGCCTGCAACGCCGCGCGGAAAAAGACCTGCGCATGGCCGCCACGGTGTTCGAACACTCAACAGCCGCCATTATGGTGACCGACCCCGTCGGGTACATCGTGCAGATTAATGATGCATTCAGCCGCGTGACCGGTTACTCATCCCGGCAGATCATTGATCAGATGCCCAATGTATTGGCGGCCGATAGCGAGCAGAACAACCAGTTCAACTACATCACCCAGCAACTTCGCCAACTGGGTAGCTGGGAAGGCGAGTTGCTGTTAAGAAGAAAAAACAACGACACCTTCCCGGCTTGGGTAGGCATCACCGCTATACGGGACGATGACAACGACCTCATCAGCTATGTGGCCTTCTTCAGCGATATCAGTGAGCGCAAGGCCAATGAGCAACGCATTCATCGCCTTGCGTATTACGACCCACTCACGCAATTGCCAAACCGCACACTGTTCCAGGACCGACTGCACACAGCCTTGCAACTCGCCGAGCGGAATCAACAGTGGGTCGTATTGATGTTCCTCGACCTGGACCGCTTCAAACCGATCAATGACTCACTCGGTCATGCAGCAGGCGATCGCATGCTCAAAGAAGTGGCTGGACGCCTGAGCCTGTGTGTCGACAGCCAAGACACCGTAGCCCGCATGGGTGGGGATGAATTCACCCTCCTGCTGAGCCCGCAAAACCAGCGTGAGAGCGCGCTGAACAGAGCGATACACGTCGGCGAGCAAATCCTTACGCGTCTGGCCCAACCTTTTATTCTGGAAGGCCGAGAATTCTTCGTCAGCGCCAGCATTGGTATCGCCCTTGGCCCGCAGGACGGCAACGAACTAAGTCAGCTGATGAAAAACGCCGACACCGCGATGTACCACGCCAAAGAGCGCGGTAAAAACAACTTCCAGTTCTATCAAGCGGACATGAACGCCAGCGCCCTTCAGCGTATTGAACTGGAGAGCGACCTGCGCCACGCTCTCGCTCAAAATGAATTCCATTTGGCGTATCAGCCGCAATTCTCCAGCAATGGACACTCCCTGACCGGTGTCGAAGTTCTACTGCGCTGGAAACACCCGCAACGCGGCAACGTAGCGCCTAGCGACTTTATTCCTGTACTGGAAGAACTGGGACTGGTGGTGCAAGTTGGCGACTGGGTATTGCTCCAGGCTTGCCGCCAACTGGCTGACTGGCATCGTAATGGCCTGAAAGTGCCAAAGGTTTCAGTCAACCTCTCCCCACGCCAGTTCAGTGAGGGGAACCTCAACCTGCGCATCGCCGAAATACTCAAACAGAGCAGCATTCCTACGGGCACCCTGGAGCTGGAAATTACCGAAAGCATCCTCATGGAAGACGTCTCAGCAGCCATGCACACCCTGGCCGAGCTTAAGACGCTAGGGGTTTTTGTCGCGATTGACGACTTCGGTACTGGCTACTCGTCACTCAACTACCTGAAACAGTTCCCACTGGACGTACTTAAAATCGACCGCAGCTTTGTGGATAACCTTCCCCATGGCGAGAAAGACGCACAAATTGCCCGAGCCATTATCGCCATGGCCCATAGCCTCGACCTTTCAGTAATTGCCGAAGGGGTGGAAAACGAGGCGCAACTCGAGTTTCTGCGCAGCCACAACTGTGACGAAGTACAAGGGTATTTGCTCGGTCACCCAATGACTGCCAAACAATTTACCGCCACATTTTCTCGCCGCGCCCAACTTGAACCGAGCTGATCACCGTGCATGAGCGGAGTTTGTCTGACTGATGATCACTCCTCATGTGCCGGATTGGCTCGGATAGGGTAGAATCCGCCCCCTCTTTCTACCGCCCAGCTGATTACCTCAGGGGATTGCTATGTTCAGCCGTGATTTGAATCTTGCCCGTTTTGACGCCGAATTGTTTGCTGCGATGGAGCAAGAAGCCCAACGCCAGGAGCATCACATCGAGCTGATCGCCTCGGAAAACTACACCAGCCCAGCGGTCATGGAAGCTCAGGGTTCGGTTCTGACTAACAAGTACGCCGAAGGTTATCCGGGCAAGCGTTACTACGGTGGCTGCGAATACGTCGACATCGTTGAGCAACTGGCTATCGACCGTGCAAAAGAACTGTTCGGTGCCGACTACGCCAACGTCCAGCCGCACTCCGGCAGCCAAGCGAACAGCGCCGTATACATGGCTCTGCTGGAAGCAGGCGACACCGTTCTGGGCATGAGCCTGGCTCACGGTGGTCACCTGACCCACGGTGCCAGCGTTAGCTTCTCCGGCAAGATCTACAACGCTGTTCAGTACGGCATCAACGACAACGGCCTGATCGACTACGACGAAGTTGAGAGTCTGGCTGTTGAGCACAAGCCGAAAATGATCATCGCAGGTTTCAGCGCCTACTCTCAGGTTCTGGACTTCCCGCGCTTCCGCGCCATTGCTGACAAAGTCGGCGCTTACCTGTTCGTAGACATGGCCCACGTTGCCGGTCTGGTTGCAGCAGGCCTGTACCCGAACCCGGTTCCATTTGCTGACGTAGTGACCACCACCACTCACAAAACCCTGCGCGGCCCGCGCGGTGGTCTGATCCTGGCCCGTGCTAACGAAGCGCTGGAGAAGAAACTGAACTCCGCCGTATTCCCAGGCGGCCAAGGCGGCCCGCTGGAGCACGTGATCGCGGCTAAAGCTGTGTGCTTCAAAGAAGCCCTGCAACCCGAGTTCAAGGAATACCAAGCTCAGGTCATCAAGAACGCCCAAGCCATGGCCAACGTGTTCATCGAGAACGGCTACGATGTGGTTTCCGGCGGTACTGAGAACCATCTGTTCCTGCTGTCCCTGATCAAACAGGACATCACCGGTAAAGACGCAGACGCAGCCCTGGGCCGCGCCTTCATCACCGTGAACAAGAACAGCGTACCGAACGATCCACGTTCGCCGTTCGTCACCTCTGGCCTGCGTATCGGTACTCCGGCTGTGACCACTCGCGGCTTTAAAGAAGAAGAGTGCCGTCAACTGGCTGGCTGGATCTGCGAGATCCTGGCTAACCTGGGTGACGAAGCTGTTGAAGCCCGCGTGCGCGAGCAAGTTAAAGCGGTATGCGCTAAGTTCCCGGTATACGGCAACTAAGCTTTACCTGCTGACAAAAAGCCCGGCTCATGCCGGGCTTTTTGTTGATGCCAGCCACACTTTAGGCATCCACCCACCTTGTTTCATTGATAGCCCTCCAACATGGAACTTTAGTCCATATTTTCAGGAGGCCGTTATCATGTATCACGCTCTTCGCACGCTCACCGTTTCAACCCTGCTGGCCACATACGCCTTGAACAGCTCGGCGGGCGGTCCGGAATCCCGCTTTGCACTCAACGCAAAATCTAAAGATCAGGAGGCACAGCTAGCCCCCGCCCCGCAGTACGCTGAACGACTCAAAGGGCCATATGACTTGTGGCAAGACGGTGAAGGTGGACTTCTATGCAAAGTACGCCTTAACGACACCCCTACAATAGGTGGTTTGAGCCTACAGGCGGACGAAGATTGCGCGAGCAAACTTAACTTAGCGGGAGATCCATATGCATGGTTTATCAACCCTAACGGGCAGCTGATTATCATTGATGCCACGCGCCAAGCGCTGTTGCGCATGAGCGTACTTGAGGATGGCTCGTACAAAGATCCGCGCGATGGCGATTACGTCAATGCCGTTTTACTGTCCCGCCCTCAATAGAGCGGGACGACGTATTACGCCACAGCAGGGTCTCGCTGAGCGATGAATCAGGCACCGAGCTGAGCAAATCCATCCCGAATTTCGGCTTCAGGCAAGTTATCGCCAATAAAGACGATAACTGATTGGCGTGTTTCCCCCGCCTGCCAAGGCTCGGCGTAATCAAATCCGTACAGCCGCAACACCCCCTGAAATACCATACGCCGGTCTTCACCGGCTATTGCCAGTACACCTTTGTAGCGCAGCAGTGAGTTGCCGTACTGCTCCAGTAGATTTTCCATAAAGGCGCTGAGCTTATCGATGTCCAAGTCCTGCTCGCTGCTAAGTACCAATGTACTGATGCGGTCAGGGTTATTGGCTGGCAGCAACGGGCGCAAGGTCATCACCGGACCTAGATCGTCATTCAAATTGAAGCCGCGCACATCCAGCAGCTCGGACAGATCAATACGGCCATGCTCAACATGGCGCACCGGCGCACGTCGGTTAATACGCTGCAGACGCTGAGTCAGTGCATCAACTTGCGTTTGGTCGGCCAGATCGGTCTTGCTGATCAAAATACGATCGGCAAACCCCACCTGCGCCTGAGCTATCGCCTCCTGCAAATGACGCTCAGCGTTAACCGCATCCACCAACGTGATAATGCCGTCCAACACATAACGCTCGCACAACTCTTCATCGGCAAAGAACGTCTGCGCGACCGGTGCCGGATCGGCCAGTCCAGTGCATTCGATCACCAGCCGGTCGAAGTCCAACTCGCCGCTATCGAGTTTATCCAGCAGCAGGTACAGCGCTTTTTCCAGCTCTACATGGATGGAACAACAGACGCATCCGTTAGCCAATGTCATGACCTGCACTGGCTCGCTGCCGAGCAATTGCGTATCAATCGGTGTGTCGCTGTATTCGTTCTCGATCACCGCCAGCTTCAGGCCATGCTCGGCTTGCAGCATGTGACGCAATAGGGTTGTTTTGCCTGCCCCCAGAAAACCACTGAGCACCGTGACCGGAATCACCTTTGACATAACCGCAACCTCATAACGAAATACGCCACGACAAGCGTGGCGTATGGATTCATATCAGCCGGATTGTAACCGACTCAGCTACAAGCAGCTGTTTCAGCAACAACGTACGGGGCGACCTTTACCGCCACCATAACGAGCATCCTGGCGCTCACGAAAAAAGTCTTCGTAGCTCATTACGGGCTGATCCGGGTGTTTGTTTTTCATGTGTTCGACATAGGTGTCGTAATCCGGCATGCCGACCAACATACGCGCGGCTTGCCCCAGATACTTACCCATACGACTCAAATCATTGAACACCAGTATTTACCTCATGAGTGCCGGGCCCCCAGGCCCGGCGGATCAGCTATCAAGCGTTCGGCGCAGCCTGATAGGGAGTTTCCTTGTCAGTGCGCTGCGGGTTAACCCACGCGGCGCGGCCGATTTTCAGGGCATAGAACAGGATGCTGAAGACCACCACCAGGAACAGCACGCTAAGACCAGCGTTGGTGTAGGCGTTCATGATCACATGCTGCATCTGACCGAGGTCCTTGGCCGGAGCCAGAATTTGACCTGCATCCAACGCCGTTTCGTACTTCTTGGCCAAGGCCAGGAAACCAACAGCCGGGTTGGCATCGAACAGCTTGATCAGGCTCGCAACCGTGGTGCAGATCAGCAGCCACACAGCAGGTAGCAAGGTGACCCAGATGTACTGCTGGCGCTTCATTTTGATCAGCACAACAGTGCACAGCATCAGCGCGATACCGGCCAGCATCTGGTTAGAGATGCCGAACAACGGCCACAACGTGTTGATGCCGCCCAGCGGGTCGACCACGCCCTGATACAACAGATAGCCCCACAGCGCCACGCACCCTGCAGTTGCAATCACGTTAGCGCCCCAAGACTCGGTGCGGCGCAGCGCAGGCACGAAGTTGCCCAGCAGGTCCTGCAGCATAAAGCGGCCTGCACGGGTACCGGCATCCACAGCAGTCAGAATGAACAGCGCTTCAAACAGAATCGCGAAGTGGTACCAGAACGCCATAGTGTTCTCACCCGGCAGCGCCTGGTGAAGAATCTGCGCGATACCCACCGCCAGTGTTGGCGCACCGCCTGCACGGTTGAGAATAGTGTTCTCACCGATGTCATTAGCAACGGCTTCAAGCGCCTCTGGAGTGATCACGAAGCCCCAGTTGCTCACCGCAGCAGCAACGCTCACTACATCAGAACCGACCACGGCGGGTGGGCTGTTCATGGCGAAATACACGCCAGGATCAATGATCGATGCAGCGACCATGGCCATGATCGCGACCATGGACTCCATCAGCATGCCGCCGTAACCGATGTAGCGGGCATGGGTTTCATTGGCCAACAGTTTCGGCGTGGTGCCAGAGCTGATCAGCGCATGGAAGCCAGACACCGCACCGCAGGCAATGGTGATAAACAGGAACGGGAACAGTGCGCCTTTCCAGACCGGGCCAGTGCCATCAGTGAACTGAGTCAAGGCTGGCATTTTCAGCTCAGGCGCCAGCATCAGAATGCCGACTGCCAACGCTACGATGGTACCGATCTTGAGGAACGTCGACAGGTAGTCACGCGGAGCCAGAATCAGCCATACCGGCAGTACCGCCGCGACAAAGCCATAGCCCACCAGCATCCAGGTGATCTGCACACCGGTAAAGGTGAACATCGGCCCCCACACTGGGTCAGCCGCCACAACACCACCGAGCCAGATTGAACCCAGCAGCAGTGCAACACCAATCACAGAGATTTCACCGATGCGGCCTGGGCGGATATAGCGCATGTAAATGCCCATGAACATCGCAATCGGAATCGTCGCAATCACTGTGAACATGCCCCAAGGGCTTTCAGCCAGCGCCTTAACCACGATCAGAGAAAGCACCGCTAGGATGATGATCATGATCAGGAAGCAACCGAACAGGGCGATGGTGCCTGGAATCCGGCCCATTTCCTCACGCACCATATCGCCCAGAGAGCGGGCATTACGGCGGGTAGAAATAAACAGCACCATGAAGTCCTGCACGGCACCGGCCAAAACCACACCGGCAATCAGCCAAAGCGTGCCTGGCAGGTAGCCCATTTGCGCGGCCAGAACCGGACCGACCAAGGGGCCAGCCCCGGCGATGGCAGCAAAGTGGTGACCAAAGAGCACATGCTTGTTGGTCGGCACAAAGTCCAGGCCATCATTGTTCAACACGGCAGGAGTGGCCCGTGTTGGATCAAGTTGCATCACCTTGTTGGCAATAAACAAGCTGTAGTAACGGTACGCCACCAGATAGATGGCCAGTGCCGCAACCACTATCCACAGCGCGTTAATCGTTTCGCCCCGGCTTAACGCCACTGTCCCCAGGGCAAAGGCTCCCAGTACGGCGACTGCGAACCAGGCAAGGTGACCTATCAGTCGATTCATCAAAAAACTCCTGCCCTGGGCCTAAACCCTACGGCAATTCATAGTTGTTATTGTCCACGCTTCAAGCGAAGCAAGCTGACCCACTTCAGATGAAAGCAGAAACACCTTCGTGCACAACTGTAAGCCATCTGCGGAAAAGGTGCATGCTAAAGCCCTTATCAGAGTGAAAGACCGAGTCAACGCGCACGAAAAAGACTAGCTGGGACAATTGAACTTGTATTGAAAAGAAGACGCTATCTGCAATTTCATCTATGGCAGACGCTTTTGATACCACTTAAAAATTCTAGCAACTCATAAAAGGAACAGTATTAGCCAAAAGTCGCTAAGTATTGGAAGCAAAACGCCAGCAATATCAAGGCTCGGGAACAAATTTCAGGTCTTTGCAATCTATCGATTGCGAGTCTTCTGTTCGTACAGCAACACCCAATCAGAAGCCTGGCAGCAATACCACTTCGGCTTACGGTATGAGCCAGTACAGGACAGGAGTCGTACGTGCAAGGCTCACTCCGCAGGCTGCCTAACTGTGCACTCCTTTGGAGAGATCACCATGCTTCGATTACAGGGATTTTTTCTGAGCGTCCTTATATGTCTGCCGCTGCAATTCGCGGTTGCGGCCGATGATGGGCAAAGCGTCGATCTCAAGCAGTACAGCAATCGTCAAACCCTACCTGACTTCACGGCAGCTGCCTGCCCGGGGACTCCTCGTAGTCTCACGCAGATCAAGGGCAATCTCTATAGACACACTAATGGCAGTGGTCTGGCCGTTCACAGTGGACTAGTACTCATCACCAAAGAGGGGGCTCTGGTAATTGATCCAGCCCAAGCTTGCACGTCCAAATGGCTTCTGGATGAGATTAAAACGCGATTCAACGTCCCAGTTAAATATGTGGTTTATACGCACGCCCATGCCGACCATGTCAGCGGCGGTAAAGTTTTTCAGCAAGCTGGGGCGATCGTTGTAGCCAATCAACGTGCAATAGAACCTCTGATCGGCGAGAAGATTGATACCGCCCTACCGAACAGAGTATTCGATAAAGACATGCAGATATCACTAGGGGGTGAAACAGTGCTTTTGCACCGAGTGGCCCCAAGCCACTCTGACAGCATGATCATGGTGCTTTTCCCAGGCTACAAAGCCCTGCAATGCACCGACGTCTGCGAGAGTAAAACAATGCCCTATAACGACTTTCTGGACTTCTACTACCCTGGCTGGATTGAAACCCTCGACTGGGTAATCAAACAAGACGTTGACGTGATTGATGTAGGCCACTACACCCCTGCAACACGTGAAGATCAGGAAGCATTGCGTGCCTATCTGGTGAGTCTTCATCAACAAGTGCTGGATCTTGTGCGAGCCGGACAATCCTGGGACCAACTCTACCGCAATGTGAAGTTTTCACCCGAAGTACAATCCTGGACCGGCTTCACTAACATGAAAATGGCCAATATTCAGGGGATGTACCGCTGGGTATCCAACCACCGTCGTGGTGCCTGGTAACGCCAACTAGTAGCGCCTTCATGCCCCGGCCTTAGGTCGGGGCTCTGCTTTAAAGCTGACAGTTAACTAAGGGCAAAGCCCCCCTAACTGATGTGAACCCATACAAAATTTGCGTGCCTTAATTGCTCTGCAGCGCAATAATCAGCACATCAGTGCAACTAGAGCATGCCAGTTACAAAGGGCTTCTCTATAGTGGCTAAAATCGCGCAGGAGTTTTCCACATGAGTCCATCAGGCAGTGAGCGCCGCCGTTTTCAGCGCATTGAATTTGATGCACCCACCACCTTGAAACAGGGCGAGCATACTTGGGATGTCGAACTGCACGACATTTCACTCAAGGGCCTGTTAGTTAAACGCCCCGAGCATTGGAATGCCGACCCCAATGCCAGCTTCAGTGTGCAAATTGACCTAAGCGAAAACACTCACGTCGTACTGGATGTTGTACTGACCCGCAGCCAGGACGAGCTTCTGGGCTTTGTCTGCCGGCATATCGACTTGGACTCCATCAGCCACTTGCGCCGTCTGCTGGAGCTAAACCTCGGTGACGACAGCTTGCTGGAGCGTGAACTGGCAGCGCTTGGCGATCATTAATCCAGACCGCCAAGCGCACAAAGCTATTCGAATAGCGCATCCAACGCTTGATCCAGGCGTGTCACAGCAACAACCTGCAAGCCGGGCGGCGCATCTTTCGGCGCATTACCTTTGGGGATAATGGCGCGTTTAAAGCCATGCTTAGCTGCCTCTTTCAGGCGCTCCTGACCGCTGGGCACCGGGCGAATCTCACCGGATAGACCCACCTCACCGAATACCAATACATCATTAGGCAGTGGACGGTTGCGCAGGCTGGATATCACCGCTGCCAACAGCGCCAAGTCTGAAGCGGTCTCCAACACCTTGACCCCACCCACGACGTTGAGAAACACATCCTGATCGTAGGTCGGAATACCGCCATGTCGGTGTAATACAGCCAGCAGCATGGCCAACCGGTTCTGATCCAGCCCCAGCGTGACCCGGCGCGGGTTAGCCATATGGCTCGTATCAACCAGCGCCTGAACTTCAACCAGCATTGGGCGAGTGCCTTCCCATGTGGCCATGACCACGCTGCCGGGCACCTCTTCTTGGGCCCGCGTAAGGAAAATCGCGGAAGGATTGGTCACCTCTTTAAGGCCCTTGTCGGTCATGCCGAACACGCCCAGCTCATTGACCGCTCCGAAACGGTTCTTCACCGCCCGCAGTAAACGCAGACGCCCGTCGGACTCACCTTCGAAATACAGCACGGTATCGACCATGTGCTCCAGAACGCGAGGCCCCGCCAAGGCGCCCTCTTTCGTGACATGGCCAACTAGAAAAATCGCCGTGCCACTCTGCTTGGCAAAGCGCACCAGCAGCGCCGCACTCTCGCGTACTTGGGCGACACCGCCCGGCGCTGACTGCAGTTGCTCGGTAAAGATGGTCTGGATCGAGTCGATCACCATCACCTTAGGCTTTTCCAGGCGGGCCGTGGCGATGATGCTTTCGATACAGGTTTCGGTCATGACCTTGAGCTTGTCTTCCGGCAAGCCCAGACGACGGGCGCGCATGGCAACCTGCTGCTGAGACTCCTCACCGGTGACATATAAGGCCGGAAACTTTACGGCGATGTTGCACAGCGTCTGCAACAGGATGGTGGACTTGCCGATGCCGGGATCACCACCGATGAGGACCACCGATCCGTCCACAAGGCCGCCACCAAGGACCCGGTCCAACTCACCGGACGCTGTGGAAAACCTTGGCACCTCTTCAACACTGACCTCAGCCAGTGTTTTGAGCTGCGCCTGATCCCCCGCCCATCCGGCCCGGCCACTTGGTGTGGCACTATTTGCCTCGATCAGGGTTTCCACTAACGTGTTCCATGTACCGCACTCACCGCACTGCCCGGCCCACTTGGGAAAGGTAGCGCCGCACTCTGTGCAGCCATACATGCGCTTGGCTTTGGCCATTCCGGGACTCCTTCAAAAGCAGAGCCCGGATCATACGAAATAGCTGGATATATTTACAGCTAAACGTTATCCACGGCAGCCATTACCGCAGCCGCAGCACTGCCCCGAGGCCCTCTTCAGTTGCCGAGCCAGATCGTCTTTAAGCCCCACGCGCTCTTGCTTCAAAGCATTCAGCGCGGCGTCTGTCAGCAGCTCTTCACCGGACTCAATACGGCAGATCTGCTTATCCAGATGTTCATAGGCATCGGCCATCTGGGCAAAGCGCACGTCCTTCATACGCAAGTCGTGCAGCGCTTCGCGCATATCGGGAAAGTCTTTCACCAGCGGATGATGTTCAACGTGCATGTGGACGCTCCAGTAGTCGCTGTCTATGGAGTCAGAATATTCCTAGGCACATCTGCATCGTTTGATCAGGATCAAGCAATCAGCCTAAAGCGCCTTGCGCAAGCGCTCTTCAATGTCATCTTTAAGCGCCACACGCTGCAGCTTTAAGCCTTGCAACACCAACTCGTCCATGGCTTCACGCCCACGCTCGACTTCATAGATGCGCGTATCCAACGCGGCGTACTCCTCGGCCAGACGACTGAAGTGACCGTCTGATGCCAACAGCCGCTGTAGCGGGTCGATAAACTCAGGAAACTCGCGGTGCAATGGATGGTGTTCCAGCGGCATGTCAGTGTCCTCCTGATAGTTAGCTCTGAGCCTAGCTGATATCGCTGGTCGTACGCAAAGCAGGCTTTTTGATGGCTGACAAAGGCCGCACTACACTTCCAACACCCCCCCCGCGAAAGGAACTGCATCAAGATGAGCATACTCAGTGAATTCAAAGCCTTTGCTGTAAAAGGCAACGTGGTTGATATGGCCGTAGGTATCATCATTGGTGCCGCATTCGGCAAGATCGTCTCATCCTTTGTCGGCGATGTGATCATGCCCCCAATCGGCCTGTTAATCGGCGGGGTGGATTTCTCCGACTTGGCTATAACCCTAAAAGCGGCTGAAGGCGATATCCCCGCCGTAATGCTGAGCTACGGCAAGTTTATCCAGACCATTCTCGATTTCGTGATTGTCGCCTTTGCCATTTTCATGGGTATAAAAGTCATCAACCGCCTTAAGCGCGAGGAAGAAGCCGCACCGGAGGCTCCCGCAGCCCCAAGTCGTGAAGAGGAATTGCTGAGCGAAATTCGTGACTTGCTCAAGGCACAGCAACACAAGCCTTAACACCCTTGAGGCCAATAAAAAAGGCACCTTTCGGTGCCTTTTTTTTACATCACTCGCTGCCGAGTCAGGCATCGAGGGGCTTAAGCATAAGCTTAGCGACCCGGCGCTCCTTCACCTCAGTCACCGTCATGCGCCAATCCTCATGTATCACCTCATCGCCGCTGACCGGCAATCGGTCAAGCAGGCTCATCACCAAACCCGCTAGCGTCTGATAGTCATCCGTGGCTTTGGCCCTGAAGCCAACGCGATCACGCAGTACCGCCAGGTTGATGGCACCGCTGACCAAGTACCCGCCATCAACAGCCTCGATATCCGGCCCATCTACTTCGCTGGCATCCGGCAACTCACCTGCAATGGCCTCAAGAATGTCGGTGAGGGTCAGCAGGCCTTCAAAACCGCCAAACTCATTAACCACAAAAGCAACGTGGGTCGAAGCCTGTCGCATCTGTTCCAAGGCGCTCAGGACAGACACACTGTCCGGCAGGTTTACCGGCGAGCGAATCAGACTTTCGATATCCGGTTGCTCACCTTTGAGCAGTTCTTTGAACAGTTCCTTCTTATGCACGTAACCCAGCGGCTCGTCCGCTGCGCCGGTGCGAGTCACTACCAGCCGTGAATGCGGCGACTCCAGTAGGGCGTGATGGATGTTTTCCACCGTGTCGTCGAGATTAAAGCTGTCGACCTCCATCCGGTCGGTCATCACCTTCTTGATCGACTGCTCGGCCAAGCTCAGGACACCGCTGATCATCACCCGCTCACGGCGGTCAAAGAGCACACCATGCGACGAGCTACCATCCAGCATATCGGCGATTTCTTCGCCCACTTCGTCTTCTTGCACTTTGCCGCCCAACAGACGCATGACCGCATGGGCCGTACGCTCACGCAGGCCAAGTTCCCCCTGCAGGTTGCGCTTACGACGCGAGCGAGCGGTCTGGTTAAACACCTCAATCAGGATTGAGAAGCCAATGGCCGCGTACAGGTAACCTTTCGGGATATGGAAGCCTAAGCCTTCAGCAGTCAAGCTGAAGCCGATCATCATCAGGAAGCCCAGACACAGCATGATCACCGTCGGACGTGCGTTGACGAACGCCGTCAGTGGCTTGCTCGCCACCATCATCAAGCCCATGGAGATCACCACGGCGATCATCATCACCTCCAGGTGCTCAACCATGCCTACAGCGGTGATAACCGCATCCAGCGAGAACACAGCATCCAACACGATGATCTGCGCCACAACCGGCCAGAACTTCGCGTATGTGCGGCTACCGCTGGCCTGATGGGTTCGGCCTTCAAGACGCTCATGAAGCTCCATGGTGGCCTTAAACAACAGGAACACACCACCGAAGAGCATGATGAGGTCACGCCCGGAGAAGGTATGCCCGAACACCTCAATCAACGGTTCGGTCAGGGTCACCAACCAGGCCATACTCGCCAACAGGCCCAGGCGCATGATCATGGCCAGGCTCAAACCAATCAGACGAGCACGGTCGCGCTGCTCAGGCGGCAATTTGTCCGCAAGAATGGCGATAAACACCAAGTTGTCGATCCCCAGAACAATTTCCAGGACGATCAACGTGAACAGCCCTAACCAGGCTGTGGGATCCATGATCCATTCCATTTAACGTACAGTTCTCTTGCTGATAAAACGGGCACAGCCGAACGCATTGCGCAGTTGAAGAACTCGCACAATGGAGATCAGCTGGGGAAAAAGTCGTGCAGCGGGCCGCTGCCGAAAACGCAAACACAGGGCTGTGTCGCGGAATTTTAACGCCGCACTCTGCGCAAATGGCGAGGGCGGCTTACACCTGTCAGTGTCCATATAATCCTGAAAAAACCATATCGAGCTGCAATCCTAAGGTTAGCGGCCAATAATTACAAAATATCAATTCGTTACCAGATTTCACCGCTGAACATTATAAAACCTGGCTACAGGCTCTACAGAGCCTAGTTGGGGCTACCAATAGTTTTCCACCGCAACCTGTCCTGGCCGACGAGTGAGACTCAGGTGCAAGCCCCTAAGTTTAAGTAATGCGCGGGTGTCATCAATCATCTGCGGGTTGCCGCAGATCATCACCCGCGAACGCTCTGGCTCAAGTCTGAAGCCCACCGAACGCTCCAGCTCACCGTTCATCAGCAAATCAGTAATGCGCCCGTGCAGACATTCTGGGACAACCTCCCGGGTCACAATTGGTCGGTAGGTGAATCGCTCGGCATACTCAATCAGGTGCTCCTGCTGCATCAGCCCTTTTATCAACGGCTGATAAGCCAACTCAGCAGCCGTGCGTGCGCTGTAGACCAGCACCACCCGTTCAAAGCGCTGCCACAGCTCCAGCCCCTGAAGAATTGAGAGAAAGGGGGCCAGGCCTGTGCCACTAGCCAATAACCAAAGATCACACCCATCGGCAAAGCGATCCAGCGTCAGATAGCCCAGCGCCTGTTTCTCAATCAACAGGTCGTCGCCCGCCTGTAAGCGCCGCAGCTCAGTGGTGAACTCACCACCCGGCACCACAATGGAAAAGAACTCCAGATAGTCATCATGGGGAGCAGAAACCATTGAGTAAGCCCGCCACACCTGCGAGCCATCGGTTTTGCTGACACCCAGTCGGGCGAACTGCCCGGCTTGAAAGCGGAATCCCGCATCACGAGTGCTGCGCAAGGTAAATAAACTTGGCGTGAGGGTGTTCACCTCAAGCAGGGTTTGCCGGGTGAATTTTTCGCTGTCCATAAGCGGTTGCTCCCTATGACCTAAAAGCAGTGTGGCGCAAAGCCTGCTTGGCAAAAACCCGCAAGATGCATGGCTATTGCCGGTAATTTTTCAGTTTCAGCTGCGGGCCGTGTCAAAATGCACCCAAACCCAGCCTTTGCTTACCCAGAGTTATCTCAATGCCTTTATTTGTCAGCCCCTATGCTCAGCTTGAGCTGATCCGCCAGCCCGAACAGCAGAATGAGCCACTGCAAGCTTTCGACGCAGCGGATGAATACCTGCTCAATGAGGTTCATGGCTTGGGGCTGACGGCAGACAGCAGGGTGCTGCTACTCAACGACAGCTTTGGAGCCTTGGCCACCAGCTTGAGCAAGCACGCTCAAGTGACCAGCAGCGGCGACTCCCACTTGGGCTACCTGGCCTTACAGATCAACCTGCAGCGTAACCAGCTGGCTGCAGACTCCGTACGTTTTGTTCCAGCCAGTGAAGTCGCACAAGGGCCATTTGATCTGGTCCTGATCCGTGTACCGAAAACCCTGGCCCTACTGGAAGAGCAACTGATCCGCCTGCATGGCCAACTGGCTCCCGGCACACGGGTGATCGCCGGCGCCATGATCAAACACTTGCCCCGTGCAGCCGGGGACTTGCTGGAAAAATACATCGGTCCAGTTCAAGCCTCACTGGCCGTGAAAAAGGCCCGCCTGTTAACGGCCATTGCCGAGGTCAAAGCCGCCCCTGTTTCGCCCTATCCAACCCGTTATCGCCTGGATAAACCCGCCATCACCCTGAGCAATCACGCCAACGTGTTTTGCCGTGAAGATCTGGATATCGGCACCCGCGCCTTCCTGCCCCACCTGCCTAAACAGTTAAGTACCCTGCGCGTGGCCGATCTTGGTTGCGGCAATGGTGTGCTGGGGATTGCTTATGCTCTGAATAATCCCGACGCCCAGTTGACGCTGGTGGATGAGTCCTACATGGCCGTGCAGTCTGCCCGAGAAAACTGGCAAACAGCACTAGGTGAGCGCCCAGTTGAAATCCGCGCCGGTGATGGCTTGGCTGAGCAAGAACCCGACTCCCTCGACCTCGTGCTATGCAATCCGCCCTTCCACCAGCAGCAGGTCGTGGGCGACTTCCTCGCCTGGCGCATGTTCCAGCAGGCACGCCGGGCGTTGGTCACCGGTGGCGAGTTATGGATTGTCGGTAACCGCCATCTGGGTTACCACGCCAAACTCAAGCGCCTGTTCAGAGGCGTAGAGCAGGTTGCGGCAACGCCAAAGTTTGTGGTGTTGAAAGCCACTAAGTGACAACCTCTAACAAATCGTCTTAATAAGAAGACCATATGACGTTTGAAGACTGGTTAGTACACAAAGGCTTATCGGTAGCTACTGCCTACAAATACTCAAACGCAGTAGCTGGCCCTCTGTCGACCTGGGCAATGAATAATGACCTTGTACAAGGCCCACTTACCGCGCTGTCCCATAAAAGCAGTTTCGATAAAACCGCAGGCCAGATACGCGCTCTACCGATCTTTCTCGAGCGCGACAGCATTGGCAAAGGAATGTATGAGGCGGCACTTAAGAGGTTCTCTGACTACCTTGCTGACGGGTTCGAAAATGATCTGGATAGTGATCTAGACAGCATTTTTCAAAATGATGATGTTCCCCAAACAGAAAAAACCAACTTAGTGAAAGCGCGTGTTGGCCAAGGCATGTTCAGGCAAAAGCTCATCCGCTATTGGGGCTGCTGTGCTGTTACGGGCTTTACTGACCTCAATTTACTTGTTGCTTCGCATATAAAGCCTTGGTCTGTTTGCACTGATGCCGAACGCCTCGACACTTACAACGGACTCTTGCTGACCCCAAACTTGGATAAAGCCTTTGATGCAGGCTTCATCACATTCACATCCCAGGGAGCCATCTGGCTATCCCCACAGTTGTCTCAACCAGGCTTGCTTGGAATAAGCGCTAACTTCAGCATCCAGCTCACAGCAGAGCATGAGCGCTACATGGCGTTTCATAGAACACAGGTATTCCGTGCAACCTGAACCCCACCGGCAATAACTTCTTTTTGCCGAGATATCGACGAATGCAGACGTATTTGGCACTTCTTGCTACCCAATCGCCGTGACAATCAGCGAAGATAGCGACCACTCGTCGCAGCCTGCCTGCCAGGTCTGTCATGCTGACCCTCAACCCTGACCAATGCCCATGACTAATAATACTGCCTCTGCGTCTGCCGCCCCGGTGAACTCCCGGGCGCGTGTCATTCTCGCCAGCTTGATTGGCACCACCATCGAGTTCTACGACTTTTACGTCTATGCCACAGCGGCCGTGCTGGTGTTCCCGCACCTGTTCTTCCCGCCTGGTAACGAAACCACTGCCCTGCTGGCTTCCTTTGCCATCTTTGGCGCCGCGATGATTGCCCGCCCGCTGGGTGCGGTGTTCTTTGGCCATTTGGGTGACCGTTTGGGACGTAAAACCACGCTGGTGATTGCCCTGCTGACCATGGGTGTCGCCACCTTCCTGATCGGCCTGCTGCCGACCTACCACACGGTGGGATGGGTTGCGCCGCTGTTACTGGTGTTCCTGCGTCTGGCTCAAGGTTTTGCCATCGGCGGCGAATGGTCCGGCGCAGCACTGGTGGCGACAGAGAACGCGCCAGCGGGCAAACGCGCCCTGTTTGGCACCTTCCCACAGCTAGGGGCACCGCTGGGCTTTATCATCGCTAACGGTCTGTTCCTAATCGTTGCCGCGCTGCTGCCCTCGGCTGACCCGTCCAAACCTTCCGAGGCATTCCTCGACTGGGGCTGGCGGATTCCATTCCTGTTCTCTGCGGTCATGGTGATCATCGGCCTGTGGATTCGTATGAATCTGGTGGAAAGCCCGTCTTTCACCAAAACCCAGAATCAGGGCAAGGTGGTGAAGCTGCCTTTGACCGAGGTAACCCGCAAGCACTGGCGCGAGCTGGTATTGGGCACGTTCTACATGCTTGCCACTTACGTACTGTTCTACCTGATGACCACCTTCAGCCTCAGCTATGGCCGTGCACCGATTGAGCCTGCCGCCGGACAACTGCCAGGTCTGGGCTACAGCTATAACGAATTCGTACTGATGCTGATCTTCGGCGTGGTGTTCTTTGGCATCTTCACCTTACTGTCCGGCCCATGGGCGGATCGCTTTGGTCGCCGTAAGACACTGATCTGGGTGACCCTGGGCATTATCCTGTTTGGACTGTGCTGGGTACCGCTGCTGAGCTTCGGCTTCGTTGGCGTGATGCTGTGGCTGATCCTCGGTTTCAGCTTGATGGGTATGACCTTCGGGCCTATGGGCGCCCTGCTGCCAGAATTGTTCCCAACCAACGTGCGCTATACCGGCTCGGGTATCTCCTACAACGTATCGTCCATTCTCGGCGCTGCGCTGGCACCATTTGTGGCGGTGTGGCTGTGGAGTATGGCCGAAGGTAGTCCGGCGCTGGTCGGTGTATATCTGGCCGTAATGGCAGGCCTGACGTTGCTGGCGCTGCTTCTGGGCAAGGAAACCCGGGATATTGATATCGACGCCTAAGCCGGTGGCTTGGACGTAAATGAAAACGGCAGCCTTATAAGCTGCCGTTTTTTATTGCTTGAAGAACCTCAGCTACTCATCCCTGCCGCCTTCATAAAAAGGCGCAGCAGGTAAGAAACCGCCCCCAGCGCCAGCACACTGCCTGCCCAGATCAGCACCAGCCAGCCCAGGCGTTTCCACAAAGGGCTGGCGGGTGCTTCGGATTCGGGTCGCTTATCAATGGTAGCCATGATCTTCATTCACCTTGCCGCGGAATACGTAGTAACTCCAAGCGGTGTACATGAGGATAAACGGGATGATGAACAGCGCCCCCACCAAAATGAAGCCCTGGCTTTGCGGCGGTGCGGCAGCAGCCCAGATGCTGACTGACGGCGGGATGATGTTCGGCCACAGACTGATAGCAAGCCCACTGTAACCCAGGAAGATCATCACCAAAGTCAGCACAAACGGTGCGTAATTGGCATAGCGGGCCACAGCCTTAAGTAAAGCCCACGTACACAGCAGCACAAGAATGGGGACCGGCATAAACCAGTAGATATTCGGCGTACTGAACCAGCGATCAGCGATGGCGGGATCAGCCAACGGCGTCCACAGGCTGACAATGCCAGTGACCGCCAACAGCACGAATACCAGTGGCTTGGCCAGGTTGTGCATCTGCTCCTGCAAGCGCCCTTCTGTCTTCATAATCAGCCAAGTGCAGCCCAGTAGCGCATATGCAGCGATCAAGGCCAGGCCACAGAACAGCGAGAACGGTGTCAGCCAGTCCAGTGAGCCACCGACAAACTTGCCGTCGACTACCTTAAAGCCCTCTACATAGGCCCCCAGCGCAACGCCCTGAAAGAACGTCGCAGCGGCTGAGCCACCGATAAAAGCCTTGTCCCAGATGTGCCGCCGACTGACCTTAGCCTTGAAACGGAACTCGAAGGCCACACCCCGGAAGATCAACCCCAACAGCATAAAGATCAGTGGTAAGTACAGCGCACTAAGCACCACCGCATACGCCATCGGGAAGGCACCGAACAAGGCAGCACCACCGAGCACCAGCCAGGTTTCGTTACCGTCCCAGACCGGCGCGACGGTGTTCATCATCACATCACGCTCCCCAGCGCTCTTAACGAACGGAAAGAGGATGCCGATGCCCAGGTCGAAGCCATCCATGATCACGTACATCATCACCCCAAAGGCAATGATCACTGTCCAGATCAATGGGAGATCAATACCCATATTCATTTCCCCTCATCCAGTGTGTCGCTGTGGCCTTCTTCCAGCCCCTCGTTCGGAGCGGAGAGTGGCCGTGCTGGCGTACGCGGCTGGCCAGGGCCACCGTCGATGGTTTGCTGCCCTTCATGAGGTACAGGACCTTTACGCACCAAACGCAGCATGTAGCCGATACCCACGCCGAATACGGCGAAGTACACCACCACGAACAGCGCCAGCGTCAGACTCATCTGTGCATAGCTATGACCAGACGACGCATCAGCCGTCCGCATCAGGCCGTGAATAATCCACGGCTGGCGCCCCACTTCCGTGGTGTACCAACCGGCCAAAATCGCAATCAGTCCAGACGTTCCCATCCAAACCGCCAGATGCAGGAATGGCCTGAACTCGTATAGGCGCCCTTTCCATCGCAGAAACAAAGCCACCACGCCAGCCAGAATCATCAACATGCCCAGCGCCACCATCACCCGGAAGGTCCAGAACACGATTGTGGAATTAGGGCGGTCTTCTTTAGCGAACTCTTTGAGCGCCGGTACCTGCTTATCCAGGCTGTGAGTCAGGATCAGGCTGCCAAGGTAAGGAATCTCCACCTTGAAGCGGGTTTCCTCGCGCTCCATGTCCGGCCAGCCAAACAGAACTAGCGGCGTAGCTTCACCCGGCGGGTTCTCCCAGTGTCCCTCAATGGCCGCGATTTTCGCGGGCTGGTACTTGAGGGTGTTCAAGCCATGCATATCGCCAATCAACGCTTGCACCGGAGCCACCAGCAGGGCCATCCACATGGCCATGGAGAACATCTTGCGTACCGCAGGGTTATTCCGCCCGCGCAGCAGGTGCCAAGCCGCGGACGAACCGACGAAGAATGCAGTCGCCAGAAACGCAGCCGTCGCCATATGAGCCAGTCGGTACGGGAACGATGGGTTGAAGATCACAGCCAACCAATCCACCGGCACCACTTTGCCTGCTACGATCTCAAAGCCTTGTGGAGTGTGCATCCAGCTATTGGAGGCGAGAATCCAGAACGTTGAAATCAGCGTGCCGATTGCCACCATCACTGTGGAAAAAAAGTGCAAGCCTGGCCCCACACGGTTCCAGCCAAACAGCATCACCCCCAGAAAGCCCGCCTCAAGGAAGAAGGCGGTGAGCACTTCGTAGGTCAATAGCGGTCCGGTAACAGCGCCGGCGAACTCGGAGAAAGCACTCCAGTTGGTTCCAAACTGGTACGCCATGACCAGCCCTGAAACCACGCCCATGCCGAAGTTGACCGCGAAAATTTTGGCCCAAAAGTGGTAGAGATCACGATAGACCTCTTGTCCGGTTTTCAGCCACAAGCCCTCCAGAACAGCAAGGTAGCTGGCCAGGCCGATGGTGATAGCCGGAAAAATGATGTGAAACGAGATAGTGAACGCGAACTGAATCCGGGCTAGATCCAATGCCTCCAAGCCGAACATAGAACTTCCTCAATCAGATTGATGTAAGGGCCGACCGCTCTGCCTTCCTGGCCCTGCTGCAGCGTTATCGTTCTTGTCAATTTGTAGAGGTATGCGTTGATGTGGCTAAAAAGGCCCGCAGACAAAACCAATTCCCGGTATTGATCTGGATCAACAATTAATAAAAGAGTAGCTTTAAGCCCAGCTTTATCCTCTGTGGTGTTTTGTCACTCCGTCATTGCCTTAGGCGCCTAAACGCTCGCTACAACGTGCTAAATTGCGCGCCCCGATTTACTGCCGATCCTCCATGAACAGCTCTACTGCGCTTCATTTGCGTCAACACCGCCCATTTATTGCGTTTTGGTTCGCCCGGGTTTTTACCGCTAGCGGCTTTCAGATGCTCACAGTGGCCATTGGCTGGCAGATGTATGCCCTGACGGGCAACGTGCTGGACTTGGGATTGGTTGGTCTAGTTGAGTTCCTGCCCAAGGTTTTGTTCATCCTCCTGACAGGGCATGTGGCAGATCGCTTTGACCGGCGTAAAGTTGCAGCCATTTGTCAGGCCGCCCAAGGGCTGGTTGCGCTGACCCTGCTAATCGGCAGTCACACGGAAGCCATCAGTCGGGAAATGATTTTCGTCATTGCCTTCTTGTTGGGCACCGCCCGCGCCTTTGAAATGCCTACCACCCAGGCGCTGCTGCCCAATATCGTCCCCGATCACCTGTTTGCCCGAGCCGTCGCTGCCTCGGCATCGGCTATGCAATCAGCCACCATCATTGCCCCGGCATTGGGCGGGCTGCTGTACGCATTGGGCTCAGGCTGGGTCTATGGGCCGGCTGCGCTGCTCTATCTCTGCGCCCTGAGCCTGATGTTGAGTCTGCCCAGCCAACAGGTGCCGGCTTATCAGAAAATGTCCGTGCAATCGTTGTTGGCAGGCTTCCGCTTCATTCGCAGGCATCAAGACGTATTCGGCGCCATATCCATGGACATGGTCGCTGTCCTGCTCGGCGGCGCCACTGCGCTGCTTCCAGTATTCGCCAAAGACATCTTGCTCACCGGCCCATGGGGGCTTGGGCTGCTGCGTTCGGCTCCGGCCGTTGGCGCGCTGCTGATGTCCTTCTGGCTGGCTCGTTTCCCGATTGAGCGCAAGGTGGGCCCAATCATGTTCTCCGCCGTGGCAATTTTCGGCGTTGCCACCATTGGTTTTGGCCTGTCCACCTCGTTGTGGTTCAGCTTGGCGTCTCTGGTGGTATTGGGGGCAGCCGACATGATCAGCATGGTTATCCGCGGTGCCTTCGTGCAATTGCAAACGCCGGATGAAATGCGTGGCCGGGTGAGCGCGGTTAACGGCCTGTTTATTGGCGCCTCCAACCAGCTGGGGGATTTCCGGGCCGGTGCAACGGCTTCACTCTTGGGAACAATACCTGCCGTATTAATCGGCGGCTTTGGCGCAATCCTGGTAACAGGTGTGTGGATTCGACTGTTCCCAACATTGGCCAATCGTGATCATCTGCATCCCCAAGCCAGCGATGGCCCTAGGCAATAACCCTCGCTCATGAAAGCCGCTGTAAAGCGGCTTTTTTGCAGCTTATCGATTTGCCCTAAATAAATAAGCTGCCTAAGCGGTCAGAAATTCACCACCAGTTAATGAACTGCTATCATGCGCGCCCTTTAATAGATCGGCTGCAAAAACCTACGTAAAAGCGTAGATATGCTTTGCTTACAGCGGGCATAGTCACCGCACCGCAGTCGCCAGGGGAAGCATCCGCATGCTGGAAAAACTATTTCAACTGAAGGCCCACAACACCACTGTTCGCACTGAACTGCTGGCAGGCCTGACCACCTTCCTGACCATGGCCTATATCCTCTTCGTTAACCCCAGCATCCTTGGGGAAACGGGCATGGATAAAGGTGCAATCTTCGTGGCCACCTGCCTGGCGGCAGCATTTGGCTCGGCCATCATGGGTCTGATTGCCAATTACCCGATTGCACTGGCTCCAGGCATGGGTTTGAACGCCTTCTTTACCTACACCGTAGTTAAAGGCATGGGCTACACATGGGAAGTCGCACTGGGGGCGGTGTTCCTTTCAGCCTGCTTGTTCCTGCTGCTGTCGATCTTCAAGATCCGCGAGTGGATCATTAACAGTATTCCGCTTGAGCTGCGTTCGGCGATTGCCGCCGGTATCGGCCTGTTCCTGGCACTGATTGCTCTGCAAAATTCCGGCATCGTAGTCGATAACCCAGCCACCTTGGTGAGCTTGGGCAATCTCGGCAAGCCTGAGGCCCTGCTGGCGATTTTCGGCTTCTTCCTGATTGTTGGCCTTGAAGCCCGCCGCATCACTGGTGCCGTATTGATCAGTATTCTGCTGATCACCGCCATCAGCATTGGCCTGGGTATTTCCAAGTTTGGTGGCGTGATGTCGATGCCGCCGTCATTGGCCCCGACTTTCCTTAAGCTGGACATCATGGGCGCACTGGATGTGGGCCTGGTCAGCGTGGTCTTCGCCTTCCTGTTTGTCGACCTGTTTGATAACTCCGGCACCCTGATTGCCGTGGCAAAAAAGGCCGGGCTGATGCGCAAAGACGGCCACATGCCAAAAATGGGCCGCGCCCTGATTGCCGACAGCACCGCAGCCATGGGCGGCTCGCTGCTGGGCACTTCGACCACCACCAGTTACATTGAATCTGCTGCCGGTGTCTCTGCCGGTGGCCGTACTGGCCTGACCGCCTGCGTCGTGGCAGTGCTGTTCCTCCTGGCCCTGTTCTTCGCCCCACTGGCAGGCAGCGTTCCGGCCTTTGCCACAGCCCCGGCACTGATGTTTGTTGCGGTGCTGATGATGGCTGGCCTGGCCGAAATCGACTGGGAAGACATCACCATCGCAGCCCCCGTGCTGATCACCGCCCTGGCCATGCCACTGACCTTCTCCATCGCCACCGGTAT
The DNA here is from genome assembly GCA_037482215.1 of Pseudomonas mendocina. Classification (NCBI taxonomy): domain Bacteria; kingdom Pseudomonadati; phylum Pseudomonadota; class Gammaproteobacteria; order Pseudomonadales; family Pseudomonadaceae; genus Ectopseudomonas; species Ectopseudomonas mendocina. Next base: position 3,821,097 of record CP148074.1, read on the forward strand.
TGCGTTCGGCTTTATCGCCTGGGTGGCGGCTAAGGTCCTCGCGGGTCGCTGGCGCGAGCTGAACCCGATGCTGGTGATTCTGGCCGTGTTCTGCGTTATCAAGCTGGGCCTGTTCTCCTGATATGATGCGCCCGCTCGCAACAGCGGGCGCATTCTCCGCCGATTGACGAGTATTCCATGAGCAGTCCCCAGTTCGATCCCAGCACCTACAGCACTCAACTCGATGAAAAAAAGCAGCGCCTGATCGAACTGCTAGCGCCTTTTGATGCGCCTGCTCCGCAGGTGTTTGAGTCACCTCGGGAGCACTACCGCCTGCGGGCCGAGTTCCGCCTGTGGCGCGAAGGGGAAGACCGTCACTACGCGATGTTTGCTGCTGGGGACAAACACCAGCCCATCTTTATTGAAGAATTCCCAATTGCCAGTGCGCTGATCAATGATCTGATGCCTCGTTTGAAAGCCGCCTGGCAGTCAAACAAGGTCCTGGGCTTGAAGCTGTTCCAGGTTGAATTCCTCACCACCCTCAGTGGCGAGGCACTGATTACCCTGTGCTACCACCGCCCGCTGGACGAGGCTTGGCAAGTCGAAGCGGAAAAGCTGGCAGCCGAGCTGAACGTCAGCATCGTTGGCCGCTCGAAAGGCAAACGCATCGTCATCGGTCGTGACTACGTGCAAGAGCGCTTGGAAGTCGCCGGCCGCACCTTCAGCTATCGTCAGCCGGAAGGCGCCTTCACCCAGCCCAACGGCCAAGTGAACCAGAAGATGCTGAGCTGGGCTTACGATGTACTGGGCGAGCGGGACGATGACCTGTTGGAGCTGTACTGCGGTAACGGCAACTTCACCCTGCCGCTGTCCACCCGCGTACGTAAAGTGCTGGCTACCGAGATCAGCAAATCATCGGTGAACGCTGCGCTGGCCAATCTGGATGACAACGGCATCGACACCATCACCCTGGTGCGTCTGTCAGCAGAAGAGCTGACCGAAGCCCTCAACGAGGTCCGCCCGTTCCGCCGCCTGGCTGATGTGGACCTGAAAAGCTACGACTTCGGCACCGTGTTCGTCGACCCGCCCCGCGCTGGGATGGACCCGGACACCTGCGAGCTGACCCGCCGCTTCGACCGCATCCTGTACATCTCGTGCAACCCGGAAACCCTGGCGGCAAACATCGCCCAGTTGCACGACACACACAAGATCACGCGCTGCGCACTGTTCGATCAGTTCCCCTACACCCATCACATGGAATCCGGGGTCCTACTGGAGCGCCGCTAACTGCGGCGCCCTGCTGCTTCACTGGCTACGGTTCAGGCCGCGTAACGCCCAATAGCTGAGCAACGCGCCTGCCACTTCCAACACCAGCGCATAGAGATTGAAGGTCTGCTGTGCGCCGCCATCCAGCCACAGCCCGCCGATGCGCGCCAGCGCCAGTGAACTGTCGATCAACACCAGCAGAATCAGGGCTGCACGCATCAGCTGTGCCGAGGTCAGGGACAGGCCAATAAAGGCCGCCAGACCAATCTGCAAGCCGCCATAGAAAGCGCGAACATCCGTAGCCGCTGCCGCAGACATCAATAGCATCCCGCTGTAATTGACCATTTCATGGGGCCGTACAAAGTAAGCCAGCCCCAGTCCCAGCAGCACCAGCAATTGGAGAATCAGCACTACGCGCGCAAACAGCATGTTTGGCATCCTTTCAGGTTATGTGTCGGCAACTAATCGTTATTGCATTGTTATACCTGAAACAGGCCGGTCGGGAGCACTATGGCTCCAAATTACGGTCAGAGAAGCTGTCACGGTCCTTCGCTATAATCGCCCTTCAACTACTCAGGAGCCTCCATGCGCCAGTTTATTCTTCTGGCCAGCCTGTTCAGCAGCCTTAGCTTTGCCGCTGAACCGCTGACCATCGACGTTCACCGCGACGCCAACTGCGGCTGCTGCAAGGCCTGGATCAGTCACTTGCAAGACAATGGTTTCACCGTGAACGACCACGTGGAGCCCAACATGACCGAAGTAAAAATTCGCCTGGGTGTCCCGCCACGCTTAGCCTCGTGCCATACCGGCGTGATCGACGGAAAGTTTGTTGAAGGCCACGTCCCCGCCGCCGACATCCTCAAAATGCGCCAGCAGCCTGATCTGATCGGCGCCGCCGTACCTGGCATGCCCACAGGCTCACCGGGAATGGAATACGGCAACGTGCGCGACGCCTATCAGGTCATTGGCCTGAACAAAGACGGCAAGGAAACCGTGATCAGCGAGTATCCGGGCAACTGAACAGATGACAGCCGGAGTGGCAGACTTCGGTTTAACAGACAACACTCTTAAAGCTCCATACACAGGACGAAGCTATGCGCTGGGAACGTGGAAGACGCAGTGACAATGTAATTGACGAGCGCGGCAGCAGTGGCGGCGGCCGGCGTATGGGCGGTGGCAAGCTGACGCTAGGCGGCGTCGCCATTATCGTCGTGATTGGCCTGATCAGTGGCCAGGACCCAATGCAGATACTCGGCCAGATTGCCGGGCAGGCGATGCAAAGCGGTGGCCCAGTCAGTGTTCAGGACAGCGCACCACCTGCGGCCAATGATGAACAGTCGCAATTCGTTCGTGCCGTGCTAGGCGATACGGAAGACACCTGGCGGGAAATTTTTCAACAGGCCAACCAGCAATACCGTGATCCCAAGCTGATTCTGTTCCGCGATGGCGTCAACTCTGCCTGCGGCTTTGCCAACTCGGCAGTCGGGCCGTTCTACTGCCCTGGCGATCAGCGCGTGTATATCGACCTGAGTTTCTTCCGCGAACTGGAACAGCGCTTCGGTGCCGCCGGGGACTTCGCTCAGGCCTATGTGATTGCACACGAAGTCGGCCACCACGTACAGACCCTGCTCGGCGTGTCAGCCAAAGTGAATGCGGCCCGCCAGCGCGGCGAAAAACTGGAAGGGGCTAATGGTCTGCTGGTACGCCAGGAGCTGCAAGCTGACTGCCTGGCCGGTGTCTGGGCGCATCATGGCCAGCGTCGCCATGACTGGCTGGAAGCCGGTGATTTGGAAGAGGCCCTGAATGCGGCCAACGCCATCGGTGACGATCGCCTGCAAAAACAGGCACGCGGCCAAGTGGTACCGGACTCCTTCACCCACGGCTCTTCCGAGCAACGAGTGCGCTGGTTCAAAACGGGCTTCGAGTCGGGTAACCCGAATCAGTGCGACACCTTTAAGGCTACCCGTCTGTAGGGCGCCTTTAGATACCCGGTCTAGTACTGTTCATTAAGCGGCGAATTAGTTATCTGACCCTAGACATGCCTAGTCGCCAGAGCTGTTGATGACATGCGCTAAAACTGAGATCGCACCATTTGCCCACTCAGGAGGGTGCTCAGAATTACCGTGGAGGAGGTTGAGCGGCACGGATGCCGCGAAAGTCGCGATGGGCCATGGATGGCCCTTCGCGGCGAACCTCTGGAGCGGTGATTCTGGGCACGAACCCATAGCGAAGCGGAGGGCCGGATGACTGGGCAAGCGGCTTTGGTGACTTTCCCCAAGAGGAAAGTCACTCGCCCGAGAAGGGCGAAACCCTTTTTTAAGATCTAGCTAGGTCGATCGAGTAGCTTCGTATCGGTTTTGCATCAGTCAGCATGCTATTTATCGGTTACTTCGCCCAGGGCGGCGTCGGCTCTGCCGGGCTGTCATCATCCGACTTCAACATCGCCTGACGACGTGCCTCTTCGGCCAGCGCAGCTTTGATCTCGCGCATCACCGAATCAATGTCAGCCTTACTCTCAGAGCTGGCAAACTCACCCGTCAGTTGTGAGTCCGGACGCAGCTCACCGGCCTGATACAAGGCCCACATTTCTTTAGCGTATTGGGTGTATTTCAGCTCAGGGGCAAACTGGCCAAAATACTCCGCCATGTTGCGCACATCCCGATCCAGCATTTTGAAGGCATGGTTGTTACCCGCAGCATCGACGGCCTGCGGCAAGTCAATAATGACCGGGCCATCCGGGGCCATCAGCACGTTGAATTCGGACAGGTCGCCGTGCACCAAACCGGCGCAAAGCATCTTCACCACCTCCTGAATCATCATGGCGTGAAACTCCCGCGCGTCTTCGGGCAGCAGGTCAATATCGTTCAGGCGCGGAGCTGCATCCCCCTCACCATCATCGACCATTTCCATCAACAACACGCCATCGAGAAAATCGTAGGGCTTAGGTACCCGTACTCCCGCGTCCGCCAAGCGATACAGCGCCGACACTTCAGCGCTTTGCCAAGCATCCTCCTGCTCCTTACGTCCGTATTTCGAGCCTTTGGCCATGGCGCGGGCATCACGGCTGTTACGGACCTTGCGGCCTTCCTGATATTCAGAGGCCTGACGAAAACTACGCTTGTTTGCCTCCTTGTAAACTTTGGCGCAACGCAGCTCATCACCACACCGCACCACATACACCGCTGCTTCCTTGCCACTCATCAGCGGACGTACCACTTCATCGACCAGCCCGGCTTCGACCAGGGGCTCAATACGTTTTGGCGTCTTCATCGCGGTTAATCAGGGTTCCTTTTGAGCCGAGGGGGAATTGTGCTGTTTATACGGCAATCTGCGATCAACGCCCAGCCCATCACTTGCAGATTGAGTCAGCGAAGCAATAAATGTTTGCGCAAAGCCTCAATCGCATAGCGAACCTTAGCGGGCTGTGCATCCCTGCGCGGCGTGACCAAGTACACACCGTGAGCAGGAAAGCGCCACGGCTCAAGTATTTGACGCAGGCTGCCGCGCTCCAGTTCGGTATGAATCTCCTGCTCCGGTTGCATGGATATTCCCATCCCCGCCAGAGTGAAGTTGCGAACAGCCAAAATGTTGTTGCAACTGACACGGCTCTCCAAACGGAGTTTGACCACCTGCTCATCCGGCCCGATGAGCTGCAAGTGGCTTGCATTGGCGCCATCGGCATTCAAGCCCAGCCAGTCACAGCTGTACAAATCATCGGGACTGAGGATAGGAGGCCGACGCATCAGGTAGTTAGGCGCAGCGCAAAGGACCATACGTGATTCGCCGATATACCGAGCCACGAGACTTGAGTCATCCAACGTGCCAATACGTATAGCTAAATCAATTCGCTGCTCGACCAGATCAATCTGCTCATCATGGAACATCAGGCGCAAGGTCAGCCCGGGATGGGCTTGCAGCAAGGGTGCCAGGGCATTGCTTATGAACGCGCCAGAAAACCCGACGGGCGCAGCGATACGCAGTTCCCCAACAGGGGCATCGCGTAACTCAGCTAAACGCTGCTGAGCCTCCTCAGCAAGGGCCAACACCTGCGCACAGCTCTTGTAGAAGGTCGTCCCGGCTTCGGTCAGCGTCAGTTTTCGCGTGGTGCGGTGGAGCAGGCTGACCTGCGTGCTCTGCTCAAGCTTGCGAATATGCTGGCTGACTGCCGAAGCCGTCATTCCCAATGCATCAGCAGCCGCCACCATAGAGCCTTTGTCCACCACGGTAGCGAACACAGCCATGCGCTTTAACTGTTCCATTATTAAGCCCTACTTAATAGTTAAAGCGTTTTTAGCCTATTTTTCTCACCTTTATCCAGCTGCGATTATCTCCCCCGTCATTTCAAGGAGACTCATCATGAAAATTGCACTCATCGGCGCTACTGGATTCGTAGGTTCTGCTGTCCTGCAAGAAGCTCTCAACCGAGGCCATCAAGTCACCGGCCTGGTTCGCAACACTGACAAACTGCCTGAGCATCCAGCGCTGACCGCCCTGGCTAGCGATGTGTACGACACAGCAGCCCTGGCCAACCAACTGGCAGAACATGACGCCGTTGTACATGCATTCAGCCCTGGCATGAGCACAGCGGATGTGCGCCAAAAGTTCGTTGAAGGGACACAGTCCATTATCGACGCCACCAAAAAAGCGCAGCTACAGCGTCTGTTCATTGTCGGCGGCGCAGGCAGCCTGTATGTAGCGCCCAATGTTCAACTGCTGGATACCCCTGATTTTCCGGCGGCGTACCGCGAAGGTGCAGAAGGCGCACGCCAAGCACTGAATATGATTCAGCAAGAGCACAATCTGGCCTGGACGTTGATCTCCCCTCCGGCCCTCCTCACTCCGGGCGAGCGTACGGGCAACTTCCGCCTGGGCGGAGACCATTTGTTGATGAATGGTGAGCAACCGGCTTCTATCACTGTCGCGGACCTCGCCGTGGCGATTGTTGATGAACTGGAACGTCCTCATCACCTGCGTCAGCGCTTCACTGCTGGCTATTGATAACACTCGATGGAGATCAACATGTCATTTGAATCCAGCGCTTATGTCGAAACTGATACGCCAGCTCGCTATATCAGCCGCCTGTGCAAACACTTTGCACATAAGGTGCCCGTTACCTTCGATGAGCGGGAGGGACGTATCGAGTTCGATAAAGGACTAGGAATATTGCGGGCCGAAAACAATGGCCTGCGTCTGAGCGTGCACGCTGACAACCAAGATGACCTTCCGTATTTGCAAGACGTAGTGGGGAGGCATTTTGAAAGGTTCGCCTGGCAAGCTGAGCTGACCTTAGATTGGCAATAGAGCGCCTGTAGCGAAGTTTGAAAGTCAGATGTGAATTGGCATTGCGCCGTTCACCAACGACAATCGACTCTCGCAAAGGAGAACTGCCATGCTCACGCCCGAACAATGCTGGAAGGCCATCTGTGACCGCGATGCCTCACATGACGGCGAGTTTGTATTTGCAGTCAGCAGCACAGGCATCTATTGCCGCCCCAGCTGCCCAGCACGACGGCCGAAGCGTGAGCATGTCAGTTTCTACCCCACCCCCGAGGCAGCTGTAGCTGCCGGTTACCGCCCATGCAAACGCTGCTCACCTCAAGGGCAAAGCCCTGCACAGCAGCTGGATACCATGGTGCAGGCCGCCTGTGATCTGCTTAGCCAGCAGCCACTGACGCTCGATCAACTCGCCACACGCATCGGTTTTTCTGCATCCCATTTAAGCCGCGCTTTTAAAGCTCGAACGGGGATGACGCCACACGCTTGGGCCAAAGCGCATGAACGCGAAAAAATGGATAGGACTGCGATGCTTTCAAACACTGGCAATGGCCGTAAACAGGCTTTGCCTGAGCAGATCCGCTATGCCATTGCCGACTGCACGCTGGGCCTGACGCTGATGGCCTGTAGTGAGAAAGGCGTCTGCGCCGTGCTATTCGCTGACAGTCCAGACGCTCTCGAGCACGAGCTGCACCAGCGCTTTCCAACAGCCCGCCTTGAGCAAGATGATCACGGCTTAAAGGATTTGCTTGGAGAGCTGTTAAGGCAAATCCGCGAACCCCAGCGCGCTGCACATCTGCCGCTGGATATTCGCGGTACCGCGTTTCAACAACAGATCTGGAACAAGCTGCGGGAAATTCCCAGCGGTCAAACCCGGACCTATGCCCAGCTCGCCACCGAGGTCGGTAGCCATCCTCGCGCCGTCGCCCGTGCCTGTGCCAGCAACCCTCTGGGGCTGATCGTTCCCTGCCACCGGGTCATCGCCAGTAACGGCAATCTGTCTGGCTATCGCTGGGGGCTGGCACGCAAGCAGGCGATCTTGGATCAGGAGAAACAGGCGACTGCCACCGCCCCAACGGTGGATATATAAAACGTCATCCCTAAGAACCCAACAGCTCCAACGCTTTCGCAAGATTGGGTAAGGCTGCAACGTCGCTTATCCAGCAAGCCATTGTGCCCTCGCCCAGATCGCCAGAGCCCAAACGGCGGGCATAAAAAAGGCGGCCCCAAATGTGCAGGCCGCCTGAAATCATGGTGTCGCTGACCGTGTTAAAAACACGGAGGCCTCTATTGGATTACTTTTCCAGAATCGCAGTCACACCTTGGCCGCCTGCTGCGCAAATTGAGATCAAACCGCGACCTTGTTCCGCCACGGAAAGCAGCTTAGCCAGGTTCGCAACGATCCGACCACCGGTCGCCGCAAACGGGTGCCCGGCCGCCAGAGAGCTGCCCTTTACGTTCAGCTTGCTGCGGTCAATCGAACCCAACGGTGCCTCAAGGCCCAGACGGGTTTTGCAGTATTCTGCGTCTTCCCAAGCCTTGAGAGTGCACAACACCTGCGCAGCAAAGGCCTCGTGGATTTCGTAGTAATCGAAATCCTGCAGCGTCAGGTTGTTACGAGCCAGCAAGCGCGGCACCGCATAGGCTGGGGCCATCAGCAACCCTTCCTTGCCGCTGACAAAATCCACCGCAGCGGCTTCACCGTCTTTCCAGTACGCCAAAATCGGCAAGCCCCGGGCCTTGGCCCACTCCTCCGATGCCAGCAACACCACAGAGGCACCATCCGTCAGCGGCGTCGAGTTGGCTGGCGTCAGGGTTCCCTGAGCGCTGCGGTCAAAGCAAGGCTTGAGCGTGGCGAGCTTTTCCAGGCTGATATCCGGGCGCAGGTTCTGGTCGCGTGTCAGGCCCAAATAAGGCGTGAGCAGGTCGTCGTGCCAGCCCTCCGCATAAGAGGCAGCCAGTTTCTGGTGGCTGGCGAAGGCCAGCTGGTCCTGCTCATCACGTGGAATGCCCCAGGTTTTGGCCATCAGCTCGCAATGCTCGCCCATGGATAACCCGGTACGCGGTTCACCATTACGCGGAATCGCAGGGGCCAGATGCTTGGGGCGAATCTTCAGTAAGGTTTTGATCTTGTCGGCGGTAGTCTTGCTGCGATTGGCCTCCAACAAAATCCGGCGCAAACCCTCATTGACGCCAATCGGTGCATCAGAGGTGGTATCCACACCACCAGCAACGCCGCACTCAATTTGCCCAAGAGCGATCTTGTTAGCCACCAGCAGAGCGGCTTCCAACCCAGTTCCGCAGGCTTGCTGAATATCGTAGGCCGGTGTCTCCGGTGCCAAACGCGTGCTGAGTACCGTTTCGCGGGTCAGGTTGAAGTCCCGGGAGTGCTTGAGCACAGCACCCGCAACCACTTCGCCGAGGCGTTCGCCATGCAGGTTAAAGCGTTCCACGAGGCCGTCCAAGGCGCTGGTGAGCATCTCCTGATTACTCGCCGTGGCATAGACGGTGTTCGAGCGGGCGAACGGAATACGGTTCCCCCCGATAATGGCGACACGGCGCAACTGACTCATGAACAACTCCTTTGCTAAATGGTATGAAGCTGGGCTAACGCCTCATTGCAGCGTCGCATTGGCCGCCATGCCAACACGGCACGACGAGCGGTCAATTGCGTATTTCTATTGTCTGCGTAGAGTTATGGCAAATTTTATTCACTCGGGTACCACTATGTCTGACCGTTATCTCGCCTTCGCCAACTCCAATGCCGGCCGCAGACTGGTCAGCGCCCTGGGTCTGCCAGCACCGTTGCACCTGGAGCGCTGGCAGGCCGGAAGCAGCCAACCGCTGGAGGGTGCCTTGCTAGTCGGTGGAGCTGGCTCGTTAGCACATGCAGTGCTCGGATTTGCCCATAAGCTGACTCGGTTTTTCTTTGTCCAGGGTGAAAACCTAGGCGATACGCCCAGCTGGAATGGCGAGCAGGATGGAAAGCTAAAGGCTCTGGTCTTCGATGCCAGCTATCTGACACGCTTCGAGCAACTGATCGAATTACGCAACTTCTTCCAACCTGCCCTGAAAAACCTGGATACCTGCCCTCGCGTGGTGGTACTGGGACGTGCTCCGGAAAGCCTGGACGATCCTATTGCCGCCAGCGTACAGCGCTCACTGGAGGGCTTCACCCGCTCACTCGGCAAGGAAATCCGCCGGGGTGGCGCAGTCCAGCTGCTGTATGTGGCGCCAGACGCAGAGGATCAACTGGAGGGCGCGCTGCGTTTCTTCCTGTCAGCCAAAAGTGCGTACGTATCCGGACAGGTGCTTCGCCTATCGGCCTGCTCGACGCACGTCAATGACTGGACACGTCCTCTGGCTGGGAAAAAGGCGCTGGTAACCGGCGCCTCCCGTGGAATCGGCGCTGCCATTGCCGAAGTCTTAGCCCGTGACGGTGCGGACGTGGTGCTGCTTGATGTACCTGCCGCCAAAGACGCGCTCGACGCGCTTGCCTCACGGCTCGGAGGTCGCGGTCTGGCGCTGGATATCTGCGCAGAGGACGCGGCGCAGAAACTGGTCGAGGCCTTGCCACAGGGGCTGGATATTGTCGTGCACAACGCCGGTATCACCCGTGACAAGACCCTGGCGAAGATGAGCGAAGACTTTTGGAACTCAGTCATTAACGTCAACCTCAATGCGCCGCAAGTGCTGACTCAAGCCCTGCTTGAAAGCGGCAAACTGCATGACAACGCCCGCGTAGTGCTGATTGCCTCCATCAGCGGCATTGCCGGAAACATGGGGCAGACCAACTATGCCGTGAGCAAAGCGGGCGTGATTGGTCTGGCTCAAGCCTGGGCCCCGGCCCTGGCTGAGCGCGGCATCAGCATCAATGCGGTCGCGCCGGGCTTTATCGAGACACAGATGACCGCCGCCATCCCGCTGACCATCCGCGAAGCCGGACGACGCATGAACTCCATGGGCCAGGGTGGCCTGCCGCAGGATGTGGCAGAAGCCGTGGCTTGGTTCGCCCAACCGGGTTCCGGCGCTGTGAGCGGTCAGGTGCTGCGTGTTTGCGGTCAAAGCCTGCTGGGAGCCTGACAGGCTAATTGCGGGCACCAAAAAGCCCGCCGAAGCGGGCTTTAAGACCAGACGCTGCGAGCACAAGGCTCACAGCGCCTGCTTCAGTTACACCATAATCTGGTTGTTCTGTAGCAGAGTCAGCAGATCAGTCTGCGTATCTGCCAAGGTCACCACCTCGACAAACTTGGACTGATCGCCTGTACCGTCACGGTCAATGCTGACCACCGTGTAGTTACCTCTGACCTCAACATTCAGGTAGTCCAGAATGCCTTTGGCTGAGTGGTCCAGTTTCAGGCCATCTTCACCTTTGTAAAACGACAACGGGCCGCTGTAATCCAGCAGGTCACTGAGGTCGATCAAGTCAGCATCGGCATCCGTGGCAATATCACCGATATGGAAACCGTACACGGTGTCATGGCCATTGCCGCCAGTGCCATCACCGCTGTCCAGCAGGCGATACATCAACGTGTCGTTACCACCGTTGCTGAGGTAGAACACATCATTACCGCCACGGCCTTCGAACAGGTTATTGGCCGCGTTATCGGTGAAGGTGTCGGCCTTGTCAGTACCGATTAGGCCTTCAATCCCGACAAGCTTGTCCTCACCCTGCCCAACCGCTACACCGGTATGCAGGTTAGCGTTGATGGCATTGGCCGAGCGGCTGTAATCAACGATGTCCATACCGCCATTGGCACTCCAGCGCTGTTCACCAGCCACCACCTGATCCCAGCCAGCGCCGCCGGTAAAGGTGTCGTTGCCTTCGGAACCAAAGAAGGTGTCGTTATAACCGGTACCGACAATGCCGCCGACACCGATGGTGTCGTTATTGGCAGTATCACTCTCGGCCGTCAGTACGTATGCATCATGGGCTTTACCGGTAGTCAGACCACCCCAGTTCTGGTTGACCGTTGCGTTGGTATAGCCACCTTGCTCGGCGACTGCCCCCACATGGTCAGTCACTCCATTAACGATACGCAACAGCTGAACCGAGTAGGTTTCATTGGCATCCAGACCATAGAAACTCACCAGCCCCATGCTGTTGCTGGTACCTGAGGTTTGCGGATTGATGATCTGCGTAGAGACCAGCTCGCCTTTGGAGTTATACAGCTTGACGGTGTTGCTGTAGAACACGTTCAGGCCGTTCTGGTCGAGGATACGCACATGCATGCTGGTGCCATCCGCGACGCGGTTGTTGTTTTTCACCAACAGGCTTGGCGCTGAGTTGTCAGTCGCGACCACGGCAGCATCCGCACCCGCTCGGTACAGCACCAGATCGATGGCGCCGTCCCAGTCGTAGTCGAGGGCTGCTGCACCGGTGATTTCATCTTTTTTGTAGGTACCCAGCACGACACCGGTTCCGGCCCAGACATTATTGCCTTGGTTCAGATACAGCGTCAGATCAAGGTTGCCAGTAATCGGACTGTAGTAGTCGCCCATACGCGGCACCTCAATGACGTCCATCTTGCCATCGTGGTTCCAATCCATCGCCAACGATGTAGCGCCCTCGGTGTTGTCACCAAACCACAGAGCGTCCTGATCCGTCGCAAGTAAACCACCCTGACCATCGTTCAAATAAATACGGTTCTCGTTAGAGTTCTGCGCATTTTTCGAACCCCGGTTAAGGTACAAGTCCAGCCAGCCGTCGCCGTTAAAGTCGGCCCATGTCATGGCAATCGTCACATCGCCGAGATCGTAGTAACCCTCGTTGCGGAACACACCGGTGTAGTTTACGTACTGACTGAACTCTGCACCGTCATTGTATAGAACTGCCAGACCAGTCCCCAGGTTACCGGCCAACGTGGTGCCGTTGTAGTTAGAGTGTCCAGCGATATCAACGCGACCATCGTTGTTCAAGTCGACTGCGGATACTTCATGCAGGAATGCCAAATTTGGTGGAGTAGTACCACCAGGGTTACCAGCTGCTCGTCCAGTAACTTGTTCATAGGCCAACTGGCCCTGCTCATTACGAATAAAGGTGATTGAATCTGCCTCAGAGTCCGCTAGGACAAAATCTAAATAACCATCACCATAGCGGTCATAAGCAATCGCCCCTCCCATATGGTTAGCCACACCTTCGTACAGCGCCCTCGGCTGGTATGTTCCGTCAGCGTTCTGTATCCAATACGCGGTATGCGCGCCGCCATAGGAACTGATCTGAGCCATCACATCTGCCAAGCCGTCACGATTGGTATCGGCAAATACTGCCGAATTAACGTAACGGCCATATCCAGCATCAATTACGTTAGCCCCTGCACCATTAGCGATGGTGGGCTGAGCCAAATATGACGAGCTGTAGTCAGTTAGGTTTTGCGCTGTGTAAACACGACCGGCGTTGGCTGTTTCAACACTGTTGATGCCCCGAACACTTTGGAAGAACGCCAACGAACCATCCTGATTCAGGGTGACCGCTGCCGCGTTCAGACCAAAATTCTCTGCATCCGTCGTCCCACCCCAGCTCTGCTCAATGACCGTTGCTGCGGTGTCACCTTCACTCACGCCAATACTGGTCACGGCGCTCATACCGGAACGGTTACCGGCTTCGTCCCAGACCACAAAAGCTAGGTTCTGCGCACCACTGGGCAGGGTTGTACTAAGGCTCCAGCGTCCTTCCTCATCAGCTTTGGCATAGCCGATGACGGTATCCAGCCCTTCCTGATAAGTACCGTTGCCATTGACATCACTCACCAGCGAAACCAGCGCCCCGGCTTCGACCCGACCGTATTTTTCACTACCGAATGTATGCACCGCGTTACTGCTTAGCGCTTGTGTAATTTCCGGCGCAGCGGTGATCTTGTCAGGTGACTCCAGATCAATCACCACACGATAGCCATCGACATCAAACAATGTGTTAGCGGCAGTATTACCGGCATTGTCGATCACGCGCAGGTGATAAACCATTACCGTGCTGCTGGACACTGCTGGCAACGCATAACTCCACTGCGTGCTACTTTGAACCCAAGCGTTGTTCCAGCTACGGCCACCGTCCAGACTAATCTGCAGGTACTGATCCTGCTGCAATGCGTGGCTCAACGTGCCGTGTACCGTTACCGATTCATCACGGGTGATCTGATCGCTGTTCAGCGTGTTCACGCTGTCGCTGAATGGCACATCCAGGCCGTGAGTTGTATCCCTGGTCAGGCTGTTGCCTGTCGTCAGCTTGGAACCATCAGGCCCTGAAGCATCCGGACCACTAGTATCAATCTGCACGATCTGGCTGATGCTGTGCCCAACGTTAGCCGCACAGTCGACCACCCGAGCCTGCAACTGGTGAACGCCATCTGTCAGAGCCAGGCCTTGCAAGTCAGCAGTCCAGTAGCTGCCGTTAAGTACTGCGACGACCCAATTTGAACCATCAGCACTGACCTCAATCCACTCACCTGTTGCCAGTGCACGGTCTACAGAACCATGAACCAGGAGAGTATTGTCGTTGGTAAAGAAGTCATTGCTGCTGACGCCGTTGTCATCACTGATCGAATCAATGCTGATCATCGCCTCAGGAGCGCTGATATCTACCACAACCACCTGCTCGGTTTGATGGCCCAAATTGCCCAGCATATCCGCCACGCGAGCGTAGTAGGTGAACTGGCCTTCGTGCTGTGTCGGATCAGCCAAAGACCAAGTGGTACCCAGCACAGTGGCATACATCCAGGTTTTGCCACCGTCATTCGATACTTGAACCCGCTCACCGTCACGCAGTTCAGCACTAAGAGTTCCGCTGACGGTCAGGCTGGTATCACTGGTGATGAAGTCACCCGCTACACCTGTGTCATCACTTATTGAAGTGATGGCTACATCCGCCAGCTCACTCGCCTGCTGCAGGAAAATCGCATGTTCGTTACTGAAGCCGCTCGGGTTACCTGCAGCATCGGTTGCTGTGACCCTAAACACATGCACGCCAAACGTTAGTGCCGCCTCAGGGGTGAAGCTCCAGTTGCCATTCCCATCAGCATAGGTGCTGCCAATTTCAACGCCTTTGTCGTAAACACGAATCAACGCTCCAGCTTCAACACCGCTACCTACGATTTCCGGGCGATCGTCATCGGTGTATTCACCATTGGCAATTGCACCTGTGCGATTACCCTGATCATCAATCACCTGGTCAATGACCGGCACTGCCGGTGGCGTCAAATCAGTCACACTTGTAACGGTTTCAGGCCCGGTGTTGCCACTGACATCAGTAGCCGTCAGATGACCTTTTTCCCCCTCTGGCAATGGATTCGGCTGGAACTGCCATTTGCCACTGGCATCGGCAACAGTCGTCACACTGCTGCCATCCGGTTTGGTCAGGGTAATTGTGCTACCTGCCTCACCTATACCGGTCAGACCGCTCAGGTTATTACTGTCGACGTGCGGTGCGTCTGGCGCAATCAAGTCAGCCTTACCGGTTGCGGTTTCACCACTGGTATTGCCACTCGGGTCAGCTGCAGTGACCTTACCCTCTTCGCCGTCAGCGAGCGGGTTTGGCTGCATCGACCACTTACCGTTGGCGTCGGTCACGGTGGTGACCGTGCTGCCGTCTGGCTTAGTCAGAGTGATGGTGCTACCTGCCTCGCCCATACCGGTTAGACCGCCAAGGTTGTTGCTCTCAACCGTCGGAGCATCAGGCTTGATAAGGTCAGCCTTACCCGTCTCGGTCGGCTCACTGGTATTGCCGCTTGGATCAGTGATAGTGACCGAACCTGTCTCGCCGTCTTGCAGCGGGTTAGGCTGGATCGACCAGTTGCCTTCACCATCAACAACGGTGGTGACGGTGCTGCCGTCTGGGCGCTCAACCACAACGATACCGCCAACTTCACCGGTACCATCCAGACCGTTGCCGTTGTTGTTTTCAACAACCGGCTTTTCCGGCGCAATCAGGTCGGCTTTGCCGGTTGTGATTTCACCACTGGTGTTGCCGTTCGGGTCAGTTACGGTGACCTTTCCTTCTTCACCATCTACCAGCGGATTCGGCTGGATCGACCAGTTGCCTTCACCATCAACAACGGTGGTGACGGTGCTGCCGTCGGGGCGCTCAACCACAACGATACCGCCAACTTCGCCAGTTCCATCAAGGCCGTTAGCGTTGTTGTTTTCAACGACCGGCCTTTCTGGAGCGATCAAGTCAGCCTTGCCAGTTGTGGTTTCACCGCTGGTGTTGCCGCTTGGGTCAGTTGCAGTGACCTTGCCCTGCTCACCATCGACCAGAGGGTTAGGCTGGATCGCCCACTTACCATTGGCGTCAGTCACAGTGGTAACCGTGCTGCCGTCCGGTTTGGTCAGGGTAATGGTGCTGCCTGCTTCACCGGTACCCGCCAAACCGCCCAGGTTATTGCTTTCAACAACCGGGGCATCCGGTGCAATCACATCGGCTTTACCAGTGATGGTCGGATTACTGATGTTGCCCGCCGAGTCAGCGACAGTAACGGCGGCCTGTTCACCTTCAGCCAGTGGGTTTGGCTGTATTGCCCAGTGACCTTCCTCATCAACAACAGTGGTTAACGTCGAGCCACTTGGCAGTTCAACAATAACAGTGCCACCAACCTCACCACTGCCGCTCAGTCCTGCTTCGTTGTTAGACTCGATACGCGGCGAGTCCGGGGCAATCAGGTCGGCTGCCAAGGTGTCGGTTTGGGCACTTACGTTGCCGCTCGGGTCGGCGGCGGTCACCTTACCCGACTCACCATGAGGCAAAGGATTAGGCTGGAAAGCCCAGTTGCCATCGCCATCAGTTTGCGTTGTAACAGTACTGCCATCCACCTTGGTCAAGGTGATCAGGCTATCAGGCTCAGCGGTACCAACCAGCCCTCCTGCGTTATTACTAGTGACCACAGGGGCATCCGGCGCGACAGTGTCTGAGCCTCCAGTATTGATTGGCTGACTGCTGTTACCGGCCGGGTCTTTAACCAACACGGTAGCACTGTCGCCATCGTCCAACGGGTTCGGCTGAATGCTCCAGCGCCCCTCTTCGTCCACGGTGGTAGTCAGGCTGCTGCCTCCAGGCAGTTTCACCACAACCGTGGCGCCAGCCTCTGCACTGCCAGCCAAGCTAGACTCATTATTGATATCAACAATCGGTTTATCGGGAGCAATCAGATCAGCATGCCCCGTAGGTGCTTGAGCACTTACGTTGCCACTGACATCGCTCGCGGTCACATGCCCCTCATCCCCATGTTTCAGTGGGTTGGGTTTAAATACCCAGTGTCCTGACTTATCGGTGTGAGTAGTCACCGTGCTGCCATCAGGTTTGGTCAAGGTAATAGTGCTATCGGGCTCAGCTGAGCCGGTCAGTCCTGAGAGGTTATTGCTACTTACTCGCGGAGCATCCGGAGCGATCAGGTCAGCCTTACCCGTCTCGGTCGGCTCACTGATATTGCCGCTTGGGTCGGTGATAGCGACGCTGCCCTTCTCGCCGTCTTCCAGCGGGTTAGGTTGGATCGACCAATTTCCTTCGCCATCAACGATGGTGGTAACGGTGCTGCCGTCTGGACGCTCGACTACAACGATACCGCCCGCTTCACCGGTGCCATCCAAACCATTGCCGTTGTTGTTTTCCACAACTGGCGGTGCTGGCGGGGTGACGTCAGCTTCGCCGGTTTCGGTCGGTTCACTGATGTTGCCACTTGGATCGGTGATTGTGACCGTGCCCTTCTCGCCGTCTTCCAGCGGGTTAGGTTGGATCGACCAGTTTCCCTCGCCATCAACGATGGTGGTAACGGTGCTGCCGTCCGGGCGCTCAACCACGATGATGCCACCGGCCTCACCAGTGCCATCCAAACCATTGCCGTTGTTGTTTTCCACAACCGGTGGCGCTGGCGGGGTGACGTCAGCTTCGCCAGTTTCGGTCGGCTCACTGATGTTGCCGCTTGGGTCGGTAATGGTGACCGAACCCTTCTCGCCACTTTCCAGCGGGTTAGGTTGGATCGACCAGTTTCCTTCGCCATCAACGGTGGTGGTAACGGTGCTGCCGTCTGGACGCTCGACTACAACGATACCGCCCGCTTCACCGGTGCCATCCAGGCCATTGCCGTTATTGTTCTCAATGACAGGTTTTTCAGGCGCGACCAGATCGGCCTTGCCAGTTGTAGTTTCACCACTGGTGTTGCCACTCGGGTCAGTTGCAGTGACCTTGCCTTCTTCACCGTCTGCCAGCGGATTAGGCTGCATAGCCCACTTGCCATTGGCATCGCTCACAGTGGTCAAGGTGCTGCCATCTGGCCTGGTCAGAGTAATGGTGCTGCCCGCCTCACCTGTACCGGTCAAGCCGCCAAGGTTATTACTCTCAACAATCGGAGCATCCGGAGCAATTACATCAGCCCCTCCAGTATTAACTGGCTTACTGGTGTTACCTGCTTGGTCAGTTACGGTGATGTTGGCACTCTCGCCGTCTTGTAACGGGTTCGGTTGAATCGACCACTGACCATTTTCATCTACAGTAGTGGTGAGAGTACTGCCATCAGGCAGTTTGACCACGATGCCGCCACCGACCTCAGCACTGCCGCTGAGACCAGCTTCGTTATTAATCTCAATTACAGGAACGTCTGGTGCGATCAGATCAGCAGCACCAGTCTGACTTTCAGTACTGACGTTACCTGCGGCGTCGGTTGAGGTGACAACACCTGCTTCACCATCAACCAATGGGTTTGGCTGCATTACCCACTTGCCGTTGGCATCAGTCACAGTGGTCAATGTGCCGCCATCGGGCTTAGTCAGAGTAATGGTGCTACCCGCCTCGCCTGTACCTGTCAGGCCTCCCAGGTTGTTGCCCGTAACAATCGGTCCATCAGGTGCAGTGATATCCGCTATGCCGGTGTCAGCCGGTGCGCTGGTATTACCCGCAGGATCAGTGACAGTTACAGTGGCATATTCACCATCAGTCAGAGGGTTAGGCTGTACAAACCACAGCCCATCTTCGCCGACGCTGGTTGTCAGCGTAGTGCCATCAGATAGTTTAACTACGATGGTGCCGCCCGCCTCCGCGCTTCCTATCAAACCTGCGCCATTGTTAGTGTTAATAACAGGGGCGCTCGGCGCGATCAGGTCGGCTGGACCTGTCAGCGATTCATCGCTGATATTCCCGCTCGGGTCCGTCGCAGTCACCTTGCCTTCTTCACCGTCAGCCAGCGGATTCGGCTGCATCGCCCATTTGCCATTGGTATCGCTCACCGCGGTCAAGGTGGTGCCATCGGGCTTGATCAGCGTAATGGTGCTACCGGGTTCTGCGCTACCGGTCAGGCCGCCCTGGTTATTGCTCTCAACCACAGGGCTATCCGGCGCGGTGATATCAGCAACGCCACTCACCACAGGTTCGCTGATGTTGCCTGCGGGGTCGGTCACCGTAACGATGGCCGTCTCACCATTGTCGAGCGGGTTCGGGCGTAGCGCCCACAGACCTTCTGTATCAACAACAGTTGTCAGGGTACTTCCATCAGGGAGAGTAACTACAATCGTACCGCCTGCCTCAGCACTGCCTCCCAAGGCCAGATCATTGTTGGTTTCGATAACCGGCGCATCAGGCGCGACCAGATCAGCCGGACCGGTACTCGTGCTGACACTGGTGTTTTCACTGAAGTCAGTGGCCGTCACCAAGCCCTCTTCGCCATCAGCCAAGGGATTAGGCTTGATGAGCCAATTGCCGTCGGCATCGGTGACAGTTGTTACAGTGCTGCCATCTGACTTGGTCAGGGTAATGATGCTTTCAGGCTCAGCTGTACCAGCAAGGCCTCCCGTATTGTTGCTTTCAACAACAGGAGCATCCGGAGCCGTAACGTCTGTCCCGCCTGTATTCGCCGGACGACTAATATTGCCCGCTTGGTCGGTGACAGTGACACGAGCACTTTCCCCCTCACCCAACGGATTAGGCTCAATTGACCACCGCCCGGTCTCATCAACAACAGTACTCAGGCTACTGCCGTCGGGCAGGCGCACAACGATCAATCCACCAACCTCAGCGCTGCCACCAAGGAGCAGCTGGTTATTGGCTTCTATAACAGGTGCGTCCGGCGCTACCAGATCTGCACTGCCGGTCAGGGCTGGCAAGCTCTGGTTGCCACTGTTATCACGGACGATGACCGTAGCTTCTTCACCATGGTTCAGCGGGTTGGGACTGAACGACCAAGTGCCGCTATCGCTCACGTGGACACTCAGGCTACTACCATCGCTTCTAAGCAAAATGACGGTGCTTCCTGACTCAGCGGTGCCGGTTAATCCAGCTAGGTTATTGGTGGCGATCTGTGCACCATCAGGAGCGTTCAAGTCTGCAATTCCACTATCGGTGGAACTACTGATATTGCCCGCAAGGTCCTTAAGGCTGACGCTGCCACGCTCCCCATGATTCAGCGGGTTGGGTACAAATGCCCATTGCCCCTGCTCATCCACTACAGTAGTCAGCGTGCTGCCATCAGAGAGTTCAAGTAGTACTGTGCTGCCAGGCTCACCAGCCCCCACTAGCCCTTCACCGTTATTGCTGCTGATGACAGGTGCATCCGGGGCAAGTAGATCAGCAACACCAGTGTCTCCCAGCGGACTTACGTTACGCCCCGGGTCAGTCAACGTAATGGTTGCATTCTCACCATGGACCAGTGGGTTAGGTTGCAACTCCCAGTTACCAGCCTGGTCGACCGTAGTTGTGACCGTTGATCCATCGTTGAGTGTGACGGTAATTGTTCCGCCCGCTTCAGCAATACCCCCCAAACCGGAAGCATTGTTGTACTCAACCTGCGGCGGCTCGGCTGGCGTCATATCAGCCGCCCCTGTCGGACCATCGCCGCTTTTATTACCGTTGGGGTCAGTGGCGTTAACAGTCCCTTCCTCACAATCCTCGAGAGGGTTGGGCTGAATCATCCACTTGCCATCAGCATCAACGATTGCTGTAACTGTGCTGCCATCTGGGCGAATCAAAGTAATGATGCAGCCTTGCTCACCGGTACCAATCAACCCATCCAGGTTGTTGCACTCAACCCTTGGAATATCTGGAGCCAGCAAGTCTGCCAATCCGGTTGAACCTGGCAGACTGACGTTGCCACTGACGTCGGTGGCGGTCAGAGTACCTTCGCTCTGATCCGCCAGTGGGTTGGGCTGAATCTGCCAACGACCACTCTCATCGGCTTGAACGGTGATCGAGCTGCCATCCTTTTGCAGCAATGTCACATTGCTACCCGCTTCTGCCAGCCCCCCCAGCCCATTTGCATTATTGGTCAGCACCAGCGGTGTATCTGGAGCCAGTAGGTCAGCAATACCTGTCGAGGTCCGCGCACTGGTATTGCCACTGGCATCAGTCGCTGTCACATGACCAGAGCTGCCATCAGTCAAAGGGTTCGGGCTCATGGACCAGTTGCCCTGGCTGTCAGTATTGGTAGTGACGCTGCTGCCGTCAGCACGCACCAGCGTAACGGTGCTCCCGGCCTCAGCCGTGCCGGCCAGTCCAACCGCGTTGTTGCTCAGCACCAAGGGCGCATCTGGCGCACTAAAATCAGCCTCACCCGTCTCACTCGGCTCACTGATGTTGCCGCTTGGATCTGTGATGGTGACAGAGCCTTTCTCGCCCTCCTCCAGCGGGTTCGGCTTAATAGTCCAGTTACCGTCCTCATCCACGATGGTGGTGACGGTGCTGCCGTCAGGGCGTTCTACCACGACGACTCCGCCAGGTTCGCCACTGCCGCCTAAGCCACCACCGTTATTGGTGTCAATGACCGGAGGCTCAGGGACACTCAAATCTGCAGTCCCTGTTTCAGCATACGCCCCCTCGTTACCGGCCTTATCGGTAGCACTAACTCTGCCCTGCTCACCATCAAACAGAGGGTTCGGTTTAAACAGCCAATTACCCTGTTCATCTACCTGGGTTGTGGCGGTTGATCCATCCGGACGAATCACAGTAACCGTTGCGCCAGCTTCGCTGGAGCCTGCCAGACCATGGCTGTTGTTACTATTTACATGCGGAGCATCGGGAGCAGTTACGTCAGCCGGCCCGGTTGCAGTTTTGCCGCTCTCATTGGAGGAAGCATCGGTTGCAGAAACATATCCCTCCTCGCCCTCGCCCATCGGGTTCGGGTTGAAATGCCACAGGCCATTTTTGTCTGCTTGCGTGACCACAGTACTGCCATCCGGGCGGTACAACGTAATTGTCGCATTCGCCTCGGAAGTACCGGTCAAACCGTGTTTGTTATTGAACTTAATCACCGGACTATCGGGCGCAACAACATCTTGGACTGGAGCAGAACTATGGCTGGAGCCACCACCGCCACCGGCCGCAGCGGCGACACCCGCCGCCCCCGCCCCACCTAGCAGCAACAGAGGCGTCACCCCCCAGCCCTCTTCACCGCCCATCAGAGACTCAAGTGAGTCAACCTGCACCAACTGGACGCCATCCCACGGTTCATCATATTCGGCCCACCAAAAGCCCCCCTGGGCAGGCGTATCATCAATGACCAAGTCATTTCTCATACCGTCCTGAGGCACAAAAAAATCGGTCAGGGTTATCACCTCACCTGATTTCAGCTTTATAACCAGCGAATTACCCTCTCTGCTGATCGAACCTATATCTGCTGGTGAGGCGGCGATTGTGACAATGCTCGGACTTTGAATCTTCACCGTAGCGCCTAAGTCCGTGGATTTATTCCCGGACGTTTTATCTATCAATGACACTAATGGCATATTACCCATCCCATTCCATTGAGAAGCGCAGACTTATATGCGCTTGCATATCAAACAAAATACAAACAAAACCCACAAACATAATGTTCATGGGCAATTTGCATGAAAATAAATAGACCTGAAACTCTAGTCCCAAGTAATAAGATAATACCCAAACAGCGAAATCCCCCTAGGACGAATCCTAAATAAGAAGACTGCTAATCAGATTATTTAAATTGCATGGAGAATATTCTTAATACACCCACACCTGCACTTATCCATAAAATATTTATGGATAAGTGCATATCAAAATGACAGCACAGAGCTCTGATATAACAACAATAAAAGGAATACTCAGCACTACTGCTACTACGTAACGCTCGGAGTATGCAGAAGCCCATTCAGGCGCGCATATCCAGTCGTAAATTCATAGGGTATGGACGAGACGCTGGGAAATTACAGCCACTAACTAGTGGCCAATGCGAAAAGTTTGAACGATAAATAGCTTTCTCATCGTCAAAAGCTGAGTAACTCTACCGTTCCCTCAACGCCTCTTTAGCCCGATTAAGAGGTTTTATCAAATATTCCCAAATGGTCTTGTTACCAGTACTGACATCGACAGTCGTAATCATTCCAGGAAATATTGGAAATCTTTCATTTTTTCGATTTAGCAATGCATCGGCATCAGTACGGACGAAAACCCGGTAGTAGTAGACATCACGTTTGACGTCATCTTGAATGGTATCAGGCGAGATCATTGTTACCCTGCCAGTAAGAGCACCATATATGGAGTAGTCATACGCAGTCACTTTGACAGTTGCTGGCTGCCCTGGATGAATAAAAGCAACATCCCGGGGCGAGATACGCACTTCAACAAGCAATTGATCCTCAATCGGAACAATGGCCATTAACCGTCCATTTGGAGGAATAACACCGCCTACGGTGGTCACAGTGACATCCTTAACAACACCACGTACTGGTGAGGTTATAGTCATGCGCGAAAGCATATCTGCGCGTCCCTGCATTACCGATTCCTGTGCCTCAACTTCAGCATTAGCCTTAGCCAGCTCCTCGTGAGCTTTGACGAAGTATTGGCTAAGTGTGTCGTTAGACTTCATTTCCAACTCATTGGCCTGCCGCTTAAGGCGCAGCACCTCTACATCACTCGCAGCCCCCTGCCTAACCAAAGCCTCAGTCAGTTGCAGCTCCTTACGCACAAGCCTGAGCGCTTCAGCAAGACCTTTGAGACTTTTATCCAGGCTCTCGCGTCGCGAGTTGTAGAGGGCTGTCTCTGAGCGAACCAAGGCAGCATCCTCACGAATTCGCGCCGGAAATACCAAAGGCTCACCTGTGACCTCAGCACGCAGACGTGCCGCTGTTGCCAAAGCGGAATTAACTCGGGAAGCACTCTCGTCGACCGTTGATTTAATGCGCGTACGATCAAGCTGTGCCAAGACTTGTCCGCGCTCAACCACGTCTCCCTCCTTCACGTTGAGGGCCGCAATAATGCCTCCCTCAAGGGACTGAATGATCTGCTCACGGGAAGTCGGAATCACTTTGCCAACGCCTGTTGTAACCTCGTCCAGACGAAACGTGTAAGCCCAAATAAAAAACGTCAGCAGCGCAAGGGCAATCAGCCACACAATGATTGACGAACGCGGCATTTGGCCCGTGTCTGCACTCAGCGCAACCCGGGGGCGACTGGCTGCATGGGATGAAGTTACTGTAACGGCAGTAGAGGCGGTGCTTTCAACCTGAACGGGAGCTGAGTCAGTCATTAGGTTTCTCCACAGGCTGCGCCGCGTTGTTAGTGGCTCGACGTGTCAGATCCTGCAAAACCTTCTCTTTACTACCATCCATGATGACCCGCCCCGCCTCCAGCACGACCACTCGTTCAACCCAGCTCAGCAACGCCGGCCGATGCGTCGCCACCACCAACGTTCGTCCTGCCAACCATGGTTGCAGCGTGCGGATTAAATTGCGCTCAGTGACCTCATCCAACCAAGCTGTTGGCTCATCCAGCAGCAATACCTGAGGGTTTCGGATAAAGGTCCTAGCCAGCAGTAGGGACTGCCGCTGCCCACCGGAAAGCCCCTTACCGCCCTCCATAAGGACATGATCCAAACCATCGGGAAGCGCTTGCAGCAACGGCAATGAACCACTCAGCTTCATCGCCAAGATAATCTCGTCATCACTGGCCTGTGGACGTCCCAGCACCACGTTTTCACGTAGCGTTCCGTAAAACAGCGTGGCACTTTGCGAAAGCAGACTGACGTCTCGCCTCACATCTGCCGGATCAATCAATGGCAGACTCAATCCATCCAGGCTGACAGATCCCTGATCGGGTGTAGAAAGGCCGGATAACACCTGCAATAGCGTCGACTTGCCTGCACCATTGCGCCCGAGGATCGCCACTTTTTCACCCGGTCTGATTTTCAGCCCCGCGATATTCAGTGCCACCTCTTTTGAGTCTGTCTCGTATTTAAAGCGCACGCCCTTAAGATGGTAGTGCCCCCGTAACACGGGTCGATGAAGGCGTTTGCTAAAAGGTGGCTGATCGACCGGGCGCTTCATCAGCTCCTCGAGCCCCTCGCGGGCCACCTTGGCCTGCTGCCAGCGCACCATGATTCCCGATATCTGCGCCAGAGGAGCAACCATACGGGACGACAGAATCGAAGCCCCAATCAGAGCCCCAGTGGTGATATCACCGTTCATCACCATGAAGCAGCCAACCAGAATGACCGTGACGTAAACCAGAGATTGCAGCTCCTGTGTCCAGGCCATCATGGCCCCGGTAATGAAGCGCTGGCGCATACTGAAACCTGCGGTCACTTCATTCGCGTAATTCCATTGGTTCTGAAATTTTGCTTCAGCCCGTAGCAACTTGATGTCATCAATCCCCTGCACCGCTTCGACCAACATGGAGTTGCGCAATGACGACTCGCGCATCCCCTGTTTAGCCAGCTTGGCCAATGGCTTTTGCAGCAGCAAACCGGGAATCAGCAACAGCGGCACTACCGCCATCGGCACAAAGGCAATTGCCCCTGCCACCATCCACAACACAACCAGAAACAGAAGAAAGAACGGTAAATCCGCGATAGCGCCCAAGGTGCTTGAAGTGATCAGCTCCCGCACCTGTTCCAGCTCACGCAGTTGCGAGATAAACGAGCCAGTGGATTTGGAGCGGTGCTCACTGCGAATCCGTAGGGCATGGCCGAACACCCGGTCAGAGATACGCAAGTCAGCACGTTTACCGATCTTGTCTGAAATATGGGTACGGGCCACTCGCATGCAAAACTCGATGATAATCGCCAGCATCACCCCGCCGAACAACACCCAGAGTGTCGGCTCTGACTGCGCCGGGATAACTCGATCATAGATCTGCATCGAAAAAATCATCGAAGACAGAGCCAGAATGTTGGCGACCAGAGACGCCAGCATAATGTCCCCGTAGCGCGGCCAATCAGCCAGGGCCAGCTTCCAGAACCAGCCAGCCTCATATGGCTTGATGTAATCGTCGACTCGGGCATCCGGCACCGATATTTGCGGCCGCAACAGGATTACTCGCCGAGTACGTGCCCGTAGCTCATCAAACGACCAGAGCTGCACGACGGAGTGCTCATCCCCCAAGCGAACCCCGACCTGACCGTCACTGCCAACCCCCTCAATCAGCGCCACACGCCCTTCGCCTAAATCGACCAGTAACGGCAAACGCCAAGGGTCCAGCATCGACTCGCTGAAGCGTTCAACAGAAAAGGTCAGGCCAATATTTCGAGCCATCTGCTCAAGCTGAAGATCCAGTGGCTGGCCCTTCGCCCATTCCAAGGCAACACGAATCTGCTCAACAGAAGCACTCAAGCCGTAATACTGCGCTATCCCCAGAAAACCTTGAATCCAAGGCTCATACGACAACGTCTGACTGTCCATATCCTGAACCGCACTCATTTTTCGATCCCTGAGAGCGAAAGGCCCGTAAGGTTAAACACATCGCGCATTTGCCCGGTCGCCAACACATAGTCGAGACGTGCCTGCAGCAGGTCGTGAATCGCGTTTTGATGCTCGACCTCAGCCTGAAATATTTCTTGCTCAGCGTTAAGCAGATCGAGCAATGAACGCGTTCCCAGGGACAGATACTGCTCGCGGTAAAGGCGACGGGTTTCGGTGATGCTCTGTTTACGAGCAGTCAGCATCGGCAAGCGGGATTGAAGTCCTGTTATCTGCTCGGAAAGGCTCTGCCACTTGTCCTTAAGGTCCAGACTGACGTCCTCAACATGCTCTTGCGCGGAGTTAATTGCATGGCCAGCAGCGCGCTCCTGGGCGCGTAAAGCGCCGCCTTCAAACAGGCTGTTGGTGAAGTTCAGCATCAGGTTGTAATCGTGATCGCTCTGGGTATTACGCATGTCACCCATGTTCTGATCAACGCCAGCGCTGACAGAGATTGTCGGCAGCTGCTGAGCCTTGGCCTTACCCAACTGCGCCCGGGCCATTTCCAACTCCAGCTGAGCCACCTGCATCTGCGGCACCTGATTAAAATCAGGCTGAATAACCTCAACAGCCTGACGTAACTCAGGCTCTGGCAACACACTGATAGAGGTTGGCAGCGGCTCGTGTACGAGCTTTCTGAGTTTGCTCCGCCACTGCTGCAGTTGTGTTCTGATCGACAGCAACGTCGATTCAGCTGCATCCAGGCGAGAACCAGCCTGCACAGGGTCAGCCTGATTACTGGCCCCCAAAGACACTCTCGCCTGGGCAACTTTGAGCAGATCAGCGAGAGCATCGATCTGTTTTCTTGCGGCGATTTCCTGTAGCTGAAAGCGACGCACCTCAATCACCGCTTGTGCTGTCTGCCGGGCCACATCATCGACCACCATCAGAACCTGTGCATACTGACGCTGGACACCGGCCTTGGCATGACTGACCTCACTGCCCACCTTGCCAAAGTCGTACAGCATCTGCGACGCGTTAACCGAAAAGACCCGGCCATTCCCCACATTGCCCTGACGCCCGCCACTCACGCCAGCTTTGACCGATGGGTAATAACCAGCTCTGGCGACATCCATCGAGTTGCTCTGTTGAGCCAGCGTGGCCATAGCACTGCGAATGGATGGGTAAGTACTAACTGCTGCTTGGACAGCCCGCCACAAATACAAGCCATTACGCTCATTACGCATATCGTGAGCGACAACAGGCATTGATTTAATATCGAAATCAGCCGCCATTCTTGAAGCAGAGATATTTTTAAGATAACTCTGATTTTCATATAAGCGTTTTGAAACAACGGGAGTCGCCTTATCAATTAAAGTGGATTCAGAAACACGCTTTCCACTTGCAACCGAAACGCATTGAGGATTACAGACGAACCCCGCACGATAACCCATACCACTTGAAGGGCTATTTTCGTTCGCATGAGCTGAATGGCCGAGAAAACAGGCACAAAAGATAACCCCCCTCAGAAAACCTACCTTAATCAACATCAACAGATACCTATATCCCTGGCCATTTCCGCACTAACCACTCACAAAAAAAACAAACCACTTAAAACACATGCCGGTACAAATAACCCGTGATACCACTTATCGATAAATCAACCACGGGAAAACCTCCGATGCTAATTAAAATATATAAAATCCAACATCAGACTTATCCTAAAGACCTATTCATTACTTAAATCCACCATACCAACAAAACTAAAAGTCATCTCTCCAGCTGGAAAAAAGACAATTACCAAAACAATAAGACAGCCAAAATAGTACTCATACGATTCTTATCGAGAGCAACTGGAAAGTTGGGTTTATTTAGTCGTTGAAATAGGTCATTAATGAAAAAGGCTTCCTCTAAAAGAGGCTCAATTAACAAACAACAACTCGCGCTGGAATCATTCGAAAAGAGAGCCCGACGCGCTTATAGCGAAGGTCACCATCAGCTGGCGCTGGAGGCCTGTCTGGGCGCCACCCAGATCAATCCCCGCCTGGCACCGGCTTGGATTGATGCAGCCGTAAACTGCATCAAGTTGGAGCGCTGGGAGTCAGCAATTGAATACGCAAACCGAGCATTGAACCTCGGCGCCAAGTCTCTTGCTCTGTTTGATGCGCTGTCTCACGCCCATGGTGCGCTGAAACAATGGGACCAGGTGCGAGCTTTCGGACTAAAAGCCCTGACCCTACGCAACGAAATGTTCTCGGCCCCTGCCCCGTTGCCTGCACCTGAAGTGACCGTGCTGCCTGCGCCCCCAAGCAATCAAAGCCGAGGCCGCAACCTGATTGCATTTTCCCTGTTCGGCCGCGACTCAAAATATTGCGAGACCGCGATCATCAATGCTCAGGAACAGCCGACGATCTACCCAAACTGGACCTGCCGTTTCTATATTGATGACAGCGTCCCGGCCAACATTGTCCAGCGTCTCCGGAACGCTGGAGCTCAGGTGCGCTATGTCGATGAACAAGCTCGCCATTGGCCTGGCCCTATGTGGCGCTTCCTGGCATTGTCTGAACCCAATCTCGATAGGGTTCTTTTTCGAGATGCCGACTCGGTCATTTCGCAGCGTGAAGCCCAAGCTGTTGAACTGTGGGTAAGCAGTGGCAAGCGATTCCACGCCATGCGCGACAGCGCCAGCCATACCGAGCTGCTGCTCGCAGGATTGTGGGGCTGTGTTGCAGGGGCGCTGCCCAACCTGGACGAATTGCTCGAGCTGTTTGCCCAGCAGCCCATGACCTCCACCCACTTCGCCGACCAATACTTCTTACGCCAACTGGTATGGCCATATGCTCGCGAATCGCTGTTACAACACGACTCCGTGTTCGGCTTTCTTGACGCACCGCCCTTTCCCGATGGCCCGGCACCTGCGGACTTCCATGTGGGTTACGCCGAAGGATCACCGTTCTTCAGCCTGCCAACAGCGCTTCCCGAAGGCACGCATGTGGAATGGCATTTCTACAGGCTGGATAAAGTAGGAACTGATACTCAGCGAAAGCGCCTGTGCAGCTATCCAGCAACAGTCAGCAACGGACAAGTACGAGCCCATCTGCCAGCACGTTATGCACACTTGATTGAGTCAGGATCAGGCGATATCCGCCTGAAAGCCCGTCAGGAATAAGCTGTGCGCTGCACATATGAAAAAGCCCCGCATTGCGGGGCTTTTTCAGTCAGGACATGTTCATGACGAGAGGTATGACGAACGAGTCAGGCCCAGACGCAAAGCATCCAAGAACTGGGCGCGCTCACGCACACTGATCTTGGCGCCAGCCACTTTGTCGCGGTAATGCGTCATCAGTTCGTCCGGCGACAAGTGCACATAACGCAGCATGTCTTCGATGGTGTCGTGGGTTTCGATCCCAGCGTGATACACCTTGCCATTGCTGCTCTGGTAAATGTTCACCGAGTCGGTATCACCGAACAGGTTGTGCATATCACCCAGGATTTCTTGATAGGCGCCCACCAAGAATACGCCCAGCAGGTAATCTTCCCCCTCACGGACTTCATGCACCGGCAAGCTGGTTTCGATGCTCTGCTCGTCCACGTACTGGCGGATCTTGCCATCGGAGTCACAAGTCAGGTCCTGCAACACAGCACGGCGCATCGGCTCTTCGTCCAGACGATTGAGCGGGATGATCGGCAGAATCTGGCCAATCGCCCACGTGTCCGGCAGGCTCTGGAACACCGAGAAGTTGCAGATGTACTTGTCTGCCAGCTTATCGTTCAGCTCATCCAGCACCACGCGATGAGAGCGCTGACGCGCTTTGAGTGAGTTGTGCAAGCGACGGCATACCGCGAAGTAGCACTGCTCTGCCAGAGCCTTCTCCCGCAGAGTGAGTTTGCCATCGGCATATTGTGTCGCCACATCGCTCATGTAGTGGGTCGCACGCCAGTATGTCTCAGTGACCATTTCCAAATCGGTCGGGCCAAGTAATTCGACCAGGTACTGAACCACTTGAGGCAGGCTGGTGATGTCCTCAATTTCTGGAATTTCGTCGTTGTGTTTTTCAACGTCGGTAACTTGCACCACCAGCATCGCGTGGTGCGCGGTCAGGGAGCGGCCACTCTCCGAGAAGATATTCGGGTGGGGCAACTCCTGCGCGTCGCAGAACTCTTTGAGCATGCCTACGACAACACCTGCATAGTCGTCCATGTCGTAGTTGATTGAGCTGGCGTTGCGTGAATGGGTACCGTCGTAATCCACCCCCAGACCACCGCCCACATCGATATGGTCAACCGGCAGGCCCAGCCCACGCAGCTCACCATAATAACGAATGGCCTCTTTAAACCCGTGCTGGTAGTCCGCTAGGTTGGCAATCTGCGAGCCCATGTGAAAGTGAAGCAGGCGAATGCCCTGATCCAAGCCAGCCGCACGGAAACGCTCAACCACGGACAGAAGCTGTGCCGCAGACAGGCCAAACTTGGATTTCTCGCCTCCAGTATCGGCCCACTTCGACGATGCCAACGACGATAAACGAACGCGCAAACCGACCTGAGGAGCGACTTTAAGCTCGGCCGCCTCCTCAATCACAAACTCGACCTCGGACTCTTTCTCGATCACGATAAAGACGTTGTGTCCGAGCTTCTGCCCGATCAATGCCAGGCGAATAAACTCGCGGTCTTTGTAGCCATTACAAACAATGGTGCCGCCTTTAGGCGCCAGCGCCAGCACTGCCATCAGCTCCGGCTTGGAACCGGCTTCTAGACCGATGGAAACATTCTCAGTGGCGATAATGTTCTCCACCACCGCTTCCTGCTGGTTAACTTTGATCGGGTACAGCGCGGTGTAACGAGCTTGGTAGTCCAGGCGAGCGATATTGGCGTCAAATGCACCGGTGAGGCGACGCACGCGATCTTGCAAAATATCCGGAAAACGCACCAGCAGCGGTAGGCTCAAACCGCTTTCGCGCAGTTCGGCTATTTGCTCGTAAAGATCAATCGGCGTGCTCTGTGGCCCATTCGGGCGTACTTCGACCCGGCCCTTTTCATTGATCGCGAAATAGCCTGCGCCCCAATGGCGAATACCGTAGACACTACGACTGTCCGCCACGGTCCACTGGCTACCATCGTCCTTGCGTGTGCGTTGTGCAGACATCGGAGTCTCCTGTATGACGTGAGTCCCCCATAAAATGGGTGACAACAAAATAATAGGCAGAAATGACATTTACCCGGTGATGGACAGCCATCCGACCGGAGAAGTTTAGTTAGCGGAACCATAGCAGGCAGTCCACACCAGCGAACTCTCCCCAAACCGCCAGCACTCAGCTATGCCAACGCAAAGGACTGAAGATTCACTGCTGCGAGACAGCCTCAGCCGCCCGACTTTTTCGCTTTAAAGCCCCGCTTGACCAGCTCAGCCAGCAGCAGCTCGACGTGATCGCCCTGGATCTCGATCACACCATCTTTGAGCCCACCGCCACAGCCACAACGCTTTTTGAGCGCACTGGCCAACTCTTTCAAGGGTTCTTCGGCCAGTGGGACACCTGTGATGGTCGTCACCGTTTTACCGCCGCGGCCTTTGGTTTCGCGACGCACACGGGCAATACCATCACCAGCGGGAATCTGGCTCTGTTTGCAGATACAGGCGCCCACAGGCTGGCTACAGTCAGGGCAATGCCGACCGCCATCGGTGGAGTACACCAGGCCGCTGAGTGCGGCAAATGAAGAAGCTTTCTTGACCACCGGCCGGTTCCTCAAAGGGGTCAGGATAGCGATTGGTCGATGATAGAGCCTGGGGGCGCATCGACCGCGAAGCCCCACTCTGGCAGGGGCAGCGCGCCCTACAGGTGCAGGGCTTGAAGGCGGCGCAGTGTACCGGCAAAAACTACAAATGCTAAGTGTAAAAATGCGCCATTAAACGGCGGATTCGCGACGCTGTGCAGGATGCCGCACATTGAGCCTGAATTTAATGCACAAATTCAGGCTGGCTGTTGTTTCCACGCTGGAGCTGATTAAGTCCGGCTATCCAGATAGTGCTGCAAAGCCCGCTCAGAATCAGGGCACCAGAACCCGGAAGTAAGTTCGTTACGCAGTTGTTCTAGGCTGATAAAACGAGCTTCCAGCACCTCCTCAGGCTGCAGGCGTAGAGGAGCATCTGACACAGCGGCGAATACACCACACCACAAACGACTTTCTGTTCCGTCGTAAAAGAAGCGACCGTAATCGTTAAGCGCGACACCCTCAATGCCTAACTCCTCAGCCAACTCACGGCGAGCGGACTCGGCATAACTCTCACCCTCATCCACCATCCCACCAGCAGCAACATCCCAATAACCGGGATACAGCGCCTTGCTTAGGGTACGGCGGTGGACGCACAGCTCACCGGCACTGTTGAACAGCAGGATAAAGGTGCAGCGCCCGATCAGACGACGCTCGCGCAGCTCACTGCGCGTTAGGGCCCCGAGCACGCGATCGTGCTCAT
Source organism: Pseudomonas mendocina (assembly GCA_037482215.1). Lineage (NCBI taxonomy): Bacteria > Pseudomonadati > Pseudomonadota > Gammaproteobacteria > Pseudomonadales > Pseudomonadaceae > Ectopseudomonas > Ectopseudomonas mendocina. Next base: position 3,853,681 of record CP148074.1, read on the forward strand.
CTACCCAGGCAACGCGTTCGCAATCCGAGGCAGCGCGGTGCGCCACCTCGGCATCGGACCAAGGCATCAATCAGCCCTGGGAGAGCAACTGACGCAGGTCGATCAGACCAGCGTTGGCACGGGAGATGTAGTTAGCCATGACCAACGAGTGGTTGGCCAGCAAGCCATAGCCGCTGCCATTAAGCACCATCGGGCTCCAGAGCGTTTCCTGGGCGGACTCCAGCTCACGGATGATCTGACGCACGCTGACGGTGGCGTTTTTCTTCGCCAGCACATCAGCAAAGTCGACTTCGATAGCGCGCAGCATGTGCATCAATGCCCAGGCTTGGCCACGTGCTTCGTAGAACACGTTGTCAATCTGCATCCAAGGTGTTTCGTAGCTTGAACCTTCGACTACATCGGACTGAGCATTAATACGCTCCAGCGCAGGATCAACCACCATGGTGTTTAGGCGCACCTGACCCACACTGGCCGACAGGCGCTGAGACAGCGAGCCCAGACGGGTAGCTGCATCGCCCAACCAGTTATTCAGATTATCAGCACGGGTATAGAACTGCGCCTCATTGCGGTCAGGATTCCCCAACCGCGCGAGGTAGCTATCCAGCGCCTTGATGCCCTCGGCGTATTTGGCTTCAGAGGCCGGCAGTGCCCAGCTTTTGTTATCAAAGTGGAACAGCGGCTCGGCCTTGGACAGATCAGGGTCTTCAGTGGACTGCGACTGTGAGCGCGCGAAGTCTTTGCGCAGCGCACGGGACATATCACGCACCTGCACCAGCACACCGTATTCCCAGCTCGGCATGTTATCCAGCCACAGGCCTGGAGGCGCCAGGTCGTTACTCAGGTAGCCACCCGGCTTGTTCAACAGCGTGCTGACCACATGGCGCAGTGTGGCAACCGTGGTGTAGCCATTAACCAGCTTCTGCTGGCGTGATTGCGCCAGCTCTTCTGCACTGGCCTGAACCGAAAATGGCTCCGGCTCCAGGCTCCAGTACCAGCCCACAATCACGGCAGCCAGTAAATAGAGCCCCAACAAACCGCCGATTGTACGGCCGATCCAGCCGCCACTGCGCTTAGGTTTGGACTCAGCCGCGCCCGCTGACGCAGCACCCGTACGATTCTTCCAGTCCAGCATGGGAATTTCCTTTATTACTGAAATAGCGATACAGCACCCTACTACATCATCGAGCACAGCATTCTGAATGAATTTGACAGCAGACCGTCATCAGAGTTGAAACATGAAGTATAGAGACTATATGTGAACTCCAGTCTTAACGCAGTGCCGTATAGAACACGTTAGCACGCTTCGACGGTTAGCCTTGGCATGATTGAATAGACAAAATGCCGACGCCAATAGTTAAACGCACCTAGTAAAATTGCCTGACAGTGCTAGCATGGCCATCAATTAGCCATCACCCCATACACAGATGACACCCCATGATCGAAAGTGAAGAGCCAAGCCACGACCGCCTGAAGCAGCACTTTGCCCAGCGCGTGATTCATCAGGCTCGCTTGGTCCTTGAGGTGTGGCAACGCCTGCAACAATCCGAATGGAATGAGTCCGGACTTACCGAACTCCGGGATGCCGTCCAAGTAATGCAGCGCTATGCCGAGCGATTTGAGCAGATGGACCATTACCATTTGGCTCACGAACTGGACACCTGCCTGCAACAAGTCAGCGACAACAGAGGACGCCTAAACAGCGACCTGATCGTACGTATTAACCTATTGATGCAGCGCCTATCTCGCACAGGACTTCGCCACAGCGACCGACTTGAGCAAGTGGTTCTGCCGCCCCTGCGCAAACCACTTTATATAGCGCTCAATCACCCTGAGCGGGCTGAGCAACTGGTGCAGCGCTTAGAGTTCTTCGGTATGCACTCCGTGGTAATGGACAGCGCTAATGCCTTCCGGCATGCCATGACGGAGCGTCATCCCGCCGCAATCGTAATGGATGTGGACTTTTCCGGCCCCCAATGCGGACTGCACTTAGCCCGCAGCCTGCAGGAAGGTCTGGAGCCAAAGATTCCAATCTTTTTCTTCAGCCTGGAAGACACCGATACACGCACACGACTTGAGGCCGTGCGCGTCGGTGGACGCGAGTTTTTTACCGGCACATTGGACGCTTCAAATCTGTTCGAACGCCTCGAAGTGCTGACCCATAATGCCCAGTACGACCCATACAAAGTGCTGATCGTTGATGACTCCCGTGCCCAAGCTACCCATACTGAGCGCGTGCTTAACAGCGCCGGAATCATCACCCGCACCCTGACCGCCCCCATCGAGGCCATGGATCACCTGGCTGAGTTCCAGCCGGACTTGATCATTCTCGATATGTATATGCCCGAATGCAGCGGGCCTGAATTGGCTCAGGTTATCCGCCACAATGATCGTTATGTCAGCGTGCCAATCATCTTCCTCTCAGCAGAGGACGACTTGGACAAACAACTGGATGCCATGAGTGAAGGCGGTGATGATTTCCTCACCAAGCCAATCAAGCCTCGTCACCTCATCGCTACCGTGCGCAACCGTGCAGCCCGCGCCCGCAACCTCAAAGCGCGCATGGTTCGTGACAGCCTAACCGGCCTGTACAACCACACCCACACCCTGCAACTGCTGGAAGATGCCCGTTTGCGGGCCGAACGTGAAGGCCAGCCCCTGAGCTTCGCGATGATCGACATCGACTTTTTCAAAAAGGTTAATGACACCTACGGCCACCCCATGGGCGACCGCGTGATCAAAAGCCTGGCCCTGTTCCTTAAGCAACGCCTACGCAAGACCGATCATATTGGCCGCTATGGCGGAGAGGAATTTGCCGTCATCATGCCCGACACTGATGCTGCCTCGGCAGCTAAGGTGATGGATGAAATCCGCAAGCGTTTTGCAGAGGTTCAATTCTCCGCCTCCCCCCACGATTTGTCCTGCACCTTCAGTTGCGGCGTCGCACAGCTGGGCGCAGGAATGGACAGTAAACACCTGTCACAATTGGCAGACGAAGCGCTGTATCGGGCCAAGAACAGTGGGCGCAATCAGGTCTGTGCATGCACACCAGAAAATAATGGCTCATAGCCTCATTTTCATCGAGCCGTCATTCGAGCGTCATATAACCTCAATAAATTCATAGACTTAATCCGCCGGATAGCGGCGGATCCCCGCACCGCTACCGGTCGAGTCTATGCGCCTGAAATCTCTCACCAACCTCAATACACTTCTTTTACTGACAGCCTGTATCGCTCTTGGCACCACCCTATGGTGGTCACAACGCGCCCTTGAGCGGCCTTATCTGCTGATGTCGAACTACCTGAATCTATCCCAGCAGTTTCAGAATGAAGTAGCCGACAATGTTCGCAACTACCTTCTTGACGGCGATGCCATGCACCACAGCAGCGCCCTGCTGTCTCTCGATGCCGTGGATCAGGCCATCCTGTCCCTGCCCGAGCAGTTGAGCCAAGACCTTCAACTTACGCTCACCTCATTAAAGAGCTTCGCCGCTAACGACCTGCTGGCCGTAGGTAAGCTCTCAGGTGACCCTCAAGGGCTGCTCGTTCAGTCCGAGCGAGAGACCGGCACCGCCCTTGAGCAACTCAAACGCTACGCAGATAGCGCCAATGCTACAGAGGCCAGCCTTTACTACCGACCGCTCCTGGTTGCAGCACAACACCTAACCCGACTTGCCCATGCGCGTGACAAGTTTGTCCACAGTGGGCGAGATGAACTCATGGAAGAAGTCGAACGTGAGCTGGCTTCCCTGAATAAACAAGCTCAAACAATCATCGATCTACCGCTGCTGCGAATTGCAGACGATCGCAGCAGTGCCGCTAGCAGCTTTTCCAGTTTGCTGGGCTTAGAAACCGGTGCCGAAGAAACCCAGCAGACCGATAAAGGAGTTGAGTTAAAACGCGAGTTGAGCAGTCTAATCGCCCGATATCCAGCCGAACTACAGCGCACCCGCAGCCTCATTCAACAGCGCCTGGATCTCGCTAACGTGACCAACACCCATATTGAGCAGGTTCAACAAAGCCTGGCCAGACTAGAGCCGCTGGTACGAGCAGAGCACAACCGCATCCAGAACGAAGTGCAGACACTGTTTATTCTTATGATTGGCATTATTGTTCTGATCGCCTTGGTTATCGACACAGTGCAGCGCCGCCTCAACCGCACCCTCACCCACTTGGTTCCAGCCCTTTCGACTTGGGCCCAAGGCGACTTCGCCGAGAGCATACGCCTCAACAGCAAAGTCAGAGAGCTTCAAGACATTGAGGAGTCGCTGAACCGGCTGCGTACCTATCTTGTGGAGCTGGTCAGCACCATTCGCCGTCACGCTGAAGAAGTTCTTGGCTCCAGCCGTACTCTGGCCGACATGAGTGGCAACCTGCATAGCAGCGCGCAACGGCAAACCCACGACACAAGCCTGATCCACTCCTCATTGGGAGAGCTTCAAGCCAGCATCCAACAAGTCGCCGGTGATGCAACCCAAGCGACTCAAGCCAGCCGCAGCGCCACCGATGCGCTGGAGCACGGTCAGCACGTGATCAACCAAAGCTTGACCGGTTTGCATGATCTGGTTGGGCAGGTACAGGGCAATGCACAGGCTATTGAAAACCTGGCAGAAGAAACTGCCACCATCGGCAATGTCCTTACTGTCATACGCGGCATCGCTGAGCAAACCAACCTACTCGCCCTCAACGCCGCCATCGAAGCGGCCCGCGCTGGCGAGCTTGGCCGGGGCTTTGCCGTAGTGGCTGATGAAGTGCGTTCTCTGTCACAGCGCACCAGTGGAGCTACCGCAGAAATTCAAGCGCTGATTGGGCGCTTACAGCAAGCCGCACTGCACTCCCTCGACGCCATGCGTAACCAAGTCGTGCATGCCGAAGTAACCGCAGGTCACGCTCAAGCGGCCGATGGTGCCCTGGATGAAATCGTGACGGCGATCCATACCATTTCCCATATGGCTGAGCGGATTGCTGTAGCCACAGCGCAACAAACCAGTGCAGCTGGCAACATTCGCGAACACAGCGAACGCATTAATGAACTGGGCAGCGACAATCTGGAGCGCATCGCCGAAGGTCATCATCAAGGCGAACATCTGCTCCAACTCGGCAGCAAACTCCATGCTGCAGTACAAGCGTTCAGGGTCTGAGACGAACGAGCTGGCACAGAGGCCAACTGCGACAGACGGTCGCTGACCGTCTGGCATCCCGACACGCCCACTTGCATTGTCGGGCATGCCTCCAGACTTCAGCTCCGTTATGATGGGGAAGTTTTTGTCTGACGAGCCTGCTATGCGCCGATTACTCTGCCTGATCCTGTTTGTGTTCATGCTGCCAGCTCAAGCCAGCCTGTTCGAGCGGCCAAATGCCCCTCTTCAGCTGGGCACGACACTGAACAACAGCGCTGACTTTCTGCCAGTCGGCGAAGCCTTCAAACTCAGCTTGGTCAGCAGTACGCCAGATTCGGCAAAGATTCGCTTTGTTGCAGCGCCAGGCTATTACCTTTACCGCCATCGCTTGAACTTTGCCAGTGAACCGGCCGGCATCCTGAAAGCCCAGCCGACACTGCCCGCCGGGCTGGCTAAGACAGATGACTACTTCGGCGACGTAGAGGTCTATTACGAAATTCTGGATATCGACATACCGTTAAATAATCCAGATAACCAACCATTCAAACTCAAGGTGGGCTTTCAGGGCTGTGCCGATAAAGGCCTGTGCTACCCACCTGAAACCAACGTTCTCGATATCGGCGACACCAGCACACTTAGCTCACCTACCACAGCAACCGGTAAAGGCTGGAGCTGGCAGGACCTGGTCCTGTTCTTCCTTGGTGGTCTGGCGCTGACCTTCACGCCGTGCGTTCTGCCCATGCTGCCGATTCTCAGCGGAGTGGTTCTGCGCGGCAGTCCCGGCGGGGCACGCAGCTTAGCCCTCTCCCTGGCTTACGTCCTGCCGATGGCGGTCAGCTTTGCCATCCTTGGCGCACTGATGGGGCTGTTCGGTGCCGAACTGAATCTGCAGGCACGCATGCAATCGCCTTGGGTACTGGTGCCATTCGCGTTGTTCTTCGCCCTTTTCGGATTCGCCAGCCTGGGTTTCCTGGAGTTACGCCTGCCAGCGTTCATCGACGGCCCGCTACAGCGGCTAAACCAGCGTCAATCTGGCGGAACGCTAGGCAGTGCAGCAGTTCTGGGTGTCTTATCCAGCGTACTGGTTTCCCCTTGCGTGTCCGCACCGCTGGCCGGAGCGCTGCTCTATATCAGCTCCAGTGGGGACGCTCTTGGCGGAGGGCTCAAGCTACTGGCATTGGGCTTAGGTATGGGGGCTCCACTGGTATTATTCGCCGTGGGCGGCGGCGCCCTGCTGCCGAAGTCAGGCCCCTGGATGCTAGTCGTACGCAATTTCTTTGGTGCCTTACTGCTGGCCGTGGCGATCTGGTTACTGGAGCGAGTGGTGCCCGGCCAAGTCAGCCTCGCGCTATGGGGCCTATTGGCGGCAGGTGTTGCCCTGTGGCTTGGCGCCCTTGAGCTGACACCCAAAACCCATCATCAGAAATTTGCTCACGTCATCAGCCTGCCATTTCTGGTCTACGCCATTGTTGCCTGGGTTGGCGCCCTGCAAGGCAATAGCGACCCACTGCAACCCTTGGGCCACGCAACAGGAGCAGCACAAGCCAGCCAGAGCGTCGCAAGCAAAGGCCAATGGCAAACCATCACCACCCCTGCAGAGCTGGACGCAACCCTGAATGCAGCAAAAGCCAACGGCCAGCCTGTTCTGCTCGACTGGTACGCAGACTGGTGCATCAGCTGCAAGGTCATTGAACGCCAAGTGTTTAGCTCGCCAGTTGTCGGCCCATTACTGAGCGACTACCAACTGCTGCGTTTTGACATAACAGAAAGCAATGCTGCCCAGCGCAGCCTGCTAGACCGCTACAAACTGTTCGGACCGCCTGCCATCCAGCTATTCAATAAAAAGGGTGACGAACTACAAGATTTGCGTGTCGTAGGTGAGATTGATGCCGCAGACTTCACAGCGCGCTTACAACGCGCGCGGGAACTTCTTTAGGGCAAGCAGTCATATATTTGCCGCAAACGTCAGTCATCGTGCTGAGTTTTGCTGAGAACTGGACACGTCGTTATCATCTAGGCATAGTCCGGCGCAGCACAAAATAAGGACAACCTTTAACATGGCAACCTTTCTGGTCTTGCACGGCCCCAACCTAAATCTCTTGGGGACTCGTGAGCCGGGCGTGTACGGCGCCACAACACTGGAACAAATCAACCTGGATCTTGAGCGCAGAGCACGTGAGGCCGGCCATCACCTGCAATATCTGCAAAGCAATGCTGAGTACGAGCTGATTGACCGTATCCACGCGGCACGGGGCGAAGGCGTGGACTTCATCCTGATCAATCCGGCTGCTTTTACGCATACAAGTGTCGCATTACGTGACGCATTGCTGGCGGTGAGCATCCCATTCATCGAAGTGCATTTATCCAACGTGCACAAACGCGAAGCTTTCCGCCATCACTCCTATTTTTCAGATGTAGCTGTAGGAGTGATCTGCGGCCTTGGCGCCAGCGGTTATCGACTGGCCTTGGAGGCTGCAATTGAACAACTTGAACTTAAACGCCCCTGACCATACTGGGAGTTGAATCACTATGGATATTCGTAAAGTTAAAAAACTGATCGAGCTGCTGGAAGAGTCCGGCATCGACGAGCTGGAAATTCGTGAAGGCGAAGAATCCGTACGCATCAGCCGTAACAGCAAGCAAGCGGCCGTTGTACAACAACCGATCTACGCTCCTGCACCTGTTGCTGCAGCACCTGTAGCTGCACCGGTTGCGGCGGCTGAAGCTGCAGCTCCGGCAGCTCCAAAGCTCAACGGCAACGTTGTTCGCTCGCCGATGGTCGGCACCTTCTACCGCGCGGCCAGCCCAACCTCTGCCAACTTCGTTGAAGTCGGCCAGAGCGTTAAGAAAGGTGACATCCTGTGCATCGTCGAAGCCATGAAGATGATGAACCACATCGAAGCTGAAGTTAGCGGCACCATCGAATCCATCCTGGTCGAAAACGGCCAACCGGTTGAATACGACCAGCCTCTGTTCACCATCGTCTGATGTCCCGGGAGCCTGCAATGCTGGAAAAAGTCCTGATTGCCAACCGCGGCGAGATCGCCCTGCGCATCCTGCGCGCCTGCAAGGAAATGGGTATCAAGACCGTTGCCGTGCACTCCACCGCAGACCGTGAATTGATGCACCTGGCCCTGGCCGATGAATCTGTCTGCATCGGCCCGGCTCCGGGCACCCAGTCCTACCTGCATATCCCGGCCATCATTGCCGCTGCAGAAGTGACTGGCGCTACCGCCATCCACCCAGGCTATGGCTTCCTTGCGGAAAACGCCGACTTTGCCGAACAAGTTGAAAACTCCGGTTTCGCCTTCGTGGGTCCGAAAGCCGAAACCATTCGCCTGATGGGCGACAAAGTTTCTGCCAAGAACGCCATGATCAAATCCGGCGTTCCGGTTGTACCGGGTTCCGACGGCCCACTGCCGGAAGACGAAGAAGAAGCCCTGCGCATTGCCCGCGAAGTAGGCTACCCAGTGATCATCAAGGCCGCTGGCGGCGGCGGTGGTCGCGGTATGCGTGTTGTGCACCACGAAGAAGACCTGATCAAGTCGGCCAAACTGACCCGTACCGAAGCCGGTGCTGCGTTCGGTAACCCAATGGTCTATCTGGAGAAGTTCCTCGGCAACCCGCGCCACGTTGAGGTTCAGGTTCTGTCCGACGGCCAGGGCAACGCCATTCACCTGTATGACCGCGACTGCTCCCTGCAACGTCGTCACCAGAAAGTGATTGAAGAAGCCCCGGCTCCGATGATTGATGAAAAAGCCCGTGCTGAAGTGCTCAAGCGCTGCGTCGATGCTTGCATCGAGATCGGCTACCGTGGCGCTGGCACCTTCGAGTTCCTCTACGAAGACGGCCGTTTCTACTTCATCGAAATGAACACCCGCGTTCAGGTCGAACACCCAGTTACCGAAATGGTTACCGGCATCGACATCGTCAAGGAAATGCTGAGCATCGCCGCAGGCAACAAGCTGTCGATCAAGCAGGAAGATGTGAAACTCAATGGCCACGCCATCGAGTGCCGCATCAACGCTGAAGATCCTGACACCTTTATGCCGAGCCCAGGCAAGGTCAAACACTTCCACGCCCCAGGCGGCAATGGCGTGCGTGTTGACTCACACCTGTACAGCGGCTACAGCGTTCCACCGCACTACGACTCGCTGATCGGCAAAGTCATCACCTTCGGCAACAGCCGTGATGAAGCCATGGCCCGCATGCGTAATGCGCTGGATGAAATCGTAGTCGACGGCATCAAAACCAACACCCCGCTGCACCGCAACTTGGTGCGCGATGCTGGTTTCTGCAAAGGCGGCGTAAATATCCACTACCTGGAAAAGAAACTGGGTATGGATAAGCACTAAGCCTGGCAATTGCCTGAGCTGTGATTCGACAAGGGCTGCCATAAGGCGGCCCTTGTCGTTTGGTGGCGCTCAATACTGGCAGGCCTTACGCCCATCAAGTAAGCTGCGCGACCTAATTACCAAAGCCTGCGACTGCCCCGTACAAACGGGACAGACTGCTTGCTTTACCCCGTTTCTACTGCGCCATGAGGTCTCTTTCATGCCTTGGTTACAAGTCCGTCTCGCCATCACCCCGGATCAGGCGGAAACCTATGAAGATGCACTGCTGGAAGTCGGCGCAGTATCAGTGACTTTTATGGATGCCGAAGATCAGCCTATTTTTGAACCTGAGCTGGGCACCACCCCGCTGTGGTCAAATACGCATCTGCTGGCCTTGTTCGAGGCTGATGCCGAGCCAGAAAATGTCTTCGCCCACCTGAAGTTGCTGACCGGCGCGGAACTCCCCGAGCACCACGCTGAAGTTATTGCTGATCAGGACTGGGAGCGCAGCTGGATGGACGGCTTCCAGCCCATGCGCTTTGGTCAACGCCTGTGGATCGTACCCAGCTGGCATGAGGCACCAGAGCCCGACGCCGTGAACCTCCTGCTCGATCCAGGCTTGGCGTTTGGTACCGGCACCCACCCGACCACAGCACTGTGCTTGGAATGGCTGGATGGCCAGGCACTTGAGAACAACAGCGTTATCGACTTCGGCTGCGGCTCCGGCATTCTCGCCATCGCAGCGCTGCTGCTAGGCGCGCCCAAAGCACTCGGTACCGACATCGACCCCCAGGCATTGGAGGCCTCCCGCGATAACGCCAACCGTAACAACATTGCCCCGGAGCGTTTCCCGGTTTATCTGCCGCAAGACATGCCCAGTGAGCAGGCGGATGTGGTTGTGGCCAACATCCTCGCCGGCCCACTGGTCGCCCTGGCACCGCAGATTACAAGCTTGGTCAAGTCCGGCGGCCGATTGGCCTTGTCGGGCATTCTCAGCGAGCAAGCCCAGGAAGTACGCGCCGCCTACGCAGATGCCTTCGCGCTGGACCCCACCGCAGAAAAGGACGGCTGGGTGCGTATCAGTGGTGTCCGCCGCTGACATCCTGCACCAGCGCGCTGCTCGCCAGCATTGACTTGAGATAGACTATCCGCCTTGTTTAACCGGACCTGCGCATGACCCAGAGCTTCGTCACCCAGTGCCCCCATTGCCGCACCAGCTTTCGCGTAAGCAGCGCGCAACTGAATGCCGCCCATGGAGCCGTGCGCTGCGGTGCTTGCCTGCATGTGTTCAACGCTGCCCAGCAATTGCGTGAACAGGGCTTAATCCCGCCGCAAGCCGCTCCCATTCCAACCAAGGCAGTGCCGCCGGCTCAATCCAATCCAATTGCCAGCCCCCCTGTGCAAGTTCAATCCCCGGCGCCCCTAGCAAAGCAGGAAGAGACTCCAGCCCCCACACAACCTGCCCGCGCCGACAAAGACGACACCCTGTGGATCCATGATGACCTGGATTTGGGTGACCTGGATCTGGACGAAGAACTGGCAAAGCTCCAAGCCGAGGAACAGGATCTGTCAAAAGAGTTCCTGGCGCTGGACAGGCCAACGATTGCAGCCAAGCGTAAAGAAGAAACGCCCTCTGACGAGCGCTGGGCAGAAGAACTGCTTAAGAAAGAAGAGGCTAACGCCGCCCGATCAACCCCCATCGCGCCTCCTGAGCAGATCGAGCCGGCACTAACGATCGGAACTGAAACACTAGAGAAACACGAGCCATCCATCGGCAAACTGGATGAACTAGATCCAGGGCCCAACGAGCTTGAACTCCCCCCATTGGATGGAAAAGGCGAAACCCCAGCACTCAGCCTGCAAAGTGAGCCCGAGCTGCCTCCCACTGCTGCAAAACGTCAGCGCACACCTCGCTTAACAGAAGAACGCCTGATTGAGCTGGACGATGAGCCCTTGCAACTCAATTGGCAAAAGCCGAAAAAGCCTTGGGGTCGCTGGTTTGGCTGGGGCCTGCTGAACCTGTTCGCAGCCCTCGGACTTGCGGTTCAGTACGTGGCTTACAATTTTGAAGAACTATCGCGCCAGGACCAATACCGTCCTTGGTTTGAACAGTTCTGCCCGACTATCGGCTGCACCCTGCCCTCAAAAGTCGATATCGACCAGATCAAAAGCAGCAATCTAGTGGTGCGCAGCCACCCAGAGTTCAGTGGCGCCCTGGTTGTAGACGCCATTATTTACAACCGTGCCTCCTTCTCCCAGCCATTCCCCTTGCTGGAAATGCGCTTCGCGGACGTGAACGGCAAGCTCCTGGCCAGCCGACGCTTCAAGCCCAGCGAGTATCTGGCAGGTGAACTGGCCGGAAATTCCGAAATGCCTCCGCAAACGCCGATCCATATCTCGCTGGATATTCTGGATCCCGGCGCCCGGGCTGTGAACTACAGTTTGAGCTTCCACTCGCCGGAATAAGCCAGCATCAGTCAGAGCGCGTATTTGTCGCATAGCCTACCTGGCCGCTAAAAGGCAACTGTACATAAAATGTCCAAAACAGCCTTTCTCCGGTCATCCAGAGCGAGTATCATGCCCACCCTTTTTCGCACTCTCCTATTTGTTCAACAGCGAGCCTCTTGAACAGGGAAGCCTATGCCGGCGCTAACCATTGGCCCATATACACTGCCGAACTCGCTGATCCTCGCCCCTATGGCGGGTGTCACAGACCAGCCGTTCCGACAGCTGTGCAAGCGCATGGGCGCAGGTTTAGTTGTGTCCGAAATGGTCACCAGTGACGTTCGCCTGTGGAATACCCGCAAATCCAGCCTGCGCATGGTTCACAAAGGTGACCCTGAGCCGCGTTCGGTACAAATTGCTGGCTCAGATCCGCACATGCTGGCAGAGGCCGCCCGCCGTAATGTTGAGTTGGGCGCACAGATCATTGATATCAATATGGGCTGCCCAGCCAAGAAAGTCTGTAACAAGGCCGCCGGTTCTGCCCTAATGAAGGACGAACCGCTGGTACGCGATATACTTCACGCAGTCGTCAATGCGGTGAGTGTTCCGGTAACACTGAAGATACGCACTGGCTGGGATCGCCAGAACAAAAACGGCATTAATGTGGCCAAGCTTGCTGAAGATGCAGGCATCGTGGCATTGGCTGTGCATGGCAGAACCCGGGCCGACTTGTATACCGGCGAAGCCGAATACGAAACGATTGCCGCCATCAAGCAGGCCGTTTCTATACCGGTTCTGGCCAACGGTGATATTGATTCACCGGCCAAGGCAAAGCATGTGTTGGATGTAACCGGCGCCGATGGGCTGTTAATTGGTCGGGCCGCCCAGGGAAGACCCTGGATTTTCCGGGAAATTGAGCATTACTTGCGTACGGGGAATATGCTTCCTGCTCCCAAACTTCAGGAAGTGGAACGAATTCTGCTGGAACATTTGGCAGCGTTACATGCCTTTTACGGTGATGTAATGGGCGTACGAATCGCCCGCAAACATGTCAGCTGGTATTTAGCAACCTTGCCGGGCGCCAAGGACTTCCGCGCCCAATTCAATCGTCTGGACAGTACGGATGCACAGTGCGCCAACGTTCGAGAGTTTTTCAGCGAACGTCATAAAAACGGAGAAGAAGGGGTAGCCGCATGACGGTGTTGACTGAGACTTTAGGAAGTGGAATGGCTCCCGTGAGTGACAACAGCAGCTTGAAGCAGCATCTCAATACGCCAAGCGCGGAAGGTCAGACCTTGCGCGGAAGTGTTGAGAAGGCGCTGCACAATTATTTTGCCCATCTTGAGGGCGCAGACGTTTGTGACGTCTACAACTTGGTGCTGACCGAAGTTGAAGCACCGCTGCTGGAAACCGTGATGAATTACGTCAAGGGTAACCAGACAAAGGCCAGCGAACTGCTGGGCTTGAATCGCGGAACCCTGCGTAAAAAGCTTAAACAGTACGACCTGCTCTAACCCGAACTCCCGAAAAGGGCGGCCCATCCGAGCCGCCCTTTTTTGCTGATATCACCGTTCTGATGGATTCTGAAATGACCGACCAGACCACCCGCCTCTCCGTTCGCCGCGCCTTGATCAGTGTTTCCGACAAGACCGGCATCCTCGAGTTCGCCCGCGAACTGAGCGCCCTTGGCGTGGAAATCCTCTCGACCGGCGGCACCTACAAGCTGCTCAAAGACAATGGTGTTGCGGCTGTTGAAGTCGCGGACTACACCGGTTTCCCGGAAATGATGGACGGTCGCGTCAAGACCCTGCACCCGAAAATTCACGGCGGCATCCTGGGCCGTCGCGCCCTCGATGGCGACGTGATGGAACAGCACGGCATCAAGCCAATCGATCTGGTTGCGGTAAACCTGTACCCGTTCGCGGCCACTGTGGCCAAACCGGGTTGTGATCTGGCGGACGCCATCGAGAACATCGATATCGGCGGCCCGACCATGGTCCGTTCCGCAGCCAAGAACCACAAAGACGTTGCTATCGTCGTCAATGCGGGCGACTACAGCGCCATTATTGAATCCCTGAAAGCTGGCGGCTTGACCTACGCTCAGCGCTTCGACCTGGCCCTGAAGGCCTTTGAGCACACCGCTGCTTACGACGGCATGATCGCCAACTACCTGGGCACCATCGACCAGAGCCGCGACACCCTGTCCACTGAAGACCGTGGCTTGTTCCCACGCACCTTCAACAGCCAGTTCATCAAGGCGCAGGAAATGCGCTACGGCGAAAACCCGCATCAGAGTGCAGCGTTCTACGTTGAGGCGGACAAAGGCGAAGCCAGCGTTGCCACTGCTGTCCAGCTGCAAGGCAAGGAACTGTCGTTTAACAACGTCGCCGACACTGACGCGGCCCTGGAATGCGTGAAGAGCTTCGTCAAACCGGCTTGCGTAATCGTCAAGCACGCCAACCCATGCGGTGTTGCAGTAGCGCTGGACAGCGAAGGCGGCATCCGTCAGGCCTACGAACTGGCCTACGCAACAGATACCGAGTCGGCCTTCGGTGGCATCATTGCCTTCAACCGCGAGCTGGACGGCGAAACGGCCAAAGCCATCGTTGACCGTCAATTCGTTGAAGTGATCATCGCGCCGAAAATCAGCGCAGCGGCCCGCGAAGTCGTCGCAGCCAAAGCCAATGTGCGTCTGCTTGAGTGCGGCGAATGGCCTGCCGAGCGTAGCGCTGGCTGGGACTTCAAGCGCGTCAACGGCGGCCTGCTGGTACAGAGCAGCGATATCGGCATGATCACTGCTGACGATCTGAAAATCGTTACCAAGCGTGCGCCGACCGAACAGGAAATCCACGACCTGATCTTCGCCTGGAAAGTGGCCAAGTTCGTGAAGTCCAACGCCATCGTTTACGCCAAAGGCCGTCAGACCATCGGTGTTGGCGCCGGCCAGATGAGCCGTGTGAACTCCGCGCGCATCGCTGCGATCAAGGCTGAACATGCGGGCCTGCAAGTTGCCGGTGCAGTAATGGCCTCTGATGCCTTCTTCCCGTTCCGTGATGGCATCGACAACGCAGCCAAAGCCGGTATCACTGCTGTGATCCAGCCAGGCGGCTCGATGCGCGACAACGAGGTGATCGCAGCGGCTGATGAGGCGAACATCGCAATGGTATTCACCGGCATGCGTCACTTCCGTCATTGATGAACGCGGTGGATGGCCTCGGCCATCCACCCTACATCTATCCAGAAATATGATTTTTGTAGGGTGGATAAGGCTCTCTTGTCCACCAATCGGGCCACACGCCCGCCTCCACGAAGGAGCACGCAATGAATGTATTGATTATCGGCAGCGGCGGCCGTGAGCACGCCCTGGCTTGGAAAGTCGCTCAAGACAAGCGCGTTGAAAAAGTATTCGTCGCCCCAGGCAATGCTGGTACTGCCACTGAAGCCAAATGCGAAAACGTCGCCATCAACGTGCTGGCTCTTGAGCAACTGGCTGACTTTGCCGAGAAGAACGTACAACTGACTATCGTTGGCCCAGAAGCTCCGCTGGTTGCCGGTGTAGTTGACCTGTTCCGCTCGCGCAACCTGCCAGTATTCGGCCCAACCAAAGGCGCTGCTCAGCTGGAAGGTTCCAAGGCCTTCACCAAGGACTTCTTAGCGCGTCACAAGATCCCGACTGCCGACTACCAGAACTTCACTGAAGTTGAACCTGCGCTGGCTTACCTGCGTGAGAAAGGCGCCCCCATCGTAATCAAAGCGGACGGCCTGGCTGCCGGTAAAGGCGTGATCGTCGCCATGACCCTGCAGGAAGCTGAAGATGCCGTACGCGATATGCTCGCTGGCAATGCCTTCGGCGAAGCCGGTTCCCGCGTGGTTATCGAAGAGTTCCTTGACGGTGAAGAAGCCAGCTTTATCGTCATGGTTGATGGTGAAAACGTCCTGCCGATGGCCACCAGCCAGGACCACAAGCGTGTAGGCGATGGCGATACCGGCCCGAACACTGGCGGCATGGGCGCTTACTCTCCGGCTCCGGTAGTGACAGCCGACGTGCACAAGCGCGTCATGGAAGAGGTCATCTACCCGACCGTTCGCGGCATGGCCAGCGAAGGCAACGTCTACACTGGCTTCCTCTATGCCGGCTTGATGATCGACAAGAGCGGTGCCCCTAAGGTTATCGAATTTAACTGCCGCTTCGGTGACCCTGAAACCCAGCCGATCATGGTGCGCCTCGAGTCCTCGCTGGTTCTGCTGGTAGAGGCCGCTCTGGCCAAGGCACTGGACAAGGTCGAAGCAACCTGGGACTCACGCCCCACTGTTGGTGTGGTAATCGCCGCTGGCGGCTACCCAGGCGACATCACAAAAGGTGATGTGATTGAAGGGCTTTCCGACGCCGCGCAACTGGATGGCAAAGTGTTCCACGCAGGCACTGCACTCAAAGATGGCAATGTGGTCACCGCTGGCGGCCGCGTCCTTTGCGCCACTGCAATTGGCCGCACTGTTTCCGAGGCCCAACAGCAGGCGTATCGTCTGGCTGAAAAGATCCGCTGGAACGGTAGTTTCTACCGTAAGGACATTGCGTACAGAGCCATTGCCCGCGAAAACGAGGGCAAGTAACTGTAAGCAATATGTAAATAAATGAAAAAGGTGGCCTCAAAGCCACCTTTTTCGTATTTCCCTCTGAAATTGCATGGCTATAATCCCTGCACCTATTCACGAAGGGATCTCTCTGTGCACCGGCTGAGGAACGCCATTCTCCTCCTGCTCAGTATTCTGCTGTTTGCGCTCTCTCAAGGGCCTGCACTGGCAGAGTCAAACACATGGTCAATCCTTAAAGACCCTGAGGGCAGCCTTCAACTCAACGATATCCGCACTCCGCAGATTCGTGGGCAGTTCTCACCCATTGATCTGAATACGCTCTATACACCCGGACGTAACACCGCGATCTGGCTGCACTATCAATTACCTCCTGCTAAGGATGCCCAAATCCTACGCATCTTCGCGCCCTATCTTGGCTATCTCGATATGTACGTCCTGCGGGACGATGAGTTGATTGACCAGGTCCATACGGGCACCAGCATGCCTTTTTCCAGCAGACCTCTGCCTAGCCGAGACTTCTTACTCCCTCTGCCCGTCATAAAGGAACCACTGGATGTGTTCCTTCGACTGACCTCAGAGCACGCTTTACGACCCAGCATCACTCTGCAGAGTGCTCAAGAAATGGCGGCAAACGACGAACGCACCATGCTCTTTGGGGCACTGATGGGCGCGCTGATTGTTTTGTTGTCCTACAACATCTCTCGTTTTATCTATACCCGCAGCTACAGCGGGCTGTGGCTGGCAGCCAGCATCGGCTTTTTGCTAATAGCAGCCAGCTGCATTTTGGGTATCAGCGCACCGTGGTTAAAAGACTGGCTGATCTACCAACAGCAGATCGTTAACCTTTCCATTTTGTTGTGCATGCTCTGCACACTGTTGTTTACCATCGCGTTCTTTCGCAAAAGCCCAACGTATACGATCCTGAGCTATCTTCTAGGGATTGAAGCTGCACTGACTGCCGTATTCTGCGTAGTCCTGCTGTTTGTCCACGACCTGAACTTCAACCAATTTGTTTACCTGCTCAATACCGTATCAGGCTTAAGCATCTTGGCTCTGTCAGTGAAACAGTGGCAAAGCGGTTATGAACCGGCACGTATTTTCACCTTCGCAGTGCTGATCTACTGCCTTAGTTTTATCGCCTCTATCCCAGTTTTTTTTGGCTATTGGGAAGTTAAGACTGAATACGTTTCTTATGCCCTAGTCGGCTGCATGGTGGTGTCTAACTTTATTCTTGGCATGGCTCTAACTGAGCGCCAACGCCTACTTGATCTGCAGCGCCTTAGCGCGAGCAGTGCATTGGCTGCTAGCTCGGGTGAACTTAAGGCCAAAGCCGAGTTTCTGGCGAAAATCAGCCATGAAATCCGCACCCCAATGAATGGCGTGCTGGGTATGACTGAGTTGTTACTGGGGACGCCACTATCGGCAAAGCAACGAGATTACGTGCAAACCATTCACAGCTCCGGCAATGAACTGCTGACGCTGATCAACGAGATTCTCGACATCACTAAGCTGGAATCCGGGCAGATTGAACTGGATGACGTGCAATTCGATCTCAATGCCCTGATCGAAGACTGCCTCGACATTTTCCGGGCCAAGGCTGAGCAACAAAAAATCGAGCTCATAGGTTTCGTCCAGCCTCAGGTGCCGCGCGTCATCAGTGGTGACCCCACACGCCTGCGACAGACCATCCTGAGTCTTCTGGACAACGCCTTCAAACAGACTGAAGAAGGCGAAGTACTGCTAGTGGTTGCGCTGGACAGCAGTGTTACACCACCGCGTTTGCGCATTGCCGTTCAAGACAACGGTGACCCGCTGAACATGAAAGAGCGCGACGCATTGCTCAACACCGAACTGCACAGCAAAGACTTTCTCTCAGCCACCAAACTGGGAGGCCGCCTGGGGCTGATTATCGCCCGCCAGCTGGTCACCCTGATGGGGGGTGACTATGGCATCCAGACCGGCCGCAGCAAGGGATCAACCTTGTGGTTCACCCTGCCGCTGGACAGCATGCGCCTTGAACAACCGAACAATAATCTGGACGCATCGTTACAAGGCGCCCGCCTGCTTGTGGTCGATGACAATGAGACCTGCCGCAAGGTGCTGGTGCAACAATGTAGCGCCTGGGGGATGAATGTAAGCGCCGTACCCTCTGGCAAAGAGGCATTGGCCCTGCTGCGCACCAAAGCCCACCTGCAAGAGTACTTCGACGCTGTTCTACTCGATCAGGACATGCCGGGTATGACCGGTATGCAACTGGCCTCACGGATTAAAGAAGACGCCAACCTCAACCATGACATTCTGATCATCATGCTTACCGGCATCAGCAACTCGCCGAGTAAGATCATCGCCCGCAATGCCGGAATCAAGCGCATCCTCGCTAAGCCGGTGGCCGGTTATAGCCTGCGCACGACGCTAGCAGATGAACTGTCTCAGCGCGGCAAAGCCAACTCTTCCATGTTCGTCCCACCACCAGTGGTGGCACCGTTGAATGTACCGAGCGACTTCCGCATCCTGGTCGCCGAAGACAACACCATCTCAACCAAAGTGATTCGCGGCATGCTGGCCAAACTTAACCTGCAACCAGACACTGCCAGCAATGGTCAGGAAGCCCTCAATGCCATGAAGGCACGTCAATATGACCTGGTGCTGATGGATTGTGAGATGCCGATTATGGACGGGTTCTCAGCCACTGAACTGCTGCGCAGTTGGGAGGCAGCCGAGCAGCGCCCACGCACGCCAGTCGTTGCACTGACAGCCCACATTCTCAGTGAACACAAAGAACGGGCTCGTCAGGTCGGTATGGACGGTCACATGTCCAAGCCACTTGAAATGTCTCAACTGCGTGAGCTGATTGAACACTGGGTTATCGAGCGGGAAGCCCGCCAATCCCGTGACGTGCATCCCACATAAAACTGTGCATAAGGACATTAAGCCCTAAGTGCCCGTGACACGAATTATCCTGTTGCGGTGGTGGCTCAGATGTAGGCATTTGTCATCACTTAACGCCCAGTCTGCGACTACCTTTATACCTGCCCCTACATACGAGCCCCTGCTATGGCCTCTACGCTGTTCAGTATTTATTTAAGCCTTCTGGTGCTCTACAGCCCATTCTTTGTCCTGTCTTGCTTTATTACCCTAAGCCGTGGGCATACGCCCAAAGAGCGCAAACGCATGGCCTGGAAGGTCGCATTGGGCGTGTTGGTATCCAGCGTTCTCCTCTACCTGTTCGGCAAATACATTTTCACCCTGTTCGGGATCACCATTGATGCCTTCCGCATTGGTGCAGGCAGTGTGCTATTTATCTCCGCACTGGGGATGGCCCAGGGGAAATCAGCGGTGCAAGCGGACAACGTGCAGCAGGATGTCACCATCGTGCCGCTAACCATTCCCCTGACCGTTGGCCCCGGCACCATTGGTGCACTGCTGCTGATGGGGGCCAGCCACCCGGAATGGGATGACAAGCTGATCGCCGTGTTGGGCATTGCCCTGGCGAGCCTGACAGTCGGAATAATCCTGTACCTGTCCAACCTGTTCGAACGCCTGCTGGGTGAGCAGGGCCTGCAAATTGTCAGCCGCCTGATGGGGCTATTTGTGTGCGCCCTAGCCGCTCAGATTATTTTCACTGGTGTACGCAACTATATGGGTGTTGGCACCTGACAGGCGCCAACCACTCCGCACACAATTGGTGCACACGTTCGTTTCCACGCACCGTAAACAATCACCCCATTACGTACGCTTATGCGCTATTGCCTGCGTAATGGGCTTTGTGAGCCAGGCGCACCTTTCTGGCGCAGACGGCACGGCTATTGCTCTATGAGAGTTGAGATAGCCGCCCTGATAAGCCATGAACAGCCCCGCCACTCTTTATCATCCCGCTTGGCATGCCGAACTGGAACTGGCCTATGCCCGCTACGGTGATTGCACCCGACCTACATTACGCCGCCATCTTGGCCCCTTACGCGTGCAGAAGCACCTCTATGGCGAAGGCCCGCAGGTTTGCCAGCACATTGTTGTGCACCCGCCAGGCGGCATTGCCGGTGGCGACAGCCTCAGCATCAGCGCTACAGCTGGAAGCGGTAGCTGGGTTCAGTTGACCAGCCCTGGTGCCGCCAAGTGGTACCGGGCTAACAGCACCGCCTCACAGCACCTGACGTTACACGTCGAAGCAGGTGCAACACTGGAGTGGCTGCCACAGGAAACCATTGTCTTTTGCGCAGCCCAGCCTCACCTGCACACGGAGATCGAACTGTCTGGCGATGCCCGCCTGCTGTATTGGGACATCACCGCACTCGGACGCCCCGCCAGCGGCGAGCGTTTCGATCAAGGCCAGTATCAGGCAGAACTTAACGTGCGTCGCGACGGCCAGTTGATCTGGCACGAACGCCAGCGCATCGATGGCAATGACGGCCTGCTGGACTCCCCTATTGGCCTCAATGGCCAGCCGGTATTTGCCACATTGCTGCTCACCGGGAAACTCGATGGTGAACTGTTACAAGCCTGTCGCGAACTACCCGCCCAAGTACAAGGCGATCTGACCCAACTTCCCGGCTTGGTTGTTGCACGCTGCCTGGCCAGCGAAGCCCTGCATGCCAGAGCCTGGTTAGTTGATTTATGGCACCTGCTACGCCCTGCCGTACTGGGCCGCGATGCCATCCCTCCCAGAATATGGAGTACCTGACGCATGGACCTGAGCCCACGCGAGAAAGACAAACTGCTGATCTTCACGGCCGGTCTGGTGGCCGAACGCCGCCTGACCCGCGGCCTAAAGCTCAACTACCCGGAGGCCATGGCCTACATCTCCGCCGCCCTGCTCGAAGGCGCCCGCGATGGCCAGACCGTGGCCCAACTGATGCACTACGGCACCACCCTGCTCAGCCGTGAGCAAGTCATGGAAGGTGTGCCTGAAATGATCCCGGATATTCAGATTGAAGCCACCTTCCCGGATGGCACCAAACTGGTAACCGTGCACCAACCCATTGTCTGAGGGAACAGATATGAGCTACAGCATCCGCGATGCCAATGAAGGCGACCTTGAAGGCATCCTTGGCATCTTCAACCATGCGGTGATCAACAGCACTGCACTCTGGATCGAACGCCTGTCCGACCTGGAAGAGCGTCGCGTCTGGCTTAAGCAGCGCAACGCCGCAGGCTTCCCAGTACTGGTCGCCGTCGCCAACGGAGAAGTGCTGGGCTACGCCAGCTACGGCACCTGGCGGGCCAATGAGGGGTTCTGCCATACCGTCGAGCATTCGGTGTATGTCCGCGATGACCAGCAAGGCAAGGGGATCGGCAAAGCCCTGTTGCTGGAGCTGATCGACCGGGCGCGAGCAGACGACTTGCATGTGATGGTTGCAGCCATTGAAAGCAGCAACGTCGCTTCCATTGCCCTGCACCAGCGCCATGGCTTTATCACCACCGGACAAATGCCACAGGTGGGTCGCAAGTTTGGTCGTTGGTTGGATCTGACCTTTATGCAGCTGACGCTGAATACAACCGTCACACCGCCGCCTGCCGGCGGGGGCCAGCCATGATCCCAGGTGAATACCAAACCCAGGACGGCGACATCGAGATCAACGTCGGCCGCCGTACCCTCAAGCTGAACGTCGCCAACAGTGGCGACCGGCCGATTCAGGTGGGCTCGCACTATCACTTCTTCGAAACCAACGATGCCCTCATCTTTGACCGCGCCGCTGCCCGAGGTATGCGCCTGAACATTCCGGCCGGAACCGCTGTGCGCTTCGAGCCGGGGCAACGCCGTGAGGTCGAACTGGTGGAGCTGTCCGGACGCCGCCGAGTGTTCGGCTTCGCCGGTCGGGTCATGGGCGATCTGGAGCACAAGGCCCCCACACAACCATGAAAATTTCCCGACAAGCCTATGCCGACATGTTCGGCCCAACTGTAGGTGACAAGGTCCGCCTGGCTGATACCGATCTGTGGATCGAAGTGGAAAAAGACTTCACCACCTACGGTGAAGAAGTGAAGTTCGGCGGCGGCAAAGTGATTCGTGACGGTATGGGGCAAAGCCAGCTACTGGCAGCTGATGTCGTCGATACACTGATCACCAACGCCCTGATTATTGATCACTGGGGCATCATCAAGGCAGACGTAGGCTTGAAGGACGGGCGCATCGCGGCCATCGGCAAGGCGGGTAATCCGGACATCCAGCCGGATGTGACCATCGCCATCGGCGCCAGCACGGAAGTCATCGCCGGCGAAGGCATGATCCTCACCGCTGGCGGCATCGACACCCATATCCACTTCATCTGCCCGCAGCAGATCGAAGAAGCATTGATGAGCGGCGTCACCACCATGATTGGCGGCGGCACCGGCCCGGCCACCGGCACCAACGCCACCACCTGCACCTCCGGTCCGTGGCACATGGCGCGCATGCTGCAGGCCGCTGATGCCTTCCCGATGAACATCGGCTTTACCGGCAAGGGCAACGCCAGCCTGCCGGAGCCCTTGATTGAGCAGGTCAAGGCGGGCGCCATTGGCCTGAAGCTGCACGAAGACTGGGGCACCACTCCGGCGTCCATCGACAACTGCCTGAGCGTGGCCGATCAGTACGACGTGCAGGTGGCGATCCACACTGACACCCTCAACGAGTCCGGCTTTGTTGAAACCACCCTCGGCGCCTTCAAAGGCCGCACCATTCACACCTATCATACCGAAGGTGCCGGTGGCGGCCACGCGCCCGACATCATCAAGGCCTGCGGCTTTGCCAACGTGCTGCCCAGCTCGACCAACCCGACCCGGCCGTTCACCAAAAACACCATTGATGAACACCTAGACATGCTCATGGTCTGCCATCACCTGGACCCGAGTATTGCCGAAGACGTGGCCTTCGCTGAGAGTCGCATCCGCCGTGAAACCATTGCCGCCGAAGACATCCTCCACGACCTCGGTGCGTTCAGCATGATCAGCTCCGACAGCCAGGCCATGGGCCGCGTTGGCGAAGTCATCACCCGCACCTGGCAAACAGCGGACAAAATGCACAAACAACGTGGCCCGCTGCCAGGCGATGGCGCAGGCAACAGCAACTTCCGGGTCAAACGCTACATCGCCAAGTACACCATCAACCCGGCAATCACCCATGGCATCAGCCATGAAGTGGGCTCGATTGAAGTGGGCAAATGGGCTGATCTGGTGCTGTGGCGACCAGCCTTCTTTGGTGTCAAACCGACCCTAATCCTCAAAGGCGGCGCGATTGCCGCCAGCCTCATGGGGGACTCCAATGCCTCAATCCCAACACCACAACCGGTGCATTACCGACCGATGTTCGCCAGCTACGGCGGCAGCCGGCATGCCACCAGCATGACCTTTATCAGCCAAGCTGCTTTTGACGCTGGCGTGCCGCAACAGCTGGGTTTGCAAAAGAAGATTGGCGTAGTCAAAGGCTGCCGCGATGTGAAAAAGACTGACCTTATTCACAACGATTACCTACCCGATATTGAAGTGGACCCGCAAAACTATCAGGTCAAAGCCGACGGGCAGCTACTCTGGTGTGAACCGGCAGACGTGCTGCCAATGGCGCAGCGGTATTTCCTGTTCTGACATAAAAACGCCGAGCAGTCTGATTAATTGCTCGGCGTTTTTTAGCGCTTATCGACCTGTTGATTCAGGCCGCTACCACCTTGCTGCGGCGACGGCTCTGGGCCTTACTGATGGCCAGGCTTACACCACTGATGATAATAATCGCCATCCCCAGCATACCGCCTAAGTCAGGTACATGACCGAAGATCAGCATGCCCAGCAGCGCAGCAAAGATGATCTGGGAGTAGGTAAAGGGTGCCAGCGTAGCTGCACTGGCGTGATGATAAGCATTGGTCAGACAGAGATGCCCGCCCATGGCCAGGGCAGCCAGGGAAACAATGGCCAGGGCATGCTCCACACTGGGCACCACCCATACCCACGGCAGAAATATGCTCATCACCAAGGTGCCGACAATGCTGCTGATGTAGTTGCTGGCCACCGGGTGATCGACACCACTCAGGCGACGCGTCAACACGTGATAGGTTCCGAAGCAGATAGCAGCAGCGATTGGCAGCAGAATCGCCGGGGTGAATAGCTCACCACCAGGGCGCACAATAATCATCACCCCCAACAACCCGCCCGCCACTGATACCCACACACTGCGGCTGATCTTTTCTTTAAGCACAAAGGCCGAAATCAAAATAACCACCACGGGTGACAAAAAGATCACCGCCGTGGCCTCCCCAAGAGGGATAAACATCAGCGCACTGAAGATGAACAGGCTTACACCCACCAGGCATATTGCCCGGGCGAACTGTAGCTTCGGAGCTTGCGTGGCAATCAAACGCTTGCCCATACGTGGGGCAAACATGGCCGTCATCATCACCGTCTGAGCGAGGTATCGTGCCCAAACGATGAAGAAAACTGGATAAATCTGTGTCAGGTATTTGGAAAGGCCATCATGACTGGCCAAGAGAAAGCCGGAACAGAGGATCAGCAAGATCCCCAGGCCAAGGCGATTGGTAGTGGGCACTTCAGAACCATACGAATAATTAGCAGGCTAATAATGTTACGTAAATGTCACTTTAAGTAACAGATAGCCCTGCGCCCGTTCAGTGATCACTGGGCGATTACCGTACAAGAATCGTTTATCCCTGCCCTCGCACTTACGCTGGCTCAGCGCCACAAGACAACCGAGCCATGCTGCCAATTACTCAAGCGTCAGCAGCGTCAGCGCAACTGACTGTCTTTGCTGCCTCGGCGGTTATAGCCCGCGCTGGCGACCTGCTGACGATCGTGCTCAGCCTGACAGTTCACACACATGCGCACACCTGGCACAGCCTTGCGCCGTGCCTCAGGAATTGCGGCGTCACACTCTTCACAATGGTGGAGGCTTTCGCCGGTCGGCAGCTGGCTGCGGGCGCGAGCAATAGCGTCCTCAATACTGCTGTCGATCTGCTCCTGAACGGCTCCGTCACTCGCCCAACCACCCGCCATACCCACCTCCGCAGTAGATGAACTGCTAGGTATGTATCAGCTTACGAAAAAACTCAAGAGTTCCAGGATTACTCTCGAACCTTCATGAAGGCATCCGCCCAGGCTTTATACGCCTCAGGCAGGCTGTACTTAAGCGCCAACTCCGATGCACTCAGCTCGCTGGCATCTACCCCGCGCTGCTCACGCAGGCAATCGTAGGTGGCTTTAATTGCGGCGAAATAGGCTGCGTGACCATTGACCACCACCCTCACCCGCAACCCAGCAAGGCGCTCAGGGTCGCGGAGCTTAGGGTTGCCATACGTCACCAACATCAAGGGAAGGCTGACGGAGGCGGCAATGGGTTCAAGGTGCTCGAAATCCTCAATACCGACCATGCAAATACCGTCGGCACCAGCAGCCTCATAGGCCTGGATACGTTGAATCACCTGCTCAGTACTGAGAACACCTGCGTTAGTGCGAGCGATGATGGCTAAATCCGGGTCAATCCGCGCCTCAACAGCGGCGCGGATCTTACCTACACCCTCATCAATACTGATCAGATCAGTCGACTTACCCTCAAACTGAGTTGGCAACAAGGTATCTTCAATCGTAAGAGCCGCTACGCCTGCACGCTCAAGCTCAACAACGGTGCGCATGACGTTAAGGGCATTGCCATAGCCATGGTCAGCATCGACGATCACGGGCAGGCGACTGACGCGCCCAATACGGGTGGCCTGCTCGACAAACTCGCTAAGCGTGATCAAAGCAAAGTCCGGCGCCGCCAGCACCTGCAAGGATGCCACCGAGCCCCCCAAGATACCGACCTCAAAACCGAGATCAGCCGCAATACGGGCGGCCATGGGGTCGAATACAGAGGCTGCGCTATGGCATTGATGGCCAGCCAGCAGCGCACGGAACTGCGCCCGCAATTGATGGGGAGAGGTTTTCTGCATGACGTACACCTAACGCAAGGCCGCCTCGGCCTCTGGCCTGCCGGACGACAACATTCTGATATGTAGTAGAACTACATGATCCACCAATTACCTTGCTTGGGGCTTTCATAAAGGCGTCTTCCCGACCACTGGCCGGTGTGCCGCACGCTTCAAGGCTGGGCTGGCGGTACCAGATAAGGCTTGGCAAACCACTCTCGGTGAATGCGCTCCAAGGTACCATCCCGATTGATCTCAGACAGCGTTGCTTGCAAATGCTTCAGCAACTCAGGACTGGTATCTGGGGAAAAGGCGATGTACGTGTAGGAATCCAGGATGTGAAATTGCAGCTCCACATCATGGCGGCTCATCCCTTGCTCCGCCAGCAGACCATCCAGCACCATGTCGTTGCTAACCAGTACTGAAATGCGTCCGTACTTGAACATCCGCACCACGTGCTCGGGTGTAGGCACCGCATAGAGCCCCTTGAGACCCTTATCACTCAGGTATTCGTAGGTGTACCACTGCTTGGGCACAGCGGTTATGCCTTGCCGATCGAGATCATCCAAGTTTCGCAGCTTAAGCCCGCTGTCACGCTTGGTGTACACACCGGTACGGCTCACAGCAATCGGGCCTACCCACTTGAACAGCTTTTCTCGTCGGGCAGTACGCGATACCGGGAAAAGCGCTAAACCGCGCTCTTTCTGAACTTGATAATAACCACGCGTCCAAGGCACCAGTTCGATGTGGCCGGGAACGTCTGCCCGTTGCAACAGTTGCTCGACCACCTCAACCGCCATCCCCGTCAGTTCGCCGTTTTCTGTAAAGCTCAGCGGCCGGTACTCCTCGGTGAACAGGCGCAACTCCGCAGCCAGTGACAGATCGCTGCACGCGAAAGCCATCAACAGCCCAAAACCACGGAAAAGATTTATTGCCCCGACCCGACGACTCATACCCCAAAACAACCCTACTCTCTTCGCACAGGCAGTTGGAACACTTACAGAGATGGCACAGAAATACGAGATCAATCTAACATCAGCTCAAGCTCATGAATGCGAACTGCAGAACCGTTCGTCAGGCTATTTGAGATCACCCCAGTAAAGCTTTGTCTAAACTTTTTCCAACTTCATCGACCGTAGCACTGGCAGTTAACAGCCAGTCAAGCGATTATCGCGCATCCTTATCGACCCAAGAATGACATGACTGAAACCACATCTGCCAACACACCCGCCCACAAACCACGGCCCATGATGGACCTGCTGATCAGCATCCTCATCCCTTCGCTGATCCTGATGAAGCTCAGCAGTGAACAACGGCTTGGCGCTGATGGTGCATTAGTCCTTGCACTAGCGTTTCCGCTTGGCTGGGGCTGCTTCGAGTTAATCAAATACCGCAAGTTCAATTTCATTGCTCTTCTGGGCCTGATCAGCGTTCTGCTAACCGGCGGCATCGGCCTGCTGAAACTGGACAATCAATGGCTGGCTATCAAGGAAGCGGCGGTACCTGGCTTGATCGGCATTGCAGTACTGGTCTCGACCTATACCCGCTACCCTCTGATCCGCACCATGCTCTACAACAAGAATGTGCTCAATGTGGACAAAATCCACCAGCGCCTCGAAGAAACAGGTAATACAGCACAATTCGAAAACCGTCTGTTAAAAGCCACCTACTGGTTAAGTAGCACCTTCTTCTTTTCTTCGGCTATGAACTACGCCTTGGCGAAATGGATCGTGGTCAGCCCAGCTGGAAGCGAGGCTTTCAACGAAGAGTTAGGACGAATGAACCTGCTCAGTTACCCAATGATCGCCATCCCTTCCATGATTATGCTGATGGCTATTTTCTACTACCTCTGGCGCACGATCAGCGGACTTACTGGCTTGAAGCTGGAGGAGGTCATGGCCAATCAGGAACAGAACAGTAAACGTGAGTGACCCACTCTCGCGTGCCAGCAGGCAACCTGACTGACAGCGTCCAATGTTGACGCTGTCGGCCTATGCGGGCCTGTTCATCTCCGCACTGGCAGCAGCCAGTCTTCTGCCGTTGCAGTCTGAGGCGGTGCTGGTTGCCTTGTTACTTGCAGACGAGTATCCGGCCTGGCTGCTAGTGCTCATAGCTAGCGTGGGTAATACCCTAGGCTCACTGATCAACTGGGGAATCGGGCGTTACATTGAGCGATTTCGCAACAAATCCTGGTTTCCAGTCAGCGAACAGCGTCTGCTCAACGCTCAGTTTTTTTACCGCCGTTATGGACGCTGGTCGTTACTGCTGAGCTGGATGCCTGTAATCGGTGATCCACTGACGTTGGTTGCAGGCCTTATGAAAGAACGCATGGGCATTTTTCTGCTATTGGTGAGCGTTGCCAAAACTGCACGCTACCTTGCCCTCATGCTTATCACGGTGGGTATGACATGAGTCATTTTGTTGTAAAAAAGACACACTCGGTAACGCCAACACAAACACAGATGGTTGAGCTGACGCCCACTCTCCGGGATACTGCGCGCCTTGCGTGCAAACAACACGAATGAATGATTACTTGTAAGTCAGCGATTATTACATCCAGGGCAAGCGCTACTCCTCCCCTCATACGCTTACCTCACCTAGCCGAAGTCCCGCGTTTCGGCGTCAGCACTGAGTGCAATGATCGCAATCCAATGTAAGGAGTTACGACAGTGATGAAAAGGAGCGACCTGATCTGGACCCTTGTGGGTCTCGGCGCTGTCCTGCTGTCGTGCTATCTCCTGTATCACGAAGTCCGTAATATTTCGCTGGAAGAAATCGCTGACAGCTTGCATGCGATTCCCCGGCACAATTGGATTCTCGCGGCCACAGCCACCCTCGGAGCCTACTGCGCCCTGGCTTGGTATGACCGGATAGCCCTCTCCCATCTGGGCAAAAAAATCTCCTGGCGCTTTATCAGCCTTTGTTCATTTACTACCTACGCCCTAGCTCACAATATTGGCGCATCGGTGTTTTCAGGTGCCTTGGTACGTTACCGGGCTTATCGCAGCAAAGGCCTGACGCCGCAAGAAATCGGCATCCTCATTGTCTTCTGCTCATTCACGTTTGTGCTCGGGACTATTTTGGCTGGTGGCTGCGTGCTGCTGCTTGAGCCAGACCTGATCCAGCGCGTTGCCAACATATCGCCGCTAATCTCCGAGATCATCGGAGGTATTCTGATTTTGCTGGTAGCCCTGTACGTGCTGGGTTCCTGGCGCCAGTTCAAGCCCTGGAGCTGGAAGAAGTTTCACCTTGAATACCCTCGCCTCAGGATTGTCGCTCGCCAGCTGCTGGCCGGACCACTGGAACTAGCCTGCGCAGCTGCCATCATTTACTACGCGCTGCCTGCGGAAACCAACCCAGGCTATCTGGTGGTATTTGGCGTATTCCTCGCGTCCTTCTCACTGGCCCTGCTATCCCATGCACCGGGTGGCCTCGGCGTATTGGAAGTTACCTTCCTCGCCGCCATGCCCGAAATCCCGACATCTGACGTGCTGGCAGCCCTGATTGTATTCCGTGGCTTTTACCTGTTACTGCCCTTTGCTCTCTCCCTGCTGGTAGTGCTTGGATTTGAGTGGTCGCAGTGGCAACAACGCCGCCAAGAGGCAGAAGGCAAATAAGCGCATCCGGTCGATATTTGGGGCAGCATTAAACGCGACAGTCGCATAGAATGCGCGGCCGTTTTTTGAGGAAGCGCCGCATGTCACTCCACCTCCCTGCCCGCGCCTGCGGCATCGACTTCGGCACCTCCAACTCGACTGTTGGCTGGTTGCGTCCGGGAGAAGAAACGCTTCTCCCACTGGAAGATGGCAAAATCACTCTGCCCTCTGTCGTTTTCTTCAATTTCGAAGAGCAGCGCCCGGTGTATGGCCGACAGGCCCTGCACGAATACCTGGAAGGCTATGAAGGGCGCCTGATGCGCTCTCTGAAAAGCCTGCTGGGCAGCAAGCTGCTGAAAAGTGAGACCACAGTTCTGGGCAGTGCTCTGCCATTTAAGGACTTACTTGGCTTCTTTATCGGTGAACTCAAGACCCGTGCCGAAACCATTGCCGACCGCCCCTTTGAGCAGGTTGTGCTGGGCCGTCCAGTATTCTTTGTCGATGATGACCCCGAGGCGGATAAAGAAGCCGAAAACACCCTGATCGCGGTCGCAAGCAAACTGGGCTTCAAGGATATTTCCTTCCAGTACGAACCGATTGCTGCTGCCTTCGATTACGAATCCGGAATTGATCGCGAAGAGCTGGTACTGATTGTCGATATCGGCGGCGGTACCTCAGACTTCTCGCTGGTACGCTTGGCACCTGAGCGACGCAGCGTAGCCGACCGCCAGAGCGATATTCTCGCCACCGGCGGCGTACACATCGGCGGTACCGATTTCGACAAGCAGCTGTCTCTGGCTGGCGTCATGCCTCTGTTCGGCTATGGCAGCCGGATGAAAAGTGATGCGCCAATGCCGACCAGCACGCATCTGAACCTGGCTACTTGGCACACCATCAACGCGGTGTACTCCGCACAATCCCAGCGCCAGTTACAAAGCATGCGCTACGACATTGTCGACCCGACCGGAATCGACCGCCTGTTCAAACTGATTGAGCGGCGTGAAGGCCACTGGCTGGCGATGGAAGTGGAGGAAAGCAAAATCGCCCTCACCGATCAGCCTGCCCGGCCGATCGACCTGAGCCACATTGAAGCTAACCTCAGTGCAGACCTCACCCG
The DNA here is from genome assembly GCA_037482215.1 of Pseudomonas mendocina. Taxonomy (NCBI): domain Bacteria; kingdom Pseudomonadati; phylum Pseudomonadota; class Gammaproteobacteria; order Pseudomonadales; family Pseudomonadaceae; genus Ectopseudomonas; species Ectopseudomonas mendocina. Next base: position 3,884,760 of record CP148074.1, read on the forward strand.
TGAACTGTTCGAAAACGCAATCCAGCCGCTGCTGGAGCGCGTGCGGGGCAGCATCACTGACCTGCTCAATCAAGCGGGTATCGGCCTTGAGCAAGTCGATACGTTGTTCTTTACCGGGGGCTCCAGCGGCATTCCCGCTTTGCGTCAGAGCGTGGCAGCGATGCTGCCAAATGCCCGCCATGTTGAAGGTAACACCTTCGGCAGTATCGGCAGTGGTCTAGCTATCGAAGCGTATAAACGCTACGGCACAGTCTGAGAGCGTTGCTCCCCAATAAAAAAACACCAGCCTTGAGCTGGTGTTTTTTTATTGCCTTGCCAATCAACGCGGCGCGACAGGCTTACGGCTTGGTTTCTTGCCAGTTTTCTTACCCGCCCCAGCACGCTCCCGTGCTGCCTGCTGATTACGCGCCTCAGCAGCAGCCTTAGCCTGCTCGCGCTTATCCCACGGTTTGCTCCCATCACTACCACGCGGCGGCAGGCCAGTATGCTGCGTAAGAATACGCGTGGTGTCCTTACCCACTTTCTTGCTGCCCGCAGGCGTCGAGTTCTTACGACGAGCACTCTGGTAGCTGTCGGTTGAAGGCTGATGCACAGGTATCAGCTGATGCTTACCCGAACCAATCAGATCACCACGGCCCATGCGCAACAGCGCTTCACGCAGCATCGGCCAGCCTTTCGGGTCGTGATAACGCAGGAATGCCTTGTGCAGACGACGTTGGGCCTCGCTCTTAACAATGGTCACGCCATCGCTCTTATAGGTGACCTTGCGCAGCGGGTTTTTTCCCGAGTGGTACATCGCGGTCGCAGTGGCCATCGGCGACGGATAGAACGCCTGCACCTGATCCGCGCGGAAGCCGTTGGACTTCAGCCACAGCGCCAGATTCATCATGTCTTCATCGGTTGTGCCCGGATGTGCGGCGATAAAGTACGGGATCAGGTACTGCTCTTTGCCCGCCTCTTTCGAGTACTTCTCGAACATGCGCTTAAAGCGGTCATAGGTACCGATACCCGGCTTCATCATCTTGGTCAGCGGGCCTTCCTCGGTGTGTTCCGGGGCGATTTTCAGGTACCCACCAACGTGGTGCGTCACCAGCTCCTTCACATACTCTGGAGACTCCACAGCCAAGTCATAACGCAGGCCTGAAGCAATCAGAATCTTCTTCACGCCCGGCAGCGCACGGGCACTGCGGTATAGCTGAATCAACGACGAATGATCGGTGTTCAGGTTCGGACAGATGCCTGGGAATACGCAGGACGGCTTACGGCACGCAGACTCAATCTCCGGGCTCTTGCAAGCGATGCGGTACATATTCGCCGTCGGCCCGCCAAGGTCGGAGATCACCCCGGTAAAGCCCGGTACCTTGTCGCGAATTTCTTCGATCTCGCGGATGATCGACTCTTCAGAACGGTTCTGAATGATGCGGCCTTCGTGCTCAGTAATTGAGCAGAACGTACAGCCACCGAAACAGCCGCGCATGATGTTGACCGAGAAGCGGATCATCTCGTAGGCCGGAATCTTCTCCTTGCCATACGCAGGGTGCGGCACGCGCTGATAAGGCATACCAAACACATAATCCATTTCTTCGGTGGTCATTGGCACTGGCGGCGGGTTCAGCCAGACGTCCACATCACCGTGTTTTTGCACCAACGCACGGGCGTTACCCGGGTTAGTTTCCAGGTGCAGAACGCGGTTGGCGTGGGCATAGAGCACCGCGTCATTGCGCACCTTCTCCATTGAGGGCAGGCGAATAACGGTTTTATCCCGGGTCATGCGCGGGCTTTCCAGAATCTGTACGACCTTGGCTTCGTTCGGGTCGTCCTGCGGGCCTTTTTCCTGCTCAATGGCACAGGCCTGCAGATCCTGAGTGTTCACATAGGGGTTGATGATCTTGTCGACCTTACCCGGACGGTCGATACGGGTCGAATCAACCTCATACCAGCCCTTAGGCGTATCGCGGCGTATAAATGCCGTGCCGCGCACATCGGTGATCTCTTCGATCTTCTCGCCCCAGGACAGACGCTGTGCCACCTCAACGATGGCGCGCTCGGCGTTGCCGTACAGCAGAATGTCCGCAGAAGCATCAATCAGAATCGAGTTGCGAACCTTGTCCTGCCAGTAATCATAGTGAGCAATCCGCCGCAGCGATGCTTCGATACCGCCGAGTACGATCGGCACATGCTTGTAGGCCTCTTTACAGCGCTGGCTGTAAACCAAGCTGGCGCGGTCGGGCCGCTTACCCGCAAGACCGCCCGGCGTGTAGGCATCATCCGAACGCATTTTTTTGTCGGCGGTGTAGCGGTTGATCATCGAGTCCATGTTGCCAGCCGCTACGCCGAAGAACAGGTTCGGCTCGCCCAGCTTCATAAAGTCGTCTTTCGACTGCCAGTTTGGCTGGGCAATGATGCCCACGCGGAAGCCCTGAGACTCCAACAATCGCCCGATAATCGCCATCCCAAACGACGGGTGATCAACATAAGCGTCACCTGTGACGATGATGATGTCGCATGAGTCCCAGCCCAGCTGATCCATTTCCTCTCGGCTCATAGGCAAGAACGGAGCAGGACCAAAGCATTCGGCCCAGTACTTGGGATAATCAAACAATGGCTTGGCGACTGGCATGGACATGGGGGCTGACCGGCGGTAACAAACAGGGAGGGAAAAAGCGGGCGCGGAATATAGCACAAATTTTGACCAAATCCGACCTTAACGCTTGGATTAGTCTAGTGCTTGTGTCAGGACAGGAGGGAACCGGCGAGAATTAAAAGCGCTTTGCCGTGCAAAGCATGCAGCAGGCCAATAGAGGCCCGATGAACACAAACGAGAGTTTCAGTAGGCGGGGCGCAGGGCCCCACCCTCACACCAATCAACGGATGTTGTTGATGGTGCCTTTGTTACCAGTCACGGTTACGTCAACTTTCTTGAAGATGAAGTAATCCTGAACATTGACCTCGTAGCGCGGCGCCACGATCAGGTCAGCGTTAGAGCTTTTAACAGCCTTGTAGGCAGCAGCCGACTTAACCGAGGAAACCGGATCAAAAGCGGCCAGGCTCATGCCACCGCCGCTCTCGGCACCGTAGGTCACACCGTCAGCAAACTGGGTGTCGCCACCGAACTTCAGGACACCAAACAGGATGTTGACCTGGGACTTACCACTGATGGACTCGCCAACAGTTACGTCGGCTTTCAGGTCAGTTTTAACAGCGCCGGCAACCGGGGCGATTGGCTGGCTAACGTTGAGGCTGGTGCAACCAGTGGTCAGAGCCAGTGCGGAAACCAGTGCTGCGGTAGACAAAATGCTTTTCATGCTTACTCCTTAGCGTGCATACGGCCCTTGATGGGCTCCGGGAATCTAGTCCGCTCACCCGCGAACCAGAACCCCACCCGCTCAGGAAATGGGACTCATCCCTCAATCCTCCATTTAAACCAGGCAAATTGATCTAACCACCTCTGAATTCAGAGATTTTCGGATAAGTCTCTAATAGAGCACTGATCGCACATCATTTCGACTCAGCTTCACGTCGAGAAATAGCGTCGGGCGACCCGTGCTGTAACCTTACTCAGCAACTCATAGCCAATGGTCCCGGCGCACCTAGCGACCTCATCCACGGGTAACTGCTCCCCCCATAACTCAACAGGATCACCAACACTCGCCTCCGGTGCATCCGTCAAATCCACACACAGCAAATCCATGGAAACCCGCCCCACCAACGGCACACGCTTTCCTGCGACCATCACAGGCGTTCCAGAGGGCGCATGACGTGGATAACCATCGGCGTAACCACAACTCACCGTTCCAATTCGAGACGGACGCTGCGCTTGCCATGCAGCGCCATACCCCACCGTCTCTCCAACTGCCAGCTCGCGGCAGGCAAGCAGCTCTCCACGCAAGCTCATGACCGGGTGCAACCCCAACTCAGCGGCAGACAGATCAGCGAATGGGCTGGCACCATAGAGCATGATGCCTGGGCGCAACCAGTCCATGTGTGCAGCCGGAATCGTCAAAACCCCGGCCGAGTTGGCCAGTGAGCGATGGGAAAAGTCTAAATCTAACAAACCCAAAAACTCCGCCAGCTGCTCTTCGGTCTGCTCGCTGCCGCGCTCATCAGCACAAGCAAAGTGGCTAATCAGATTCAACTCAGCGACCTGGGGCGCTCCCTTCAAACGCTCATAGCAATGGCGCAGTTGAGACGCAGCAAATCCAAGGCGATGCATGCCGCTGTCCAGTTTCAGCCAAATATTAAGTGGGCACGCCAACTCGCTTGCGAGCAACTGCTCGAGTTGGCGTTCACTGTGCACGACCACATCAAGCCTAAGCTGGGCAGCGTACTGATATTCAACGGCGGCAAAACAGCCTTCCAGCAGCAATATCCTGCCGACTCCATGCAATGCCCGCACTTCGGCAGCCTCGTCCAAGCTAGCCACTGCAAACCCTTCAACTTCGTCATGCAGCGCTGTCACCACCTCCCGTACGCCATGCCCATAGGCATTGGCCTTAACCACCGCAAACAGCTTGCGCTCCGGCGCACAACGTCGCGCTACAGAGGCATTGTGACGAAGAGCGGCAAGGTTGATAGTCGCAACAAGCGGGCGCATGGAGGTTGATCCTCAAAAAACAAACGGGCGACCAGTTTAACCACTGGACGCCCGCTTATATTGATCTGAATGATGCATTCAGTATCGCCAATCAATCCTCGTCGAATTGATAGATACCTGGCGCAAGGTTCTCAAATCGCGAATAACGGCCCATAAAAGCCAGCCGCGTGGTTCCGATAGGGCCGTTACGCTGTTTACCAATAATGATCTCGGCCACACCCTTGTATTCAGTTTCCGGGTGATACACCTCATCCCGGTACACGAACATAATGATGTCGGCGTCCTGCTCGATCGCTCCGGATTCACGCAAGTCAGAGTTAACAGGACGTTTGTTGGGACGCTGTTCAAGAGAGCGGTTGAGCTGCGACAAGGCAATCACCGGGCAGTTAAACTCTTTAGCCAGCGCTTTCAGGGATCGGGAAATCTCAGAGATCTCGTTGACCCGACTGTCACCACTGGATCCCGGGATCTGCATCAGTTGCAGGTAGTCGACCATGATCAGGGCGATCTCGCCGTGCTCACGGGCCAGACGGCGGGTACGTGCGCGCATTTCTGATGGAGAAATACCGGCCGTATCGTCGATGAACAGTTTGCGGTCATTAAGCAGGTTAACGGCCGAAGTGAGCCGCGGCCAATCGTCATCATCCAACCGCCCCGCACGCACTTTGGTCTGGTCGATCCGACCCAGAGAGGCCAACATACGCATCACGATAGAGTCGGCGGGCATCTCCAGTGAGAACACAACCACCGCCTTATCAGTACGCAGAACGGCGTTTTCCACCAAGTTCATTGCAAAGGTGGTTTTACCCATCGACGGACGACCCGCCACAATAATCAGGTCGGCAGGCTGTAGGCCGCTGGTCTGTGCATCCAGGTCAGTAAAGCCGGTGGACAAACCTGTAATCGCATCTCCCGCATTGAACAGCTCGTCGATGCGGTCGATGGTTTTCACCAAGATGTCATTGATACCAACCGGACCGCCCGTCTTTGGACGTGCCTCGGCAATCTGGAAAATCAGTCGCTCGGCTTCATCCAGGATTTCTTCACCGGTCCGCCCCTGAGGCGAATAGGCGCTATCAGCAATCTCACCACTGATACTGATCAATTGGCGCAACGTGGCGCGCTCACGAATGATCTGCGCGTAGGCCTTAATGTTGGCAACCGAAGGGGTGTTTTTCGCCAGCTCACCGAGATAAGCCAAACCACCGACTTCCGCCAATTGCCCTTCCTTGTCCAGCTGCTCGGACAAGGTCACAACGTCAAACGGGTGGTTACGCTCTGCAAGCTTGAAGATGGCACGGAAGATCAGCCGATGGTCATGACGATAAAAGTCACCATCAGACACTGCATCCAGCACCCGCTCCCAGGCATTGTTGTCGAGCATCAGGCCGCCCAGCACCGCTTGTTCAGCTTCGATCGAGTGTGGCGGCACTTTCAGCGAAGTCGTTTGCAGGTCGTACTGTTCCGGCAGATTGATCTCGTTCATAAGGTCCTGAATAACTTACTGCTTAATAAAAACAAAGGGCACGGCATCGCTCTCGCAATGTCGTGCCCGATGTTAGCGAGCCTACACCTAAGTGCAAGCCCAGTCTGCGGATTGCTTAGGCAGCAACCACAACAACCTTAACGGTTGCTTCAACGTCGCTGTGCAGGTGCAGAGCAACATCGTATTCGCCAACTTGACGAATAGTGCCGTTCGGCAGACGCACTTCAGCTTTGGCCACTTCAACACCGGAAGCAGTCAGAGCATCAGCGATGTCGTGAGTACCGATAGAGCCGAACAGTTTGCCCTCGTCACCAGCAGTAGCGGTGATGGTGACTTCCAGCTCAGCCAGCTGAGCAGCGCGAGCTTCAGCAGCAGCTTTCTTCTCGGCAGCCAGTTTTTCCAGCTCGGCGCGACGGGCTTCGAACGCAGCAACGTTTTCAGCAGTAGCGGCGGTGGCCTTGCCTTGCGGCAGCAGGTAGTTACGGCCGTAACCAGCCTTAACCTTTACTTTATCGCCCAGGTTGCCCAGGTTGGCGATTTTTTCCAGCAGGATCAGTTCCATTTGGTATTAACCTCTTAACTTTTAACCTTCACCGTTCGTGGAGCCAGGGCGCTGTTTGCGCTCAAAACGACCACGAAAATCAAGCAGACTGTCGACAATGGCCAAAACCACCAGTAACGGATAAGTCAGCTGTCCAAACAGCAGCAGCGTGATGTACATCCCCACCAGCCAGAACTTTGCCATTCGCCCCTGCGCGACCAACCCATGCAACAGGGCGGCACCCGCGAAAGCCAGTGGCACAGTACTCAGCGGTGTCAGCATTGCCAGTTGCGGACCAATATTCGGCCCCACCAACATGCACACCAGCAGCAGTACAGCAGCTACCGGAGGAAGGCGTAGCTCGCGAAACTCGCGACCGAAACCTCCCGGGTTGTACAACTGCGCCTGCCAGAAGCGCCCAAGAATCAGACACAACAGGCTGACTGCCTGCAGCAACGCCGCTATCAAGCCGGTCAACACCGGTGCAATCAGGCTATCTAATCGGGCTCGCTCTTCCACCGACATCTGTTGGTGAACGCCATCGAGCATTTGCGGTATGTGCTTTTGCAACTCTACCGCCATCGCCTCAATGAGTTCGCGAAACACCGAGTTAAGAATCAACCCGTACACCAGACCAAGTACTACGCTGCAAAGCAGCACACGATTCCAGGACATAGTGGCGCGCAACAACAACGCCAGTCCCAACACTCCTAACAACACAAACAGAGTGCGAGGCTCCCCGTAATACCACCAGCCAATGGCCGGCAACAGGGCCCAGATCAGGATGCCAGCGGCATCCCTCCAACCGCGCCGCAGAAGCACCAGGCTCCCAGCGGCAGCACTTAACCAGAACAGCAGCGGCAATGCCGCAGAAACTACAACCACCAAAGTGGCCTGCATACGGCCGCGCATGATGAACTCAGCTAAAGCGCGCATGCATTTTATCCCTTACTACTTTGTCGAAAGCTGGTCTCAGCGGCCGTGGCTGTCGGTGTAAGGCAGCAGGGCCAGGAAGCGGGCGCGCTTGATAGCGGTAGCCAGCTGACGCTGATAACGAGCCTTGGTACCGGTGATACGGCTTGGAACGATTTTGCCGGTTTCCGAGATGTAGGCTTTCAGGGTGTTGAGATCTTTGAAATCGATCTCTTTCACGCCTTCAGCGGTGAAACGGCAGAATTTACGACGACGGAAGAAACGTGCCATGACAGTGGCTCCTCAATAGATCCGTGGATTACTCGTCAGCGTCAACGCTGTCGCTGTCGTTGCTGTCGCTGTCATCGCCGTCTACAGAATCGGCATGCTCAGGACGCTCACGACGCTCACGGCGCTCGCTGCGGTTTTCTTCGGCCTTCAGCATCTCGGACTGCTCAGTAACAGCTTCGTCGCGACGGATGACCAGGTTACGGATCACTGCATCGTTGTAACGGAAGTTGTCTTCCAGTTCAGCCAGAGCTTTACCGGAGCACTCAACGTTCAGCAGGACGTAGTGGGCTTTGTGGACGTTGTTGATGGCGTAAGCCAGCTGACGACGACCCCAATCTTCCAGGCGGTGGATTTTGCCGCCGTCTTCTTCGATCAGCTTGGTGTAACGCTCAACCATGCCGCCGACTTGCTCGCTCTGGTCCGGGTGAACCAGAAAGATGATTTCGTAATGACGCATAAATGCTCCTTACGGGTTGTAGCCTGCCACGTGATTGCGGTCAGGCAAGGAGTGAATGACACTGTGTGTCTTGCAGAAACAGCGGGGCGCAAATGCACCTGCCATCGCGGCAAGGGGCGACATTCTAGTGAAGCGCCCCGCCGCACGCAAGGAAATGTGGTGATTATTTGTACAACCGTAATATCAGGACAGTCAGGCCTTAGTACCGACCTGACGCTGACGCACCGCCTCAAACAGGCAAATCCCAGTCGCCACTGAGACATTGAGACTACTGACACTACCGGCCATAGGTAGCTTCACCAGATAGTCGCAGTGCTCGCGGGTCAAGCGGCGCATGCCCTTCCCTTCAGCTCCCATGACCAGCACTGTAGGCCCTGTCATGTCGTGCTGATACAACTCTTGTTCAGCCTCACCTGCCGTACCAACAATCCACAGGCCACGCTGCTGAAGCTTTTCCAGGGTACGTGACAAGTTGGTCACAGCCACCAGCGGAATCACCTCTGCCGCACCGCAGGCCACCTTGCGCACCGTTGCATTAAGGGTTGCGGATTTGTCCTTCGGCACAATAACCGCATGCACCCCGGCTGCATCAGCGGTACGCAAACAAGCGCCAAGATTATGCGGATCGGTCACCCCATCCAGAACCAACAGCAGAGGTGCTCCGGAGGTACGGTCGAGTAACTCATCTAGCATTGCCTCGCCCCAGACCTGACTAGGACTAACCTCAGCTACGACCCCTTGATGTACACCCTCAACCCAGGCGTCCATCTCGCGGCGCTCGCACTGCCCCACTGCAACCCGAGCCTCCCCGGCCAGACTCAGCAGCGTTTGCACGCGGGGATCATTACGCCCCTCTGCCAGCCAAATCTGCTTAACCCGCTTGGGATGATGACGCAGCAGTGCCTCAACGGCATGGACACCGTAAATCTTTTCCAACTGACTCATGACTTCGCCTTACGTTTACGCGGAACACCCGCAGGTGCCGCACCGGCACTGGAACCCTTGCGATGGCTGCTGGATTTACCAGTCTTACCAACACGCTTAGCTGCGCCGGTATTTTTCTCTTTAGCGTTTTTCTTTGGGCCTTTGCCTTTAGATTCATCGAGCAATGACTTTTTAATCGCCCGACTCTTGTCGACATCGGTATTGCCTACAGCCTTGCGCTCTTTGCGGCGCGCTTCGCGATCCTGCGCCGTCTCGAAACCGCCCCGACGTGCACCTTTATCCACAGGCGCGTCGATGCGTCCATCAGCCAGTTCGAAGTCGATCTTGCGTTCATCCAAGTCAACCCGCATGACTTTGACCTGGACACTGTCGCCCAATCGGAAACTGCGGCCGTTACGCTCACCAGCCAGTCGGTGATGGACGGGATCAAAGTGGTAGTAGTCCGCTGGCAACGCCGTAACGTGCACCAACCCCTCTACATAGATGTCCTGCAATTCCACAAACAGACCGAAGCCCGTTACAGCAGTGATCACCCCAGCAAAAGTTTCCCCGACCCGATCACGCATGAACTCGCATTTAAGCCAGTTCACCACATCACGGGTTGCCTCATCGGCGCGCCGCTCGGACATCGAACACTGCTCACCCAGCTGCTCCAGCACGGCATCATCGTATGGATAGATGCGCGCCCGCGGCATGATCGTTGCCCCTGCACGCTGCACATGCGGTGTTTCACGCTTGGAGCGGATCACACTGCGAATGGCACGATGGATCAACAAATCAGGGTAACGACGTATTGGCGAAGTGAAGTGCGCATAAGCCTCATAGTTAAGGCCGAAGTGCCCCTGATTGTCCGAGCTGTAAACAGCCTGGCTCAGAGAGCGCAGCATCACAGTCTGGATCAGATTGAAATCGGGACGTTCGCGGATGCTTTCTAATAACCGCTGATAATCTTTCGGTGACGGACCATCGGTTGACTTGCCACGATTCAGGCTCAGACCTAACTCACCCAAAAATGCGCGCAACTTCTCAACACGCTCAGCAGGTGGTGCATCGTGAACACGGTACAGCGCCGGAATAGAGTGCTCCTGCATAAAGGCTGCAGTAGCAACGTTGGCCGCCAGCATGCACTCCTCAATCAGGCGGTGCGCATCGTTGCGCTGGGTTGGACGAATCTCATCAATCTTGCGATCCGAACCGAAGATAATCCGCGTTTCTTGTGTTTCGAAATCAATCGCACCGCGCTCGTGACGAGCAGCCAGCAACACCTGATAAAGGGAGTAAAGCTGCTTAAGGTGCGGCAAGACATCCTTGTATTCGTTACGGAATGCCTTGCCCTCAGCACTCTTAGGCTGCTCCAACATGGCACTGACCTTGTTATAGGTCAGACGCGCATGGGAATGAATCACCGCCTCATAAAACTGGTAGCCGGTCATTTTTCCGGTTTTGGAGATACTGATCTCACAAACCATCGCCAACCGATCAACATGGGGATTGAGCGAGCACAACCCGTTAGACAACTCCTCCGGCAGCATAGGAATTACCCGCTCCGGGAAATACACCGAGTTACCCCGCTGCTGCGCTTCAGCATCCAGCGCCGAGCCCACCTTCACATAGTGTGATACGTCAGCAATAGCCACATAGAGCTTCCAGCCACTGGAGAGCAAACGCCAGTTACTGCCACTTTTCTCACAATAAACAGCGTCATCAAAGTCGCGAGCATCTTCGCCATCAATGGTGACAAAAGGCAGATGACGCAGATCGACACGCTTCTCTTTGTCCTTTTCCTCTACATAAGACTTGAGCTTGCGGGCCTCTTTGATTACCGCCTCAGGCCAAACATGGGGGATATCGTAGCTGCGAAGCGCCACATCAATTTCCATCCCCGGCGCCATGTAGTTGCCGATGACTTCAATGACATCACCCTGGGGCTGAAAGCGCTGCGTCGGCCAGTGCGTGATTTTCACCTCGACAAACTGACCGATTCTTGCTCCGCCATTCCGGCCAGCAGTGACCAACACCTCCTGCTGGATCTTAGGATTATCGGCCACTACATAGCCGATACCGCTTTCTTCAAAATAGCGCCCCACGATGGTTTCGTGAGCACGGGAGATCACCTCAACCAAGACACCTTCACGACGGCCACGGCGATCAAGCCCGGAAACTCGAGCCAGAGCTCGGTCGCCATCAAACACTAAGCGCATCTGCCCTGGACTCAGGAACAGATCATCAGAACCGTCATCCGGGATCAGAAAGCCAAAGCCATCACGATGGCCGCTGATACGCCCCAGAATGAGATCCAACTTATCCACCGGCGCATAGGTGCCGCGGCGCGTATAAATCAGCTGACCATCACGCTCCATCGCTCGCAAGCGGCGACGTAAAGCCTCCAGCTGATCTTCACTGACCAGACCAAATTCCTCTGCCAGCACCTCACGTGCCGCAGGCGAACCGCGGTCAGACAAGTGCTGCAAAATCAGTTCCCGGCTGGGAATAGGGTTTTCGTATTTTTCCGCTTCACGAGCGGCCTCGGGATCGAGGGATTGCCAATCGGCCATTAGAAAGGATTCACCTGTAAATAAGATCAGATCGTCTTGCCTCTATTGAAGCGCGAAAAACCATCGGGGTCAGCTTTTTAGGAATAATTTTTTTATCTTCAGGGGTTTACAAGATATCGAAGCGACCGTATAGTTCGCGCCCACAGCGTCACACAGACGTTGTAACACGAAACAGATGAACACTCATCGGTTTCAGTGCCCAGGTGGCGGAATTGGTAGACGCGCTGGTTTCAGGTATCAGTGGTGGCAACACCGTGGAAGTTCGAGTCTTCTCCTGGGCACCAAATTCAACGAAACGATTTTATCGGTTCGTCGTTTAAACGGACGCAAAACTCCGGTCATTTTTTGACAAAGCTTGCATGCCCAGGTGGCGGAATTGGTAGACGCGCTGGTTTCAGGTATCAGTGGTGGCAACACCGTGGAAGTTCGAGTCTTCTCCTGGGCACCAATTCATAAAAAACCGAGCTTAGGCTCGGTTTTTTATTGCCCGCGATTTATCCCCCCCTTCACAACGCGGAAGCCCACTTAAACGCGGGCAATAAAAAAGGCCGCCGTTTGGCGACCTTCTTTATTACATCCGCAATCAGGCGAACGGGTGACGCAGAACGATTGTCTCGTTGCGGTCCGGGCCAGTGGAAACGATATCAATCGGCGCACCAACCAACTCTTCCACACGCTTGATGTAAGCCAGGGCGTTTGCCGGCAGCTCATCCAAACTCTTGACACCTACAGTAGACTCAGCCCAGCCCGGCATTTCCTCGTAGACCGGCTGCAGACCGATATAGCTATCCGCATCTGTTGGAGCATCTTTCAACAGGTTGCCGTCAGCATCTTTATAGCCAGTACAGATGTGCAGAGTTTCCAAACCATCCAGCACGTCCAGCTTGGTCAGGCACAGGCCCGAGATGCTGTTGATTTCGATGGCGCGACGCAGAATCACAGCATCGAACCAGCCGCAACGACGCGCACGACCAGTCGTAGAACCGAACTCATGCCCCTGCTTAGCCAGGTGCGCACCGATGTCATCAAACAGCTCAGTCGGGAACGGGCCAGACCCCACACGCGTGGTGTATGCCTTGGTAATACCCAGGATGTAATCGATGTACATCGGACCAAAACCAGAACCTGTGGCGATACCACCAGCTGTAGTGTTGGAGCTAGTTACGAACGGGTAAGTACCGTGGTCGATATCCAGCAGAGAACCCTGAGCACCTTCGAACATGATGTCTTTGCCATCACGACGCATGTCATGCAGCACAGCCGTAACATCACCCATCATCGGGCGCAGCTGCTCAGCGTACTCCATGCACTCATCCAGGGTTTTCTGGAAGTCGATTGCATGCTCTTTGTAGTAATTCACCAGCACGAAGTTGTGGTAGTCCAGCAGCTCGCCGAGCTTGGAAGCAAAACGCTCACGGTGGAACAAATCACCTACGCGCAGACCACGACGAGCAACCTTGTCTTCATATGCCGGGCCAATACCACGACCTGTGGTACCGATTTTGGCATCACCACGGGCCTTTTCACGGGCCTGATCCAGCGCCACGTGGAAAGACAGAATCAGCGGGCAAGAAGGACTGATGCGCAGACGCTCACGCACCGGCACACCCTTCTCTTCCAGCTTAGCGATTTCACGCATCAGCGCGTCCGGGGCCACAACCACGCCGTTACCAATCAGGCACTGCACGTTTTCACGCAGGATACCGGAGGGAATCAGGTGCAGAACGGTTTTTTCGCCGTCAATTACCAGCGTGTGTCCCGCATTGTGGCCGCCCTGATAGCGCACAACAGCAGCAGCCTGTTCAGTCAGCAGGTCGACGATTTTGCCCTTACCCTCGTCGCCCCACTGAGTACCCAGAACCACGACATTCTTGCCCATTACACTAACCCTCTTCACAAACTTGATGCCGGCTACAGCCGACGGAAACTTTCGCCACGCGGCTCAGGCCGACAACTCAGCCAACTGCCAGCGACCATCACGCAATAACAACTGACGATCACAACCAGCAGCCTTCGCATCCGCTACATCCTGCCCCGGCAATGCCTGGACGACACGCAGCCCCTCAAGACGCAAACGCTGAATCGCCTGCCACAAAAACACATCATGATTATCCGGTGCCCACACACCCGCCGGCTCTTCGTCCAGCGACATTTGACCGAGACTTACGAGCGTCTTGAGGTCAGTGGAGAATCCTGTGGCCGGACGCGCGCGGCCGAAATCAGCCCCGATATCGTCATAGCGACCACCCTGGGCAATGGCATAACCCACTCCCGGAACAAACGCAGCAAACACCACACCTGTGTGGTAGTGGTAGCCCCGCAGCTCGCCCAGATCAAAATACAACGGCAACTCCGGATAGCGCAGGCTAAGTGCATCAGCAATCGCCATCAGCTCATCCAGAGCCTGGTGAACATCGTCCGGCGCCTCGACCAGACAAGCCTGAGCCAGATCCAGCACTTCACGACCGCCACACAGGTCGCTCAGGGCGCGAATCATCTTGCCCAAATCGTCCGGGAGCGCGGCGGTTAGCTCAACAATTTCGTCAATCGCTTTGCGCTGCAGAGCATCGAACAGCTGCTGCTCAACCTCGCGGGATAGCTTCGCTGCACGGGCAAGGCCACGGTAGATACCGACATGCCCGACATCCATATGCACATCAGGCACTGCTGCCAGCTCCAAGGTGCTGACAAGCAGGCTAATTACTTCCACGTCACTGGCCGGACTGGCATCGCCGTACAACTCTGCACCCAACTGAATCGGGCTGCGAGAAGTCGTAAGCGGGCGCGGTTTGGCATGCACGACACTGCCGGCATAGCACAGACGGCTCGGTCCTTCACGACGCAAGGTATGGGCATCAATACGCGCAACCTGCGGCGTAATATCTGCACGGAAGCCCATTTGTCTGCCAGACAGTGGATCTGTCACTTTCAACGTGCGCAAATCCAAATCTTGGCCCGCGCCGGTCAGCAGCGACTCCAGATACTCGATATGCGGAGTGACTACAAACTCATAACCCCAGCACTGGAACAAATCCAGCACCTGACGTCGAGCCACTTCAATACGCCCCGCGTACGGAGGCAGTACTTCTTCGATGCCATCTGGCAGCAGCCAGCGGTCTACCGTTGCCATTTCGCCATTCCCCTCTTCAACCGGGCGGCACAAGCCTTCAGTGAAGCCAATATAGGAGAGCCGTGCCCAGCAACATGCTGGCCAGCCCCATGATACGCAGCTGCCGGTCAGACAGCTGAATCAGCTGCGACAGCGTTGAACGCCAGCCCCTTGGGCTCAGGAAGGGCAGGATGCCTTCCAGCACAAGCACAAGACACAGCGCTATGCCTATTTCCTGCCACATGCTTCCCTCAGACGCAAAAAAGCCGGGATTTTCCCGGCTGCCGCATGATAACACGTTTTCTACAAGGATCACCCCGGCGGCGAACCGCCGGGGATAATCTTGTTACGGATTGGCCTTTTTCAGATAGCGGAAGAAATCGCTTTTCGGATCAAGTACCAATACATCTTGCTTGTTCGCAAAGCTTTCACGGTAAGCCTTCAGGCTACGGTAGAAAGAATAGAACTCGCGATCCATGCCATAGGCTTTGGCATAAATAGCAGCCGCCTGAGCATCACCCTCACCGCGCAGCTCTTCAGCTTTACGGTAGGCTTCAGCCAGCAAAACCCGACGTTGACGATCCGCATCAGCGCGAATCCCTTCAGCCAGCTCCTTACCTTTGGCACGGTGCTCGCGGGCTTCACGCTCACGCTCGGAACTCATGCGATCGAACACGCTGCGGTTAACTTCTTTAGGCAGATCGATTGCCTTAACCCGCACATCCACCACCTCAATGCCCAGCTCGCGGTGAGCAGCACGGTTCAGCGATGCGGTTACATCAGCCATCAACGCATCACGCTCGCCGGATACCGACTCATGCAGCGTGCGCTTACCAAACTGATCACGCAGCGACGCTTCCAGACGACGAGCCAGTCGCTCATCGGCAATCTGCTTCACACCCGACGTTGCGGTGTAATAACGCTCAGCATCCAGCACTCGCCATTTGGCAAAGGCATCAACCATCAGCGCTTTCTTTTCCAGGGTCAGGAAGCGCGAGCTGGTGGAGTCCAGCGTCAACAGACGGCCGTCAAACTTGCGGACCTGGTTGACGTAAGGAATCTTCACGTGCCAGCCCGGTTTAACGTCCGGCTGGACGATCCGACCAAACTGCAACAGAACGGCGCGTTCGGTTTGCGACACGATATAGAAGCTGTTCCAGGCAACAATCGCCAGTACAACAGCAACAATCAGGGCAACCAGAGATTTATTGCTCATCAACGGCTCTCCCTTGTACGCAGATCAACCTGGCGCGGATCGATGGTCACGCGTGACGGCAACTGCTCAGTTGCACCACTTGCAGCAGGCGCCACATTGGCCGAGGAACCACCACGGGCATCAACCATTTTGTCCAACGGCAGATACAGCAGATTGTTCTGACCGTTTTCACCGGTCACCAACACTTTGCTGGTATTACTCATCAACTCTTGCATGGTATCCAGATACAGACGCTCACGAGTCACCTCTGGCGCTTTGCGGTATTCCGCAACCAGTGCGGTGAAACGATCCGCCTCACCCTGAGCCTTCGAAACCACCTCATCGCGGTAACCGCTGGCATCCTCGATCAAGCGCTGGGCCTGACCACGGGCCTCAGGCACCACGCCATTAGCATAGGTTTCGGCCTGATTCTTCTCACGCTGCTCGTCTTCACGGGCACGAATCACGTCATCAAAGGCCTCTTGAACCTCACG
The DNA here is from genome assembly GCA_037482215.1 of Pseudomonas mendocina. Classification (NCBI taxonomy): domain Bacteria; kingdom Pseudomonadati; phylum Pseudomonadota; class Gammaproteobacteria; order Pseudomonadales; family Pseudomonadaceae; genus Ectopseudomonas; species Ectopseudomonas mendocina. The sequence continues at coordinate 3,901,339 of CP148074.1, forward strand.
CGGCGCAGCAGCACTTTGGAGGTTCACCTGAGTGACGGAGATACCTGTCTTATAGGTATCCATAAAGCGCTGCAGGCGCTCCTTCACCTCAACGGCCATCTGCTCACGACCTTCGGTCAGCACCTGATCCATTTCGGTGGAGCCAACAACGTGGCGCACGGCACTGTCGGTCGCATGCTGCAAGCTGACTTCAGGCTGATCCACGTTCAGCACGAAATCCCGAAGATTGCTGATCTTGTACTGCACGGTCAGCGGCACTTCGATGATGTTCTCGTCTTCGGTCAACATCTGCCCCTGTTTGCTGTAAGCACGCTCACGGGTGACGTTTTCCTGAAACTTGCGATCAAAAGGCGGGAAATAAATATTCAGACCCGGCCCTACCGTGTCGTGATATTCGCCCAATCGCAGAATGACGGCCTGCTCCTGCTCATCCACAACGTAGATAGCGCTGTAGAGCCACATTGCCAGCAGGATACCCAGCCCGACAAAAACCATCCCCAAGCCACCGCCCTTACCAGAGCTGGCCTCGCCCCCACGTTTTTTTCCACCGCCGAACATACCGTTCAGGTTGTCCTGCAGTTTGCGGAAGGCCTCATCAATATCCGGCGGTCCCTTGCGGTCACCGTTATTTTTGCGGCCACCCCATGGGTCCTGGTTATTCGAATTGCCACCCGGCTCATTCCAAGCCATAGCGCTCTCCATCTAATAAAGCAAAGACGCGCCGTCGGCGCGCCCACCAATGCTACAGAATGCATGCAACCAGCGCTAAAGTCGCTGGCATAGGCTTTATTGCAAAGTGTGTTGCTCGATAAATTCTAGCGGATCAAGCCCTGCACGACTGACTAAGCGATTTAACTCGACCTTCGGCAAACGAACATCTAATAAACTGCTTCCGTCTTCTGCATGCGCCTCTCGCTGCACAGCCCCTAACGAAAAGAACTGTGCCCGCAAACGTCCCATACGCTGCGGAAGTTGCAATGTACCGATAAAAAGGTCATCCCCCAACAGTTCAGCGATTGCCTGACGCAATAGAGGCAAGCCACGGCCATCACGGGCAGACAGCCAGACACGCTGCGGTTTGCCATTGGCATCACGCTGAATTTGCGGCTCAACACCCTCCAGCAGGTCCAATTTGTTATAGACCTCAAGGATCGGCAGTTCGTGAGCACCAATCTCACCCAGCACCGCCAAAACCTGCTCGATCTGCTGATCACGCTCAGGCTCGTGAGCATCAATCACATGCAACAACAGGTCTGCGTTGCTTGATTCCTCAAGCGTCGCCCGGAAAGCCTCAACCAATTTGTGCGGCAAATGGCGGATGAAGCCTACCGTATCAGCCAACACTACAGGGCCAAGATCATCCAACTCAAGTCGACGCAGTGTTGGGTCCAGCGTCGCAAAAAGCTGGTCCGCCGCGTAAACCTCTGAGGTCGTCATGGCATTGAACAAGGTCGACTTACCGGCGTTGGTATAGCCAACAAGAGAAACAGAGGGGATATCAGCCCGCTGACGACCACGACGGGCCTGCTCGCGCTGGCTACGAACCTTTTCAAGCTTTTGCTTGATCTGGCGCATACGCACACGCAATAGACGACGGTCGGTCTCAAGCTGAGTTTCACCCGGGCCACGCAGACCGATCCCCCCCTTCTGCCGTTCAAGGTGGGTCCAGCCACGGACAAGGCGCGTACTCATATGGTCAAGCTGAGCCAGCTCAACCTGCAGCTTACCTTCGTGGGTGCGGGCACGCTGGGCGAAAATATCGAGAATCAGACCGGTGCGATCCAAGACCCGACATTCAAATGCGCGCTCAAGGTTTCGTTCCTGACTTGGTGTCAGGACATGGTTGAAGATGACCAGGTCAGCCTCAGTGGCTTTGACCTGATCGCGCAACTCCTCAACCTTGCCCGACCCAATCAGGTACTTGGCTGCCAGCTTATTACTGGGAATGCTGAAAAACGCTACGGCTTCAGCACCTGCTGACAGCGCCAACTCCCGGAACTCCTGGGGGTCCTCGCTCGCCTCGGAATTTTGGCCATCCAGATGCACCAGAATGGCCCGATCTCCACCTTCATGGCGTTCGAAGAACAATGCAGCCCCCTAAAAGTCAGGCGTTACCAGCGTCAGCATCAGACTGATCAGTTTCACCAGCGCTAGGCAGGCGCACTGGACGGCTTGGTACAACTGTAGAAATGGCGTGTTTGTAGACCATCTGGCTGACAGTGTTTTTCAGCAAAATCACGAACTGGTCGAAAGATTCAATCTGGCCCTGAAGCTTGATGCCGTTAACCAGATAGATAGAAACCGGTACGCGTTCCTTACGCAAGGTATTCAGGTAAGGGTCTTGTAGCGAATGCCCTTTTGACATGTGCCGCACTCCTTTAAGGATCAATTTTCAATAATTTATATAAACCAACAACGGCATAAAGCTGTCTAGTACGGTACCTGACAGCAATCGGCAGGGTCTCAGTTCAATATGGAGACGCTTGCCAAGTATTTCAAGGCTCGCGACAGATTGTCGCAATTACTGCTGTCGAGCCAATGTACATCCCGCCAACCGCGCAACCAGGTGAACTGGCGCTTAGCCAACTGTCGCGTAGCAATAATGCCACGCTCACACATTTGAGCTTCACTCAACTCACCATCCAAGTACTCCCATACTTGGCGGTAACCTACTGCTCTTATAGACGGCAAGCCTGTATGCAAGTCACCTCTTTGCCGCAATTTTTCGACCTCAGCAACAAGCCCCTGTTCCAGCATCAAGCGAAATCGCAGTGCAATTCGCTCGTGAAGCAGCTGTCGTTGAGCCGGCGCAATGGCCAATTGAGCAACAGTATAGGGGAATTGCGCATTAACCGACGAATCCAGTGCAGTATTTTCCTTTACCTGACGTAACCGATGCTCAGTCATCGTCTGACCACTTACATGATAGACCTCCAGCGCACGAATCAAGCGCTGAGGGTCGTTTGGGTGGATTCGAGCAGCCGACTCAGGATCAACCAAGCGCAACTCTGCATGTAAAGCCTCAAGCCCTTCAGCCTGAGCACGCCCCTCAAGCCTAGCGCGCACTTCGGCATCGGCGCTAGGCATGTCGGCCAATCCCTCTAGCAGCGCCTTGAAGTACAGCATAGTTCCACCCACCAGTAGCGGAATACGCCCACGGGCCGTGCTTTCAGCCATCGCTGCCAGCGCATCACTCCGAAACTCAGCCGCAGAATAACTTTGCGCTGGATCACGGATATCAATCAGACGATGGGGAAACTCAGCCAGCGTAGCCCTATCAGGCTTGGCTGTACCGATGTCCATCCCACGGTAAATAAGTGCCGAGTCCACACTGATCAGGTCGCAAGGGAGCACCCGCGCCAGCTCAATGGCTAGATCGGTCTTTCCAGCAGCCGTAGGCCCCATCAGGAAAATTGCAGGAGGTAACCCCAGAGCCATACTGAAATCTCTACAAATAACGGTGTCGCGACTCAACGGCCACGCATGAACAGCTTATCCAGATCATCCATGCCCAATTGCGTCCAAGTAGGACGGCCATGGTTGCACTGACCACTGCGCTCGGTGCTTTCCATATCGCGTAGCAACGCGTTCATCTCAGGCAGGGTCAGTCGCCGATTGGCGCGCACTGCGCCATGGCAGGCCATGGTCGCCAGCAGCTCGTTCAGATGAGCCTGAATCCGATCGGTGGTGCCATACTCTAGAAGATCACCCAAAACGTCCTGCACTAAGCGGGTTGCTTCAGCCTGTTTGAGCAAAGCGGGTATCTGCCGGATAGCCAAGGTTTCCGGCCCCAGACGCTGAAGTTCAAAGCCCAGTTTCTGGAACCACTCCGCATGCTCCTCTGCACAGTCGGCTTCACGCTGACTGACCGCTATCGATTCCGGCACCAGCAATGGCTGACCACGCAAGCCTTCGCTGGCCATAGCCACTTTCAGGCGCTCATAGGTGATACGTTCATGCGCGGCATGCATATCAACCAGCACCATACCCTGAACATTCTCAGCAAGAATGTAGACCCCCTTGAGCTGCGCAATGGCATAGCCCAGAGGCGGAATGTCACCCTGAGCTTCAGGCAAAGGCGAAGCAGCCGAAACAGCCTTAGGCGCTGACGAGTTCAGCGGCGCAAAGAACTCACGGTAGGCACCCTTACTTTCTTCTGCCGGCAGCACCGGCGCAGGTCGCGGCGCTTGATAGCCCGCCCCAGCCGAGCGCCAAGCAGGAGGTGTCGCAGACGGGGTAGCCTCCAACAAACTGGCGGCCAGGCCGATCTCCCCCTGTGGACCGAACTCCCCAGCAGCAGCTCCCGTAACCTTAACCACCTCATGCACAGCAGCTGGTGGCGCCAATTGATCCTCAGGACGCACCTCCCCCAAGGCACGATGCAATGTGCCGTAGAGGAAGTCATGAACCATACGACTATCACGGAAGCGCACTTCATGCTTGGTCGGGTGGACGTTCACATCCACAACACCCGGATCAATCTCCAGGAACAGCACAAATGTCGGATGACGTCCGTTGAACAACACATCCCGGTACGCTTGGCGCACCGCATGAGCGACCAACTTGTCGCGCACCATGCGCCCATTGACGTAGAAATACTGCAAATCCGCCTGACTGCGGGAGAAGGTCGGTAAACCAACCCAACCCCAGAGATGCAAACCATTGCGCTCAATATCAATCGGCAACGCCTGCTCAAGGAAAGCCGAGCCACAGACCGCCGCAACACGGCGTGCACGACTGACTTCATCCCGCGCTTCATGCAGGTTCAGAATGGACTTGCCGTTGTGGCGCAGGTTGAACGCCACATCGAACCGCGCCAGCGCCAAACGCTTGATGACCTCTTGCAGGTGATCAAACTCAGTTTTCTCGGTTTTGAGAAACTTGCGGCGCGCTGGTGTATTGAAGAAGAGGTCCCGTACCTCAACCGAAGTACCCACCGGATGAGCCGCTGGCTGCACCCGAGCCTCCATGTCACGCCCCTCAGTTTCTACCTGCCAGGCTTGGTCAGCATCGGCAGTCCGCGAAGTCAGAGTCAGACGGGAAACTGAACTGATTGAAGCCAAGGCCTCACCCCGGAAACCTAGACTCATCACATGCTCAAGGTCTTCCAGGTCACGAATTTTGCTGGTGGCATGGCGGGCCAGTGCCAGTGGCAGGTCATCCGAAGGAATACCGCCACCATCATCACGAACCTTGAGCAGTTTAATGCCACCCTGCTCGACATCCACCTCAATGCGCTTGGCGCCTGAGTCGAGACTGTTCTCAAGAAGCTCCTTGATCACCGAAGCCGGTCGCTCAACCACCTCACCTGCCGCAATCTGGTTAGCCAGACGCGGGCTTAACAACTGAATACGCGATTCTGCACTCATGGCTGGGCCGCCAGAGCGGTCGCGGGAATTTGCAACTTCTGCCCAACTTTAATCACGTCATTTCGCAACGAATTAGCGCTGCGCAGCGTAGCCAAAGGCACCTGATAGCGCTGAGCAATCAACGCCAAGCTCTCACCAGAAGTCACTACATGCTCCCTAGGCCCCATGGCGATCTGACCGCTGTCGCGCAGATAAGCAATGTAAGTACCTGGAGGCGGGTTCTCATGGAAGAACTGTTTAACACCCGAGACAATCGAACGACTGAGTGCTTGCTGGTGGCTCGCAGTAGCAAGCTTCTTGGCCTCATTCGGGTTAGAAATAAACCCAGTTTCAACGAGGATCGAGGGGATATCAGGGGATTTCAGTACCATAAAACCAGCCTGCTCCACACGACGTTTGTGCAGAGAAGTCACTCGCCCCATGTTGCTCAATACTTTGTTACCAACATTGAGGCTGGAAGACATGGACGCCGTCATCGACAGGTCGAGCAGTACCCCAGCCAACATGCGGTCTTTGTCGTCTAGGCTCACGTTCCCGACGCCACCAATCAAGTCAGACTGGTTTTCAGCATCAGCCAGCCAACGGGCGGTTTCGGAGGTAGCACCACGATCGGACAGCGCATACACCGACGCCCCAAAGGCTGATGAACGTGGGGCCGCATCCGCATGGATGGAGACGAACAGATCAGCACCTTTTTTGCGGGCGATCTCAGTCCGTTTGCGCAGCGGGATAAAGTAGTCACCGGTACGCACCAGCTCACCACGGAAACCTCGCTCAGCGTTGATCTGACGTTGCAACTCACGGGCAATCGCCAGTGTGACATGCTTCTCGTATTGGCCTTTTATCGGTGAAAGAGCGCCTGGGTCTTCACCACCGTGCCCCGCGTCGATAGCAATGACGATGTCTCGCTTGCCATTCGGCACCGGTGTCAGCTTTTGTGGTGCCTGGGTTGGTGTGACAGGGACTTGCGGTTTGCTCGCTACGTTGCTGGCCGGGGTAGTCGGTGCAGCGGCATCCTGATCGAACAAGTCGACAACCAAACGATGACCATATTGTTGGTTAGGTGCCAGCGTGAAGCTCTTGGGGGTAACAGGCTTGGCTAAGTCAATCACTACGCGCAAATCATCCGCAGTGCGTTGGGCTGAACGCACACCAGTGATCGGCGTATTCGCCAAAGAGAGCTGATCCAAACGTGTCGCCAACTTGGCGCCATTAACGTCAATAACGATGCGATTAGGTGCAGCAAGTTGAAATACGCTGTGCTGTACAGGGCCGGAGAGGTCGAATACCAGCCGAGTATTGTCGGGTGCACGCCACAAACGAACGCTGCGCACATCCGATGCAGCTACAGCCTCAAACGCAAGGCTGAACAAAGCCACTGCCAGAGCCATGAAACGTGCGCTTTTGCGCATAGCCAACCCCATCATCAATTCGCCCCGCCCGCCAAGGCACTGCACCATGCAATGCCACGCTCGCTGTGGGCGCGCAGGTGCAATCTCCGCCCAGCGCCATGCGGGCTAATGGTAATGTCCACATCTGCCTTTGGCAAAACGCCCTCGCCGCGCTGCGGCCACTCTACAAGACAGAGGTTATCGGCATCGAAATAGTCACGAATGCCCATGAACTCAAGTTCTTCTGGGTCAACCAGACGATACAGGTCAAAGTGATAGGCACACACGGCGCCTATTTCATAAGGCTCAACCAGGGTAAAGGTCGGACTTTTGACTGCCCCCTGATGCCCCAGCCCTCGAATGATCCCGCGTGACAACGTGGTCTTGCCCGCACCCAAATCGCCGTGCAGATAAATCACACCAACGCCACCCGTCACTTCGGCAATTTTTGCCCCAAGCGCCAGCATCGCAGGCTCGTCAGCTGCAAACAGCTCTATTTCAGACACGCAGAATGCTCCTGCATTAATTCTCTTATCACCGCACACAAATCACTGGCCGCCAGGCCTCTGCCTTTGGCAGATAAACGCTCACCAGCGCAAGCATGCAGATAAACCGCCAAACAGGCCGCCTCCACCGCCGACAGTCCCTGCGCCAGCAGACTGCCGATCAACCCTGCCAGTACATCACCCAACCCGGCGCCCGCCATTACGGGATGACCACGCTCACACAACCACAGTTCACCGTCCGGGGTGGCTATGAAGCTGCCAGCCCCCTTTAGGACACATACCTGACCATAGCGCATGGCCAACGCTCTGGCGGCCCTCGGGCGATCAGACTGCACCTCAGCACTGCTAATACCCAACAAACGTGCTGCTTCACCAGGATGGGGCGTTAGTACCGCCCGCCCTGGCAACCTGACAACACCCTGCGCTAACAGGTTCAATGCATCAGCATCCCACACCTGCGTAGCTGGACTCACTGAAGCCGCCGACAGCAGGCTCCGCGCCCAGGCGCCCTGCCCCATACCCGGTCCAACCACCCACACGCTGGCGGCCGCCCCCAGTGCAAGCAATTGGTTAGCCGACTCAATGGCGCACGCCATGACCTCAGGCATGCGGCTCTGCGATGCCAGTACATGCTCACCACGCGTTGCCAAACTCACCAGCCCAGCGCCAGAGCGCAATGCACTTTGCGACGCCAAGAGCCCGGCACCGGCGTAGCCACGGTCACCAGCCACAACCAGCACGTGACCCAGCTGGCCTTTGTGGGTGGTGGCTTTACGGACTGGCATCTGCGGTAATCGCTGCTCTGTTAGACGCAGAGCGCTATAGGGCTGGCTTGCCACAATGGACGGATCTGCCCCTAGGTCGGCAAACTGCAATTGCCCGACATACTCGGCCGCTTGGCCGGTAAAAAGACCCAGTTTCAGGCCGATCAAGGTCACGGTCAACTGCGCCTGAACAGCAACACCCAGCACACTACCTGTATCGGCACACAGCCCGGATGGAATATCCACCGCCACAACGGGCAGGCCCGCCTCATTTACCTGTGCGATAGCCTGTTCATAGGGCGCGCGCACAGGCCCATTCAGGCCCGTACCCAGCAGCCCATCGACTACCACACCCCGGAGTTCGGCATCAGCATGCCAAGGCGTCACGCTTACACCCGCGGCAATGGCGTCATCCCGTGCCAGAGCAGCATCACCCTGCAACTGTGCGGGTTCAGCGACTGCCAGCACACGCACCGACCAACCTGAGTCCAATGCCAGCCTGGCGACCAGATAGCCATCACCCGCGTTATTACCTCGCCCAGCCAACACCGTCAGCTCAGCGACACGCGGCCAGCGCTGCTGGATGGCATCCCAGATCACGCTGGCTGCCCGCTTCATCAATTCAAAACCTGGGGTCCCGGCCGCGATCAGCCGTGCGTCCAGCTCGCGGACTTGAGCAGCGCTATAAAGAGGCAAAGGAAGATTGTCTGGAGAATGCGGCATGCGTTGGCTCCGTTGTCTGGCAGAATTATACCCACCTCAGCCGCGCTTACCCGAATTGTATGAACACTCCTGTGCTAAACCTTGAAACCCTCGCCCAATCCATCAAGGACTGGGGCCGCGAGTTGGGTTTTCAACAAGTCGGAATCAGCGGCGTTGACCTCGGGGAGCACGAAGCACACCTGCAACGCTGGCTAGACGCGGGCTATCACGGCGAAATGGATTACATGGCTGCGCATGGCAATAAGCGCTCACGCCCTGCCGAGTTAGTGCCAGGAACCCTGCGCGTCGTCTCTCTACGCATGGATTACCTGCCCGGCGACACGCAAATGGCGCAACGCCTGACCGAGCCCGAAAAAGCCTACGTTTCCCGTTATGCCCTCGGTCGTGACTATCACAAGCTGATCCGCAAACGCCTGCAACAACTGGCCGAGCGCATACAGCAAACGATTGGCCCATTCGGCTATCGCGCCTTCGTCGACAGCGCCCCGGTACTGGAAAAGGCCATCGCGCAGCAAGCTGGGCTGGGCTGGATCGGTAAAAATACGTTGGTTATCAACCGCAAAGCGGGCAGCTATTTCTTTCTCGGCGAGTTGTTTGTCGACCTGCCGCTTCCCGTGGATGAAGCCCACAACAGCGAACACTGCGGCCGCTGTAGCGCCTGCATGGATATCTGCCCAACCGAAGCCTTTGTTGGCGCTCAAGTGCTGGATGCCCGCCGCTGCATCTCTTATCTCACCATCGAGCTCAAAGGCCCCATTCCCGTTGATCTGCGCAAACCCATGGGCAACCGAGTGTTTGGTTGCGACGACTGCCAGATTGTCTGCCCATGGAACCGTTTTGCCCGGCCGACCGAGCAACGCGACTTTATGCCCCGCCACAATCTGGACAACGCTGAGCTGGCCGAGCTGTTTTGCTGGACGGAAGATGAATTCCTCAGTCGCACAGAAGGCTCGCCCTTGCGCCGGGCCGGATATGAGCGCTGGCTGCGCAATCTGGCAATCGGGCTGGGCAATGCCCCATCGACGATTCCGGTGATCGAAGCGCTCAAGTCACGCCTCGACTATCCGTCAGAACTCGTGCAAGAGCACGTGCAATGGGCATTGGCACAGCATGGGTTTTGAGCCGCCAATTTCTTTACGTTAACCGCAGAGCTCGAGAATGGATTAGCCGCAGGTGTAATCCGGGGGGAGCTCCCCCAAACAAAAGCCCGCATCAGCGGGCTTTTATTCGTTACATCAAACCTTAAGAAAGTGCTGCCGGTAGTGCTTCAGCTCAGCAATCGACTCACGGATATCGTCTAGCGCCTGATGGGTGCCTTGTTTCTGGAAGGAATCCTTCACCTGCGGCGCCCACATGCCAGCCAGGATCTTCAGGGTTGACACATCCAGGTAGCGGTAATGGAAATAAGACTCCAAGGTCGGCATGTACTTGTAGAGGAAACGGCGGTCCTGACCGATGCTATTGCCGCAGATCGGCGACTTACCCTTCGGCACCCACTTCTCCAGAAACGCGATGGTCATCGCTTCAGCCTCAGCTTGGCTGATCTTGCTCTCACGTACACGCTGAGTCAGGCCGCTGTCACCGTGGGTGCGGGTGTTCCACTCGTCCATGGCCGCCAATTTTTCATCGCTCTGGTGCACGGCAATGACCGGCCCCTCTGCCAGGATATTCAAGTCGCTGTCGGTGACGATGGTGGCCATTTCGATGATGACATCGGTCTCAGGCTCCAGACCGGTCATTTCAAGGTCAATCCAGATCAGGTTGTTTGCATTCTGCATGCTGTGCTCCTCGGCTAAGGCAGACAGTTTAGCGAATTAATCAACGCTGCATCTGCCAGATCAGCAAACGCGAGCCGCGTAAGTCACCTACTTCAATCACCTGACCAGCAGGTTGCCCAGCCACTTCAAAACTATTGCTGATCAGTAAGCTGCCGGTGCGCATCTGCTCCTGCGCTTTATTCCAGATCGGTGCCATCGGCGCCGGGGACAAAAAGCAATACACCACGTCGAATGAGGACAAATCGGTACGCCAGAGGTTTTGGAAACGAATCTGGCAGTTCGGCTGACGACAAGCACGCAGCCAGGCCAGGGCGAACGACAGTGGCGCCGTTTCCACCCCCACAAACTGAGCATGAGGAAAGGCTTTTGCCAACGCCAACAGCGCGCCCCCTGGCCCGCAGCCCAAATCAATAAAGCGAAAACCTGCAGGTTGTTGCTGCAACAAGCGAATCAGTGCCTGACGGGTCGACGCACCGCTGAGGTACAACGGCACTCGCTCGACGACGCTATTCCAATTAAGCAGCAATAGCAGTGCAAACCCGGCCAGAAATAGCCACGAGGGCAGCTCAGCGCCCCGGCTGAGCAATAACGCCGGCACAAACAGCAGATTAATTGCCAACCACCAGCGCGACAGCCCCAAGTAGCGTCCCAGAATGGCAGCAACAAGCCCCTGCAATAGGCCTGCAGCCATAATGGGCGGACGCCAGGACGAGAGCTGGGCTGCGAGATACACCAAAACGCCAACAAACACACAGGCCAGGCATTGAGCGAACAAAGCCCGTACCGCCGGATACTGCATCAACCGCTTTAACATCTGAGCGCCCCAGCGCACGGCCAATAATCCGCCCAGTTTAGCTGCAACCACAGCGCAACAGGCAGCCCGTGCTAGACTCGCGTCTGTTTATTGCGCATACAACCTTTCGGAAAATCCATGGCCAAACGCCAACTCAACCGCCGGCAAAACTGGCGTATCGAAAAAGTTCAGAGCGAGCGCGCCGCCCGCGCGGCCAAGCGCGAGTCGCAAGCGCTGCAAATTCTTGAGGGGGGCGATCTAGGCCCGGAGCAGTTCGGCTTAGTCATCGCCCACTTTGGCGTGCAGGTCGAAGTAGAGGCGCTGGACGGCGACTTAGCTGGCCAGGTCTTCCGTTGCCACCTAAGGGCCAACCTGCCCAGCCTTGTCACCGGTGACAAGGTTGTCTGGCGTGCCGGCAATCAAGGCATTGGCGTTATCGTGGCGCAACTGCCACGCAACAGCGAGCTGTGCCGCCCCGACATCCGCGGCCAACTAAAACCGGTTGCGGCCAACGTCGACCTGCTGGTGATCGTCTTCGCGCCGCTGCCCGAGCCCCACGCCAACCTAATCGACCGCTACTTGGTGGCAGCTGAGCATGCTGGTATTCGCCCGTTACTGCTGCTGAATAAGGCTGATCTGGTCGATGAGCAGAACGGCCCCGCCCTGCATGAAATGCTTGGTGTCTACCGCCAGTTGGGATATCCGCTGCTGGAAGTGTCCGCCCATCAAGGTGATGGCATGGAACAGCTTAAGAAACAGTTGGATGGCCATGTCAGCGTGTTTGTCGGGCAGTCCGGTGTCGGCAAGTCCTCCCTCGTTAACAGCCTGCTGCCGGGCGTGGATACGCGAGTCGGGGCGCTCTCAGAGTTGACTGGTAAGGGGACCCACACCACCACAACAGCGCGTTTATTCCACTTTCCGGGCGGCGGCGAGTTGATCGACTCCCCCGGCATTCGCGAGTTTGGCTTGGTTCATGTCAGCAGGGATGATGTCGAGGCAGGCTTTATCGAATTTAGCGAACTGATCGGACGTTGCCGCTTCCGTGACTGCAAACATGATCGTGAGCCGGGCTGCGCCTTGCTTAAGGCCCTGGAGGAAGGTCGCGTGCATCCGCAGCGTATTGCCAGCTACCGGCACATCGTCGCCAGCCTGCCAGAACCGGAATACCGATAGACAAAGGCCGCGATAATCGCGGCCTTTTGCTAAACGCTGAGCGTCAGTCGAATTTCAACACGCCCTCTTCAAAGATGTTCAACTTCTCTTTGAGCTGTTCCTTGGGCAATGGCTGGTCAGAACCTGGCGCTGTAGCCGGAGCCGCTTGCTCAGTTGCGGCCTCTTCAGAACGACTGCTCTCACCATCAATGGCGCGCTCAGCCTTTTTGGTCAAAACGACGATATCAATGCGCCGGTTGATCGGGTTAAGTGGTTTTTTGCGGTCAAACAGTGCCGACGAGCCATACCCCACTACGCGAGCCACCTGAGCATCATCATATCCGCCGGCAACCAACACCCGTCGCGCGGCGTTAGCCCGGTCTGCTGACAAGTCCCAGTTACCATAACCGCCACGCCCTGAATACGGTTGCGCATCAGTATGGCCACTGATGCTGATCTTGTTTGGTACAGCAGAAATCGTGTCCGTCATCGCCAATAGGATGTCTTCAAAATACGGCTGTAATTGCGCACTGCCAGAGGCAAACATCGGCCTGTTGTCGGCATCCATAATTTGAATACGCAAACCGTCCTGGGTGATTTCAAAAAGAATCTGATCTTTGAAATTCTGCACCTGAGGGTTTTCGTCGACTTTGGTTTGCAGCTCTTGAAGCAGCAACTCCAGACGCTCGCGCTCAACTTCCTCGGCAATCGACTCAGCTTGCAGCTTGTCGATGTCCCCGGGATTGCTCTCTGAAGCATCCGTTGGCTTGATCTCTTCATTCAACGTGCGATCAGGCGACGGCACAGGCGTGCCGCCCAAGTCGATGACATGGGGACTGGCGCTCTCAGAAAACCCGATCGGGTCCTGAAAGTAACCGGAAATCAACTTCTTCTGCTCAGGGGTTGCCGACGACATCAGCCACATAACCAGAAAGAACGCCATCATAGCCGTGGCAAAGTCGGCGAAGGCAATCTTCCAGGCACCACCATGGTGGCCGCCAGCAGATTTCTTGACCCGTTTGACGATTATCGGCTGATTATTTTCCATGCTCAGCCTCAGCCCCCACGCATTGCCTGCTCAAGCTCGGCAAAAGTCGGGCGGTGGGCGGGATATAGCACTTTACGAGAGAACTCAACGGCAAGAGATGGAGGCATGCCAGAGGCGGATGCGACCAGTCCCGCCTTAATGGCTTCGTAGACGTTTACTTCCTCTTTGGCATCGTGCTCCAACGAGCCCGCTAGCGGTGCAAAGAACCCGTAGGAGGCCAGAATACCCAAGAACGTCCCCACCAACGCCGAGCCAACTTTGTAGCCGATCTCTGCGTTGTCCGCCTCAGCCAAGATCGACATGGTGATTACAATCCCCAGCACCGCGGCCACGATACCCATGGCCGGCATACCATCTGCCACTTTGGTCACGGCATGGGAAGGATGTTCGAGTTCCTCTTTAATACTGGCAATTTCCATATCGAACAGCCCCTCCAACTCATGGGGAGCCATATTGCCGGAGGACATAATGCGCAGGTAATCGCAGATGAACGCCGTCATCTGCTCATCTTTGAGAATAACCGGGTACTTACTGAAAATCGGGCTGGCTGCCGGGTCTTCGATGTCAGCCTCAATGGCCATCATGCCCTCACGACGACTCTTATTGAGAATCTCGTAAAGCAGCTTGAGCACATCCAGGTAGTACTGCTGCGTAAAGCGCGAACTGAACATGCTCAGGGACTTTTTAAACACCCGCATAAACATGTTGCTGGGGTTAGCCTGCAAAAAGGCCCCCAAAGCCGCGCCGCCGATAATCATGATTTCGAACGGGTGCACCAAAGCCATAAATTGGCCGCCAGAGAGGATAAACCCTCCGATGACTCCGACGAAAACGACAATAATGCCAATGATTTTTACCATAAAAAAACGACTTATCCGGACGAATGTAGTAGGCGAAGCAGCAAACAACCCTTCTATTTATCGGGAGTTTTGCGCGAGACTATAGCCAGTTAAGATCAAAAAGCCAGTCTGTGACACTTGTATGCCAAATTCTCCCCATACGCCGCGCACATTGACCGACTGGCTCAAGCAGCTGGACACCCCTTTATTACCCGCTTCTTCAGAAAGCGTGCAGAAAATGCGCCGCGGCCTGATGGACAGCAACTGCTCCATGCGCGAACTGGCCGAACTCATGAGCCATTGTCCCGCTCTGGCACTGGCGGTACTGCGCGAAGCCAACCGCAGCACCAGCACGCTCAGTAACAAGACCGAAAGCCTTGAGGCGGCCCTTAACCGCCTTGGCCTTAAGCGCGCAGAAGCCCTACTGAGCCAACTCCCGACTGCCGCTGAAACTGCACTACCACCAGCGCTGCGCCAGATACAACTGATCAGCCTGCATGCCAGCCAACAGGCCAGCGGCTTATTCTCGGCGCGCTTAGCGCGTTTGTGGCAGGAAATTCACTGGGGGTCGCTGCTGTTCTTAGCCCCCGTATGGGTACTGGTTGCACACAAGCCTGAACTGTTTGAGGCCTGGGAACAACGCATCCTTATCAACAAAGAACCGGCAAGCCGGGTTGAGCAGGAACTGCTGGGCATGCCGCTGCTTACCCTTTGCCTAGCCCTAAGTGAGCACTGGCAACTGCCCGACTGGATCATCCAGGGCTATCGCCTGCTGCTGAATGACCGCCGCCTGCTGGTCAAAGCACTGCATCTGGCCCGCGACAGTGACAACCCCTTGAGGCAGCAGCAGAACCTGGACGCCGATGCGTCACTTTGCCGCTGGCTGACTCAACCTGCCAACAGCATCCTGCTGGCCAACGGCTTGGCGATTTCTGCACATTACGCCTGGAACAGCGACCACAACCTCCGCTGGCAGCGCCTGACCAGCCTATTCCTCAAAGTGCCCCTCACTGACTTACAGCAGCTGGTGCACCAGAATGCCGTCAACAGTGCCCGGCAACATGCACGAACCGGCCTCTGGCACCCAGCCGAATCGTTGCTCTGGCCTTGGCCTGAGCGTCGCCTGCAAGCCATCGTCAAGCACAGCAAAGTGGAACTGAGCCAAGAATGGCGCCAACTGTGCTTACAACTGCTGGCCAACCCAACCCAGTTCAGCAATGTACTGCAACTAACTGACACCGCTAACCAAGCACTGAAAGCAGGCGGTTTCACCCGCATTCTGCTGTTTCTCGCTGACCGGCAGCACTCTCGCCTACAGGCCCAACAACAGACAGGACTGGATAAAGCCTGTGTCGGCATGGCCTTGGCTCCACAACAGAGCCAAGTATTACGGGGCTTGCTGGAAGAACCACGACAGCTGCGCCTGACACCCGCTAATGTCGCCAAATTCTCCGCCCTGCTCCCAGGCGCATTAAAAAGTCTGTTCCCAAGCGAACACTGGCTACTGCGCTCCATCGCCGCCAACAACCGTGTCGTGATGCTGATCGTGGCGGATCAAGACGGCCAACCGCTCGGTGATAGCGATATGCAAACCTTTAGCAAAACGGTGCAATGCATTGAGCGCGCCCTGACCAATTTTGCCAACCGGGGACGCTAGGCTTTCCGTTACAATCCGAGCCCAACCATTTTCTGAAATCATATTGAGGCCCGGCATGAGTAACTTTGCTGACTTGCCACTACTGATTGAGCCCGAACAGCTGGCCAGTCGTCTGGACACGCCCGGCCTGATTCTGGTTGATCTGACCAACGCGCAGCGTTATGCCCAAGGCCATATCCCCGGCGCTCACTTTGTTGAACCGAAACGTACGCAGTTCGGCCAACCGCCCGCGCCGGGACTGCTACCCGCTAAGGATCAACTTGAGCAGCTGTTCAGCGAACTAGGGCACCATGCTGACGCGACCTATGTTGTCTATGACGACGAAGGCGGTGGC
This sequence comes from Pseudomonas mendocina, assembly GCA_037482215.1. Lineage (NCBI taxonomy): Bacteria > Pseudomonadati > Pseudomonadota > Gammaproteobacteria > Pseudomonadales > Pseudomonadaceae > Ectopseudomonas > Ectopseudomonas mendocina. The sequence continues at coordinate 3,917,693 of CP148074.1, forward strand.
TGGGCAGGCCGTTTTATCTGGATGCTGGATGTCATCGGCCATAACCGCTATCACTTCCTCAACGGCGGCCTGCACGCTTGGCTCGAGGATGTCGGCACCCTGAGCACCGAGACACCGCCAAAAGGCCAGGCGCCAGTCACACTGCACCTGCACGAGGAGCCAAGCGCCACTCGCGAGTATGTCCTAAGCCGCCTTGGCGCAGACGACCTGGTGATTTGGGATGCCCGCGCTCCCGAGGAGTTCAACGGCGAAAAGGTGCTGGCTCAAAAGGCTGGCCACATCCCTGGCGCGGTCAACTTTGAGTGGACTGCTGGCATGGATAAAAGCCGTGCACTGCGTATCCGAACCGATTTGCAGGAGCAACTCACCGCCCTTGGTATTACGCCAGATAAAGAAATCATTACCCACTGCCAAACCCATCGCCGTTCTGGCTTTACTTATGTAGCAGCCAAAGCGCTGGGCTATCCCCGGATCAAGGCTTATGCCGGTTCCTGGGGCGAATGGGGCAACCACCCGGATACTCCGGTCGAACGCTGAAACAAAGCGTCATTTAAGGAAACCATATGAAAGACCGTCTGTTTATCATCAGCCAGTACTTGCTGCCACACCACCTGCTTTCACGCCTGATCGGGTTCGTGGCTGAGTGCCGTATCGGCTGGCTGAAGAACCCGCTGATCAACTGGTTCGCCAAACAGTATCAAGTGAATATGAGCGAAGCGCAGGTTGAAGACCCGACCGCCTATGCCCACTTCAACGACTTCTTTACCCGCGCCCTGAAAGAAGGTGCCCGCCCGCTGGACACCACCCCCGGCGCGATCCTGTGCCCGGCCGACGGCGCCATCAGCCAGTTGGGCAAGATTGAGCAAGGCCGCGTCTTTCAAGCCAAAGGCCACAGCTTTAGCGTGATTGAGCTGCTGGGCGGCGACACCGAGCGTGCTGCACAGTTCATGGGCGGCGATTTCGCCACCGTCTATCTGTCACCGAAGGACTACCACCGCGTGCACATGCCTCTGGCTGGCACACTGCGCGAAATGGTGTATGTGCCCGGCCGTCTGTTCTCGGTCAATCAAACCACCGCTGAAAACGTACCGGAGCTGTTTGCCCGTAATGAGCGCGTTGTTTGCCTGTTCGATACCGAACGCGGCCCAATGGCCGTTGTACTGGTCGGAGCGATGATCGTTGCGTCCATTGAAACCGTCTGGGCGGGCCTGGTAACTCCGCCTAAGCGCGAGCTGAAAACTTTCCGCTATGACGAAGCAGCCCGTGGCCCCATTACCCTGGAGAAAGGGGCCGAACTGGGCCGTTTCAAACTGGGTTCAACCGCGATTGTTCTATTCGGCCCTGAACAAGTGAAGTGGGCCGAGTCACTGTCTGCCAACAGCCCGGTGCAAATGGGTCAACTGCTGGCCAGCAGCAACTGATTGTCCCAGACATCAGGCAGCAATTAGCCTGCCTGATGTCTGCAACGCTCACCCTGCGCCCTCTGCCTGCCCCAACATAACGCGCTATGTCGCCCCTGGCTGCGATAGAGGCATTATGATGCTACAGTCACGCATTATCAGATCCACCAGCCCCAACGCGGGAGCATCCGGCATCAATGGATAAACTTAACGCGCTCGCCCTTCTACGCATTACGACGCCCAGCAAACAGTCCCTGAGTTTTTGCGATGCAATACCGCGAAATGTAAAAAAGTGGATTGATGGCCTCCCTAAAGCCAACGTGGGAGAAAGCGCTCGCCAGCTCTATCAGGCCCTACTTGAAATCAACCAGTTGCAGACCACCCCGGAAAACCGTCTGCAAATGCTTGAACTGCTGCGTCCGGAAATCTTTTTCGTCTGTAATCAGCTGGAAAAACACTTCGTCAACCAAGCCATTGTCTTGGATGAACGCCCACGCAAGGTCGCTAACCTCTGCCAGGCCCTACAGCACCACTTAGCTATCGGTTACAAACTTATTGTTGTCAACTTGGGTGGGCAGGTCACCAAGGACACTCAATCTTTACTGACAGTCGCCCTGCAGCGTGCCATCCACAGCCTGTGCGGCCCATTGGTCCGCGCCAGCCAACTGTATTGTCCGGTACCGGAAGGTTTGTGGCTGGAGATGCACCTGCTTTACCAGATTGCCCGCTCCCAAAACCTGCACAAAACTCCGGTTCGTGATCCCCAGGCCCACCACACACAAAGCTTGAGCTGCGAGCAAAGCTATGTGGTCGCCCTGATGCTGGGCTGTTCACGCTGCAACCAATTGCGCCAGAGCACAATTGCCCAACTGGCCCAGATATTGGAGCTCTGGGGCACATTGGTAACCCTGCAATCAGGCCAAATTGCATCCAGCCTGTTTGCAATCAACCCAGCCCAAGACACCCCGCCGCGCTACACAGCACAGTTTGCAGCGGGCGAGTTGAACGATGCGGTGGGTATTGACCCCTCGGCGTTGGTAGATGCCATCAATGAGCATCTGCAATTAAACGCTGATCAACGAGCACAGTCGCGCCTGCACGTGCCCAACAGCATCAGCCTGGACATGCTGCAACAGCTGGCAGCCGCTTGGGGCGATATCGCCGAACGCACCTTCCAGCGCACCCAAAGCCAAGGCACGCTAACGCTATGCTTGGGCATGAGCGCCCTGCATTACTACTTAGCTGGACAGCGCTTGTTTAATGATGTGCTACAGCAAGCCAAGCTCAGCAATGCGGCTGTGTTCACTGTGCAGAAAGGTGACTCGGATATCTGGGCTGACGCCTTCGACACCAAGAAAGCTGATGGACTGGAAGAGAGCCTTCCCTTCGAGGAAATCCAGTACAGCAAACCCGATGACGACAACAAGTCAGCACTGTATCAACAGCAAGCAGCAAGTTATCCGACCCACGAGGTGTCTATCGTTAACATCAGCCCAGGCGGATACTGCCTGGCCTGGCCTCGCGAAGTTCCTAACCAGTTGCAAGCTGGTGAATTGCTCGGCATTCGAAGCCAACGTCAGGACAGCTGGAGCATTGCCGTGGTGCGCTGGATCCGCCAAGTGCGCGGTGGCGGCACCCAAATGGGTATTGAATTGATTGCTCCACAAGCTCAGGCATGCGGCCTGCAACTGCTGCGTAACGGCGACAGCAACAGCCAATATATGCGTGCCCTACTGCTGCCGGAGATCAGCATCATTTCACGCCCAGCCAGCCTGATTGTTCCGCGCATCCCTTTTCAGGAAGGCAGCAAGGTGAACATCAATATCAACGGTAACGAGCATCGTGCGGTCTTGAAACAACGCCTGACCAGTACCGGTAGCTTTAACCAGTTTGATTACCAAGTCACCGTGCTCAATGACGAAATGCCAGATAGCCCCGGGACAATCTCGGCTCACGACGGTAAAGCAGGCAAGGAAGATTTTGACTCACTCTGGAAGTCGCTGTAGATTGCCAAAAACCTACCGTTTGTCGCCTCTTCGCGGCAACTTGGCGAAGATTTAATATCAATATGCCACTTGAGAAAAAAACCATTCGGCTGCTTATTCTTGAAGACTCGCAGAATGAAGCCGAGCGTTTGGTCAACCTGTTCCGCAATGCCGGACAAGCTACCCGTGTGCACCGCCTGAGCGGTTCGGAGGGCCTCAACGAGGTTCTCCAACACACGTGGGACCTGCTGATCTGCGCGCCACACAGCGGCAACCTTTCCAGTACGGATGTGATAGCCACAATCCGCCGCCTGGCCAAAGATATTCCGGCCATTCAGCTGCTCGCCGACAATGACTCCGACAGCGTTACCGAAGCCCTTAGCCTTGGTGCGCAGGATGCCCTTCCCCAAGGGGAAGACGAGCGCCTGATACTGGTGGCTAAACGCGAACTGGCTAATCTGGAAGAGCGACGAGCCCGCCGGGCCTGCGAAGTGTCCCTGCGAGAAGCAGAAAAACGCTGCCAACTGCTGCTCGACAGCTCGGTGGATGCCATCACCTACGTGCACGATGGCATGCATATATACGCCAACCGAGCCTACCTCGAGCTGTTCGCCTACGAGGATGCCGAAGAACTCGAAGGCATGCCGATGATTGACTTGATCGACAGCCGTGATCAGGCATCCTTCAAAGACTTCCTCAAGAGTTACCACGATCAGGAAGGTCACGCTGAACTCAAATGCACCGGCCTTAAAGCCACGGGCGAAAAATTCCCCGCACAGATGAGTTTTTCCCCAGCCACTTATGACGGTGAACCCTGCATCCAAGTGGTGATCCGTTCTGAAAGCGGCAATGCCGAGCTGGAAGAAAAACTGCGTGAAATCAGCAGCCAAGACTTGGTCACAGGCCTGTTCAACCGCAACCACTTCCTTGAGTTGATGGATGCAGCGGCGGAGCGTGCGGTTAAAAACAGCCAACCGTCTACCCTGGCCTATATCCGCGTTGACCACTATGCCAGCCTGCTGGCTCAAATGGGTCTGGCTGGTATCGACATCCTCCTGACCGACTTGGCCAACTTGCTGCGCAGCCACTTCCCTGCAGAGACTCAGCTGGCCCGTTTTGGTGACGATGTATTCAGCGCACTGATCCCCGGTGCTACGCCTGAAAACGCCCTTCCACTTCTGGAAAGCTTGCTGAAAAAGGTGGAGGGCAACCTCTTCGACGTCAGCTGTCGTACGGTGCAAACCACCCTTTCTATCGGCGTGGCGGGTCTCAATGAAACCACCGCCAAATCTCAGGAAGTGGTAGACCGTGCCCACCGTTGTGCTGACGAATTGAGCGGCGGCAACGCCATCAAACTGTACAACCCGGCTGATGAACTGGCTGCTGCTGCCAACCGCGGCAACATCGCAGCAATGATCCAGCAAGCGCTGGACAACAACAGCTTCACCTTACTGTTCCAACCGATCATCAGCCTTCGCGGCGATAACTTCGAACACTATGAAGTACTGCTCCGCCTGCGCAGCCCACAAGGTGAAGACGTTCCGCCGCTTGAGCTGTTCAAATCGGCAGCAGAAATGGGCATGGCCGAGAAAATTGATCGCTGGGTGATCCTCAACTCGATCAAATTGCTCACTGAGCACCGCGCCAAAGGCCACAACACCCGCCTGTTCGTGCACGTCTCGCCCAGCAGCCTGCAAGATCAAACCCTGCTGCCTTGGCTCAGCGTGGCATTGAAAGCAGCACGCTTGCCCTCTGACTCGCTGGTCTTCCAGTTCAGTGAGCCAGATGCGATTGCCTACCTCAAAGCCGCCAAAGCGATGACCCAAGGCCTGAACGAATTGCATTGCAAGACAGCACTGACGCAATTTGGCTGCGCACTCAACCCGTTCAATACGCTGAAGCACCTGCATGTTGATTTCGTCAAAGTGGACAGTTCGTTCTCGCAAGACTTGAGCAAACCGGACAACCAAGAGGCCCTAAAAACCCTGCTGGCCAGTCTTCACTCACAAGCCAAGCTGACCATTGTGCCGTTCGTTGAGTCCGCCAGCGTGCTCGCGACCTTGTGGCAAGCTGGGGTTAACTATATCCAGGGGCATTACCTCCAAGGCCCAAGCCAGTCGATGGACTACGATTTCTCCGCCGACGACGAGTAATCCCTCATGCATCAGGCCGCAGCCATGCGGCCTTGCCTCTCCGATCGGCGCTGATGCGTTGACAGCATTTAAATCCCCCCCCTAAGGTCGACTCAGCGTTTTCTGACAGGAGTCGTGAATATGACGTTGGCTTTGGTAACAGGGGGTAGCCGCGGTATTGGTGCCGCCATTTCCCGCAAACTCGGCAGCCTTGGTTATCGGGTCTATCTAACCTACGAGCGTGACAGCCATGCCGCCGCGCAAGTGGTCAAGGAAATCACCCAAGCGGGAGGCTCCGCTCAAGCCTGGCAGCTGGATACAGCGTCTGAAGCCAGCATCACGCAATTGTTCCACGCGCTCGACCAAGAGCCGCAAGCGCTGTCTTTATTGGTCAATAACGCGGGCATCACTGCTGGTTTCAGCCTGCTTGAGTCACTTTCGCTGGAGCGTCTTGAGCAGGTTTTCCGAGTCAATGTATTCGGTGCTTTTATCTGTGCCCGCGAGGCGGTACGCAGAATGGCCAAATCCCGGGGCGGTCAGGGAGGCGTCATCATCAATGTGTCATCCCGCGCGGCAGAACTGGGCGGCAGCGGCGAATGGATTCATTACGCAGCCAGCAAAGGCGCCCTCGATACCATGACCCGCGGCTTGGCCAAAGAGGTCGCAGATGAGGGCATCAGGGTAAACGGCATAGCACCAGGCCTGATTGAGACCGACCTGCATGCAGCCGCTGGTAAGCCTGAGCGCCCAGCACTGATGGCCCCTACGGTGCCCGTTGGGCGAGCAGGTAGCCCTGAGGAAGTGGCCGACTGCGTCGGCTGGCTGGCATCACCTGAAGCGAGTTATGTGACAGGTGCCATTATTCCGGTTTCAGGAGGCAGGTGAGGATGCCAGCCATCCTCACCCTTCAACAGGAAGTCGGTTACACCTGTCCGTCGCGGTCGCGGAAACCGAGCAAATAGAGCACACCATCCAGCCCCAAGGTTGAGATAGCCTGCTTGGCAGACTGCTTAACCAGCGGTTTGGCACGGAAGGCCACGCCCAGACCGGCTATGGCCAGCATCGGCAGGTCATTGGCGCCATCGCCGACCGCAATGGTCTGTTCCAGACGCAAGCCTTCTTTCGCCGCCAGTTCGCGCAGCAGATCAGCTTTGCGCTGAGCATCAACGATCGGCTCAACCGCAACGCCGGTCACCCGACCGTCGACGATTTCCAGCTCGTTGGCAAACACATAATCGATGCCCAGCTTGGCTTGTAGCTGTTTCGCAAAATAGGTGAAGCCACCGGACAGAATCGCTGTTTTGTAGCCCAGGCGACGGAGCTCGCTGAACAGGGTTTCCGCTCCTTCAGTCAAACGCAGGGAAGCCCCGATATCGGCCAGCACGGTTTCCGGCAAGCCCTTGAGCAAGGCTAGGCGCTCGCGGAAGCTGGCGGCGAAATCTAACTCGCCACGCATCGCGCGCTCGGTAATTTCGGAAACCTTGTCGCCAACACCGGCAGCCTTGGCCAGCTCGTCGATCACTTCAGCCTCGATCAAGGTCGAGTCCATATCAAACACAGCCAGACGGCGGTTACGGCGGAACAGGGAATCAGCCTGGAAGGCGATATCCACATTCAGCTCCTGCGCCACACTGAGGAACTCCGCGCGTAATGCTGCAGGATCATCAGGCTCACCCCGGACGGAAAACTCGATGCAGCCTTTGCCCTGCTCGGCCGGCATATCCAGCGGCATACGACCGGACAAACGGTCAATGTGGTCAATATTCAGGCCGTAACGGGCCGTGATAGCACTGACACGCTGCAATTGCTCAGCCGTGACCTTACGGGTCAACAGAGTAACGATATGGCGGGCCTTGCCCTGTCCATTGACCCACTGCTGGTAGTCAGCCTCGGATACCGGCGTAAAGCGCACCTGCTGGTCCAGCTTATAGGCCGTGAAAAGAATGTCTTTAAGTACGGAAGAGGCCTGCTCAGTATCAGGAATCTCAACCAGGATGCCGAATGACAAGGTGTCGTGAATCACCGCCTGGCCGATGTCGAGGATATTCACTCCTCCCTGCGCCAGCACACCTGTAATGGCGGCAGTCAAACCGGGGCGGTCTTCACCGGTAATATTGATCAGGACAATTTCGCGCAAGGCGCACTCTCCAGGGACATGATTGATTGCAGCGACCTGTAATAACGACAGGGCGGGAAAACAGGCGACTTCGGATGCGCTCAACATCTGTGCAATGCACGGGAACAGGGCGTTTCAAGATTGAAACAGCGTTGTCGTGAGCACAGACAGGCAGGGTTACGTCCGTCGTACAACCTGAAAAGACGGCCATTCTACCTACTTTCGCAGCACAACACCCACGGACGGTGCTTTGCCCACAGACAGTGCATCGTTATACTGCGCGACATCGTCAGTCGAAAAGAGCCGAGCTCTGTGAACCGGCCCGCCCCAGTAAAGCCCGATAATTTCTTCCTCCTGCTGTTCCAGGCCCTGCGGCAACGCCGCATTCCACTGGCACTGCGTATCGTCAGCCATAGCGTGCTGCTGGTTGCGCTCGCCCTGCTGATTTACGGCTGGGTCATTGGCATGCAGTTCAAACATGCCATGCAGCAACAGGCGGAAGCCCTTGGCAGCAGCCTGATCACGCAGACAGCAGCATCTGCGACCGAGCTGTTGGTGTCTAACGACATCCTCAGTTTGAACGTACTGCTGAACAATCTGGTGAAGAACCCGCTGGTTGCCCATGCCGCGATCTACAGCGTGGATAACCGCATCCTCGCTGAAGCAGGCTCACGCCCGAGCCAGAGCATGCTGGGGGAAACCGACGGTCTGTATTCAACACCGATCACCTTCCAAGAGGTCATCGCTGGGCAATTGCGCATCAGCCTGGATATGCAGCAGTTCCAACAACCGATGACCATCAGCCTGCAAAGCATGGGCATTCTCAGCTTGATCTTGCTAGCGCTGACTCTGTCACTGAGCATGCGTTTGGGCCGGCACATATCCACGCCGCTGCTGCAATTACGTGTGTGGTTGCGCGACCCGGATGACCCCGCCCCCGGAGCGGGCCGTCAAGATGAAATCGGCGATCTGGCCCGTCAGTTACAGAGCCGCCTGGTCCCTGAAAAGCCTGCACCGGTTGAAGAGCCAGAAGCCTTCGACGATCTGCCTGTCGATCTGCCGGAAGAAGATGACTTTCCGCAGACCTCGTCTCGGGTCGAGCCTGGTTTCAGCGTCCCTGACCTCAAGTCTGAGCGCATGAGTGCCGTGGACGAGTTCGATGACCTGGACGATCTGAATGAGCCGCCACGCCCACAGCGCCCAGTGGCAAGCCCGAAGTTCGACCCTTTCAACGATGATCTTGACGACCCGTTTGCGGATCTGCGTAACAACGATGAGCAGCCGCAAGCAGTTGCCCCTGTTGCTCCGCTGGCTCCCGCACAATCGCAGCCCAGTGCGGTATTGGCCATCCAGCTGGGTGCTCAGGAACAATTGCGCCGCCTGCCGCGCAGCCGTCTGCTAGAACTGCTGAACCGCTATCGTGATTGCCTGGAACAGGCAACCGAGCTGTATGAAGGCGAGCTGTTTACCCTCAGCGACGGTAGCAGCCTGATTCTCTTCCATCAGAAAGACTGCGGTGAGGACTACCTGACCCATGCGATTTGCTGCGGCGAACTGATGCGTGCTCTGGGACACGCCTTGCAGATCGAAGTGGCCGACAGTGGCATTACCCTGCAACTTCAGCTGGGCCTGTGCCTGGGTGAAGAGTTGGCCGGTCTACCACAAGCCGAATTGCTGCTTAGCGAAACAGCGCAAAATGCATTGGCGCTTTCCCAACATAGCCGCAACCTGCTGTTGGTAGAGCGTAGCATCGCTGACGATGAGCTGGTCAGCCAACGCGCCCGGATCCGCGCCATTGCCAGCCCGCAAGGTGCTTGCTGTGTAGAACGCCTGCACGAGCCCTATCCTTCCCTACTTGAGCGTCAATTGGCGCGCATGCATTGATAACAGCAAAAAGCCGGGCACTGCCCGGCTTTTTGCATGCAGCTGATTAAACCCTATGCCCGTTAGATCGTTACGGCACCGGGGAGCATCACTAGAAACGAAATACTTCGCTCTCGCGGATCGGCTCAGCCATCGGAATGCTTGGTGTCGTTACGGGAGGCTCAACGGGCTTGACCACGGCAGGTTTTGGGCGCGGGCGCCGGGTCACTTGGACAGGCTCGGCCTGCTTGTTGCTTTTAACGGCAACAGCAATCTGCTCAACCAATTGCTGAAGCAGTTCGCTCTGGGCGCGCACCTGATCACCCACCGAACCATCATGTCCTTCTTCGAGGCTAATTAAACGGCTGTCCAGCAACTTGCCGTCTGCACCAGACAAACGCCACTGACCCTCAAGCACCGCCGGGCGCTCAGGGCCTGAATCCAGACGGGCAATCGTCAGTGAAACACGCGCATCAGGAACAAAGCCTGCTGTAGCAGGCGCCAGCACCACACGCTGAGTGTCCAAACGGGCAGCGATCTGACGCAGCAGTTGCTGATCAATATCAGCTGCCAAGCTACCGGCCCAACGTGCATTGGGAGCCTCTGACAGGGTGCCGTCAGTCTGGCGTTGCAGAAGTGTGTCGCGCTGCAAGTAATCTGCGACTGAAACAGGCCCCAGCAATATCGCTAAACCCTTTTCAGTAGACGGGGCGGTAAACGCCCCACCGTCGAGCTGATAAAGAGAGACGGGCGGCGAATGCATACAGCCCCCCAGTACCAGCAAACCGCTCAACAAAACCCCAGATACTCGCAGTGCCATCATTTTATTTAATCCTGCCGGCAGACCACCGGATCACATGCTCATCCATGCAGGGAGCTATACGCTCACCTGAGGGCGCGTATCATCCTTGAATCCGGCCTGAGACACCAGTGCATAAATGCCGTGCGATCGTCTCAGAATCAGCCTTGGGACTCGACCAAAAGCCCATCAACACGCTGGAACCCCCGTGGCAGCTTATTGCCGCGACGACCACGTTCACCCTTGTAATGTTCCAGGTCATCTGGTTTAAGCGACAAAGTGCGCTTTCCGGCCTGCAAAACTAAGGTTGCACCTACCGGCAAAACTGCCAGATCGGTCAGGTACTCTTCGCGAGAAGCCACACGCTCCCCAGGGATACCAATGATTTTGTTGCCTTTACCTTTACCCAATTGAGGCAAATCGCGTACCGGGAATAGCAGCAGGCGGCCTTCAGTCGTTACAGCGGCCAGCCAGTCCTCTTCACGGTTGCTCAGCGGTTTGGGTGCAATCACCTGAGCACCGTTAGGCAACGTCAACAAGGTCTTGCCCGCCTTGTTCTTGGCCTGCAGATCATCGCCTTTGACCACGAAACCATAGCCTGCATCGGATGCAATCACATACAGAGCATCATCGTCCGGCATCAGTACGCACTCGAAGGTTGCCCCTGGCGGCGGCGTCAGACGCCCGGTCAACGGCTCCCCCTGGCCTCGTGCCGACGGCAACGAGTGGGCCGTCAGCGAATAGCTGCGTCCAGTTGAGTCAATAAACACGGCGTATTGGTTGGAGCGGCCCGGCGCGGCTGCTTTGAAGCCATCCCCAGCCTTATAAGACAAACCAGTGGCGTCGATATCGTGCCCCTTAGCACAACGCACCCAGCCCTTCTCGGACAGCACTACAGTGACCGGCTCGGTCGGCATCAGCTCGGTTTCGCTTAGGGCGCGGGCTTCGGCGCGGGCCACAATCGGTGAGCGACGGTCATCGCCGTACTTCTCGGCGTCATCCAGAATCTCCTGACGCACCAGTTTTTTCAGCTTGGCCTCACTGCCGAGCAGCGCCAGCAGCTTCTTCTGCTCTTTGAGCAGCTCATCTTGTTCACCACGGATCTTCATCTCTTCCAACCGCGCCAATTGACGCAGGCGGGTATCGAGAATGTAATCAGCCTGAATTTCGGTCAGACCAAAGCGTTCCATCAGGACCGGCTTGGGCTGGTCTTCAGTACGGATGATGTGGATAACTTCATCCAGATTGAGGAAAGCGACCAGCAAACCATCCAAGAGGTGCAGGCGCTTCTCAACTTTATCCAGACGGAATTGCAGGCGGCGGCGCACGGTATTGACCCGGTACGTCAGCCATTCCACCAGCATTTCACGCAGGTTTTTCACCTGCGGCTTGCCATCCAGCCCAATCACGTTGGTGTTGACCCGGTAACTGGATTCCAAATCTGTGGTGGCGAACAGGTGCTGCATCAGCTCGTCAGCATCCACGCGGTTGGAACGCGGAATGATGACAATGCGGCATGGGTTTTCATGGTCGGACTCGTCACGCAGGTCCGCCACCATCGGCAGCTTCTTGGCCTGCATCTGGGCGGCAATCTGCTCCAGTACCTTGGCCCCGGAAACCTGGTGCGGCAGCGCTGTCACCACGATGTCGCCGTCTTCGGCCCGGTACACCGCCCGCATGCGCACGGAGCCACGGCCGGTTTCGTAGACTTTCAGCAGATCAGCCTTGGGCGTAATCACTTCCGCTTCGGTGGGGAAGTCCGGGCCGAGAATGTGCTCACAAAGCTCTTCAACGGTGGCATTAGGCTGATCCAGCAGGCGCACGCAGGCAGCTGCCACTTCCCGCAGGTTATGCGGCGGCACATCGGTGGCCATGCCCACGGCAATACCCGTGGTGCCGTTAAGCAATAGGTTGGGCAGACGTGCAGGCAGCGTGGCCGGTTCATTCAGGGTGCCATCGAAGTTCGGCACCCAATCAACCGTGCCCTGCCCCAGCTCGCTGAGCAGCACTTCGGAATAACGGGACAGGCGCGCTTCGGTGTAACGCATGGCAGCGAACGACTTGGGATCATCCGGCGCCCCCCAGTTACCCTGGCCGTCCACCAAGGTGTAGCGATAACTGAACGGCTGAGCCATCAGCACCATTGCTTCGTAGCAGGCCGAGTCGCCATGGGGATGGAACTTACCCAGCACGTCACCCACGGTACGGGCCGATTTTTTGTGCTTGGAGTCCGCATCCAGGCCCAGCTCGCTCATGGCGTAGACAATGCGGCGTTGCACAGGCTTGAGGCCATCACCGATGTGCGGTAAAGCCCGGTCCATGATCACGTACATCGAATAGTTCAGGTAAGCCTGCTCGGTAAAGTCGGCTAAGGAACGGCGCTCAACGCCGTCCAGGCTCAGATCGAGGGTTTCGCTCATGCGCGCCTCATTGCAAAGTAGGTTGTTGCGTAATCGACTGGCGCAACAGCAAATTGCCGTCACGCTGGGTAAATTCGAGCTGTTTAAGGGCGCTCATGCCCAGTAATACGTCATCCCCTTGCATGCCTGGCGCAATCAACGCCGGGACATCCTTCAGGACAATATCGCCCAGCTGTAACTGCTTGAGGCGGGTGCGATGGGCATTCGCACGCCCATTCGCAGTGTTGATCACAATTTGCGCGCCGGGCTCCAGCCCCAAGCGCTGAGCTAGGTCTACCGGCACAGCCACCTGCGTGGCGCCAGTGTCCAGCAGAAAGGTCACTGGCTCACCATTGATTTTACCGCCCGCCATGTAATGGCCTTGGCGTCCACTGGCCAGCACGACCTCGACGTAGCCCCCACGCGTTACCGACTCAGGATTGGCATTTGGGTTACGGCGTTGTTCTTCCCAGTCAGCAAAGAAACGGGTTGCCAATAACAGCGCGGCCCCCCAGGCCAGCACCAGCATCACTCGCCCTGCCCGCTTGCCGGGAACCTGGGTGGTCAAGGAGCGCTACTCCAACCTTCTGCCGGAGCAGCAAAGCGCCAGATTACCGGACGGGACTCACCGTCTGCGCGGGTGTAGTTACCGTTATCCACCCCAATCCAGGCCCCCTTTTCATCCACCCAAAGCGCCTCCGCCATCCCGTGTGTCGGTGAGTAGCGACGCGACTCAGTTAACGCCTCATCGGCAAATGACCAGCAGCGCTCCGCCTGTCCATCTGCGGTACTGCGTCGGCAGATCTCATAGGTTTGCCGCTCCAGGGTAAACAGCTTGCCGTCATAAAACGACAGATCGGAGAAATCCTTAGGTTCGTCTTGAGTACTGCCCAACTGCTCTGGGCCACGAACACCACCGCCCTCGCTGAACAACACGCAACTTTCAACACAGCGCCAATTCTTCTGCTGCTTATGCAACACCAGTACGCCACGGCGCTTACGCTCGGCAGCCAGATACAAACGCGCCCCAGCAGGATCCACTGCAATCCCTTCGAACAGTGAGTTGAACTGCAAAAGCATCCCACTGGCACGTGCCTGACGGATCATCTCCGCAGGCAGTTCGAGCCATTGAGGGTCGGCCGCAGGCGGCAGGTGCAATACACTCAGGGTGGACTCACTGACCAAATAGCGATTGCCTGCGTTGTCGCAAGTGATCCCTTCGAAGTCCAGCTCGCCACCCCGGGCCAATCCAGCCAGCTTAGCGCTGGTGCGCATACCCCAAGGTAAACCAACATCCGGTGCGGGCGGCGCCACAAACGGCTCAGCTTCTGCCTTCCAGATGCCCTCATGCTCTTGTAAACGGTATAGCTGTTGGTCATCCCGGTCGGATACCCCCCAGAGCGCGCCGTTACACCAAGCCAGACCAGACAGATTGCCGCCGACCATTCCTTCAACAGGACGCTCTTCGAGCAGCTTAAGGCTTTCATCCACCGGTTGCGGACCGGTCTCCTCTGTGGCGGCAGACAAGCTTTGGGCACACAGCAGCAGACCGACAGCGATCAGTCTCTGCATCAGAGCAGGACCTCGGCCAAGTTGCCTTTGGACTCCAGCCAAGACTTACGGTCACCGGCACGTTTCTTCGCCAGCAGCATGTCCATGATCTCGCGTGCGCTGTCAAAGTCATCCAGAGTCAACTGCACCAGACGTCGGGTGTTCGGGTCCATGGTAGTTTCACGCAGTTGTGGCGGGTTCATTTCACCCAAACCTTTGAATCGAGTGACTTGCGGCTTGCCCCGACGCTTTTCAGCTTGCAGACGGTCGAGAATGCCGTCGCGCTCTGCTTCGTCCAACGCATAGAAAATTTCTTTGCCGCAGTCGATCCGGTACAGCGGCGGCATCGCCACGTAGACGTGACCAGCATCCACCAGCGGACGGAAGTGCTGCACAAACAACGCGCAGAGCAAAGTGGCGATGTGCAAACCGTCGGAGTCAGCATCCGCCAGAATACAAATTTTGCCGTAGCGCAACTGACTTAGATCGCTCGATCCCGGATCAAGGCCAACGGCCACAGCAATGTTGTGTACTTCCTGGCTGGCCAGCACTTCGCCGCCGTCGACTTCCCAGGTATTCAGAATCTTCCCGCGCAGCGGCAAGATGGCCTGGAACTCTTTATCCCGCGCCTGTTTGGCAGAGCCACCCGCAGAGTCACCCTCCACCAGGAACAGCTCGCAGCGCATAGGCTCCTGACCGGCACAGTCAGCCAACTTGCCTGGCAGCGCTGGGCCTTGAGTGATTTTCTTGCGCTCGACCTTTTTGCCCGCCTTTAGACGGCGACCGGCGTTGCTGATCGCCAGCTCTGCCAAGGCCAGGCCGGTTTCAGGGTTTGCGTTGAGCCATAGGCTGAACGCATCCTTAACCACGCCGGAAACAAATGCAGCCGCCTCACGGGAAGACAAACGTTCTTTGGTCTGGCCAGAGAACTGGGCATCCTGCATTTTCATTGAGAGAACAAAAGCGATGCGCTCCCAGACATCCTCCGGAGCCAGCTTCAAACCACGCGGCAGCAGGTTGCGGAACTCGCAGAACTCGCGCATAGCATCCAGCAAGCCCTGGCGCAGACCATTGACGTGGGTACCGCCCTGGGCGGTGGGGATCAGGTTAACGTAACTTTCCTGAACCGATTCCCCCCCTTCAGGCAGCCACAACAGGGCCCAATCCACCGCCTCTTTTTCCCCAGCCAGCGAGCCACAGAAGGGCTCATCCGGCAGACGCAGGTACTCGCTGACGGCGTCCTGCAAGTAAGAACGCAAGCCGTCTTCATACAGCCACTCGATGCGCTCACCGCTGGCTTTGTCGACAAACGTGACGGAAAGGCCTGGGCACAGAACAGCCTTGGCTTTGAGCACATGCTTGAGGCGGCTGACAGAGAATTTGAACGAGTCGAAGTATTTAGCATCCGGCCAGAAATGCACGCTGGTACCGGTGTTGCGCTTACCCACTGAGCCGACCACTTCCAGATCGCTCGCTTTGAAACCATCCGCGAAGCTCATCTGGTATTCGCTGCCATCACGCTTAACCGTGACCACAACCTTGGTCGACAGCGCGTTGACCACAGAGATACCGACGCCGTGTAAGCCGCCGGAGAACTGGTAGTTCTTGTTGGAAAACTTACCGCCGGCGTGCAGTTTAGTGAGGATCAGCTCTACACCTGGCACCCCTTCTTCCGGGTGGATATCCACCGGCATGCCTCGGCCATCGTCGATGACCTCAAGCGAATTATCCTCGTGCAGGATCACCTGAATGGAACGAGCATGCCCGGCCAGGGCTTCGTCGACACTGTTGTCGATCACTTCCTGCGCCAGATGGTTCGGGCGGGTCGTGTCGGTATACATACCCGGGCGCTTGCGCACCGGATCAAGGCCGGAAAGAACTTCGATGGCGTCTGCGTTGTAAGCGTTCTGCTGGGCCATGGGTCTCTGATTCATCAATTGAAAACGGAAAAGTCGATATCCTGCCACTCAGCGCGAGGGATACCGGCAAAAGCAAATAACATTGGCAAGCGTTCGGCAAAGCCCTGAAAGCTATGGTCGCCGCCGGCCTGAATACGTAGCGCACAGTGCTGGTAATAGCGCTCGGCATGGCGATAGTCCAGCGTTTCATCCGCCGTCTGCAACCACACCTGATAGCGATCTGAATCTACCGGCTCCGCTACATCAAGCTCAGCCAGCGCGGCGACATGATCAGCCGTCAGCTCCCAGGTTTCACCGGTATACAGATTGGTTTGCGGACCAAGATAACCATCAAACAGCAAATGCGGGCGAACTGCAGGGTTGATCAGCAGGGCTGACAAACCATGACGCTGCGCCAGATAGGTCGCATAGTAGCCGCCCAAGGAACTGCCCACCAGCAAAGGCTGGCCCAGTTCCTCAATCAATGCCTGTAACTGGGCAATGGCCTGCCGGGGATGGTGATGCAGGGCGGGAACCCGCAGGTTGTTCTCCAGCCCCATCTGCGCCATAGCTTGGCTCAGTTGTGTGGCCTTGCGCGATGCCGGAGCGCTGTTAAAACCGTGTATATAAAGAATGGATGCTGTCATAGGCGGCAGGCTAACCGCTTGCAGCGACAGGCTGCAACCTGTTGAACACATGCAGGCATGGTTCAGTATCCGCCAGCGCTCTCGTCGATCTCGAAAGCGAAGCCACTCAAGCGGGAAACTCCGGTTTCAAGTCGTCCGTCATCGAACAGACGCAACCAGCGATACCCCGGAGCTGTGCTATCGACCTGAAAATCATCACTTCCCGGCGCAAACTGAACGCATGTCGAAGGCGATGCCAGCAGGCGAACCGACCGGCGGTGCTGATCAAATACCTGATGAACATGCCCCCACAGCAAAGCGCGAACCTGGCTGAAACGATCCAGCACCCTAAATAGGGCCTCTGGATTACGCAGCCCAATGGGCTCCATCCACTCACTGCCGATAGCGACCGGATGATGGTGCAGACAAACCAGATGATAACGGTCAGGTGCCTCACTCAGTGCACGCTCCAGCACGGCCAGTTGCGTATCACCGAGATAACCCGGCACTGCTCCTGGCACAGAGGAGTCGAGCAACGTAACGCGCCAGTTGCCCACATCTACCACAGGCCGCAGCAGGTCAGTCCCTTCGCAGGCAGCCTGCATAGGGGCCAACTCATCATGATTACCGGGCAACCAGCGCGCCGGTGCGGAAATGGCCGCCGTTAATTGACGGAACCACTGATAGGACTCGACGCTGCCGTCTTGAGACAGATCCCCCGTACCCAGCACCAAGTCGACCTGAGACTGCTCCTGAAGCACCTGCGCCACCACCTGCTGCAGGCTGCTCTGAGTATCCATGCCCATCAGACGCCCCGTTGCATCTGCAAACAGATGACTGTCGGACAACTGAACTACAAGAACTGAATTATCAACGGCAGATGTTTGAGTCGACACGTCCAACAAGCCTTATCTCTTCAGCGGATACACGGATTATGGTAGCTGCTGATGCCAGCCGTAAGACGTCTAAGGTGTATTGGTTCACATAAAAACGGGGGTAGATGACATTCTTTACAAAGCAGCTCACAACTCAGCTGGTTTTGTAACGCCACTCAGCGAACCTGGGTTAGCTCGTGCCCACAGTTCAGGCAGTGACTCAGCCACTCACCGAGGAACACATTCAGCTGGGTTTTCTCATCGGGGTGGTGCATGGCTGCATTCGGGTAGGGATAGATCCCCCGAAAACGCCGCGCATTCTGCGCGCTGATGACCTCAGCCATGCGCGCATCGTGGTAAACGCGCACTTCCATTTTCGACGCTGGCAGCCAGTCCAGGCTGTATTCCTGACACACTTCTACCGTAGAGGTATAAGGACAGGTTTCCAGTACCTTAAGGCTCAATACACCGTAGGCATAATCGCCCTGGCTCAGCGCCACCCGACGCACCTCCGTGCTTTCTCGCATTGCAGGCAGCAGGCGCATCAGCCGGGCATAGTTGGCCTCGCAAGCAGCCTGCAGCTCGATAAGGTCGACTCGGTAGCGCTCACGAACCAGGGTCATGACCAGCGACTCCGCAACGCATCACGATTGAGTGCCAGCCATTGCAGGGCAATGATACCTGCTGCGTTATCAATTCTGCCGTCATTAACCGCAGCCAGTGCCTCTGCCACGCTCCAGACGTGCACGCGGATGTCCTCGCCCTCTTCCGCCAGACCGAATTCGCCACCTGCACCGGCGCTGTCGCAACGACCTACATACAGATAGACCCGCTCATCGGAGCCACCCGGCGACGGGTAATACTGAGTAATGGGGTGTAAATCGGTCAGGGTTAGATTGGCTTCTTCAACCGCTTCGCGGCGCGCCACTTCTTCCGGCTGTTCGTCTTTATCAATCAGCCCGGCCACCAGCTCCAACAACCACGGGTTCTGGCTTTTATCGAACGCACCGACGCGGAACTGCTCAATCAATACAACCGTGTCACTCACAGGGTCATAAGGCAGTACGCATACGGCATCATGCCGTACGAACAGTTCACGACTTAACTCCGGGCCCATGCCACCGGCAAATTGTTCGTGGCGTAAACGCAGCCGATCAACCCGGTAGAACCCTTTGAAACAGGTTTCCCGACTCAGCTGCTCTACAATGCGCGGAGTGGATTTAGCCGTCATAAATTCCTCAGAAACAAATGCTTGGCACAATTAGTCTATGTAATCGCGCCATCCTATCGTGCCCCGCTCCGGGCACATAATCCTATGTGACAATTGGTGAACCCAGCCTGCGGCGCCTACTCTTTGTTTGCAGGCATACAGGCCAGAGAACTCGTAAATCATGTGGCAGTCATATTCTGACGGCCGTATCACACTCTCAAGGATGCACATGCAGCTCGTAAAAATAGCCTACCTGATCAGTTTTTCACTGCTCCTTGCTGCTTGCCAGAGTATTGGCACACGGCACACAGACATCAAATACACCCGCCATGCAACAGAAGAGGTTAAAGCGGGCTGTCAGGGCGAGCAGTGCCCACTGGTCAATATCGACACGCTGAATTTCCCGAGCGAGCCGAACCTCAACGCCTTAATTGAAAAGCGTCTGCTGGAAATGACTCGTCTCACACCCGACCAACAGTTGGCCCCTACATTGGCAGACTACACCCGTGAGTACCTGCGTGACGCCCCAGACCGCAACAGCACTTACTTGCAAGCCAAAGTACGCGAGCAACATGACGGCTTGGTGGTCATTGAGTTTGCGACGTATCTGGATACCGGTGGCGCCCATGGTATGCCGGGGCGTGGCTTCATTAACTACTCAATTGATGAGGACAGAGCACTGACCCTGGCGGACATGCTCATTCCCGGCCAGGAGGATGCGTTCTGGAATGCGGTGAAAGTGGCCCACAACAGCTGGCTGATCCATTCGCGCATGGACCGCGACCCGGAATTTGTTAAGAACTGGCCTTTCGTACGCTCGCCTAACGTGGCCTTCCTCAAGGCTGGCGCGCTGGTTAAATACGATGTCTACGCCATTGCTCCCTACTCAATGGGCCACATTGAGCTGCTGATTCCCTATAAGCGTCTGACTGGCATCCTCAAACCTGAGAAGTTTCCCGCTCAGGCTGAGTAAGCCCTACACACGAGCTGAACGCTCAAATCACCGCGCCTGGCACCCACCAGACGCGGTGGACGGCGTCACACCTTGTGATACAGCTGGCTGCCCTCGTGTTTGAAGCGTTCAGCCTGCTCAGCCAAGCCCTTCTCTACATCGACATCAACTGCATCGATACGCTGGTTCGCCGCGTAATCACGCACTTCTTGGGTGATTTTCATCGAGCAGAATTTCGGCCCGCACATGGAGCAGAAATGCGCGACCTTGGCTGAATCCTTGGGCAGCGTTTCATCGTGATACGCCCGCGCTGTGTCCGGATCAAGGCCCAGATTGAACTGATCTTCCCAGCGGAATTCAAAACGCGCCTTACTCAGGGCGTTGTCGCGAATCTGCGCGCCAGGATGACCTTTAGCCAGATCAGCAGCGTGAGCCGCGATCTTGTAGGTGATGATGCCGGTCTTCACATCATCTTTATTGGGCAGGCCTAGGTGCTCCTTCGGCGTGACATAGCACAGCATTGCGCACCCGAACCAACCGATCATGGCCGCGCCGATTCCTGACGTGATGTGGTCATAACCCGGCGCAATATCGGTGGTAAGCGGGCCAAGGGTGTAGAACGGCGCCTCGTCACAGCACTCCAGCTGCTTGTCCATGTTCTCCTTGATCAGCTGCATCGGCACGTGGCCGGGGCCTTCGATCATGGTTTGCACATCATGTTTCCAAGCGATCTTGGTCAGTTCCCCGAGCGTTTCCAACTCGCCAAACTGCGCAGCATCGTTGGCATCGGCAATCGAGCCGGGGCGCAAGCCGTCGCCCAAGGAGAAGGACACATCGTAGGCCTTCATGATTTCGCAGATGTCGTCGAAATGGGTGTAGAGGAAGTTCTCTTTATGGTGCGCCAAGCACCACTTGGCCATGATCGAACCGCCACGGCTGACGATACCGGTCACACGTTTGGCGGTCAGCGGTACATAACGCAGCAAGACCCCGGCATGGATAGTGAAGTAGTCCACACCCTGCTCGGATTGTTCGATGAGGGTGTCACGGAACAACTCCCAGGTCAGGTCCTCAGCGATACCACCAACTTTTTCCAAGGCCTGATAAATCGGTACGGTGCCGATAGGGACCGGCGAGTTACGGATGATCCACTCGCGAGTTTCGTGGATGTGCTTACCCGTGGACAGGTCCATCACCGTGTCCGAGCCCCAACGAATCCCCCAAGTCAGCTTGGCGACTTCTTCTTCAATGCTGGAACCCAGTGCTGAGTTGCCAATATTGCCGTTGATCTTCACCAGGAAGTTACGGCCGATGATCATCGGTTCCAGCTCGGTGTGGTTGATGTTAGCCGGAATGATGGCGCGGCCGCGGGCGACTTCTTCGCGCACGAACTCAGGGGTGATTTCCTTGGGAATCGACGCGCCAAAGCTGTGCCCGGCATGCTGCTCAGTGAGCAGCCCTGCTTCACGGGCCTCCTGCAACTTCATGTTCTCGCGGATGGCCACGTATTCCATCTCAGCGGTGATGATGCCTTTACGTGCGTAATGCATCTGCGTGACATTCTGCCCAGCCTTGGCCCGGCGCGGGTTACGCACATGGGCAAAGCGCATGGCGGTCAGCTCGGCATCATTGAGGCGACGCTGGCCAAACTCAGAGGTCAAGCCTGGCAGTTTTTCGGTGTCGCCACGGTCTTCGATCCAGCCGCTGCGTACATCAGCCAGCCCCTTGCGCACATCAATGCTGACGCTCGGGTCGGTGTACGGACCTGAGGTGTCATACACCAACACCGGGGCATTGATTTCACCGCCGAAGTCGGTGGGTGTCACATCCAGGGAAATCTCGCGCATTGGCACACGAATATCAGGACGCGAGCCCTGCACATACACTTTCTGCGAACGCGGAAACGGTTGAATGGATTGTTGATCGACCTGGGCGCTTTCGCTCAGATTTTTTGATTGTTGCAGGCTCATCGACAGGCTCTCCGTGGCGAAATGTCGGAGTGAACCTGGGGACTAGAACAGCGCAAGACGCACCTATAGCGGTGCCAGAACACACACCCAGAACGGGCGGTACATCTTGTTCCCTACGCAGGCTTTAACCTGATCAGGTTCAACGGGATCCGGCAACTGCCAATCTCAGCCCCTCACTTAGGGCACCCCGACAAGAACCTTGGCAGTCTAATCAAGCCAACGGCGGAACACCAATAACCTTTTGTATTTCTCTGACTAACGAGTCATCCGTCTAATATCGAACGGTGCGCCAGCACAAAGCGAATATTGCAGATGGCAACTAGACTTGCGGGAGCCGAAGCAACCTTGACCCTAGCTCCCGGCCCCCTTAGCCTTTACCGATTATCGCCTACTTCAGGACATGCCTACATGATGTTGCGCAGACTCTCACTGGCCTTTGCCGTCGCCGCTGCTACCAGCAACTTGGTCTGGGCAGAGCAAGCTCCACTGCCTACCAAAGCCAGTCTGATTTCTGTCTATCAGGAAGCTGCTGCCAACAACGCTGATCTGGCCGCCGCCCGAGCAGACTACAAAGCACGTAGCGAAGGTGTTCCTCAGGCGCGCGCAGGCTTGCTACCCAATATTTCAGCAGGCGCAGAGCTGGGTAGTACGCGCACTAGTGTGGACTCCCCGTCTGTGACCTCCAACCGCAACGGCGTGGTCTATCAGGCTAACTTAAGCCAACCGCTGTTCCGGATTGATCGCTGGTTCCAACTACAAGCCGCTGAAGCCGTGAATGAGCAGGCCGCTCTTGAACTGTCTGCCACCGAGCAAAACCTGATCCTGCAAAGTGCCGATGCCTATTTCTCTGTGCTGCGAGCCCAGGACAACCTGGCTTCCACCAAAGCTGAAGAGGCGGCGTTCAAGCGCCAACTGGATCAAGCCAATGAGCGCTTCGATGTGGGCCTTTCTGACAAAACCGACGTACTTGAATCGCAAGCGGGTTACGACACCGCCCGGGCCAATCGCATCATTGCGCAGCGCCAGGTAGAGGACGCTTTCCAGGCTCTGGTCACCCTGACCAACCGCGAATACAGCGGCCTTGAGGGGATTGTTCACAGTCTGCCGATTCTGGCGCCGACACCCAATGACGCCAAAGCCTGGGTCGACACCGCTGCGGCACAGAACCTTAATCTACTGGCCAGCAACTACGCCGTGGATGCCGCTCAGGAAACCCTACGCCAGCGTAAGTCTGGGCATGCGCCGACACTGGACGCCGTTGCCAGCTATCGCAAGGGCGATAACGACAACATGGGCTTCACCAACTCTGGCGCGCCCGCCGCACCACCTTACAGCGGTGACGTTGAGCAAAGCAGCATTGGCGTGCAGTTGAATATCCCCCTGTACAGCGGCGGCCTGACTTCAAGCCAAGTGCGCGAGTCGTACCAACGCCTGGATCAAACCGAGCAGCTGCGCGAGAGCCTGCGCCGTCAGGTGGTGCAAAACACACGTAACCTGCATCGCGCAGTCAACACCGACGTGGAAACCGTACAGGCGCGTAAGCAGTCAATCATCTCCAACCAAAGCGCCCTTGAAGCCACTGAAATCGGCTACCAAGTCGGAACCCGCAACATCGTTGATGTTCTCGACGCTCAACGCCAGCTTTACAGCGCTGTGCGCAACTACAACAACGCCCGCTATGACTACATCCTCAACAACCTGCGCCTGAAGCAGGCCGCTGGGACGCTAAGCCCGGATGACCTCAAAGCGCTGGAGCAGTACCTGAAGTCAGATTACAACCCAGACAAGGACTTCCTGCCGCCAGACCTGGCCAAAGCAGCTGAAGCCCAGCTGCGGGGCAAAGCACCGTATTGAATGATCAAAAACAACAAGCCCGGCACATGCCGGGCTTGTTGTTTGGGGATGCCTTAGGTTGAGGTTATCGCCATAACAGTGACTAACCTACAGTCTGTAGATTCGTAGGGTGGTGTAAGTCTGCGCAGCAGATTACCCACCCAATAGAACGCAGCGGTGGGTAATCCTTCGGCCTTTCCACCCGACCGTGCTCAAGGCCCCTAACCAGTCCACTGATACAGTGACTTAGCAGGAGTGGCTTCAGCCACGAATCAGCCGATCCAATCCGGCCAGCAGTTTTGCCAATGCACCTTGGTTAGCCTGCATAACAGCTGTACCTGCAGCGGCCATTGCCTGAGCCTGCTCAGGATTACGCCACAGTTCTTGAAGCGCTCCGGCAAGAGCAGCGCTGTCCACCGGCTCGCGTAGCGCGCCAGCGTCTCGCAGCATTGCGGCGATTTCGAGGAAGTTAAAAGTGTGCGGGCCACTCAGCAACGGCTTACCCAGTGCTGCAGGCTCAAGCAAATTATGCCCACCGTGGGGGATCAGACTTCCGCCGACAAACGCCACATCAGACAGTGCATACATAAACAGCAACTCGCCCATGGTGTCGCCCAACAGCACCTGATCGGTAGGCTGCACATCTTCACCAGTCGAGCGGCGGCGGGTGGTAAACCCGTGATTCTGGCAAAGCTCGTAAACCGTGCCGAATCGTTCTGGGTGGCGCGGCACCAGAATCAGCAACGCATCCGGCCACTGCTGCAATAGCTGTTGGTGAGTCGCCAGAATCTGTTCGTCCTCCCCCACATGGGTACTGGCCGCGATCCATACAGGGCGCGCCGTAGCCTGCCACTGCTCACGCAGCTCAGCGGCCCGTATCGGCAACTGAGGGTCGATGGTTAGATCAAACTTGATCGAACCGGTCACCTCGACACACTCTCGGCGCGCTCCCAGGTTTCGAAAGCGTTCTGCTTCTGCTTCTGTCTGAACTGCCAGCAGAGACATTTCCGCCAGCATCGGCGCAGTCAGCTTGCCGAACCGGGCATAGCCCCGCGCTGAGCGCTCGGACAGGCGACCGTTGGCCAGCGCCACCGGAATACCACGCTTAGCGCACTGGTGAATATGGTTGGGCCACAGCTCGGTTTCCATAATCACCGCCACGCGCGGCTTGATCTTATTGAAGAAGCGCGCCGCAGCCCACGGCAGGTCATAAGGCAAGTAGCAATGCTGCACGCGCCCAGCGTATTCAGGGCCACCAAACATCGCCTGAATACGCTCCGACCCGGTCGGCGTCATGCAGGTCATGGTGATGGGCAGATCTGGGTAACGCTTGAGCAGTTCGCGCACCAG
Source organism: Pseudomonas mendocina (assembly GCA_037482215.1). Classification (NCBI taxonomy): domain Bacteria; kingdom Pseudomonadati; phylum Pseudomonadota; class Gammaproteobacteria; order Pseudomonadales; family Pseudomonadaceae; genus Ectopseudomonas; species Ectopseudomonas mendocina. The sequence goes on from CP148074.1 coordinate 3,942,652, forward strand.
CGGCGCAGCCGCGATGCTCTCGCCCACCGATACTGCGTGCAACCAGATACCACCGGACTTAAGAGGCGGCATGCCGAAAGCGAAGCGTTCGCCAATGCGTTTGGCATACGCCGGGGCCTTCCAGGCGCGCCACGCCAAACGCAGCGCCACCAAAGGCAGACCGAGGTGAAAAAGCAAGGTATAGAGGGTTCTGTTCATAGGCGCGCAGCTTAGCAGAGAGCGTTCAAGGCTTCAGCCAATCGCCCGCAGACGTTCACCCAGGCAATCAGCCAACCAGCGCGCAGCTGGGCCGAGGCTCTCATCACGTCTACAGACCAGCTCAACCACCAGTGATGGCGGACTCCAGTCACTGGTGAGCTCAATCAGGTGATTGCGATAGGTTGGGTACTGCACCACATGCCGTGGTAACCAAGCCCACCCCAAGTTACGCATCAGCAGTTCGGCCATTTGATAGAAACTGTCCGTACGCCAGACTTCAGGGCTTAGCTGTTTGCTGTCGGGGTACTGATTGTCCTGCGGCGGTAAAAGCAGTTGGCGGTGCCGCGCCAACTCACGCAGGTCCACATGGCCAAGCGTGGCCAATGGATGACCAACACCACACACCGTCACCATTTCCACCAACCCCAAGCGCTGTCGCTCAAGCGAGCTCGGCATTTCTCCGGAGCGAAACAACAGCCCCAGGTCAGCACGTTTCTCCACGACCTTGAGGGCAACATCGCCCTGAGAGACGTTGGTCAGTTGCATTTCCACCATGGGAAAAACCCGCGCCAGATCCTCCAGGCTGTCCAGCACTGGCTGATAAGGCATCGCCTCATCCAGCGCCAGACGCAGGCGTACCTCCTCGCCCCGCACCAGCCCCTTGGCCCGTCCATCCAGCCGCTGACACTGGCGCAATACCTCCCGCGCTTCCTCCAGCATGGCAGCACCGGCCTCAGTCAATTTTGGCTGTTTGCCGCTGCTGCGCTCAAACAGAACCACGCCGAGATCATCTTCCAATGCCGCAATTGCACCACTGACAGCGGACTGCGCCCGGCGCATCTCGCGCCCAACGGCAGAGAAGGAGCGCCCTTCGGCAACACTCACAAACAGGCGGATTTGCTCGAGGTTCCACTGCACAACCTATCTCCTATTCAGATAGGTATTCACTTTACCTCATCCATAGCAGCCCTAGAATGCCAGCAGATTTTAAGGAGATTCTGATATGAGCGGCTTTTTCTATCTTTCCATCGCCATCATTGCCGAAGTGATTGCCACCTCCTCGATGAAGGCACTGGATGGCTTTAACAAACCACTGCCACTGATTCTAGTGGTGTTCGGCTACCTCATTTCATTCTGGTTGCTGAGCATTGTGGTCAAAACCATCCCGGTGGGTATCGCCTATGCGATCTGGGCGGGCATGGGTATTGTGCTGGTCAGCATAGCCGCCGTGTTCCTCTACCAGCAGCGCCTAGACCTGCCGGCCATCCTCGGTATGGGCCTGATCGTCAGCGGTGTGGTGGTGATCCAACTGTTCTCCAACAGCACCGGACACTGACGCAAGGCAAGCGCTCACTCACCAGCGGGTTATACTGCGCATCTGTTTTCCCGGTGAGACCCCTGCATGACCCAGGCACTAAGCACGGATGTATTGATCGTTGGCGGCGGCGTTGCCGGACTCTGGCTGAACGCCCGCCTTCGCCGCAAAGGCTTTTCCACCATCCTCGTGGAAAGCGCCACCTTGGGCGGTGGCCAGAGCGTCAAATCCCAGGGGATTATCCATGGTGGGGCCAAGTATGCTCTGCACGGTGCGCTGACCGGCGCCTCCGAAGCCATTGCCGATATGCCGCGACGCTGGCGAGAAGCCCTCGCGGGCAACGGTGAGCTGGACCTTTCCGGCGTCCGCCTGCTCTCGGACGCGCACTATCTGTGGTCCCCCGGCAGCCTCGCAGGCAACATCACCAGCTTTTTCGCCAGCAAGGCCGTTCGGGGCCGGGTCGATCAGGTCAAAGGTGATCAACTTCCCCCAGCGCTGCAAAACCCGCGTTTTAAAGGCAAGGTTTACCGACTCGCCGAACTGGTGTTGGACGTCCCCAGCCTGATTCGCCGACTGAGCGAGCTGGCAGCAGACGGCCTACTGGCCGGACAGAGCATTGAGCCGCTGCTTGAGGGCGACAAACTGGTCGGCCTGCACATCGACGGTCAGCCAATTCGCGCTCAGCGCATTGTCCTCAGCGCCGGCCGAGGCAATGCCGAGTTGCTCAGCCGTCTCGGTCTGAATCAGCCCGCCCAGCAACTGCGCCCGCTGCATATGGTGCTGGTGAAAAGCCCGAATCTGAAGCCGCTATACGCTCATTGCCTGGGCGGTGGCCCCAAGCCGCGTATCACCGTCACCACTCATCCGGCGGCGGACGGTCAGTGGGTCTGGTATCTGGGCGGCGACTTGGCCGAAGCCGACGGCGTAGCCCGCGACCCGCAGCAGCAAATCGCAGCTGCGCAGAAAGAACTGGGCGACCTGCTGCCCTGGGTGGATTTATCCACAGCACAATGGGCAACACTGCGGGTCGACCGCGCAGAGCCTGCGCAATCCGGCCTGGTGCGCCCGGACAATGCCTTCCTGCACGAAGACGATGCCTTGCTGGTGGGCTGGCCGACCAAACTGGCACTCGCGCCGGACTTCGCCGACCGCGTGCTCGCTGCGTTCGAGCGTGATGGTGTTCAACCCCAGCAACACCCTGCTCTACCTGACCTGCCGCGCCCGACCGTGACGACCCCAGTCTGGGAGGAGTTGTTCTGATGAACTCACTGCACAACCTGCACCGTCCACTGGGCAGCACCGGCCTAGTGGTCTCCCCTATTGGTCTGGGCACCGTAAAAATTGGCCGTGATCAGGGCGTCAAATACCCCAACGGTTTTACCATTCCGGATGATGCCGCCGTACGCAATCTGCTGGCACAGGCGCGGGACCTGGGCATCAACCTGATCGATACCGCCCCCGCTTACGGCACCAGTGAAACCCGCCTCGGCCCGCTCCTGCGCGACCAACGCGACGCGTGGGTGATCGTCAGTAAAGTGGGTGAAGAGTTCGAAAATGGCCAGTCCAGCTTCGACTTCAGTCCGGCTCATACCCGTTTTTCCGTGGAACGCAGCCTCACACGTCTTGAAACCGACTGCATCGACTTGATTCTGGTGCACTCCGATGGCAACGACGTGGCGATTCTGCGCGATAGCGGTGTCTATGAAACCCTACAAGACCTCAAGCGCGAAGGCAAAATCCGCGGCTTCGGCCTGTCGGGAAAAACCGTTGAAGGCGGCCTGCTTGCCCTGGAAAAAGGCGACTGCGCCATGGTCACCTACAACCTCAACGAGCAGGCTGAAGTTCCAGTGCTGGATTACGCCGAAAACCACGGCAAGGGCATTCTGATCAAGAAAGCCTTGGCCAGCGGCCATGCCTGCCTGGCTGGCGAAGATCCGGTACGGGCCAGCTTCGAACTGATTTTCAGTCATCCGGCCACGACCAGCGCCATCATTGGCACCATTAACCCGCAGCACCTGGCCCACAACGTGGCCACTGCAGCAGCGGTGTTGCAGGATATTGCTTAAGCGTTCGTCAGCAAGCCCGCTCAACGCAGCACGTTTTGTTGTGCCAAGCTGTCTGATCTGAACGCACAGATGGGAGGCACTGCTCAATGCCACGGACCCTGATCAGTAAAGAACCTGGTCACTTCAAGACCCGCCAGTTGTTTGTCGAAGCCAGCCCCGACGCTCTGGTCTATCAAGCAGTGGGCATGCCTCTGAACTTTTCCCAGATGCTGGAAAAGCGCAAAACCGTTGAAGTCCCGAACAACCAGCGTTTCGCCGTACAGCTGGCCAACCTCGGCGTGTCCGTGCGCCTGACCCTAAGCTGGCAAGGCCGCGACTATTGGGTGTTGGTGCGCCAACGCCGGGCAGACCGTGGCGACATCGTACTCAAACTGATCTCCGGCTACGTCCCCAGCCATGAGCTGAATCTGCCCCTGCACACCGCCTTGCAGGAAGTCGCCGAAGAATGCCTGCTGGAGACCCCAGAAGGCTGGCTCAGCGGCCGCTATGGCGAAACTTGGCTACCCACGCCCTATCAGAAAACCCTGCGCTACCGCGAAACCACCCACTTTACCCTGCACACCCTCTCAGGCTCCGCACGACCAGTACAGTGTGAAAACCTCAAATTACTGGAGCGTCCCCGTGCCTACGTGCACTTGCCGACTGCCTCGCTGCAACTGGTTTACGACTTGCGCCTGGAGCTGCCGAAAGAGATCCGCCAACTCACCCTGCTGCATGTGGATGAGCAGGTCGAAAGCGGCCAGCTGGTTGCCCGCCTCAACCGGACACGGCCTGACTTGTTCCTGATCCCTCTGGAGAACGGCCGCCCTCGTCCCGAGCTGCTGACCCTGAAAAAAGGCCAACTGATCGCTGCGAGCACGCGCGGCATTTGGCTATCGGAAGGTTTTGCCGCTCAGGACGGCTGGGTGGTAGCTGACGAGCGTATCCGCTGGAAAGACTGGATGGCGGGCCTCAGCAACTGAGACCGCCACTACGTCAGCTCACAGGAACTCTTGCTCAGCAGGCGCCTGGGCACAAACCGCAGCTCGATCTGTTGGATATCTTCGAACTTGCCACGATTCGCTGGCTAGTCAGCGCTGTAGCCACTCCACCAGTAGCTACACAGGTAGCCACTGGCGGAAACAGAATTACTGCTTACGGATTTTGTTCACGATGGCCGTGGTCGAGCTATTTTCCACCAGCCCCAACACGCGCACTTCACCACCGTATGCACGAACGATATCGGCACCGACAACCTGATCAACGGTGTAATCACCACCTTTGACCAGCACATCGGGCCTGATCGCTTTCAGCAGGTTTTCCGGGGTGTCTTCGCTGAAGCTCACCACCCAGTCCACAGCGCCTAAACCGGCCAACACCGCCATACGTCGGTCGACACTGTTGATCGGGCGCTCCGGGCCTTTGAGTCGAGAGACCGACGCATCATCATTTACCGCCAGCACAAGACGATCACCCTGGGCACGGGCCTGCTCCAGATAGGTCACGTGGCCGGCATGCAGAATGTCGAAACAGCCATTGGTGAAGACGATTTTCTCACCATGGGCACGGGCATCTTCAACCGCCAGCAGCAGTTGATCCAGCTCCAACGCTCCACTTTGCGAGCCTGCCTCGCGGTGAATAGCCCGCCGCAGCTCAGGGGCGCTGATCGCCGCCGTGCCAAGCTTTCCCACCACAATACTGGCGGCCAGATTCGCTAGAGCAACGGCATTCTCCAGCGGTTCACCGGCAGCCAGGCACGCGGCCAGTGTAGAAATCACGGTGTCACCAGCGCCGGTCACATCGAACACTTCGCGTGCTTTAGCAGCCAGATGCAGTGGCGGATGCTCAGGGCGCAGCAAGCTCATGCCGTTTTCGCTGCGGGTCACCAACAACGCGCCTAGCTCAAGATCGGCAACAAGCTTCAGGCCCTTCGTGACCAGTTCTTCATCGCTGTGGCAACGGCCAACAATCGCTTCGAACTCGCTGAGATTTGGGGTGATCAGGCTGGCACCGCGGTAGATGGAAAAGTCTTTACCTTTAGGGTCAGCCAGTACCGTAATGCCTTTTTTCAGAGCCAGCTGCACCAGCTCCTGGTGATTCTGCAAAGCGCCCTTGCCGTAGTCAGACAGCACCAGCACTTTAACGCCGTCCAGTTGCAACTCCACACTGGCGGCGATAGCGCCCGTATCAGTACGGAACGGCTCTTCAAAGTCCATGCGCAGCAACTGCTGGTGACGGCTCATCACCCGCAGCTTAACGATCGTGGGCTGATCCTTGATGGTTTGGAACTGAGTCTTGATACCAACGTTTTGCAACTTGGCGCGCAAGCTGCTGGCGGCTTCATCCTCACCGGTCACGCCGATGAGGGTGGCAGCCGCACCGAGAGCCGCGATGTTCAGCGCCACATTGGCCGCGCCGCCAGGACGGTCCTCCATCTCCTCAACCTTGACCACCGGCACTGGGGCCTCGGGAGAAATCCGCGACGTGCCGCCATGCCAGTAACGATCCAGCATGACATCGCCCACAACCAGAACGCTGGCCTGATCGAAATGCGGCATGGTCAATTTCATAAATACTCCAGGTTCAGCGGAAAAATCCCGCGAATCATATCATTGCTGGCAAAAATGCCATTCTGGCGACATTTAGTCACCGAGTTGGCGCACCCAAAATAGTTCATGTCGACGCACGGCCTTACGCATAAACTCGTCTTCGCCAGTCTTCGGCCAGCGACGCCCGGCCAAAATCATCTGTATCCAACGACGCAGGCGACGCTTCAAAGGCAGCGTACCTTGCAAATCATGCTGCATGGCCAGCGCCATGGCCTTATCCAGCTGCTGAGCGGCATCTAGCTGCGGGCTCCATAGCTGATCAACCGGTAGCGCTTCAATGGCTGGGGGCAAGGCAATGCCGTTACCAGCGGGGCCCATCGGCCAGCGGTCATTGTCATGCAGGTGGTTGGCGTACAGCAGCAAGGTCTGCGGCTTATGGCTGCTCAGGCCAATGGCCTGGATTAAAGCGGCCGTGCTGGCGACGTGGTCGCTGTGGGGATCAAGCTCAGGGTGTGGAGTGATCACAACCTGAGGACGATAGTGCTCAAGCGCTGCGACCAAATCAGCCAGCAGATTACGCCAAGTCGGCTGTCCGTCCTCATCACCAGGCAAAGGCAGCGGATTGTGCTGACGCACACTGCGAACGTCGCCCTCGCCGGACTCCCTTGAGCCGAACGCTTGCTCTGGCTCAGCTTGCATGGCTGGCAGTTGCAGGCAGTAGTAGCCCAGTTGCACACACTGGCTTTGTGGCACGCCGCCCCACAGCGGTATGGCCAAGCTGTCCCAGGTACGCAGGCGGCCTTTTAGGCGGGCTGCCGCAGCCTTGTCCAAGCCCAATGTTTGATAGTTTTCCGCTTCAATCTCGCCCTGAGTCAGGGTCACGATGCTGACATCCTGCGCCCGGCTGTACAGCCCGAACGCCGCAAGCTCTGCATCATCAGCATGGGGTGCGATGATCATCAGACGCTGCCCGGCGTAATCCGGGTTAGTCATGGCGTACAGAGTGACATCTGCGTCCACCTGACAAAAACGGCCTCTCAGACGCAATTCGCCATTGGCCAGCGCTGCGCCCTGCCCCGACAAATTCAGATAGCGCACGCCGCTGACGCCGCGCTCGAAATCCTGACGGTCCTCACCGACCTGCACATAGGGATCAACCCAGCGGCCCAGCCAGCCGGCCTTAATGCGTACTCGCAGAATCAGGGTGTCAGCAGGATCAAAAACGCCTTCCAGTCGGACCAGGCCATTCTCGATACGGCCGTTCAGCGTTTGGGTTTGCGGCGGGAAGTTATAGAGGTAGTCATCAGTTGGCGCGTAGAACAGGTGATCGGCAAACCAAGCCTCGTGACTGATCCAGCCCAGTACCAGCAACAGTGGTACCCACCACCAAGCGACCAATACACCGATGACAATCAGCAGCACCAATGAGATCAACAGGGCGATGCGTTTGTTGCGGCGATGACGTTTGAGCAGAGCTTGTTTGCGTCCTGACATAATCAAACCTGATAAACCGCAACTCGGTTGCACCAACGGTCCTTGTACTCCCGGTCGGCGCGGCCAAAGGAATAGCGCAGCGGCTTGCCGATGGCACGGGCTTCTGCCCAAGCCGTCTGGGTGTTCACATAACTGAGCACGCTGCCAGGGCTAAACTCACGATTCTGCGGATCAACCCCACCATTGATGTACTCAAGGCTAACCCACTCAGGGGCCTCAACCCGGTACAACACCTGAATGGCGACCGGTTCATCATTGAAGTAGATCAGTGAGCCGGTCATAAACTCGCGCATCAGGCTGAACACCTCGGTCAGATGATCCTTACCCGTGGCTTCAAAGCCCCAGCGTCGCTGGAACAGATCGGCATAAATAGCGGCCTGCTCTTGCGCCGTCAGATCCAGCATTGGCCGGATCAACCCGCCAGCATCTTCCAGCAGACGTTGTTCACGGCGCTGGTTGTAGCGGAATTTTTTGCTGTACTCCTCGGGCTCGCGGGCCAGCGCCAGACCTTCCGGCTGCTCACGCAGGGTCGTGATCCGCCCAGCCTGCAAAGCTGAGATATAACGGGCTCGGTGGTGCAGCGCGACCTGCACAGCGGGGTCGACCGGCAGAATGATCTCGGCATTGCCCAGATCAAACAGACCGCGCTTACCCTTGCTCTTCAGTACATCCTTGGACAAAGCCAGATACCGACCCCAAGTCGGTATCGCAGCGCGTATCTGCCCGCCCTCGATCCAGCCCAGATAGCGCACCGGTATACCCGCCAGTCCGGCCAGGCGCTCCACAACTTGCGGATGAGTGGCGACACTGCCACCGAACTGCTGCCAAGTTTGGGCATAGGCAGCCGCATCAATCGGCGTCCAACCGCGTTCACGCCATGCACGTAGATAGCTCAGCATCAGGCATCGGTTCCAGCGGCAGGCTCTTCGGCATCCTCAAAGTCGCGAGCATGCAATCGTGCGTAGTAACCGTTCAAAGCCAATAGCTCTTGGTGAGTACCCCGCTCGACGATATGCCCCTGATCCATCACCAGAATCAGATCAGCCTTCTCAATGGTGCTCAACCGATGCGCAATAACCAACGTAGTGCGCCCCTTCATGACTTTATCCAGCGCACCCTGAATGTGGCGTTCGGACTCAGTGTCCAGTGCCGAGGTAGCCTCATCGAGGATGAGCACCGGCGCATCTTTTAGCAGTGCCCGTGCAATCGCAAGGCGCTGACGCTGACCACCGGAAAGCAGAACACCATTCTCACCGACCAGAGTGTCGTAAGCCTCCGGCATTTTTTCGATGAACTCGGCGGCGTATGAGTCTTCCGCAGCCTTACGCACAGCCTCCATCGGCGTGCCTTGCAGATCACCGTAAGCAATGTTGTTGGTGATGGTGTCATTGAACAGCGTGACATGTTGCGTCACAAAGGCCAGGTGCTTACGCAGGTTGCGCACTTTGTACTGATCGATATCCAGATCATCCAGCAGGATATGGCCCTGTTCGTGTTGGTAGAAGCGTGGGATCAGGTTAGCCAGAGTCGACTTACCACTACCGGAGCGTCCAACCAGTGCAATCATCTGCCCTGGCTCAGCAACAAAGGAAATATCGTTAAGCACAGGCTTCTCAGAGCCTGGATACTGGAAACTCAGGTTACGCACCTCAAGCCGACCGTTTACACGCTCGCGCTCTTCGGTGCCACGGTCCACTTCCGGGGCTTCGTCGAGTTGTTCGAAAATGCTCTCAGCACCGGCAAGTCCTTTCTGAATAGTGGCACTGACCTCAGAAAGCTGACGAATTGGTTTAGGCAGCAAACCGGCAAGTGTGATATAGGCGACCAAGTCACCGGCTGAGGCATCACCGCGCATAAGCAGAACCAGGAACATCAAAGTAGCCATGCCGCTGTAGATCACCAGTTGCAGCATCGGCGTATAAACCGCACCGGTCTTAGTCATCTGGAGCTGCTTGTCACGGTTGCTGGAGCTTGCCTTCAAGAAGCGGCCCTGCTCATACCGCTCGCCGCCAAAGCTGCGGACAACGCGATAGCCCTGGATCGTTTCAGATGCCACATGGGTCACATCACCCATCGAAACTTGGATTTTCTTGCTCTGCTTGCGGAATTTGCGACTAGCACTGGAAACCATCCAACCGATAATCGGCAGGATCGCCACCATGACCAGTGTTAGCTTCCAGTTCATCCACAACAACGCGGCAAAGAGGAAAATCACCGTCATGCCTTCACGCACTACGACTTTGATGGCATCGGTAGCAGCACCAGTTACCATGGTTACGTTATAGGTAATGCGGGATATCAGGTGGCCAGAATTATTGCTGTCAAAGTAACGATTGGGCAGGGTAAGCAGATTATTGAACAACTCGACCCGTAAATCATGCACTAAGCCCATCGATACTTTGGCTAAGAAGTAATTCCCCATAAATGAGCCGATTCCCTGCCACAACGCAATCAGCACAATCAGCAGCGGCACCGCATGCAACAGCTTTAGCTGAGCAAGCCAAGCCCAATCCTGAATATAAGGAACATTAGCAAAAAGGCTGCTTTCGGAGTTGTTCAGCCCATCTACGAAGTACTTAAGAATGTAACCCAGCATCGGCTGGGTTGATGCAAAGATCAGAAAGCCCAAAATACTCAGCGCAAAGAAAACCCAATATGCACGAACGTAAGAAAGCAATCGCAAATAAAGTTTCAGGCCTGAACCCACATGCTGGCCTGCCGCGTTCTCTTGCATAGAATTGCCCATATTCAAAAAAGAAGCATTCTAACATAGAGGGTTGTCGTCAACGGACTCCCTGCATTCTGCTCAGTTTTGTGCCGCACATCTGGGAAATAGGCACCGCTGAGAGGCCTTCAAAGCTTCACGTTAGGTCAGGGGCAGTATGTTCATGTAAGATCATTGCCCACTGTTTTGCCACCAAGGACCACCCAACGAATGCAAGAGATCAACCTCTCAAGGAGGCTGCAGTGCTATCGTTTTATCTGCCGCTGGATTCTACCGATTGGATTCATTGCATTACTTAGTGGTCTTGTGTTGCTACCGGAACGTAGCATCTACCACAAGTTTTTTTATGCCTTGGTTGCTGCTCCCTGTGCCCTAGCTCTGATTCTGGAGCCTTCACGAAACAAATTGATCTGGAAAAACCCACTGATCATTTGCTTCCTGGTCTTCTCCTGCTTGGCATTGCTAAGCATCGCGTGGTCTGAAACAGACACGAAAGCAACAAGCCTCATCAAACGACCGCTCTACATAACTTTGCTGTTCGCTGCCGCCTGCCTCGTTGTGCTCGAATCACGTCAGCGCCTAGTGAATGCCATGTTGCTGGCAGCAGTGGTCATAATTCCCCCTATCACCTACAGCTTGTTCGAGTTCATATCAGCCCATGGCCTTACTGGGCGCTTCATCGGCCCCGGCGCCCTTGATAATCCTCTCCTTAGCTCCCACCTTTTCGGCTTTTTTTTCATTGTCTGGCTTACGATGGGGATGACTCAGCCCCCTAGGTATTGCCTGTTCGCACTCTTGCCGCTCTGTATATTGGGAGCAGCCATCGTGGCTACGGGCTCCCGCACGCCGTTGGTGGCCACCGCCTTGGCATGCTTGTGGCTTATGCTTACATGCTGGAACAAGCGCGCATTAACATTGGCTGCAGTGGCGCTACTCAGTCTGGCGGCGATATTGCTGCTACACCCGGACTTGATATCCAACCGAGGCTTTTCATACCGCCCCTACCTGTGGGGCCAGACCCTCAATCTGATCAAGGCGGAGCCTTGGTTTGGGCACGGCTTTGACACGCCGCTAAGTATCTATATCGAAGCCCAGAAAACACTCTTCAGAGAGCCCCACAACCTGACCTTAGCGGTTGCCTATTACACCGGCTGTGTCGGCCTAGCCCTGTGGCTTGCGATCCACACACTCGCCCTATGGCAATGTTGGAAAAATAAAAACGACTACCTGTTTATCGCCTGCGGGGCCTTGATGGTCTATGGCTTGGGTGCCGGTATAACTGAGGGTGGAGGCCTCTTGGCCCGTCCGAAAGAACACTGGTTTTTAACGTGGATACCAATCGCGTTGATCATCGCTTTCAGTGTGCGAAAACTGTCCCTCAGCCCTAAAGGCCAAATGACCAAACTGTGTGCAACAGACCTCAATGGTCTAGCGCACAATGCATTGGTACTTGAACAAGACGGCCTGGGTCCCAAAGTACTTAAGCTAACCGATGACAGCATTCTCAAGCTATTTCGTAAGCGCCCCTTGCTTTCACGCGAGTCGCTGAATCCTTATGCCTGCCGGTTTGCTGAAAACGCCAAACACCTTCAGCAGCTGGGATTCACCTGCCCAGATATCCTCCATGTTTACTGGCTGGATGACCCAGTTAATGGGACTGCAGTACACTACAGACCACTCCCTGGTCAAACTTTGCGTAAAGCAATCGAAAACACCGACTCGGAAGAACGTCACGCGCTCGTACAGCGGTTTGGTGAGTTGTTGGCAAACCTCCACGCCAAAGGGGTCTACTTCCGCTCTGCCCACCTAGGTAACGTCCTGCTTTTACCTGACGGCAATCTAGGCCTAATTGATCTTGCTGACATGCAGATCAGCGGCAAGCCCCTGACCCGAGGTAAGCGCCGACGCAACCTGAAACATATCCAGCGCTATGAGCAAGACCGGCACTGGCTGTTCGAAGAAAATCTGGATGCATTCAAACGCGGATACGCAAGCAAGAACGCCAAGGCGGCATCCCAACTATTCAGCACCTAAACGCTGATTCGACAGAATAACGCGTGAGCCTGGTCTCAGGACTCACGCGCGCGGGCGTAACGTAGAAAGTCATCTAAGCGATCGCTGCATAGCAACGGGCTGATTTCACGCAATTCTTGTTCCGGCCAATCCCACCAGGCTGTCTGCAATAGCTGCTCGCATAGATCTGGAGCAAAGCGCCAGCGAACATGCTGCGCAGGATTCCCAGCAACGATGGAATAGGGTGCAACGTCTTTCGTGACTACCGCACCCGCCGCTACGACAGCACCATGCCCAATGGTGACGCCGGACAAAATCATGCAATTGGTACACAACCAAACATCGCTACCAATCACAACATCCCCACGACTGACCGCGTAATCAACCACATCCTTCGCCTCGTCAAACATGACGGGAAAAGGATAGGTTGTGATCCAGTCCGGACGATGATGCCCGCCCAGAAAAATTTCTACGTTTTCAGCAATTGACGTGTAACGACCAATCCGCAGCGTACTGCCTTCTTTCCAGTCGTGGACAAGCGGTAGGCCATACGTTCCCACCCCTATCTCGTAGTCTGGGTAACGCTGCAGAAACTTTGCTGCACCGCGCAGGAATTTCGGCAGCCGCCGAATTTCCTTTTTTTGGCGTTTTTGCTTAAAACGTGAAAACCAGCCCATAACATCAGGCCTTCTCTATCGGAGAAAAATACAACCGCATCAAGCCTCGCCAGGTTTTCTTAGTCCAATGTCGTAGAGGTATCTGCCGCAACAACTCTCTAGCGAGCTCATGATCACGGTTCGACACTTTGAGAAACATCGAATTCAAAAAACGCATGCGGACGGATTCATACTGCGGGTGCTGCTGATATTGAGCGTATATCCCAAGTATGCTGTCGATCATGAATCGGTGATTTTTGTAAGAGTTAGTCGCGTGCTTACGATACTGGGCCAAAACCTCCCCTAGGCAATCAATGAAGTAGCCTGCATGGGTAATTTTCAGCTCGATAGCCAGATCCTCTAGACGAATTTCGGGATCGAACCCCCCAACTTTCTCTAAAGCTTCCTTGCGAATCATCAGTGTAGTAGCTGGTGCGTAGGGCTTACGCTCCATAAAGACATCATCGAAGTCCATACGCCGAAACGGCACATCACGCCGCTGCCGGTGCTCTGGAAAAAGCTCGCCATTGGAGTCAATCAACTCGATATTGCCGGCACATATACCAACCTCCGGCTTGCCCTGCATGTAAGCAACCTGCTTGGCCAAGCGTTCTGGCAGCATCACATCATCAGAACCGAAGGGCACAATCAGAGATCCCTTGCTTCGAGCGATCGCCGAATTCAGGGTTCGCGTCAAACCCTGATTTTTCTGAACCTGAAAGTCGAAACCATACACAGCCTGCAAGCGCTGAATGCGCTCTACACTGTCATCCGTCGAGCCATCATCGACCACCAACAACTCAACATGCTCGTACGTTTGCTGCACCACACTAATGATGCACTGCTCGATGTAGGGGGCGTGGTTATAGGAAGCGATGATTACGCTAACCAAAGGCATTGACTGGGTCATATCGAGCGCCCCACTTCTTTTAGAGAGCGTTCAATCAACAGCAGGTATTGCTCTCGGAATGTTTCAATATCGTGATTGGTGCACAGGTAGTTGTAGGCTTGCTCGCCCTTGCTGCGTAACTGCTCGTCACTCAGCTGCAAGTAGGAATCCAAAGCAGCAGCCAGTCCGTCTACATCTTTCGGCGCAACGGCAATACCACCCGCCCCTTCGATCAACGGCAACATTGCGGGTACGTTTGAAGCAATAACAGGCAAGTGCCCACTCATACCTTCAAGCAAAGCCAGCCCCAAGCCCTCCGCCAGTGAGGGCATAGTCCACACATCAAATGCACGGACATACTGCAGTGCATTCTCACGAAAGCCCAGCATATGTACACGTTCCTCAAGTCCCAATCGACGCGCCTCTTCAAGTAGCGGCAGCTCTTCGCGCCCCTTTCCGATAATGGCAAGATGGACTTGTGGATAACGGTCCTTGACCTTAGCAAAAGCTTGCAGAAGGTAAGTGTGCCCTTTAACACGCACCAGCCGCCCCAGCGCTCCGACCATACGCACATCAGTCGGCAACCCAAGCAAGCGGCGAGCCTCTTCACGCGAATGTTGCAGAGCTGAGGCCTGCTCGATATCAATGGCGTTGGTAATTGCAACTGTATTGGCATCTGTAAAGCCGCATTTGCAATCCAACAAGTATTGCTTCACTGCTGGCGACACACCGACAAAACGCCATGCTTTGTCAATTAGGCGCTTAGCCTGACTGCGCCTGTAATAGCGGTCATACTCACCAAAGCCGTGTGAAATGCCAATACAGAGGGGCACCTTCAGCCAACGGTTGAGCTGCAGCAGCATATTGACGGGTTTAAAGCGGTTGCAGATGACCACATCGAACTGCTCTTCACGGCAAAAGCGGTAAAGCCGCCACAAGGCACGCAAGCGCATACCCTTAAGCTGTTTATCACTGAACTCAAAATATACGGAACGATCTGCTTTACTGACCGGTTCGCTAGGGCCAGGCTTACCGCGCAGAAAGGCCGCCACAGTCTCGTAGCGGTCCCCTGGCAGAGCCTTGATTATTTGCTCTGCTAAGTCAGCAAAATCATGAGTTTTGACATTGTAGTCGGGCTGTAGCTGTAGAACCTTGGTACGCCTAAGCATTATTTCTCACACTCGAAACCTTGGGGACTTACAGACCAAGCGTGGCTTTTAGCCAAAGTAGCTGATGCGTCCAACTCCGCTTGAGGCACCTTCTTCCAGGCTTCCTGCTTCCAGACGATAAAGTGAAAGTAAGGAAACTCGCGGACACCATCACGATTATTAGTGAGCTTACCTGTCCGCCAGTACCACTTCTCGGGAAAGGCGCGACTGCCATCATGCCAGCTAATCCGCGCGCAAGGCGTGCTAAAAGCCTCGACAAACTCACTACGACGATAAAAAGGGTTAAATAGGGTGCCAATAATTTTCTGCATCACATCCGGCAGATTCTTGTTACGCAGGAATAAACGCGTAAACGCACCCTCGTCCAAAGCCTGATGCTTAGGATCACAGAAGCGCTCTTTCCACTTGGGGATCTGCTTGAAGGCCTCGCGCATACGGGCATTATTGCGTATGAGACAGAGGTGACCCGAAACCCGGCGTGCATGAGTTGAATACAGATCGTAGCGACTCAAACGCTCATCCGTGAAATAGGCTCGAATATCACCATATATGAGGTCAATATCTCCAAATCCCCAAAAGTCATACCCTTGCAGATCATCCTGATGAATCAGGCCAAACGCCGGACGGATATCACACAGCTTATACGCTCTGTCAGGACGAAAATCTGCGCCTAGCTTCTGGGAAACCAACGCACAGTACTCTGAAAAGCTCATCCTGACCAAACGCACATTTTCCGGACAGTCCTCTAGCTCCTCACAGTCGCTATAGAACACCCAGTTCACCGTCGGATTGAAGCGGCAACTCTGGAGAAAAAACGGCATCCAGAATGGCCATTTGCCAAAATACGGCATCACCAAACAAATACTAGGTGAAGCGCTTACTCCATTCATTGCATGATCCAAAATGTTTTACTTATAGACGCTCAGCGAGTTGGGTCGATATTCTCAGCCACGCTCAACCGCCATCCTGTATATCACTAGCAAGAGCAGGGCGGCCTAAGTCAGCCCCAGAGCGATGTGAGCCGCACCTAAGCAAACGACTCAACACATGGCATTTGATCGCTCCCACCTTTGCTGACACTGTGCTCTGGCTCCATGCCCCACGCAGCCACACCCTCAGTTTTACTAATAGCCCCAAACACTTATCGATGACCAATAAGTAGAGCACTGGGCTACACGCAATCACGATCGCATGCGAGATTGATCTTAGGACAATATGGATGATTCGCACTCAACCAATCCACAGACCTACTGTCACTCTGTTTCTCCGATTAACCCACCAAGACGATTCTTGGCAGAATCGAAGCTCGAGTCATAGCGACAGAGCACGCTCGTAAACCCAGCTTGCATCTCAAGAAAGCTACTTCAGATTCAATTTTCTGCGCCCCAAAGGTGCCGCCCTAAAGCGAACCAACCTGACCGACAGCTCCTTTAAATAGCAGACTGAGCTCACGGCTTCAGCCACATAGACTAACCAGCTCTCAACCCAGAACAGCGCGAAAAGATAATGATCGAAAGTGACAAGCGCCACTATGCAAAACCAAACTTATTGGAAATTGCGAACAAATGCCAAATTCCAGAATACGCGCTGAGCCGCCTCGTCACTAAATCGCTCCGCTAAGTGAGACTCGAATAGTGACGAATCAGTAAGCGGCTTAGCACTTTGCTGAATCAAGCAGAACGACAGCTTGTTAGCATCCGCAAGAGGGAACAGTTGCCCAACTCCCTGCACCACCTCACGCCCGCCGCCGCAATCCGTGCCGATCACCGGCACTCCGGCAGCCATTGCTTCAAGCAGCACCATACCGAACGGCTCGTGGTCA
The DNA here is from genome assembly GCA_037482215.1 of Pseudomonas mendocina. Classification (NCBI taxonomy): domain Bacteria; kingdom Pseudomonadati; phylum Pseudomonadota; class Gammaproteobacteria; order Pseudomonadales; family Pseudomonadaceae; genus Ectopseudomonas; species Ectopseudomonas mendocina. The sequence continues at coordinate 3,959,527 of CP148074.1, forward strand.
GAGCTCAAGACAAATACATCAAATGCCCTGAAGTAGCAGCGCCCTTGCGGAACCTGCCCGAGGAAGCGGACGTGATCAGCTACAGCCAGTTCTTGGGCAAGCGCCTTGAGCTTGCCCTCAAGTCTGCCGCTTCCCATGATGGCCAGCAGGCTACCAACTGGCAGTTGCGGTAGGGCTTGAGCGAAACCACGAATCAGGGTGGCCTGATCCTTATCAGGGTGCAAACGCCCTACGTTACCGACTACCCAAGCATCTTGCGGCAGCCCGAGATGCTCCCGGGCCTGCACGCGGCTAACCTGCTCAGCCTGAACGGCAGCAACATCAATGCGGTTATAGAGGGTCTGAATACGTTCAGCAGGCCACTGCGGCAGGCAGTCGCGCATATCATCGCGCACCGCATCGGAGACACCGATCAAACTAAGACGCTTGCGGAAGAAGTTAGCGAACAGCTGCCGCGAACGGCGTCGATAGTCACCGAATGCGTGATGAATCCCCAATACCGGAAGGTCACTCCCCAGCAGGGCGACATAAATCGGCTTAAAGCGGTGGGCAATGCACAATTTGAAGTTGCGCGTTGCAACAATCCGCTTTAAATCACGAATTGCTCCTAATTTTAGACCGCGCACCTGACGGCTAGAGTAATCAAGAAAAACAACCTCATCCGAGGCCGAACCCTGTTCAACCTCAGCACTTGGTTTACCGGTCAGGTAGACGGTACACACCTTGTACGCAGTCCCGGAAAACAGGGCTGCGTACTGACGAGCGCAACCCAGAAACGGGCCATCATATCCATGACAGAACTGCAAAACCCAAAGATCACGCCCCGTTGAATCAGATGCTGTCATACCAGTCCTTGCCATCCTTAACCACCAGAATGTCCTCCATGATCAGGTACTGCAGATCCGAGCCATAGAACATGTTCAAAGCATCGGTAGGCGAGCAAATCATCGGTTCGCCACGACGGTTAAGCGACGTGTTGAGTGACACGCCGTTGCCGGTCAGCTTCTCCAGCTCCAGCATCATGTCGTAATAACGCGGGTTGTATTCCCGCTTGAGTACTTGAGCACGGGACGTGCCGTCTTCGTGGACCACTTCGCCGACACGGGTTTTCCACTCTTCATTCACTTCAAAGGTGAAGGTCATGAATGGGCTCGGGTGATCCACCTTGAGCATCTGCGGACCAACGGTATCCAACATCGACGGGCAGAAAGGCCTCCAACGCTCACGGAACTTGATCTGCTCATTAATACGGTCAGCAACACCGGGCACACTCGGGCAACCAATAATCGAACGGCCACCCAGTGCACGCGGACCGAACTCCATACGGCCCTGGAACCAAGCCACAGGATTGCCATCGACCATAATCTTGGCGATGCGTTGCGGCATATTGTCGATCTTCTTCCACACCGGCTTGCTCGGGTGGCGAGCACAGGCCGCAATCACATCTTCATTGCTGTAAGACGGGCCGAGGTAAACGTGCTCCATCTTCTCCACCGGCACACCGCGCTGGTGAGAAACATAGGCAGCCGCACCTACTGCAGTACCGGCGTCGCCGGAAGCAGGCTGGACGAACAGCTCCTTAACTTCGTCGCGGGCGATGATCTTCTGGTTCAGCTTGACGTTCAGCGCACAGCCACCAGCGAAAGCGATCTTGCCGGTCTGTTTGATGATGTCACCCAGGTAGTAATCCATCATTTCCAGCGCCAATTTCTCGAACAACGCTTGCATGCTGGCGGCGTAGTGGATGTACGGGTCATCAGCGATATCGCCTTCACGCTTCGGCCCCAGCCACTCGATCAGCTTGGGCGAGAAGTAGTAGCCTTTCCCCTTCTCTTTGTAGCGGCGCAGACCGATGACGTTGGCGTAGTCAGTGTTAATCACCAGTTCGCCGTTTTCAAATTTGGCCAGGCGGGAGAAGTCGTACTTGCTGGCGTCACCGTAGGGCGCCATGCCCATCACTTTGAATTCGCCATCGAGCATTTCAAAGCCAAGGAACTCAGTGATCGCACCGTACAAGCCGCCTAGGGAATCCGGATCGTAGAACTCTTTGATCTTGTGGATCTTGCCGTTTTCGCCATAGCCAAAGAAGGTCGTGGCGTACTCACCCTTACCGTCGATGCCCATGATCGCCGTCTTCTCGGTGAAACCCGAGCAGTGATAGGCGCTGGAGGCGTGGGCCAGATGGTGTTCGACTGGCTCGATTTTGACCTTCTTGGTGTCGAAACCCAGTTGTTCCAGGCACCAGACGATCTTGTTGCGGTAGCGCTTATAACGGCGGTTGCCCATCAGGATCGCGTCAAGGGAACGATCCGGCGCATACCAGTAACGCTTGGCGTAGTGCCAACGAGCCTTACCGAACAGGCTGATTGGTGCGAACGGAATCGCCACGACATCAACATCGGACGGCTTGATACCCGCCTGCTCAAGGCAGAACTTGGCTGACTCGTAAGGCATGCGGTTCTTTGCGTGCTTGTCGCGTACAAAACGCTCTTCTTCAGCAGCGGCAATCAGTTTTCCGTCGATATACAACGCGGCGGAAGGGTCATGGCTGAGCGCGCCGGAAAGGCCGAGAATCGTCAATGCCACAGGTCTAACCTCATTTAAACAGGCTCACCGGCTTCGGGAGCCGACGGTATACGTTGATCCAGCAACTGATGCAGGGCTGAGTCAGCCGGCCAGTTGCGCAAAAAGCGTGCGCGGTCGCGGGCATAAGCCTTAGCAAAACCGCTCGCGCTGTGGTGTTGTTGCATGGCGTCTAGATCTATCAATGACCAGCGCGCCAACTGCTCGTCCCAGATGACGTTATGACCTTTAAGATCGCCGTGGCTAATACGCTCTCTGAGCAAAGCCGCAAACAGTCGATCAAGCGCCAACAACTCCGATTCTGGGGGTAAAACGACTGCATCCTTGAGTGTATAAGGCTGAAAACGCTCGATTATATCCTGCCCGCCGCAGTATTCGGTAATCAGGTAGGCACGACCGCGCAACCAGCACCAGCGCCGCTCAACCACCGCCAGCAGCTCAGGCGTGGCAATGCCCAGCAGTTGCAAGCGATGCCCTTCGACCCAGCTGTGCCAGGCGCGGCTAGGACGCCAGAAGCGTTTAAGCCAGTGCAGCACACCTTTAACGTTATAGCGTTTGACCACCAGCGGGCGGCCTTGCAGTTGCACCTTGGCGACCGTCGCGGCACCTCCGGTCTTATAGACGTGGCCCTGATCAGTCAGCAGATCAAGGTTATTGAGCAGTGGCTGCAACGTGCTTTCGTCTTCCCGGCGCACGACCTGAAGCCCAAAAGCCCCGATCTTTGCCGCGAACAGCGTGCAATCGCGGGCAATCTTGCGTAGATAGTCACGCAAACGCCACTTACGAACTTTTCCGACTTCTTTCAGCAGCGCCTCAAGCGGCAGGGCATGTTCGCCATTGGCCAGCAAATAGTGAACCAGCAACTCCTCAGTCCACGGCGTCAGCTCGGCGGGCAACTGCGCAAAAAACACCCCCAAATTGCTCAGCACCTTGTCTCTGGACAACGGCTTACCAGCCACTTCCACTTCAACGCCTCCGCCATCAATAACGAAGAGTTGACCGTTGTGACGCATCAGGTTGTCCAGGTGCAAATCCGACTGCCACAAGCCCTTGCTGTGCATCGTGGCGATTGCAGCCAGCGCCTCCCCCAGGACGGCCTGCTGCGCATCACTGAGCTGCGGCTCAGTCTCGACCGCACGCCAGGCATCCCACAGGCTTTCCGCACCATCGAGATAATCGAACAGCAGCCAGCCACCCTCGCCTTCGCGCAGACCATCGGCTACCAACAGCGGTGTTATTAACTGCTGCTCAGCGAGCAAACGTGCACCCTCCAGCTCACGCTGGAAATGCCGTGCCGCCTTGCTGCCGACCAGCAGCTTGGCCAGTACCCTACGCCCCCGCCACGTTGCCTGGCCGACATATCGCTGGCCCGGTAATACACGTAACCAACGCTCAATTGTCAGTTCGGAAATACCCGCAGCATCGGCCAGTTCAAGTTGCAAAGGCAGTACAGGAGTGCGGCCAGCTCCAGCCAGATCGGCCAATTTCATCGACGCGACTCCTTATTCCGGCGACGAGCCCCCAACTGGCTCGCCCACGACTCAACATCGCCCTCATTGCCAAGGTAGGCTGCGAGAAAATGCTTCAAGTCATCCACACTCCACACAGACGCTCGGCGTAAAAGCGGCTCAATGTCCTTGATCCGATCACGACGACCAAACAGCAGCGGCCGGGTCTTTTCCAGATCAATCAGGCGCGCTTCAAAACCATCAGCCACTTCACGCAGAAAGATGTGCTTCGGGTAGAAACAGCCATGCATCTGTCCGGCTTTATGCAGCTGACGCGCCAGCGCACCACAGGCTTTGAGAATCGCCTCACGACGAGCAGGCTCAAGACTCATCCACTGGGGCAGCCAGGCATCCAGATCCTGCCAGCCATCTAGCGCGCGGGTCAGCAGAATGGCACGACGCTCACTCGCCACTTTTCGCTGAGCGAAAAAGGCAGCCTCAAGTGCCGGGATACCCATCTGCGCATAACGCTGGATATTGCGAAACTCACGGGCAAAAGTCGGTTCCCCCAGCGGATGCAACAAACTACGGGTCAAGTGATTGCTCTGCCGCTTCAGGTAGTAAGCCGCATCGCCCAGATCCAAGCGATACACACTACTCCAGCCGCCACGCTCGGTGTTTGGCTCGTCGACGGCCTCCAACTTCAATGCCCATAAGGCATCGAAATCGGTCAGACCATGCTGCTGCAACAGCTCACGATCGGCAGCGGCCAGAAAATCACTCATTCTCTACCCTCAAAAAATCCGACAATACGGCGGATTTGTTTTTTCTGCTGCGCATCCAACCGCTGGCTGCGCTGATATTGCAGGTAAAAGCGCAACCGCTGTGTACGGCTCAACCGATATTTGGCTACCTTATCCAGACACGCCAAATCCTTGATGATTCGGTAGTGTAGAAACGGTCCAAACCAGAAAGCCCCCGTAGGGCAGTCGATCAGAAATAGCTCAGCCCGATCATTGACCAGCAAATTACGCCACTTCAAATCATTATGAGCAAAGTGATGATCATGAAGAGTACGCGTCGCCTTCGCCAGTTGCAGACTGACGGTTTGCACCCATGCAGAATCCGCTAAGCGCGGGTCATTATGGTCGGCGATATACGCCATATCCTGGGTATTAACCAACTCTCGAGTAATCAGTGCACCGCGGTGAAATGAGCCGAAGCGCCGCTCCATGCCATAGCCGACAATCGGTGCGGTCGGCACCCCCCACTTAACAAAGTTCTTAAGATTCTGCCACTCAGCCTTAACCCGCGGACGCCCTATAAAACGCCGCAGACCTTTACCGCCGCCCCAGTAGCGCTTGACGTAATAACGCACGCCACCGAACTCAACCAGAATCACCTCAGAGAGCGGATCCCAGGTCAGCCGCTTGCCTTGCAGTGCAAACACATCATCAAGACTTCCGAACACCTGTTGCAAACTGGCGTATTCGAGCTCCAGCCGCCAATGTGACATCAACCTCTCCATTCGCACTTAAAGAAAGCAGCCAGACACAACGTATGTGCTCCGACTCGCCTTAAAAATCAAATTAAACCCCGCTTACAGCGCATCTCCGTAGCGCTGCTTGCGTTCATATAGTTTGCTTGCTTTATGTTGCAGCCTTTTCAGCAAGGCCTGTTCTTCCGTTAACACTTGCCGCAAAGGCTGCTGAAAGTAGTGACGCAGAAAGCGCATCGTGTCGCGCTTGGTGAGCCCGATATCCAGCACAGAGAAGTACAGCGCCGCTAAATCCTTATTGCGCCAACGGATTGGGGTTTTATCGCGCACCTGAGCACGGTGCAGGTCAATCACGGACAAATGCAGCTCATCAGGACTTACAGGCTTATCCGTGTGCAGCAAAAAGTGGCAGATATAGCAGTCCCGGTGGTTTACCCCCGCTCGGTGCATGCCGCCTACCATTTCCGCCACACGGCGGATAAGCGCCCACTTCAAACGCGGCTCAGGCGGCTGCTTTGCCCAATTCAGGCTCAGCTGTTCCAGATCGGTCGTCGGCGCCAACTCTTCCGTGATGATAAAAGAGTGCTGGGCCGCGGGATTGCTCCCCCGCTCCCCAAACGCGACCGCAGTCATGGTCGGGATACCGGCCTGAGTCAGGCGCTCAATGGCCTGCCACTCCTGCGCGGCACCCAGTACCGGCAGTTTAGCGGTGAGCAGGTTCTTGACGATCTCGCCCCAGCCAATACCCCGGTGGATTTTGACGAAGTAGCCGCGCCCATCCACTTCGGTGCGCAGCGTGCGCCGGCCTTCCAGCTCGCGGTACACCTGCCCTTGCAGGGCCTCTACGGCTTCGAAGGGATCACGCCCAGCCCAGAGGCTGGCAAAGGGTTGTGCCAGTTCGAGCTTCATGGTTTTGTCGCCAGAATGATGTCAGCCGCGTGCTGCGGCATCGAATACAGGTCAGCTTTTTCAGCATAAGCCAGACCGTTGCGAGACCACTGCTGCCGCTGGGCCGAATCAGACAACATCTCAGCCAGCAGAGCATCCAGCTTGCCCTGCTCAAACGGACTTTGCAGCACGCGCCCGGCATCCGCTTCGGCGATGTAGTGGGCGTAGCCGCACACGTCCGTTACCAACACCGGCAGCCCAGCCACCAGTGCCTCCAGCAACACAGTGCCGGTGTTCTCGTTGTAAGCCGGGTGAATCAGCAGGTCAGCCCCCAGCAGGAAGCGCGGAATATCGCTGCGACCTTTGAGGATATCCACCTGCCCGGAAATGCCCAGCGCCTTGGCTTGCAGCTTGAAGGCACGAGGATCGTCCGCACCAATGGCAATCAGGCGAGTGCGTTTTTTCAGATCAGACGGCAGCGCAGCCACTGCTTTCAGGCTGCGATCCAGCCCCTTGGTCTTAAAGCCAGAGCCGATCTGCACCAACAACAGATCATCCTCTGCCAGTTTGAATTCACGACGGAATTCAGCCCGAATCTCAGCCGCATTGGCCGGTGCCCGGCGATCCAAAGCGATGCCCGGTGGCAGCAGATGAAAGCGCTCAAGCGGCGTGTGGTAATGCTTGATAAACAGCGGCTGCTGCACTTCCGAAATCATCAGAATCTCGGTTTTGGATTCCGGCGCAAATACCGCACGCTCGTAGTCGGCAAAGTGCTTGTAGCGCCCGCCCAGCTTGTACAGCGGGTTGCGCAGTGTCTGGGCTTTGTCTTCGTAGCAGCCATCCGCCGCGTAATACACATCCAGCCCCGGCATTTTGTTAAAGCCGATCACCCGATCCACCGGGCGCTTGGCCAGATCAGCCTCAACCCAAGCGGTCAGCTTCTCGTTGCGCTTGTGGTTGAACAGCGCCTTGACCGGCACCACTACCACATCAAAGCCCTCCGGTACCTCACCTTCCCAGATCGGTGTGTAGACCCGAATGGCATGCCCGCGCGCCTGGCACTCCAATGCGATACGCATAAAGTCGCGCTGCAAGCCGCCAAAAGGGAAGTACTTATAGAGGATAAAAGCCAACTGCATCAGATAACGCCCTCTGCCAACAGCAACGCTTGCAACTCAGTAGCTACACGTTGGGCCGGCAGGCTCTCAAAACAAGGTTTGTTGCGATCCCCCAGACCGGCATTCGGCCCGGTGGCACACAAATGAATTTGCGAACGCCCGTAAGCGCCCACGCGGCCCGGCAAGGTCGGCCCGTACAGCGAAATACTCGGCACATCCAGCGCTGCCGCCAGATGCCCCAAACCGGTATCCACCGCCACGCAGGCGCGGGCACCAGCGATTACCTTAGCTACGCCAGCCAGATTCAGCTTAGGCAACACCACGGCATTCGGGATGCCAGCAGCGATGCGTTCAGCGCGGGCCTTCTCAGCCTCACTGCCCCACGGCAGACGAATCCCCCAGCCCTGCTCACTCATGGTTTCGGCCAGCTCACGCCAGTTTTCTTCCGGCCAATGTTTGCTCGGCCAAGTCGTGCCATGCAGGAACAACAGATACGGCTCCTGCCCACCAGCAGCCATCTGGGCCCGGTTGAGGCCGTAATCCGCCACAGTAGTCGGCAGCGGATAATCCAGCGCTAAAGCAAACAACTGACGCAGGCGCTCCAGTGCGTGTTGCTCTTTGGGCACCGCATAATGCCGATCGTAAAAACGGCAGGCGGCAGGCTCCCGGGCCGAGTTTTTATCCAACCCAGCTACTGGCGCCGACACATAGCGGGTCAGCAGCGCGCTTTTGAGAAGGCCCTGAGCATCAATCACCAGATCATAACGGCGTTCACGCAGGCGCTGCTTGAAGCGCCCCCACTCGCCGGAGAGCAGCGTTTTGAAGATATTTTTACGCCAGCGACGAATCGCCACCGGTATCACTTGGGCAACCGCCGGATGCCAGGCTGGGATTTCCGCAAAGCCTTCTTCCACCACCCAGTCGAACTGAATCCCCGGAATGGCCCGGGCAGCGTCAGTCAGTGCTGGGAGGGTGTGCACCACATCGCCAAGCGAGGAGGTTTTGATCAGTAAAACGCGCAACTATTGGACCTCAACCGGATCAACAACCAGACGACTCAGCGCCTCAATCACCGCCCGTGGCTTGAGTTGCCCCAGGCAGTTGTAATGGCCGAAACGGCAAGTCCGTTCAAAACACGGGCTGCACTCAAGCCCAAGGCGTACCACCTCTACCTGCTCGGCTAACGGCGGGGTAAAGCCCGGCGAAGTGGAACCATACACGGCCACCAGCGGACGATTCAGCGCCGCCGCCACATGCATCAACCCGGAGTCATTGGACACCACTGCATCAGCGCAGGACAGCAGATCAATCGCCTCCGCCAAACTGGTTTCCCCTGCCAAGTTGTACGACTCTTCGCGCAGCCCCGGAATCAGGCGGGCACGAATGTCCTCACCGACCGGGTGATCATTCTTCGAACCAAACAGCCATACCTGCCAACCCTCGCGGATTTTCAGCTCCGCCACCTTGGCGTAATGCTCGCTCGGCCAGCGTTTGGCTTCACCAAACTCAGCCCCGGGGCACAGCGCCAGCACCGGACGATCCAAGGTCAGACCGAACTTGCTCAGCGCGGCCACGCGACTGGCAGGATCAATTTGCAAGCTGGGGCGCGGATACGGCTTGGGCAGCTCGGCGTTGGCGTCATAGGCCAGCGCCATAAAGCGCTCGATCATCAGCGGATAGCGTTCTTTATCCAGCGCACGGATGTCGTTGAGCAGGCCGTAACGCAGCTCGCCCTTCCAGCCGGTGCGTTTAGGAATGCCAGCGAAGAACGGCACCAGCGCAGACTTCAGCGAGTTAGGCAGCAAAATCGCTTGGTCGTATTGCCCGGCCAGGCTCTTGCCGATTTTGCGCCGCGTGGCCAGCTCCAGCACGCCATGCCCGAGCGGGAAGCTCAGCGCCTGACGCACCTCGGGCATACGCTCAAGAATCGGGCGGCTCCAGTCCGGCGCCAGCACGTCGATTTCGCAGCCGGGATGGCGTTGTTGCAGGCACTGAAACAGTGTCTGCGCCATCACCATGTCACCCACCCAACTCGGGCCTACGATCAGTATTTTCATGCCACTTCCAGAAACGACCAAGGAGGCTTGCGCCCCCTTGTTGTTACTTAGATTAGTTTTTGCGCAACCAATAGCGCGTCAGCAAAGGCTAGACCTTACTTGACCAGCGTACGCCATTCAGCGTGAGCGTCGGTCTTGCCGGTAACCAGATCAAAGTAAGCGGTTTGCAGCTTCTCAGTAATCGGGCCACGACGACCAGCGCCAATCTGACGACCGTCGACTTCACGGATCGGCGTCACTTCAGCCGCAGTACCGGTGAAGAAGGCTTCATCAGCAATGTACACCTCGTCACGGGTGATACGCTTCTCAACCACCTTCAGACCATGCTCTTCAGCCAGGGTCAGGATGGTGCTGCGGGTGATACCGTTCAGGCAGGAGGTGACTTCCGGGGTGTAGATCACGCCATTTTTCACCAGGAAGATGTTCTCGCCCGAACCTTCTGCCACATAGCCTTCCGGGTCCAGCAGCATGGCTTCATCAGCACCACCGGAGATGGCTTCTTGCAGGGCCAACATCGAGTTGATGTAGTTGCCGTTAGCCTTAGCACGGGTCATGGCGATGTTGACGTGGTGGCGGGTGAAGGAGCTGGTGCGCACCTTGATGCCAACTTTCAGGGCTTCGTCGCCCATGTAGGCACCCCAGTGCCATGCCGCCACAATCACCTGAACTTTCAGGCCAGTGGCGCGCAGGCCCATGGCTTCAGATCCGTAGAACACCATCGGGCGGATGTAAGCGCTTTCCAGGTTATTCTCACGCACCGCAGCACGGGTCGCTTCGTTGATTTCTTCTTTGCTGAACGGAATCTTCATACCCATGATGTGGGCAGAGTCGAACAGACGGTCGGTGTGCGCTTCCAGACGGAAAATCGCAGTGCCTTGCGGCGTGTTGTAAGCACGCACGCCCTCAAACACGCCCATGCCATAGTGCAGGGTGTGAGTCAGTACGTGAGTAGTCGCCTCGCGCCACTGCACCAGTTCGCCGTCATACCAGATCACGCCGTCACGATCGGCCATAGACGCTATCGACATAGTTCCTACTCCTCAATTCTTATTACTGGATTCACTGGCCTGCTTCAGGCCAGCGCGAAAGTCTTTAATTAAGGCCCAGTTCCCGCCAGATGCGCATCACCGTGCGCCGCTCGCTCTCGAACTGATCCCCGCTTACCACCCCAGGTTGCTTCTGCAACGCCTGGCGGTGCGCCACCGAACGGTAGGCTTTGTAAATATCCTGTAGCAGACGGGCATCTTCACCCGGCAGCAAACCCACTCGTTCCAGCCCTTCCAGAATGCGGATGTTATCAGTGAACTCCAGCAGTTCCGGGTACTGATTCGACCAGGCAAGAGCCGCGTATTGCACCATAAATTCGATATCGACGATACCACCGGCGTCCTGCTTGAGGTCATAGCTGGTACTGGCGTCAAAGGCATTACTCGCCGTACCGGCCACCGTGGACTTGGAACCCAGGTTATCGCGCATCTTGGCACGCATCTCACTGACTTCCGTTCGCAGCTTATCAAGATCGCGCTCACGCCCGAGCACCTGCGCCCTGACGGCCTCAAAGGCTTTGCCCACGCGCTCGCTCCCCACCAACACCCGCGCCCGCACCAGCGCCTGATGTTCCCAGGTCCAGGCCTCGCCTTGTTGATAGCGCTCAAACGCACCGAGGGAACTGACCAACAGCCCGGCAGCCCCGGAAGGACGCAGACGCATATCCACTTCGTACAACTGCCCGGAGTTGGTCTGGGTGGTCAGCAAATGAATGATGCGCTGGCCGAGGCGATTGAAGAACTGCGCGCCGTCGATGGACTTGGCACCATCGGTCTCCGCCTGCGGATCACCATCGTGGATAAACACCAGATCCAGATCGGAACCATGGCCCAGTTCGATACCGCCCACCTTGCCGTAGCCAATCACGATGAAGTCCGGATCGCACAAACTGCCATCGGCACGGCGCGGCGTGCCGTATTTGCTCACCATATGCCGCCATGACAGCGCCAGCACCTGATCCAGAATGGCCTCAGCCAACCAGGTCAGGTAGTCGCTCACCTTCATCAACGGCAAGGTTCCGGTGATTTCCGAAGCAGCAACGCGCAGGCCATGGGCCAGCTTGAAGTGGCGCAAGGCCTCCATCTGCTGTTCCAGATCCTCCTCAGGAATACGCATCAACCGCTCACGCAGCTGTGCCGCCAACTCTGGCGCCAATGGCGGTTTGAACAAACGACCTTCGTTGAGCAGCTCGTCGAGCAACAGCGGGAAACGCGCCATCTGCTCGGCAATCCACGGGCTTGCCGCACACAGCGTCAGCAGGCGCTGCAAGGCATTGGGGTTTTCTGTCAGCAGTACAACATAAGCCGAACGTCGGGCAATGGCCTCGATCAGCGGCAAAACCCGCTCAAGCACCAGATCAGGATTATCCTGCTCGACGATCTTCGCCAGCAGACGCGGCATAAACGCGTCCAAACGCTCACGCCCCAGACGCTGCATGGTGCGCACCTGCACGCTGCTACGCAGGCCCATCAACCGTTGCCAGGCGGATAGCGGTGACTGGAACCCGGCTTCTTCAAGTTGGCGGCAGGCGTCGTCCTCTTCCTGACGGTCTTCCCAGAGCGGCAGCCATTCGCCCCCCACGATGTCTTCAGAGTCGTCGTCTTCGTCCGGGTCAGAAATCACCCCACGGAAATGCCAATCCACCCGACCACGCCAGAACATCAGCTTGTCGTGGAAGGCTTCCCAGCTGTCGAAACCCATAATGAACGCCACACGGGCACGGGTCAGATCGTCCTCGGGGAGCATTTGCGTCTGGCGGTCATCAATCGCTTGCAGCGCATGCTCAACGTAACGCAGGAAGATATAACCCTCGCGCAGCTCATCCGTCACCGCTTCCGGCAGATAACCTTGGTACTCCAGGGTTTGCAGCACCACAAACAGCGAGCGCTGTTGCAGGCTGAGGTCGCGGCCGCCGTGGATTAACTGGAACGCTTGCGCCACAAACTCCACTTCACGGATACCGCCCGAGCCGAGTTTGATGTTCTCGGACATGCCCTTGCGCCGCACCTCCTGTTGAATCAGCTGCTTCATCGAGCGCAGCGCTTCAATGGCAGAGAAGTCCAGATAACGCCGGTACACGAACGGCCGCAGCATATTCAGCAACTGCGCCCCCGCAACCTGATCACCACCGACCACACGGGCCTTGATCATGGCGTAGCGCTCCCAGTCGCGCCCCTGATCTTGGTAATACTGTTCCAGCGCATTAAAGCTGTAGACCAAAGGCCCGGCTGAGCCATAAGGCCGCAGGCGCATATCGGTACGGAACACAAAGCCGTCTACGGTGATCACATCCAGAGCTTTGATCAGCTTCTGACCAAGCCGGGTGAAAAACTCCTGATTATCCAGCGAGCGTTTGACCCCCTCCGTCTCGCCGCCTTCGGGATAGCCGAAGATCAGGTCAATATCCGAGGACAAGTTGAGTTCATGCGCCCCCAGTTTGCCCATCCCCAGAATGACCATGTGCTGCGGCTGCCCGCTACGGTTGCCGATGGGCGTTCCACTTTGAGCACACAGGCGCTGATACAGCCAGTGGTAGGCCAGATCGACACAGACATCAGCCAGATCAGACAAGTCCCGACAGGTTTCCACCAAATCAGCCTGGCGACTGATATCGCGCCAGATGATGCGCAACTGCTGGCGGTTACGGAAACGCCGGAGTCGCCGCCCGAGCTCATCTTCATCCTCACAATCTTGCAAAATCTGCTCAAGCTGAGTGCGCAAACTACCGCTGGTCAGGCTGGCCTCCAGTTCGCCAGCAGCCGCCAATTGCAGAAACATTTGTGGATCACGCTGAGCCTGCTCAAGGACAAAGTCGCTGGCCGCAACCACTCGTCGCAAGGTTTCGCGACGATGCTCCGGCCAGCTGTCGAACTGCTCCACAGCTTCAATGGAATGAGCAGCAAATGCTTGCTGCAAAGACTGTTCGCCACGGGCGACAAGGGGGAGCAACGCAGCAGGTAAAGCGGCCAGCGCGGGCAGGCTCATGGTCTATCCTTTTTAGCGTTCTGCGAGAGCCAGGACACACCTCAGAGTGGGACGCGACTGATGCGGTTTACCTGGAACTGGCAAATTAATATGTAGTGTAACTACGCACATTTGTGTCTAGAGGGCTGAAATTAGCGTCGGAATGTAGTAAAACTACAACTAGCCGCTTATACCCGGCCAACCCAATAATTTGCGCAGCCGCTCACAAAGCTGGCTGCGGTATCTGGCCTCCGATTCTGGAAGCCTTTGAGCCCTGGAGCAAGCCATGCAAGACCTCGATCCCGTCGAAACCCAGGAATGGCTGGACGCCCTTGAGTCCGTCCTCGAAAACGAGGGTGAAGACCGCGCACATTATTTGATGACCCGCATGGGCGAACTGGCCACCCGTAGTGGCTCACAATTGCCATACGCAATCACCACGCCCTACCGCAACACCATCCCGGTGACTCACGAAGCACGCATGCCGGGTGACCTGTTTATGGAGCGCCGTATCCGCTCCTTGGTGCGCTGGAACGCACTGGCCATGGTGATGCGCACCAACCTTGAGGATTCCGACCTCGGTGGTCACATCTCCAGCTTCGCCTCCTCGGCCACGCTGTATGACATCGGCTTCAACTATTTCTTCCAGGCCCCGACCGAAGAGCACGGCGGCGACCTGATCTTCTTCCAAGGCCACGCCAGCCCAGGCGTTTATGCCCGCGCCTTTATGGAAGGCCGCATCAGCGAAGACCAGATGAAGAACTTCCGTCGTGAAGTCGACGGCAAAGGTCTTTCCTCTTACCCGCACCCATGGCTGATGCCGGACTTCTGGCAGTTCCCGACCGTATCCATGGGCCTTGGCCCGATTCAGGCCATTTACCAAGCCCGCTTCATGAAGTACCTGGAAGCGCGTGGCTTTATCCCCGCTGGCAAGCAGAAAGTCTGGTGCTTCCTGGGTGACGGCGAGTGTGACGAGCCGGAATCCCTCGGCGCCATCTCCCTGGCGGGCCGCGAGAAGCTGGACAACCTGATCTTCGTCATCAACTGCAACCTGCAGCGCCTCGACGGCCCGGTTCGCGGCAACGGCAAGATCATCCAAGAGCTGGAAGGCGTGTTCCGTGGCGCCCAGTGGAATGTAAACAAAGTGGTCTGGGGCCGTTTTTGGGACCCGCTGCTGGCCAAAGACGTCGACGGCCTGCTGCAACGCCGCATGGACGAAGTGGTCGATGGTGAATACCAGAACTACAAAGCCAAAGACGGCGCTTACGTACGTGAGCACTTCTTCAACACCCCAGAACTCAAGGCCATGGTTGCTGACCTGTCCGACGACGAGATCTGGCGTCTGAACCGTGGCGGCCACGACCCGTACAAGGTCTACGCGGCCTACCACGATGCGGTTAACCACGAAGGTCAGCCGACCGTTATTCTGGCCAAAACCATCAAAGGCTACGGCACCGGCTCCGGTGAAGCGCAGAACACCGCGCACAACACCAAGAAAGTCGACGTGGAAAGCCTGCGCCAGTTCCGCGACCGCTTCGACATCCCGGTCAGCGACGACCAGCTTGAGCACCTGCCTTTTGTTAAACCCGAGGAAGGCAGCGCCGAAGCCCGTTACATCGCCGAACGCCGCGCCGCGCTCGGTGGCTTTGTGCCGCAGCGTCGCCGTAAGAGCTTCAGCATCCCGACACCGCCGCTGGAAACCCTAAAGGCCATCCTCGACGGCACCGGCGAGCGCGAAATCTCCACCACCATGGCCTTCGTGCGCATCCTCGCGCAGCTGGTCAAAGACAAAGACATCGGCCAGCGCATCGTTCCGATCATCCCGGACGAAGCCCGTACCTTTGGTATGGAAGGCATGTTCCGTCAGCTCGGCATCTACTCATCCGTAGGCCAGCTGTACGAGCCTGTGGATAAAGACCAGGTGATGTTCTACAAAGAGGACAAGAAAGGTCAGATCCTCGAAGAAGGCATCAACGAAGCGGGCGCAATGAGCTCCTTCATCGCCGCAGGTACCTCGTACTCCACCCACAACCAGCCGATGCTGCCGTTCTACATCTTCTACTCGATGTTCGGCCTGCAACGTATTGGCGACTTGGCCTGGGCCGCTGGCGACAGCCGCACCCGTGGTTTCCTGATCGGCGGCACCGCTGGCCGTACCACCCTGAACGGTGAAGGCCTGCAGCACGAAGACGGTCACAGCCACGTACTGGCTTCCACTATCCCGAACTGCCATTCCTATGACCCGACTTACGGCTACGAGCTGGCGGTGATCATTCAGGACGGCATGAAGCGCATGACCGAGCTTCAGGAAGACGTTTTCTACTACATCACCGTGATGAACGAGTCCTACCAGCAGCCAGCCATGCCGGCCGGTGTAGAGCAAGGCATCATCAAGGGCATGTACCTGCTCGAAGAAGACAAGCGCGAAGCCGCCCACCACGTGCAACTGCTGGGCTGCGGCACCATCCTGCGTGAAGTCCGCGAAGCCGCGAAGATTCTGCGTGACGAGTACAACATCGGCGCCGATGTCTGGAGCGTCACCAGCTTCAACGAACTGCGCCGCGACGGCCTGGCCGTTGAGCGTTACAACCGTCTGCACCCTGGCCAGAAGCCGAAACAGGCCTACGTACAAGAGTGCCTCAGCGGCCGTAACGGCCCGGTTGTAGCCAGCACCGACTACATGAAGATCTTCGCTGAACAGATTCGCCAGTGGGTACCGAGCAAAGAATACAAAGTGCTGGGCACCGACGGTTTCGGCCGCAGTGACAGCCGCAAGAAACTGCGCCACTTCTTCGAAGTGGATCGTCAGTGGGTTGTTCTGGCTGCACTGGAAGCACTGGTTGACCGTGGCGAAATCGAAGCCAAGGTTCTGGCCGATGCCATCGCCAAGTTCGGCATTGATCCTGAAAAACCAAACCCACTGGACTGCTAAGGAGCGTCGCAATGAGTGAATTGATTCGCGTCCCCGACATCGGCAGCGGTGAGGGTGAAGTCATTGAACTGTTCGTTAAGGTTGGCGACCGCATTGAGGCTGATCAAAGCCTGCTGACGCTGGAGTCGGACAAAGCGAGCATGGAAATCCCGGCCCCGAAAGCCGGTGTGATCACCGCACTGAAAGTCAAACTGGGCGACAAGCTCAAAGAAGGCGACGAGCTGCTTGAGCTGGAAGTCGAAGGCGACGCCCCAGCCGCAGCACCTGCAGCCGAAGCCCCGTCAGCCGCTCCGGCTGCTGAGCCAGCGCCAGCTGCTGCCCCTGCTCCGGCCCCAGCGGCCGCTGCCAGCAGCAGCGTGCAAGACATTCACGTCCCGGATATCGGCTCGGCGGGCACCGCCAAAGTCATCGAGATTCTGGTCAAGGCAGGCGACACCGTTGAGGTTGATCAGTCCCTGATCACCCTGGAGTCCGACAAAGCCAGCATGGAGATTCCGTCTCCAGCTGCGGGCGTAGTTGAGGAAGTGCTGGTCAAACTGGATGCCGACGTCGGCACCGGCGACCTGATCCTCAAGCTCAAAGTCGCAGGCGCTGCACCGGCCGCCGCCGAGCAACCAGCACCAGCCGCAGCAGCTCCGGCTCCTGCTCCAGCTGCCGCCGCCCCGGCTGCGGCTCCAGCCGCTGCTCCCAGCAGCAGCGTGCAGGACATCAACGTCCCGGATATCGGCTCAGCAGGCACCGCCAAAGTCATCGAGATTCTGGTTAAGGCAGGCGAAACCGTTGAGGTGGACCAGTCCCTGATCACCCTGGAGTCCGACAAAGCCAGCATGGAGATTCCGTCTCCAGCTGCAGGCGTAGTTGAAGAAGTGCTGGTCAAACTGGATGCCGACGTCGGCACCGGCGACCTCATCCTCAAACTCAAAGTCGCAGGCGCTGCACCGGCCGCCGCTCCGGCTGCTGCTGAACCCGCCAAGCGTGAAGTGCACCGCGTACCGGAAGGCGCAGCCCCGCACATCGCCGCCGAAGTTCGCGCGATTGCCGCCCTTTCAGCTGCTGCTGAAAACGCCGGCATCGCCAAGCGCGAAGGCGTCAAAGTGCACGCTGGCCCGGCTGTACGCCTGACCGCCCGCGAGTTTGGTGTCGACCTGGCAGACGTGACCGGCACAGGCCCTAAAGGCCGCATCCTCAAAGAGGACGTGCAGGCTTACGTCAAAGCAATGATGAGCAAGGCCAAGGCCGCGCCGGAAGCTGCTGCAGCCACTGGCGGCGCAGGCATTCCGCCGATCCCGACCGTGGACTTCAGCAAGTTCGGTGAAGTTGAAGAAGTACCGATGACCCGCCTGATGCAGGTCGGTGCCGCCAACCTGCACCGCAGCTGGCTCAACGTACCGCACGTAACCCAGTTCGACAGCGCCGACATCACTGAGCTGGAAGCTTTCCGCGTTGCGCAGAAAGCCGTGGCTGAAAAGGCTGGCGTCAAACTCACCGTACTGCCACTGCTGCTCAAAGCCTGTGCCTTCCTGCTCAAGGAACTGCCAGACTTCAACAGCTCACTGGCCCCAAGCGGCAAAGCGCTGATCCGCAAGAAATACGTACACCTCGGCTTCGCCGTGGATACTCCGGACGGTCTGCTGGTTCCGGTGATCAAAAACGTCGATCAGAAGAGCCTGCTGCAACTGGCTGCCGAAGCGGCTGAGCTGGCCGACAAGGCCCGTAACAAAAAGCTCTCAGCAGACGACATGCAAGGCGCTTGCTTCACCATCTCCAGCCTCGGCCACATCGGCGGCACCGGCTTTACGCCGATCGTCAACGCGCCGGAAGTGGCGATCCTCGGTGTCAGCAAAGCCACCATGCAACCGGTGTGGGACGGCAAAGCCTTCCAGCCACGCCTGATGCTGCCGCTGTCGCTGTCCTACGACCACCGCGTGATCAACGGCGCCGCCGCGGCCCGCTTCACCAAGCGCCTGGGCGATGTCCTAGCCGACATCCGCACCCTGCTGCTGTAACGCTTTCGAGCTGCCACGCTCGTTAACCTCAACCCCGCCAATTGGCGGGGTTTTTTTATGCTTGGGATTACCCACATGCCTGATAGCGTGCGGGCCATCTATGGCGAAAATCCATATCCAGAGCAGCTGAGTTACAGGAAAACCAACTTCTCAAGCAGCAAAAAAGTGACACCTCCTACAGCTCGGCACATTGTGTTAAACCTCAACGAAAAGAAAAAGTACTATGCATTTCCTGCGTATCTAAGGAGCATCACCATGAGCGGAAAACCGGCTGCTCGCCAAACGGACCCAACATCCTGTCCCCTGCCAGGCCATGGCATAAACCCAATCGCCACCGGCTCACCCAACGTACTTTTTGACAATCTACCGGCAGCACGCGAGACAGACAGCAGCGCTTGCGGTAGCCCTCTAGTTTCGGGTTTGTCCTCCACCGTATTCATCAATGGGTTGCGTGCCGCCAGCGTGGGCAGCAGCGGCGCTCATGGGAATACAGTCATCATGGGCTCTGGCACCGTGATCATTGGAGATAGCCACACTCCAGCGCCCTTCACAGCACCAGCGCCCCTTCAGTTCCAGAAAACTTACGCCCAAGTATTCAATATTGCCGATAGTGAAACTGGTGCTCCACTCACCTATCGGGAATTCATTGTAGTGGTAGATGGACGAAAAATATCTGGAGTGACGGATGCCAACGGTCTAGCCCACGTACAGGCTCCCTCAGCAGACTCGGTTATTTCATTACACGTCCCGTTCAAGTCCCCTCTACGTACGCTCACTGAGCTGTCTGAGGAGGTCCAATGAGCGGTAAATCTTTCGTGACAACAGCCCAAGCTCAAGAGGTGAAGGCTGAACAACCGCTCATTCCAGTAACAATCACCATTGATGACCGAGCCGCAACTCGAGAAGCAATCATCCGAAGAGTCCGCGCCTCGGGACGTCAATTTATCGAACGCTCTGAATGGGGAGCCCTCAAAGCAAAAGACGGGATGGAATCAGACTGGAACTATTCAATGATTGCTGTTCACCATGCCGGACGCAGTTATAGCTGTGCGAGTGGTGCAGACCAGATGAAAGACACTCAAGGAGAGCACCTTGATAGTAAATACGACGACATTGCCTATCACTTTGGCATTGATTGCAGCGGCGCTATTTATGAAGGCCGCGATATTCGCCTGAAAGGTGGCAGCGTTCGTGGATATAACACCGGTGTTATTGGGATTGTTTTCTTAAACAACCTGACCACGGCTGCCGAGGGTGATGACTTATGGGCAATGAGTCGTGAGGCCATTGAACGATTGGGTATCAATACAACAAACACAATCCCAACCAACCAAATAGATGCCGCCCACGAATTGATAAATACACTTAAAAGCGTTTTTCTGATTACCCAATTGGGCGGGCATCGTGAATACCCAGGGCAAGCAGCCGACGGAAAAATCTGCCCGGGGAATGTCGGGATGGAGTTTGTAATAAATATGAGGAAGGTTACCGGCTTGTTCCCGCCACCTAAACCACTATGAAAAAAATCATAATCATTGCTTTGATCATTATCGTTTTGTTATGCCTATGGTTGAACGTAGGCTTTTATAAAACGCACTTCGCTGAAGATAACCGATCTGTGTTGTTTATCAAAAAGCAGCCGACATTACAGTTTCAGTTCGAGAATATCTTCCTGACAGATGAGGATGACAAGGCGCTTGACCGGCTGAGCGACGAAGAAAAGGGGTTAGTAATCAACTACTGCAAGTACCGGCTAGGTATTAATACTGAGCTGAAAACGCAGGAAGAGTTGAATGCCTGCAAGAAGATGTAATTCCTCTCTGTAGATCACGAAAAATTCAGTTGTGACGTCAAGACAGGAATAACGGGGAATAACGGGACAGATTTATTTTCAGGCGAACACCCTTCTCCCTTATTGGGCAACAGGGCAGCTTTGGGCTGCTGCTTGCAAGGCCTTTGCGTAGTCCACGTAGGTCTCAGGGTTATAGGGTTCAGCAGTTACTTTGAAGCGGGATACGCCATCGTTGCCTATATTCTGGCGCACCCTCAACGCCCATAGCTCGGCATCATGTTTAACAATCATGTCAAAAACATAAGTCTTTAGATTGCTGCTTTCATTCAGACTGGAGTAAAGATAACGTAGATTTTCGTACCACCTTGGTAATGCAGTAATTTTTCTGACAACCTCACTGGCCAATATTTGTTCATCATCATTTAAACTATAAAGCCTATCCATGGTGAACTTCTCGGCTCGCTCTAGCTCCGCGACAGGCACCGGCAAGGGTTGACGACTAACTAAGCGACTATACTCACAATCAAAGACTCACTTGCCAGTTTTGACATATTCATCGGCATAAATAACCACGCCATTACCTAGATCAGTTTTGTAAACACTTGCCATCACTTTTACTTCGCAATTCACCGTAAACAGCAGTAACGGAACCCAAATAGCAGAGGCAGCCCAAAAGCATTTACTTCGGTATAAATTCAAAACAATCCAGCCTCTACGGAATGAATATTGATTACGGACTAAAACTGTGTCGCCCACAAAGAATCGGCCCCGCTTTCGCGGGCTAGGCTTAGCCAATCTGGATGATTAATTCACTGAGGTATCGGGCAGCTTTTAGCTGCCACTTGAAGCGCCTTAGCGTAGTCTACATAGATCGCATTATTGTAGGGTTCCGCCGTTATTTGGAAGCGAGATTGTCCATCATTACCTATGTGCTGGATGACACTCACTGCCCATTGCTGCCCATCTTTACTAGTAAGCATGTCAAACATATGGGTTTTGAGACTACTGTCTTCACCTAAGATAGAGTAAAGATAGCGAAGCTGTTTTTGCCACTGAGGTAATTTAGTAACACTTTCAATAACATCCCTCGCCAGCACCAATTCATCTTCAGTTAAGGGCGAGTCATATACGGCGATCTTATTATTTCCTTCTAGCTCTGCAATAAGGACTGAAAGGGGTTCCCGACTAATTAAACGGCTATACTTACAGTCGAATACCCAAACTCCTGTTTCGACATAATCATCGGCATAGATTACTACACCATTACCCAAGTCTTTTTTATGAACACTTGCAACTACTTTGATTTCGTAGTTCACCGCAACCAGCAGTAAAACTGCCAAGATGGCAAAGGCGATCCAAACCCATTGGCTTCGGTAAAAATTCAAAATGGCCTCCTGGCCCCTACAAATCATTCCTGATACGGGATGACACTGTGTCAGTTGCAAAGACATAGTCCGCACTCACGGGCTAGATCTATCCAATCAGGATAATAAAATCACTGGGGTACTGGGCAGCTTTTAGCCGCCGCCTGCAAGGCTTTTGCGTAGTCCACATAGGTCGCTGGGTCGTAGGGTTCAGCAGTTACTTTGAAGCGGGACACGCCATCATTGCCTATATTCTGCCGCACCCTCAATGCCCATTGCTGGCCAGCATGTTTAATAATCATGTCAAAAACATGAGTTCTAAGGTCGCTGTATTCATCTAGTACGGAGTAAAGATAACGCAGATTGTCGTACCACCTTGGCAATGCAGTAATAGCCTTAACAACCTCATCCGCCAGTTTTTGCTCACCATCATTTAACGCATAAACCCTATCTATAGGAAGTTCCTCAGCTCGCTCCAGTTCAGTAATAGGCGGCTGTAAGGAATCGCGACTAATCAAACGGCGGTATTTGCAGTCAAATACCCATTTCCCTGTTTTTACGTAGCCATCAGCATAAATTACTACGCCATTACCTAGGTCTTTTTTAAAGACACTTGTCATTACCTTTATTCCATAGCTTGCCGTAAGCAGCAATAAAGGGGCCAAGATGACAAAGCCAATCCAAAAAACTTTACTTCGGTAGAAATTCAAAGAAACCTCCTGGCACACCTATGGGGGTATCACCTGAGGCTACAGGGTTAATGGCTCCCATGCTTTGATACGTAAAATCGTACAATTCATCACTGTAGCTGCGCTCTTCTTTGAGCATGTTCCATTTCCTACACCACTCCACATTTGGCTCGGTGTTATTACTGATCTCGCACAGCTTACCAAGCTGCCGCTCTTCAACTGATCCCCAAGTGTTCTTGTAGTCAGAACGACGAATAAAAGCCCGTACCTTGATCTGCAAATGGTTGGCCAATAACTGCGCCAGACTCTCATTGGTTTGCGGGTAGAGTTGCAGCGCCTCCTCAATAAGGTAGTCAGGGGTATTGCCCATGCCAGTCCGGCAGGCATAGCTATCGATCTGTGCAGTGCTGGAAAAAGCCAACACCGAAATCTGCTTGTAGCTAAGAACATCCAATGACATTTGGCTGCTTTCCGGAAGCAGGTAGCCGAAGGCAACGCTTTGCGGGACGCCATGACTGAATAGTGAAAGGTGTTCGATGGGAGATTGCTTCCGATCTTGACCTTGGTTCAGGTAGTCGAAAAGCGCCTGTGCACTCGCGACTTCAACATATCCGGCCTCGTATGCTTGAGCAGATCCACGGGCAGCATTGAGCATCTCGGGGCTGTATCCAGGTGTAAAGACAATCAGTGTTCGTTTCAGGTCGGGCTTGTTGCGTTTAAATTCGGCCAGCTCACGTACTGCTTGTGCAATAAACATCATTTTATTACCTGAACTGCTGTCATGCTGACTCCCCGCTACTGCAATCAGTTCCGGAGTAATGGGTTCATTCTGTGTTGTGGGCGAATCTCCCGGCTTAACCAATGCTCCTGCCAGTAAGGCCCGCTGATTCAACTGCGGGTCGGCTAGCAGCTCAGCCATTACTTGATCATCCACCACACCATCCGGGCGGATCGCGCCGAGCTTTGCGAAGTTGATGATGCTTTGCGTAGCTCCACCGCCACACTGGAAGCCGCCGAAAGTATCCGTGCTGCCAGTCACAATGGTGCCGCCATGGCTGGTTGGGCTACCCAAATGAGCTAACGGCCGGTGATCAACGACAATGGACGGAAAACCTGTGGTGATAACCGCGCCACAGCCGCATACATCGCCCACACGGGCTGCGCCTAAAAAGTTGATTTGTGTATCGGGTGAAGCTGAAACGATTGGTGATGAGCCGTGGCCGAGCATCGGGCACACATGCATGTCACCGAGTCGAGCGGTGGGAGTCATGCCATTCCTTGGAAATGTCGCTTTATGCGGGCGCGCAATACTAGCCAGCATTAACCACTGATTGGCCCAGACACGTCCTGAATTGTGTTTTGAGGCACATTATTAGTGGCAAAGGGATCAACCTGCTGCTTGGATCAGCAGCAGGCGTAATCCGGGGAACGTTGACCACTGAAATGCGTTGAGCATCCTTGCATCTGCGCAAGACCAAAAACCGGAAGGCGGAAACGCTTTGCGGTTCCGTCCTACTGGCTAACTACGCACCCTCACCCTTTCTGCAAATTCCGAATCAAATAACTCAACGCCTTGGCCAGCTCACTCGCGCCGCTATGGTCACGGACGATTGTGAGCAGCGTGCTGCTACTGTCGCCCGGTGTGCGGAGGGTGCAGGTGATGCCGGAGTTTGGGCATTCGTAGCGGACGAAGGGGTCTACGCCGAAGAGTGGGACGACGCGGTTGCTGACGGACAGGGTGTGGTTTTGCGGGTCGCGTTTTTCTTCGCGCAGGAGCAGTTCGCCGCTGTCGCCTTCGCGCAGTTGGTAGGAGAGGTCTTCGCGTTTGGCCTGGCCGACTTGGTAGCCCGCAGTGAGTGCGTAGGTTTTGAGCAATTGATTGCAGTGGGCGAGCAGCGCCTGGCGTTCGTTTTGGGTTTGGTAGGTGCGTTTGAGTTCTTGCAGGTATTGGCCTTGTTCGCTGCTGCTAAGGATGGGCCCAGGATCGGTGGCAAAGGCCAGTGGCGCGGCCAGCCAGCAACTCAGGATTAACGCCGATAGTCGCGATCTTGTCAGTCGTGGTTGCATGATGCACCTTTGCTCGTAGGCTATTGCTGTTATTGGGTTCATCTGGCCCGGCAGCTTACTGCAAGTTGCAGGTTTATTGAAAAGCCGCCAGTTGCCCTCATTTATCCGATGCCGATTTCTTATTACAGCCGCTCACGTTGTTGGCCCGGCTGTTCCGCCATTCAAGGACACCGCTATGGTTCTGCGCTCACAGATTCTTACTGAAAAAAGCCACCTGCCCACCCCGGAGCAGGCGCTGCCCGGCCGCGCCGATGCCATGCCTGTTCCCGAGCAGCATTACGTCAACGGCAATCCCCTGAAAGGGCCGTTCCCAGAGCATCTGCAACAGGCAGTGTTTGGCCTGGGTTGTTTCTGGGGCGCGGAGCGGCGCTTCTGGCAACAACCGGGAGTATGGACCACAGCAGTAGGCTATGCCGGTGGTTTTACGCCCAACCCGACTTATGAGGAAACCTGCTCAGGCCTGACCGGCCACACCGAGGTGGTGCTGGTGGTGTTTGATCCGCAGGTGATCAGCTATGAAGATTTGCTCAAGCTGTTCTGGGAGGTGCACAACCCGACTCAGGGCATGCGTCAGGGCAACGACATCGGCACCCAGTACCGCTCGGCTATTTATTGCACAACGGACGAACAACTGGCCGCCGCCGAAGCCAGCCGCGAGCAGTTCCAGCAAGCACTGGAGGCTCAAGGTTTTGGGGCGATCACCACGGAAATCCAAATGGCGCCGACCTTCTATTACGCCGAGGCTTATCACCAGCAGTATCTGGCGAAAAACCCCGGCGGCTATTGCGGTCTGCGTGGCACGGGCGTGTGCTTACCTGCCTGAGTCTGGAATAACGTCTGTGTGCCTTGACCGGCAAACTTTTGCCGGTCAAGGCAAGAGCCTCCCAGATAGCCATCTGAAAAAAGCACCCTTGTACCCAATTAAGTGACAAGTAAGGCTTCACCACCCAACAGCGCCACTATTTTGCCTTCACATGATTGCCTTAAATCACTGTCACTCTCTTTTTTGAGCGCTTTGGCCTGTTTAATGCTTTCAAGCCATCCAGCTCATATTGAAACCAATTCGACATTGGATATCAGTTCAAAAGGAGTTTGACATGCATATCTCTGCCTTAATCAAAACCTTCGCACCAGTATTGCTATGTGTTGCTACATCCGCTGCGTTCGCAGATGGAGCCTACGTCAGCGACAAAGTGTTAGAGACAATAAACCGCCCCAACACTTGGTTTAGAACTGACTTTCCCATTGTTGGCCCATCCCTGCCATCCAACGCAAGGGTTAATTCAGTTAGTTGGAGGTATGACGTAGGCAGCATACCGGCTGGAGGTACATTACAGGCTCAGATTTGCCATGGAACAGCCCAAGCTTGCCATGACATTTCTACAAGCAGATCTGGCACAACAGATGTTTTCAAAAGCAAACCGGCATCTACCCCGTTTTTTATGCAATATCGAATAAACCGAACGTCCTCTTTTCCACCCGTAAGTGGGAAAGCTGCACAAGTAATCATTAACTGGGGCCAGTGATCTGACGGATTGATGCTCTGGCAATCTGAAGGTAATCCCACGAGCAAGGAGATGCAGAAATGGGCATTACGGATATTGGCGCATATTTAACGAGAACCGGCACAGTTATAAGCAAGCCGAGCATAGGCACTTCAGCCACACTCAAAATTGCTAGTCCTGCTCAAGCTGGGGCATCACCGAGCATAGAAGTGTCACTGTCCCCACAAGGGCAATTTCTGGCAAGTGGTGATCTGCCCGGTTGGATTGGCGAGCGTCTTGAATTCCTGCGCAGCGATCCGGATCAGACCTCGGCGATGAAATGGGTGGAGTCGCTGGCCACAGGTCAGGGGGGCGGGTTGATTTCCAACGGGCCTAACTCGGACGGTGTTAACGATGTTTACTGGGCAGCAACAGGTGAACCAGTGACACCTGAAAGCAAAGCCCGAGTGGAAAGAATTAGCTTACAGATTCAGCAGGCAACCACCGCGATTTACCAAAACCTGCGGGCTGAAGGTAAATCAGCGGCGGATATATTTGCCAGTATCAGCCAGTACATGAGCACCCAGCCGAAAGACTATCTGGAGATCAATAACTGGTATCGTCCAACCTACGCTACGGCCTAAATTCAGGCTACGTCAGCAGGCTCAAACGTATGGGTTTGAGCCGCTTTCCACATGCGTGAGTAGAACTCGCCTGAGACTTCCCCGGTGAGCAATTCACCGGGTTTCAGGAACACGTGCAGCTGCGAGTAGAGTTTGATCTCACTGGCAGACATGCGACGCACCAGGTGCTTGGCTTCGATCTGTTCCGGGTGCTGTAGGCCTGCGGCGGCAAGCATTTCGGCCAACGCCTTGAGGGTGTTGGTGTGGAAGCTGTAGACGCGCTCGGCCTTGTCCGGCACTACCAGCGCGCGCTGGCGCAGCTCATCCTGAGTGGCGACGCCGGTCGGGCATTTGTTGGTGTGGCAGGACTGGCTCTGGATGCAGCCGATGGCGAACATAAAGCCGCGCGCTGAGTTGGCCCAGTCGGCACCCAGTGCCATAACGCTGGCGAGGTCGAAGGCGCTGACGATCTTACCGCTGGCGCCAATACGAATTTTGTCGCGCAGGCCGACTCCGACCAGGGTGTTATGCACAAACAGCAGGCCTTCACGCAGGGGCACGCCGATGTGGTCGGTGAATTCCAGCGGCGCCGCGCCGGTGCCGCCTTCTTTACCGTCCACCACGATAAAGTCCGGGAGGATGCCGGTTTCCAGCATAGCCTTGGCGATGCCCATAAACTCCCACGGATGCCCCAGGCAGAACTTGAAGCCGACTGGCTTGCCATCGGACAGCTCACGCAGGCGCTGAACGAATTGCAGCAGCTCAGTGGGGTTGGAGAACTCGGAGTGGCTGGCTGGGGAAACGCAATCCTGCCCCATCGGGACGCCACGGGTGCTGGCGATTTCAGCGGTGATCTTATGCTTGGGCAGGATGCCGCCGTGGCCCGGTTTGGCGCCTTGGCTGAGTTTGATTTCGATCATCTTCACTTGCGGGTCAGCAGCTTGCTCGGCAAAGCGCTTGGGATCGAAACGGCCGTCTTCGGTACGGCAACCGAAATAACCACTGCCCAGCTCCCACACCAGATCACCACCGTTTTCACGGTGATACGGGCTGATGCTGCCTTCGCCAGTGTCGTGGTAGAAGCCGCCCATTTTCGCGCCACGGTTAAGGGCGCGGATGGCGTTGGCGCTGAGCGAGCCAAAACTCATGGCGGAGATGTTGAAGACAGAGGCCGAATACGGATGCTTGCACTGCGGGCCGCCGATGGTGATGCGGAAAGTAGCCGGATCACAATGAACAGCCGGTGCCATGGAGTGGCCAATAAACTCGAAGCCGTTCTCATAGACATCAGTCAGCGTACCGAAGGCTTTTTCCGAACTCTGCTTTTTAGCGCGGGCATATACCAGCGAGCGCTGGGCACGGGAGAACGGCAGTTGTTCTTTGTCGCTCTCGAGCAAGTATTGGCGAATTTCCGGGCGAATCGCTTCGATCATGTAGCGAAAGTGGCCAAGAATCGGATAGTTACGCAGAACAGCATGACGAGTCTGGAGCAGATCTCGCACACCCACCAAGCTCAGTACCGCTGTGATCAAGGTCACCAACCACAGCCACTCATGGCTGCCCAGAAACGGCAGGCTGAGTAGGGTGAAAATGATGCAGAAACCAAGAAAGGCATAGCGGTTCAACAAAGAGAAACTCATACAGACTCCTAAGTACTCGGCTCATCAGGTTTGCTCCGGCACGCAGGCCCTCCCCTTGGGCACAACGCTTGCCACAACTTCGCTGGTTGTGGCTAATCAAACCGAAACGGTGCGCCAACAGGCTTCAGCCGGATGGCGCAACACAGCTTGGGCCTGAGTTAATGGCGTTGGTTCAACAGGAACGGCATAACATTTATGGCTGCGGGACAGTCGCCCACTCAAAGCGCGCACTGCCCACCTGAACGCAGATGCTGGGCATGGCTTATAGCGGAGCACGCCGTCGCCGCCACAGCTGTTGGGGAAACTATAGGCAGTCTTACCTCTTTGTGCCGCCCGATTACTCGGCAATCAGCCAATCGAGGCGCCAGTCGCCGTGAGTCTGCCCGAGCAGTTTGGCCAGCCATGGCAGCACTTCGCGCAGCTCATCTTCAAGGCCCCATGGTGCATTGCTGATGACCAGGCCCGAGCCATTCAGGCGCTGGGCGTCGTCAGCCGGATGCACAAACAGCTCGACGCGCAGCAGCTTGGGCGCGCTGCTTTTTTCCAGATCGCTGTAAAAGCGCTTGAGCTGGCGCAGGTCTTTGATCGGGTACCAGACAGCAACGATGGCCTGGCGCATGCGGCCAATGGCTTCGTTAAGGGACTCAACGCAGCGTTGCAGCTCATCGGCCTGCTCAAAGGGCGGGTCGATCAGCATCAGCATGCGCTTTTCACGGGTTGGCAGCAGCGCCCGAGCCACATACCAGCCCTCGCCCCGATGCACGGCCACGCGCGGGTCGCGGGCCATATTTTCTTTAAGCAAGGCGCCGTCTTCGGGGTGTTTTTCGTTCAGTTGCAGGCGGTCTTGCTCGCGGCACAGGCGCCGGGCCAGTTCTGGCGAGCCAGGGTAATGACGCAGCACGCCGTCTTTATTCATGCGGCGGACGATGTTCAGGTAATCCTGCAGGGCTGCTGGCACGTCTTCGGCCTGCCACAGTCGGCTGATCCCTTGCAGGTATTCGCCCGTGCGGCTGGCCTGATCGCCCAATAAGTCGTACAGGCCAACGCCCGCATGGCTGTCGAGGTAGGCAAACGGCGCCTCTTTGCGCGACAGCAGGCGAATAATGCTACTAAGAACGTAGTGTTTGAGTACGTCGGCATGGTTACCGGCGTGGAAGGCGTGGCGGTAGTTCATTGGGCAGGCTCCTGTGGCCCCATAGTTTACCCGCTTGGATTAGAATTCCGCAGCCGCAACGCGCCTTCCTTCTTATTCAACCTGCACAAGCAGGGGCTGGAGTGACGACTGATGAGCCTGAAAGACCTGCTGCAAATCGACATTCCATTGATCCAGGCGCCGATGGCCGGTGTGCAACTGCACGAACTGGCGGCAGCCGTTTCCAATGTGGGGGCATTGGGCTCCCTACCCTGCGCGATGCTGGATGCAACAGGGCTTGAGCAAGAGCTGATGGCACTGCACAGCAGGACCGACAAGCCATTCAACCTCAACTTTTTCTGCCACACGCCCGCCCATGCGGACGCCGAGCGTGAGGCGCAATGGCGCGCTGCGCTGGCGCCCTACTACGCCGAACTGGGCATCGACCCGGCGAGCATTCCCAGCGGGCCGTGGCGTCAGCCGTTCAGTACAGAGCTGGCGGAAGTGCTGGAGCGTTTTAAGCCTGCAGTGGTGAGTTTCCACTTCGGTCTGCCTGCGCCGGAGCTGTTGCAGCGCGTCAAAGCCACCGGAGCCAAAGTGCTCAGCTCGGCAACCACGGTTGAAGAGGCGATCTGGCTCGAACAACACGGTGCCGACGCCATCATCGCTCAGGGCCTTGAGGCCGGTGGTCATCGTGGCATGTTCCTGAGTGAGGACATCACCACCCAACTCGGCACCTTCGCCCTGCTGCCGCAAGTGGTGGCCGCCGTACAGGTGCCGGTGATTGCCGCGGGCGGCATTGCCGATGCGCAAGGCGTGCGCGCCGCGATGAGCCTCGGCGCCAGTGGAGTGCAGATCGGCACCGCTTACCTGTGCACCCCACAGGCCAGCACCAGCGCGATCCACCGTGCCGCGCTGCAAAGCCCGGCAGCACGCCATACCGCCCTGACCAATCTGTTCAGTGGCCGCCCGGCGCGCGGCATCGTCAATCGGGTGATGCGTGAGTTGGGGCCGATCAGCAAGGTGGCGCCGGGCTTCCCGCTGGCAACCGCTGCCATTACGCCGCTGCGCAGCAAAGCCGAAAGCCAGGGCAGCGGCGACTTCACCCCCTTGTGGTCAGGCCAGAACGCCAGCGGCTGTAAAGACGTTGATGCCGCGCAACTGACGCTGGAACTGGCTCAAGGCTTCACGTACTGATCGCGTATCACGCTTATTGATGATGCTGGGAGGGCTCGGCCAGTCTGTTTAGACTCCACGGATTGATTGTGGAGGAACCCATGTCCGAGACCCTGCTCTGCTCACGTAACCTGGCGTTTGAACTGTACGAAGTGCTCGACGCCGAAAGCCTGACACAGCGCGAGCGTTACGCCGACCACAGCTGCGAAACCTTTGACGCGGCCCTCAGCACAGCCCGCAGCATCGCGGAAAATCTGTTTGCCCCGCACAACCGCAAAAACGATGAGCACGAGCCGCAATATGTGGACGGCGCAGCGGTGTTGATTCCGGAAGTAAAGCCTGCGGTGGACGCCTTCCTTGAGGCGGGCTTCCTCAACGCCACCCGTGACTTTGAGGTCGGTGGCATGCAGTTACCGACGTTGCTGTCACAAGCGTGCTTTGCCCATTTTCAGTCGGCCAACGCGGCCACCACGTCTTACCCGTTTTTGACCATGGGCGCGGCCAACCTGATCGAGAACTTCGGCAGCGAAGAACAAAAGCAGCGCTTTCTCCAGCCGATGATCGAGGGCCGCTTCTTCGGCACCATGGCGCTGACAGAGCCCCATGCAGGCTCGTCTCTCTCCGATATCCGTACCCGTGCTGAACCGGCAGCGGACGGCACCTACCGCCTCAAGGGCAACAAGATTTTTATCTCCGGTGGTGATCATCCGCTGTCGGAGAACATCATCCATCTGGTGTTGGCCAAGCTGCCCGATGCACCGGCAGGCGTTAAGGGCATCAGTCTGTTTATCGTGCCGAAGTTTCTGGTGAATGAAGATGGCAGCCTCGGCCCGCGCAACGACGTAACCTTGGCCGGGCTGTTCCACAAAATGGGCTGGCGCGGCACCACCTCCACCGCGCTGAATTTCGGTGATAACGGCGAGTGCGTCGGCTATCTGGTGGGCAAGGCGCACCATGGCCTGTCTTATATGTTCCAGATGATGAACGAAGCGCGCATTGGTGTCGGCACCGGCGCGGCGATGCTCGGTTATGCCGGCTATCTGTACTCGCTGGAGTACGCCCGCCAGCGCCCACAAGGGCGCCAGCCAGATGGCAAAGACCCGGCAGCACCGCAAATCGCGATCATCGAACACGCCGACGTGAAGCGCATGCTGCTGGCGCAGAAAGCGTATGTGGAGGGAGCGTTTGACCTGTGTCTGTATGCCGCCCGACTGTTCGACGACACACAGACCTTGCCTGAGCCCGAGCAACGCGCCAGCGCCCTGGAGCTGCTGGATTTGCTCACGCCTATCGTCAAATCCTGGCCCTCGGAGTTCTGCCTCAAGGCTAACGAGCTGGCGATCCAGATTCTCGGCGGCCACGGCTACACCCGCGAATACCCGGTGGAGCAGTATTACCGCGACAACCGCCTCAACCCGATTCACGAAGGCACCCATGGCATCCAGTCCCTCGACCTGCTCGGGCGCAAAGTCACTCAGAACGGCGGTGCAGCGCTGAAGCAACTGGTTAAGCTGATCCAGAATTGTTGCCACCGTGCAGAAGCCTACGAATCCCTGACCGCCCTGCGTCAGCCACTGGAGCAACACCTGTCGCGCCTGAGCAACGTCACCCTGGCGCTGATCGGTGACTTAATGAGCGGCAAGATCAGGCAAGGCCTGGCCAATTCGGCGCTTTACCTGAAGGTGTTTGGCCATGCGGTGATTGCGTGGCGCTGGCTGGAGCAGGCAATTCACGCGACTGAGGGCCTCGCTAACGGCAGCCCAGCCGACGCAGACTTTTACCAAGGCAAGTTGCAGGCTGCCCGCTACTTCCTGACTTGGGAACTCCCCGCCTGCCAGCACGAACTAAGCCTGCTTGAAGCCCGTGACGACACCTGCCTGAACATGCAAGACGGATGGTTCTGAAGCTCGGCGGGCGCCGAATGGAGGCGCCCGCCACTTACTTGAAACAACTGGAAAAAAACCTGTGGAAACACTCAGTTGTGTTTTTTTCCAGACGAATAAACGTCACACCGGCTAGAATCAACTGTTGCATTCGGCGCTAAACCTGTATAGCGCCAGTAGATTTTTGTCCGGGAGTAGACGATTTGGATGCCAGTGCTATCAACAACCTGTTTCTGATTGGTGCACTGTTGGTTGCGCTCAGCATTCTGGTCAGCCCACTCTCGAACAAGGTCGGCGTCCCGATTCTGGTGATCTTCCTCGGTGTCGGCATGCTTGCTGGCGTCGATGGTATCGGCGGCATCGTGTTCGACGATTACTCCCTCGCCTATCTGGTCAGTAACCTTGCACTGGCAGTCATCCTGCTCGACGGCGGTATGCGCACCCGCGCCGCCACCTTCCGTGTAGCCCTTTGGCCTGCGCTATCCCTGGCCACGCTGGGCGTGGTGTTAACCGCAGGCTTGACCGGCATTGCCGCTGCCTGGCTGTTCAACCTGTCGCTTATCGAAGGCTTGTTGATTGGCGCCATCGTTGGCTCTACCGACGCAGCCGTGGTGTTTAACCTGCTCAACGGCAAAGGCTTGAACGAGCGGGTCGGCTCGACACTGGAGATTGAATCAGGCAGTAACGACCCGATGGCGATGTTCCTCACCGTGACGCTGATCGCGATGATTGCAGCCGGTGAAAACAGCTTTAGCTTCAAGATCCTCACCAGCCTGTTTGAGCAGTTCGGCATCGGTATCGCCCTGGGTCTGGCGGGCGGCTGGCTATTGCTGCAGCTGATTAACCGCCTGAGCGTAGCCGACGGCCTCTACCCGCTGCTGGCAGTGGCGGGTGGCATCATGATTTACGCCATTTCCGGCGCAATCGGCGGTAGCGGCATCCTCGCCGTGTATGTGTGCGGTTTGGTGCTGGGCAACCGCCCAATCCGCAACCGCCACGGCATTCTGCACATGTTCGATGGCCTGGCCTGGCTCAGCCAGATCGGCATGTTCCTGGTTCTCGGCCTGCTGCTGACGCCGAGCGAGTTGTGGC
Organism: Pseudomonas mendocina; assembly: GCA_037482215.1. Classification (NCBI taxonomy): domain Bacteria; kingdom Pseudomonadati; phylum Pseudomonadota; class Gammaproteobacteria; order Pseudomonadales; family Pseudomonadaceae; genus Ectopseudomonas; species Ectopseudomonas mendocina. The sequence goes on from CP148074.1 coordinate 3,993,010, forward strand.
CGATTGCGGTGCCTGCACTGCTGCTGTCACTGTGGATGATTCTGTTTGCGCGGCCGCTGGCGGTGTTCATTGGCCTACTGCCGTTCAAGGGCTTCAATCTGCGCGAGCGCACCTTTATTTCCTGGATCGGCCTGCGTGGCGCGGTACCGGTCATTCTTGCGGTGTTCCCGCTGATGGCCGGCCTTGAGAACGCCCAGCTGTTCTTCAACGTGGCGTTCTTTATTGTGCTGGTTTCCCTGCTCCTGCAAGGCACCACCCTGAGCTGGGCTGCGCGCAAAGCACGGGTTGAAGTACCGCCGATTCCGTCACCGATCTCCCGCGCCGGACTGGAGGTTCACGTGACCAGCCAGTGGGAGCTGTTTGTGTACCACCTGGGGCCGGAAAAGTGGTGCATCGGCGCCCAGCTGAGGGAGCTGAAAATGCCCGAGGGCACCCGTATCGCCGCCTTGTTCCGCAACAAAGAACTGCTGCACCCCTCGGGCAGTAGCACCTTGGAAGAAGGCGATATTCTCTGCGTAATCGGCCACGAGCGTGATTTGCCTGCGCTGGGCCAGCTGTTCAGCGAACCACCAAAACGGGCGCAAGACCTGCGCTTCTTCGGTGACTTCGTGCTTGAAGGCGATGCAGAACTGGCCGCAATCGCCGCCCTGTATGGCCTGAAGCTTAATGAAGAGGCCGAGTACAGCACCCTCGCCCGCTTCATTGCAGCAGAGATTGGTGGCGAGCCCGTAATCGGTGACCAAGTGGAATGGCAAGGCCTGACCTGGACCGTGGCCACCATGGAAGGGAACAAGATTCGCAAGGTGGGCGTCAGATTTCCCGAAGGCAACCGCCCCGGCCCTGCTCTGATGCTCTGATTTACGACAACATGGCACAGATAACAGGCAGCGAATTTGTGGCTGCCTGTTAAACTCAGCTCACCTTTCGGGTCCTGTGATAATTGCCATGACGTCGCTTCGTTTCCTTCTGCCTTGCCTCCTTCTAAGTCTTGCCCTGAACGCGTTTACCGCTCAGGCCGCTGAAATTCCCAAAGCTGAAAACATTCAGAGCAGTCTTGACCAGTTGGCCGAGCGCAAACTGCCCGAAGCCGAGCAGGCGGCGGCTAAGCAAGCGCTGGAAAAAACCCTGGCACTGTTGACTGAACGTGACGACATCCTCAAACGTCTATCAGCCCTTGAGGAACAACTGAGTAAAGCGCCTAGCCAAATCCGTGAAGCTCAACGGGAGCTGGAGCAGCTGCAAAGTACCAAGCCTGTGAACGTGCGCCAGCAGTTTGCAGACAGCTCGCTGGCCTCTCTGGAGCTGCGCCTGGCCGAGCGCAATGCACAGCTCGGGGACTGGCAACAGCTACTGATCGAAGCCAACAGCCAGCTGATTTCCAGCAAGACCCGGCCTGAGCGCACCCAAACAGAACTGAGCAACGATCAGGCTCGCTCACAAGCCATCATGGTCAGTCTGAAAACCGAGCGCGATGCGGGCAAACCACTGACCCGTGAACGCCGTGACCAGCTTCTGGCGGAATTGGCCATGCTGGAAGCCAAAACCCGTGTGAGCCGTCAGGAACTGGCTGGAAACACCCAGCTACAAGACCTCAGCAATAGCCGTCGTGCCTTGCTGGAAGAGCGTATTGCCCGCGTCCTTGTGGAGTTGCAGGACCTGCAAAGCCTGATCAACGACAAGCGCCATGATATCTCTGAACAGACCCTGGCCGAGCAATCGGACGAGGTGAAAAAGGCCGGCAAGGACAACCTGCTGGCCCAGGAAAGCAGCCGTAACCTAAAACTCTCTGACCAGTTGCTGCAAGTCACCGAGCGCCTCAACCGCCTCACCCATAAAAACCTAGAAACCAAGCAGCAGCTGGATAACCTGAGCCAAAGTGATCAAGCCCTAGAAGAGCAGATCAATGTGCTGCAGGGCAGCCTGTTGTTGTCCCGCATTCTCTACACCCAGCAGCTGTCGTTGCCGCAATTGCGGCTGGACGGCAACCTGACCGAGCAAATTGCCGACCTACGTCTGAATCAATTTGAACTGGGGCAACACCGCGAGGAAATCTCCAACCCGGAACAATATGTCGACAAGTTGCTAGCCAAGTCAGGCGATGAGGCAGTGAGCCAGAACAACGAGCTGCGCGACAAGCTGATTGTCATCATCAACAGTCGTCTGGAGCTGATTGATCAGCTCAACCGTGAACTTAACGCCCTGCTCAATGAGTCCATTACCCTGCAACTTAACCAGAAACAGTTGCAGAACACGGCCGACACCCTGCGCAAAACGCTGGATGAGCAGATGTTCTGGATCCCCAGCAATAAGCCACTGGATCTGGAATGGCTGAAGAGCGCACCACATCGCCTTGAACAGCAGTTCATGGAAATGCCCTGGGGCGCCAATATCCAGCAATTAATCAGCGGGCTGACCAGCCGCCCGCTGATCTTCCTGCCACTGCTGTTGTTAATTGGTCTGCTGCTGTGGAAACGCACCTACCTGCAACGCAAGCTGGATGAACTGCATCAAGACATTGGCCATTACAAGAACGACAGCCAGTTGCATACGCCGCTAGCCATTACCCTGAACCTTCTGCTGGCCCTGCCAGGCACACTGTTCCTCGCGCTGTGCGGCTATGCCTTGGAGCTGGACGCTCAGGGCCAGAACGCAAATCTGAGCTTGGCGTTCTATCAAATGGCCGAGGCTTGGCTGTTGTTTTACACCCTGTACCGCATTCTCTGCCCCAGCGGAGTGGCTGAGCTGCACTTCCGCTGGGCCAGACCAAACGTCGCTTACCTGCAACGCTATGTGAAGTTGCTGGGCTTAGTGGTGTTGGCAATGGTGGCGGTAGTCAGCATTGCCGAACATCAACCAGCCATGCTGGCAGATGATGTCATTGGTATCGCGATCATGCTGATCGGTCTTGCGCTGATGACCTGGCTGATGGGCCGTTTGTTGCTAGCAGGCCCGCTGCGCGAACACGGTACTCGCATCACTCTGCTGGTGGGTTTCGCCTTCACTGCCACGCCTGTCATCCTGATTTTTGCTATCGGCTTCGGCTATTACTACACCTCGCTGAAGTTAACCGATCGCCTGATCGACACCCTGTATCTGCTGATCATTTGGCTGATCCTCGACAGCGGCTTTGCCCGTGGTTTGGCGGTTGCAGCCCGTCGCCTGGCCTACCAGCGTGTGCTGGCTAAGCGTCAGGCGCAAATCAAGGAAGCCGAAGACGGCACCGAGATTCCAGCTGAAGAACCCAAACTCGATATCGAACAGATCAACCAACAGTCCCAACGCATGATTCGTCTGGCACTGCTGGGCTGCTTTATTGGGGCGCTGTACCTGATCTGGGCCGACCTGCTCAGCGTGCTGACCTACTTGGATGGTTTCGTGCTCTACGAATACACCAGTGGCGCCGGCGCCGAAGTCTCCATGGTGCCAATGAGCGTACTGGATGTGCTCGGCGCGCTGCTGGTTTCCGCCATCACCATCATCATGGCGCGCAACCTGCCGGGCTTGCTTGAGGTTTTGGTGTTGTCGCGCATGTCGTTGGCACAAGGCAGCGCCTATGCCACCACCACACTGCTGTCCTACGCCATCGCCGGTCTGGGCATCGCCAGCACCCTGTCGATCCTTGGGGTGAGCTGGGACAAACTGCAATGGCTGGTCGCCGCCCTCTCCGTCGGTATCGGTTTCGGTATGCAGGCGATCTTCGCCAACTTTATCTCCGGCCTGATCCTGCTGTTCGAGCGCCCGATCCGCATTGGTGACACCGTCACCATTGGCACGGTAACTGGCACCGTTAACCGCATCCACATTCGCGCGACGCACATCACCGACAGTGACCGTAAAGCCGTGGTGGTGCCTAACCAGATCCTGCTGACCAGCCAGCTGATTAACTGGACCCTGACTGACACAGTCACCCGTGTGGTGCTGACTTTCAGCGTCAGCCGTGGTGCCGATCTGGATCAGGTTAAGGAACTGCTCCTGCAAGCCGCTCAGGAAAACTCCCGCGTACTGCGCGAACCTGCACCGTCAGCGCAACTGACGCTGTATGGCTCAAGCCAAAACTTTGAGCTGAAAATTTACGTGCGCGAGCTGGGTGACCGCAGCCTCGCCACAGACGAGCTGAACCGCCGGATAGACCAGCTGTTCTCTGAAAATGGCATTAACCTCTCCAGCCCGTCGAAAGTGGAAGTGACCTTGGCCAACAACCAAGGCCAAACCCACAAGCTGGAGGAATTCATTGAGCAACAGGCCGAAAACCGGACCTGATTGGCCACCGCCCGGCCATGCACCGGGCGGGTTTAACTGACTTGCGCGCTGGAGACCAGCAGTGAAAGACATCGACGAGCTGATCTTCGATAACCGCTTCGCCCGCCTGGGTGATGAATTTTCGACCTATGTGCTGCCGGAGCCCATAGAGAACCCGCGCTTGGTGGTCGCCAGTACCGATGCAATGGCGCTGATCGACCTCGACCCGGCGGAAGTTGAAAATGAGCTGTTCACGCAGATATTCAGTGGCCACAAGCTGTGGGCTGAAGCAGCGCCTCGGGCGATGGTCTACTCCGGCCACCAGTTTGGCGGCTACACAGCACGGCTAGGCGATGGCCGCGGCCTGCTGCTGGGTGAAGTAGTTAACGATGCCGGCCAGTATTGGGATTTGCACCTCAAGGGCGCCGGGCTGACCCCGTACTCCCGCATGGGGGATGGCCGGGCCGTGCTGCGCAGCTCCATTCGCGAGTTCCTCGCCAGTGAGCACCTGCATGCGCTGGGTTTCCCAACCTCCCGGGCAATGTGCGTGGTGGGCTCCGACACCCCCGTGTGGCGGGAGAAGCAGGAACGTGCGGCGATGCTACTGCGCATGGCGCCCAGCCATATCCGCTTCGGCCACTTTGAATACTTCTATTACACCCGCCAGCATGAGCTGCTGAAACAACTGGCGGATTACGTGCTGAGTAACCACTATGCGCCGTGCCAGAGCCAGGACAAACCCTATCTGGCTATGTTCAGGCAGGTGATTGAGCGCAACGCGGAAATGATCGCCTACTGGCAGGCCTATGGTTTCTGCCATGGCGTGATGAACACCGACAATATGTCGATTCTGGGCATCACCTTCGACTTTGGCCCTTACGCTTTCCTCGACGACTTTGACGCCAACCACATCTGCAATCACTCTGACGACAGTGGCCGTTACAGCTTCAGCAACCAGGTGCCGATTGCCCACTGGAACCTCAGCGCACTGGGGCAAGCCTTGGTGCCGCTGATTGAGATCGACGACCTGCGCGAAGCCCTTGGTTTGTTCCTGCCGTTGTATCAGGCCCATTACCTCGACCTGATGCGCCGCCGCCTCGGCTTCGTTGCCGCAGAAGATGGTGACGAGGCAGTTGTGCAGCGCCTGTTGCAACTGATGCAAGGCGGCGCGGTGGATTACACCCGTTTCTTCCGCGAATTGGGTGATACGCCTGCCGCAGACGCGGTGGCGCGCTTGCGTGATGATTTTATCGACATCAAAGGCTTCGACGCCTGGGCTGCTGATTACGTCAGCCGCAGTCAGCGTGAAGGGGATGATCAGGTCGCACGTAAGGCGCGTATGCACGCAGCCAACCCGAAATACATCCTGCGTAATTACCTTGCGCAGCAAGCCATTGAGGCAGCCGAGCAAGGCGACTACGGCCCGGTGCGGGAGCTGCACCAGGTGCTGTCGAAACCGTTCGACGAACAACCCGGTTTCGAGCGCTACGCCGAGCGCCCGCCTGAGTGGGGCAAGCATCTGGAGATTAGCTGTTCGTCGTAACCGATGGTGGGTAAGCCTTCGGCCTTACCCACCCTACAAAACTACAACTCCTGAGTATTCGCGGTTGTGTGGACGCCACCCGAATCCCCGTCAGTAGGCCAAACGCAGGTGCTGCGCAGGGGGCGAGCCGCATGGATGCGGCGAGAGCCATAAAGGGCCATGGACGGCCCTTGTATGGCGACCCCGGAGCAGTGCCGGAGTGCGGGAAGTTTCGCGCAGCGAAACCCGGATGTCGGGGTGCATTTCTTTTGCTTACTTTTCTTTGTGCAAGCAAAGAAAAGTAAGGCGTCCGTAAGGGACGCAACCCGGAAATGCAGGCAACTCGGTGCTGATAGTTATGTCCGTTCGCTCGGCTGGCCTGGCGTGTCAGGACTTGAGAATGGGTTTCGCCCTTTCCGGGCGAGCCACTTTGTCTTGACAAAGTTGGCCAAACCGCTTGTCCCGTCATACGGCCCTACGCTCCGCTGCGGGTTCGTGCCCAGAATCACCACTCCAGAGGCGCGTCACGAAGGGCCGTCCATGGCCCATCGCGACTCTCGCGGCATCCATGCCGCTCAACCTCTTCCACGGTAATTCTGGTCACCCTCCTGAAGGGACAATTGCGTCGCCCCTGATACATTCACCTGACTCAAAATCTGAAAAACTCCTACTGCCACCCGAGTTACGTCCAGATTTCACTCCCGCAACACCCACTCCACGCCCACCCCCACATGTAGCTCGGTGCTGTCCACCAGCGGTAACGCTGCATGGCTTCCTTCCAGCAGCATACCGATCTCGGTACAACCCAGAATTGCGGCCTGAGCGCCCTGTGCTTTCAGCTCATCCACAGCGGCCAGATAGAAATCACGGGAGGCCGGTAGGCACTGTCCTTGGCATAGCTCGGCAAAAATCACCCGGTCGATTTCGCCCATTTGCGCCACCGACGGCGTGATCACTTCGATCCCAAAGCGTTCCTGCAAACGCAGCCGGTAGAAGTCTTCCTGCATGGTGAAGCGCGTCCCGAGCAGTGCGGCACGACTGACACCTTGAGCCTGCAACGCCTGCCCCACGGCATCGCCAATGTGCAGCAACGGGATATCCACAGCGGACTCTATTGCCGCCGCAACCTTGTGCATGGTGTTGGTAGCCAACAGTAATGCAGTCGCGCCAGCCCGTTGCAGGCCCAATGCCGCATTGGCCAAAAGCTCACCGGCAGCCTGCCAGTCCCCACTGCGTTGCAGAGCCGCCACTTCGGCGAAATCCACCGAATGAATCAGCAAAGGCGCTGAATGCAGCCCACCTCGCGTATCACGAATCGCCTGATTCAACAGTCCATAGTAAGTGGCCGTGGACTCCCAGCTCATACCGCCCAATATGCCCAGTGTGTGCATTGTCTCTCCCTGCTAACTAACGCCCCAAGCCATCACGGCGCGGGCTATGCAGATAAAGCCTATTGGGCTGGGCAGAATAGACATAGCCACAGCTGGCGACTGAAACAGGCGAACAGCTTATCTGTTAAACCGAAAAGCTATATAAACCTTCCCAAACATTCTTAGACCATATAAACAAAGGCGTTTATCCTCGCCGCCTGTTTTTCGCCCTGTTCTACCACCCTCTGTCAGGCGCGCCTGTTGTTATGAAAATCCGCAATCTCGACCTCAGCCAAAGCCCGCTCAATGAAGAGCATGAGGCGCTGGGGTTACCTCCTGTTGAAGACTTCGTCACCCATCCTGACAACCATCCTGTACTGCGAGCGGCTGTGTGGCTTGCTGCGCTGATCATGATCGGCCTGCTGTCGTTTCTGGCTTGGCGTTTATTTTTTGGTGAAAACGGCGGCCATAGCGGCCTTGAAATCATCGAAGACACTCTGCACAGCTCGGCGTTTTGGAGTGCGGTTGCCGTTGGCTTCCTCGCCCAAGTGGTTGATGGCGCACTGGGCATGGCCTACGGCATCACGGCGACCAGTTTTCTGCTGACTGCCGGTGCATCACCAGCAGCGGCCAGTGCCAGCGTGCACATTGCTGAAGTGTTCACCACCGGCCTTTCAGGTATCTCCCACGCCAAGCTGGGCAATGTGAATAAGTCACTGTTCCTGCGCCTGCTGCTGCCGGGCATGATCGGTGCAATTTTGGGTGCGGTGCTGATCACCACGTTCGACGGCGAGGTGATGAAGCCCTTTATCTCCGCCTACCTGCTGATCATGGGCTTGTACATCCTGCGCAAGGCCTATCGTCATGCGCAGCAACAGCGTAAAGAGCCCAAGCACGTAGCCAAGCTGGCCATGTTCGGTGGTTTTGTCGATGCTGCCGGTGGCGGTGGCTGGGGCCCGGTTGTAACCAGCAGCCTGCTGGGTTCGGGTAGTGATCCGCGCACCACGATTGGCTCTGTTAACTTCGCTGAGTTCTTCCTGACCATCACCAGTGCGGCGTCCTTCATCATGCTCGCGGGCGAGCCTGCAACCTGGCAAATGGTGGCGGGCTTGGTGCTCGGCGGTATGTTCGCTGCGCCGTTCGCCGCACTGTTGTGCAAACACTTGCCAGCCCGTGTGCTGATGACAATTGTGGGCTGCCTGATCACCGCGATCAGTGCCTTCAACATCTTCCAGGCGCTGAATTAAGCCGGGCGATCGCTATAAGCCTCAGTCAAAACGTTCTAGTAAAAGAGCCGGTTCATTGCTTTTGCGCATTGACCGGCTCTTTGCCATTAGCGATGCTGCGATTTTTCTTAACTGCCACAGTAAAGGAACACGCGCATGAAACTGGAAACCCTGGCCATCCACGCCGGTTACAGCCCAGATCCAACAACAAAAGCGGTTGCAGTCCCGATTTACCAGACCAGTTCATTCGCCTTTGACGACACCCAGCACGGCGCCGACCTGTTCGACCTGAAGGTCGCAGGCAATATCTACAGCCGCATCATGAACCCCACCAACGCCGTGCTTGAAGAGCGCGTCGCTGCCCTTGAAGGCGGTGTTGCAGCGCTGGCTGTAGCCTCTGGCATGGCCGCCATCACCTACGCAATTCAGACCGTAGCTGAAGCCGGCGACAACATTGTCTCCGTGGCCAAACTTTACGGCGGCACCTACAACCTGCTGGCCCATACCCTGCCACGCATCGGCATCGAAACCCGCTTTGCCTCCCACGACGATATCGCCGGGCTGGAAGCACTGATCGACGACAAAACCAAAGCCGTTTACTGCGAATCCATCGGCAACCCGGCGGGCAACATCGTTGACCTGCAAGCCCTGGCCGACGCCGCTCACCGTCATGGCGTACCGCTGATTGTGGATAACACCGTGGCCACGCCAATTCTGTGCCGCCCGTTCGAACACGGCGCGGACATCGTCGTGCACTCGCTGACCAAGTACATTGGCGGCCACGGCACCAGTATCGGCGGCATTGTGGTCGACTCCGGCAAGTTCCCGTGGGCCGAGAACAAAGAACGCTTCCCGCTGCTGAACACACCGGACCCGTCCTACCACGGTGTGACCTACACCGAAGCCTTCGGCCCGGCAGCCTTTATCGGCCGTTGCCGCGTGGTGCCACTGCGTAACACCGGCGCGGCACTGTCGCCGTTCAACGCCTTCCTGATCCTGCAAGGCTTGGAAACCCTGGCCCTGCGCATGGAGCGTCACACCGAGAACGCCCTGAAAGTCGCCCACTACCTGCAAAACCACCCGCAAGTCGCGTGGGTGAAATACGCTGGTCTGCCGGATCATCCAGAGCATGAACTGGCTCAACGCTACACCGGCGGTAAACCAGCGGCGATTCTGTCGTTCGGCATTAAAGGCGGCCAGGAAGCTGGCGCACGCTTTATTGATGCACTGAAGCTGGTAGTACGCCTGGTCAACATCGGCGACGCGAAGTCCCTGGCCTGCCACCCAGCCTCGACCACGCACCGCCAGCTCAATGATGAAGAGCTGGAAAAAGCCGGCGTTCCCCGCGACATGGTGCGCCTGTCGATCGGTATCGAGCACAGCGACGACATCATCGCTGACCTGGAGCAGGCGCTGGAAGCGTCTAAGTAAAGCCTGCATTAGTGCCTTGTGAAGTTGGTTTAATCCACAGGGCACAGCTTGCGCACTTGATATCCGAGTAAAAGACTCCAGATTAAGGCTAATCCTGCTCTGGAGTCTCTCATGTCCAATCCGCTGCTTATACCTTGCCCCAGCTGTAATGGCCTCAATCGCATCCCGTCTGACCGTCTTGCCGATGGCCCACGCTGCGGCCGCTGTAAGAGCGAAGTGCTGCCTGCATCGCCATTCGAATTAAGCCAAGCCAACTTCGCCAGCCAGCTCAAGGGCGACCTTCCCTTGTTGGTGGATGTCTGGGCGGACTGGTGCGGGCCTTGCCGCAGCTTTGCCCCAACCTTTCAGCAAGCTGCTCAGCAACTGCAAGGTCGCTGCCGCCTAGGCAAACTCGACAGCGAGAATAACCAGCCACTCTCCGCTCAATTGGGTATTCGCTCTATCCCCAGCTTGATCCTGTTTAAGGGTGGTGTCGAAGTCGCCCGTCAGAGCGGTGCCATGCCGCTGCCGCAACTGCTCGGATGGCTGCGACAACAGAGAATTTGAGCGATTCGGTCAACCCGACGGGGCGCCTTGGTCATTACGTGCCGTCCGGTCTGCCATTACGCTGGCAGGACAACAACAAGACCGGAGTCGCCCTATGTCTATGCCCATCGAACTGGTGCGCCAGCTGACTGAAGAGCAGATCGCCTTTATCAAACGCACTGACTTAAAAGCTGAAGTGCTAGAGCCTGGCTTTGTGCGGCTGCGCATGCCCCTGGCGGGCAACCAGAACCACATAGGCAGCATGTATGCAGGTGCCTTGTTCACCCTCGCCGAACTACCCGGCGGTGCGCTGTTCCTGACCAGTTTCGATGTGCAGCACTTCTACCCCATCGTTAAAGAGATGAACCTGCGCTTTCGACGCCCCGCGACCGGCGACATTTGGGTTGAGGCACGCCTCAGTGACGACGAGATAGAGCGCTTGCAAAGCCAAGCCAGCAGCGACGGAAAAGCCGAGTTCACCCTTGAGTTGCAACTGACCAATGCTGCGGGCGAGGTGGTGGCAGAGAGTGTTGGGCTCTACCAGCTGCGGAAGCACTGAGAGCCCACCCAACAAGCGATTAATCCGCCTCGTTCAGCAAATCATGTAATTCAACAAACTGCTGCGTCAGTTTGTGGCTGCGGTCGAGGTAGATCAGCGGTGTGCAAGCCTGATGGGATTCGCGCATTTTCACCGAGCTCATCAGGTGTACCGGCAACACCGGCAATTCCTCTTCGATCAATTCATCAATGATCTGCTGCGGCAGGCTGGCACGGGGTTGGAACTGGTTAACAACAATCCCCTCCACCTCCAGCCCCTCATTGTGGTCTTCCTTGAGTTCCTCAATTTCTGCCAACAGGCCATAGAGCGCCTGACGAGAAAAACTGTCGCAATCAAAAGGGATCAGGACGCGATCCGCAGCGATTAGGGCAGAAACCGTATAGAAGTTAAGGGCTGGTGGCGTATCCAGATAAATACGCTCGTAATCCTCACTCAAGCTATCTAACAGCTTCGCCAGCTTGTTGATCTTGTGCTTTTGCTCAAGTTTGGGTTGAAGCTCTGCCAACTCCGCTGTGGCGGTGACCACATGCAAGTTATCGAACGGGGTTTCGTAAATATCCACTTTGTTCTTACGGAACGAGGTCGAAGCCAACGTTTGCTTGAAGAACTCGGCAATGCCCATGGGGATGTCGTCCCCAGTTAAACCCGTTAAGTACTGGGTGGAGTTGGCTTGAGCATCCAGGTCGATCAAAAGCGTCCGATACCCCTGTGAAGCGCTGACCGCCGCCAGGTTGCAGGCAATACTGGACTTACCCACACCGCCTTTCTGATTAAAGATAACGCGTCGCATCGTGACCTCCTAAACCCCGGACTGAAGTGATTCTATGCACAATTACAGAAAAGGATGAAGGATTTACGGAATCGTCTGATTGACAATCTTTTTCATAGAATTTGCGCAGTCCCGAGCGGGACTGGATAATGCGACCATAATGCCAACGAAAAAGCCGTCCTAAGCGGGTTTGACTGGGCGTAGGAATATTTGGACTTACCCGCGTGACACACTTCCGGATCGAACAATGGCGCGCCTGGGCACCAGGCGTGGACAGTACGGCTGACTGGCTTGCCTGGCACCAGGCACCGTCGTGCCTGCCCGATCTTGGCCAGCAGCCCGATGTCAGTGCATTGCCTGCGATGCAACGCCGCCGCCTTAGCAGGCTGGCACGCATGGCATTCCATGTGGCCTGGCCACTGGCAGAAGATTTGCCGCAAGTGCCTATGGTGTTCACCAGCCGACACGGTGAAACACCACGTACGTTGGCGATCCTCAGCGATCTTGCACATAACGAGCCGCTGTCTCCCACCCAATTCAGCCTTTCGGTGCACAACGCCATTATCGGCTTGTGGTCGATCCAGCGTAGCGACACCAGCGAAATGACGGCCCTAGCAGGCGAAGGTGATGGTCTGGAAACCGCCGTACTGGAAGCCTGCGGCCTGCTTCAGGAAGGCGCGCCGGCCGTGTTGCTGGTCATTGCCGAAGAAACACCGCCCGAACTGTATCGCCCCTATATAGATGACGTGCCATTCCCCTATGCCGTTGCCCTGCTGCTTACGCCCGGCAATGACTGGAACCTGCAATTGAGCAAGGAAAGCGGACCACGCTCGCAGTGGCCCCACGCTCTGAATCTGGTACGCGCGCTGTGCGGTGGCCAGACGGTATTGCAGCATCATTGGAAGAACCGGAAGTGGACATGGTCGAACGAAAAGGTCTGAGCACATACAGCCATCCTTACTGGTGGCGCTTGATCGCAACTGCTTTGAGTTTCAGCCTATTCGGAATCGGCGGCTTCCTCCTGCGCGTTCTGGTCTTCCCACTGCTGCGACTGCTGCCCGGTGATGCCGTCACCCAGCGCACTCGCTCCCGTGCCGTGGTCAGTGCGACCTTCTACTACTTTGTCCGCTTTATGTACCGCACTGGCGTGCTGACCTATGAAGTAGAAGGCATCGAACGCCTGGGGCAACCGGGGCAAATGGTCATTGCCAACCATCCATCCCTGATCGACGTGGTGGTGCTCATTGCCTTTATCCGCGACGCCAACTGCATCGTTAAAGAAAGCCTCTGGCACAACCCCTTTATGCGCGGGCCTATCCGCGCCGCGCAGTACATCAGCAACAGCGGCAGCGTGGACATGCTGGAAGAAGCAGCAGGCGCCTTGCGAGAAGGCCAAACCCTGATCGTATTCCCCGAAGGCACCCGCACCACGCCGGGTGAGTTTCGTGAGTTTCACCGTGGTGCTGCGGCCATTGCCCTGCGCGGTGCCCGCGTGGTGACACCGGTTGTGATCGATGTCACCCCCACGACCCTGACCAAGGCTGAACCTTGGTACAGCATTCCGTCGCGACGTTTTCACTTCCGCCTGCGCGTGGGTGAGGATATCGACGTACAAGCGTTCAATGGCGCCGACCCTGCCCCGGTGGCCTCACGCAAACTTAATCAATTCCTGCACCAGCACTTCCTTAAGGAGCTCGCCCGAGATGAGCAATCTAGAACTTGAAATTAAGAATCTGATCATCGACGCCCTGGGCCTTGAAGACATGACCGCCGAAGACATCGCCGCCGACCTCACCCTGTTCGGTGAAGGTTTAGGCCTGGACTCGGTAGACGCCCTGGAGCTAGGCCTGGCCATCCAGAAACGCTTCGGCATCAAGATTGACGCTGAAGCCAAGGACACCCGCAAGCACTTCGCCAACGTGGCCAGTCTGGCGGCATTCGTTTCTTCGCAACAACCCGCCTGAGGATCGCGCCGATGCAAACCCGTGACGATATTTTCAACACCCTGCGCGACGCCCTCGTTGAACTGTTTGAACTGGAACCTGAGCGCATCACGCTTCAGGCCAACCTGTATCAGGACTTGGAAATCGACAGCATTGATGCCGTCGACCTGATCGACCACATCAAGCGCCAGACCGGCAAAAAGCTCGCGGCCGAAGAGTTCAAAGCCGTGCGCACCGTGGGCGATGTGGTTGAAGCCGTATTCCAACTGGTCAACAGCCCAGCCGCTGAATAATGGCGCGCCTGTTTGGCCTGCTGTTGCTGATTGCCGGAGTGCTCTACCCGTTTGCCGTGTATTACGGCATGGAGCACCTGTCGCCCCAGTGGTTTGCCGTATGCCTCGGCGTGCTGTGGCTCGCCCGTGCGCTTTCGCAGCGGGGCAAGCCCGGCAACCTGTGGATGACGGCGGTTGCACTGTCGTTCTGCCTGCTACTGGGCTTGTCGGCACAAGAACAGCTGCTGCGCTGGTATCCAGTGCTGCTCAACGGCTTGCTGATGGTGACATTTGGTCTGAGCTTAAAGTATGGCCCGCCGCTGATTGAGCGACTGGCACGTATTCGTGAGCCGTACTTGCCCGAGGTCGCTATCCGCCATATACGGCGGGTCACACAGGTGTGGACACTGTTTTTCCTGCTCAACGGCTTGGTGGTTGTGGCGCTGAATTTCTGGGCCCCACTAAGTTGGTGGACGCTGTACACCGGCCTGATTGCCTATGTGTTGATGGGCCTGTTGTTTGTCGGTGAGTGGCTGGTACGCCAGCACGTAAGGAGACACGAATGAACTGGCTGCCCCTTGAGCGCCTGTTAGAAACTGCCCAGCCTGGCCGTCAGGTGACGCCACAGCTGGAGCATCCCGCACTGCTGCAACAGGCCCTGCAATTGGCCTTTGTTCTGCAACAGCGCGGCGTACAGCGTCTGGCCCTGCATATGGAAGACGCCGGTGAGCTGGCCATTGCCCTGCTGGCCGCTTGGCGCGCTGGCATCGCCGTTGTGCTACCGGCTGATGCGCAAGCCAACACCCGTCAGCGCCTGGCCACCAGCTGTGACCTGTGGCTGGACACCCTCGACGGCCTGTTCACAGCGGCCAGCCCGGCACTCGATCCCGCCCTGCTGGCGGTGGATAACTGCCGTCTGACCCTGAGCACTTCGGGCTCCAGTGGTGAAGCCAAGCTGATCGACAAATCCCTGCGTCAGCTCAGCAACGAAGTCGAAGCACTGGAAGCCCTCTGGGGCGAACAAGTTGCCGGTGCGACCATTTTCGGCAGCGTTGCCGCGCAGCATATTTACGGGCTGCTATTCCGCGTGCTGTGGCCGCTGTGCGCCGGGCGCTGTTTTATCCCCCGTGCCTTGCCGTTCCCAGAAGATTTACAGCGCGAAAGCCTGAACCTGATCCGCGAAGACAGCAGCAAGCGTTTCGCTTGGGTAGCCAGCCCCGCCCTGCTCAAACGCATGGGTGACAACCTCGACTGGGCCGCGCTGCAACAGGTGCGTCAGGTGTTTTCCTCCGGCGGTGCGTTGCCTGCTGAAACCGCCACGGAGCTGCACCGCCTGCTCGGTCAGTGGCCGACTGAAATCTACGGCAGTTCGGAAACCGGCGGCATCGCCTGGCGCCAAGGTGGCGAGCTGTGGACGCCGTTTGCAGGGATTGAAACCGGCAGCAATGAGGACGGCGCGCTCAATCTGATCTCCCCTTATTTGCCGGAAGGCCACCGCGAGCAGACTGCCGATGCTGTGAGCTTTGAAGCCGATGGCCGTTTCCGCCTGCTGGGTCGTCTGGATCGCATCATCAAGCTGGAAGAAAAACGCATCTCCCTGCCCATGTTGGAGCAAGCACTGATCAATCATGAATGGGTCAGTGATGCCCGTTTAGGCGTGATTCAGCAGGGCCGCGCCTACCTCGGCGCACTGGTCAGCCTGTCGCCTGCAGGCCTGCATGCGTTGCGCAATCAGGGCCGCCGTACACTGACGGAAACCCTGCGCCAGCACCTCACACAACACACCGAAGCCATCGCCCTGCCGCGTCGCTGGCGGCTGCTCGCACAGCTGCCGTACAACGCACAAGGCAAGCTGACGCAAGTCTGTGTGGATGAATTGCTCGCAGCACCGCGTCCCAAACTGGTCGAGCCACTGTCGGCCGTCGAGCAGGATGGCGAGTGGCAACTGGAGCTGGATATCCCGCTGGATTTGGCCTACTTCACCGGCCACTTCCCGCAGACCCCGGTGCTGCCTGGCGTAGTGCAGGTGGACTGGGCCCAGCAACTGGCTCGGCGCCTGATCCCCGATTTGCCACCCCGTTTCGGCGGCATGGAAGTGCTTAAGTTTCAGCAACTGGTGCGCCCCGGCGACCGCCTGCAACTGACCCTGCGTTTCGATGCCGAGCGCGGCAAGCTGTATTTCGCCTTCCGCAATGGCGAGGCAGCCTGTTCATCTGGCCGCATTCTGCTGGGGGCTGCCGGTGTATAAGGCCTGCGCGGTGATTCCGGTCTACAACCACGGGCGTACCCTGCCTGCGGTGGTGGCCGAGTTGCACAAAGCCGGTTTGCCCTGCGTACTGGTGGATGATGCCTCTGCTGCCGAGTGCGCTGCCGTGATGGATCAGCTCGCCACTCAGGCCGACACTCACCTGCTGCGGCTGCCGCAGAACCAAGGCAAAGGCGGCGCGGTGATGGCCGGCCTACGCGAAGCCGCTCGCCTCGGTTTTACCCATGCCTTGCAGGTAGATGCCGACGGCCAGCACAACCTGAGCGATGTCAGCGTGTTTGTCAGCGCCTCGCAAACTGCGCCGGATGCACTGATCTGCGGTTATCCACAGTACGACGCCAGTGTGCCGAAAGGCCGTCTGTATGCGCGCTACCTGACCCACGTGTGGGTGTGGATCAACACCCTGTCGCTGCAAATCCGCGATTCAATGTGCGGCTTCCGCGTATACCCACTGGCGCAGACTCTGGCGCTGATCAACCACGTCAATATCGGTAAACGAATGGATTTCGACACCGAGGTACTCGTGCGTCTGGCCTGGCGCAATCAGCCCATGCACTGGCTGCCCACCCGCGTGCACTACCCGGAGGATGGCCTGTCCCACTTCCGCCTGTGGCACGACAACGCGCTGATCTCAAAAATGCACGCCAAGCTCTTCTTCGGCATGCTCCTGCGCGCCCCGCGTATCCTCTGGCAAAGGTGCTGGCGATGAGCAGTCAACACTGGGCCAGACAGCGCGAACGCGGCAGCTATATCCTGATGAAGCTGACGGTCATGCTCTCGCGCCTGCTCGGCCGTCGCCTAATCAGCCCGCTGCTGCACCTGATCGTTGCCTACTTTTACCTGTTCGGCAGCACCGCCCGACGCAGCATTTTCGAATACCAGCAGAACCTGGCGCAGTGGAGCGCCCGCCCTGATCTCAAGCCCACCCAGCTGACCGTGTTCCGCCAGTTCATGGCCTTTGCTGACACGCTGCTGGACAAGCTTGATGTGTGGAGCGGCAGGATTGGCCTGGAGCGCCTGGAGCTGGTCGACCCGGAGAACATCTGCGGCAAGTTATATGAGCAAGGCCGCGGGCAGATTCTGGTGGCTTCGCACTTAGGCAACCCGGAAGTCTGCCGCGCCCTGGCCGAAATCGGCGAAGACGTGACCATGAACGTCCTGTTGCACACCAAACACGCCGAACAATTCAACCGGTTGCTCAGTGAGTCCGGTGCCAGTCAAATGCGCCTGATCCAGGTCAGCGAACTGGACGCCGCAACCATGATGCAATTGTCCGAACGCCTGGATCGGGGCGAGTGGCTGGCCATTGCCGGCGACCGCGTCCCGCTGCGAGGCAGCCGCAAAGCCATTGTGGAGTTTCTCGGCAAGCCCGCCGCGTTCCCACAAGGCCCATGGCTGATGGCGGGACTGTTGCAATGCCCGGTCAACCTGATTCATTGCCTGAAGTTCGATGGCCGCTACAAGGTCACCATCGAGCCGTTTGCCGAGCGCATCGAATGGAAGCGCAGCGAGCGTGATCAGGTGATTCAACACTGGGCCCAACGCTATGCCGACAGCCTGGCACAGCGCTGCCTGAGTGCCCCTTTGCAGTGGTTCAACTTCTACCCGTTCTGGAATAAAGATGACGACACACCAGCCTGATCCCGTAGTTTTTGGCGAGCATGCTCTGAGCATCGAACAGATCGTTGCCCTGTCTCAGCGCCGCGCTCCGGCGCAGCTGCAGAGCGACGCCGCCTACCGGGAGAAAATCGCCAAGGGCGCCCGCTACCTCGACAGCCTGCTCGACCGCGAAGGCGAGATCTACGGCATTACCACCGGCTACGGCGACTCCTGCGTGGTCTCCGTACCGCTGCATCAGGTTGAAGCCCTGCCGCGCCACCTGTTCACCTTCCACGGCTGCGGCCTGGGCAAACTGCTGGATGCGCCGAGCACCCGTGCCGTACTGGCCAGCCGTTTGCAGTCGTTGTGCCACGGGGTTTCTGGCGTACGCGTAGAACTGCTGGAGCGTCTGCAAGCCTTCCTTGAGCACGACATTCTGCCGCTGATCCCGGAAGAAGGCTCGGTGGGTGCCAGTGGCGACCTCACGCCGCTGTCTTACGTTGCCGCGACCTTAACGGGTGAGCGTGACGTCCTGTACAAAGGCGAACGCCGCACCTCCGCGGAGGTTCACGCTGAGCTTGGCTGGACGCCGCTAACCCTGCGCCCGAAAGAAGCCCTGGCCCTCATGAACGGCACAGCGGTGATGACTGCCCTGGCCTGCTTGGCCTACTCCCGCGCCGATTACCTGCTGAAGCTGGCGACCCGCATCACCGCACTCAACGTGGTGGCCCTGGAAGGCAACCCGGAGCACTTTGACGAGCGCCTGTTCGCCGCCAAACCCCATCCGGGCCAGACTCAGGTTGCCGCCTGGCTGCGCCAAGACTTGGCGATTAACGCGCCAACGGCTCCGCTGCATCGCCTGCAAGATCGCTACTCGCTGCGCTGCGCCCCACACGTACTCGGCGTATTGGCCGACAGCCTAGGCCTGCTGCGCCAGTTCATCGAGACTGAACTGAACAGCGCCAACGACAACCCGCTGATTGATGCCGAAGCCGAGCGCGTGCTGCACGGCGGCCACTTCTACGGCGGGCATATCGCCTTCGCCATGGACAGCCTGAAGAATCTGGTGGGCAACGTTGCTGACCTGCTCGACCGCCAGCTCGCCCTGCTGGTCGACGTGCGCTACAACCACGGCCTGCCGAGCAACCTGTCCGGCGCGCCAGCGGAAACCGCGATGATCAACCACGGCTTTAAGGCCGTGCAGATCGGCGCCAGCGCCTGGACCGCCGAAGCGCTGAAAAACACCATGCCGGCTAGCGTGTTCTCGCGCTCCACTGAATGCCACAACCAGGACAAAGTCAGCATGGGCACCATCGCCGCCCGCGATGCCCTGCGCAGCTTGGAGCTGGCCGAACAAGTGGCCGCCGCCACCTTGCTGGCCGCCAACCAAGGCGTATGGCTGCGTCAGCAGGCCGGTAAAGACGACATCCCAGCACCGCTGCTGAGCATGCGCGAGCAGTTGGCCAGCGAGTTCCCGCCGGTGATCGAAGACCGCGCACTGGAAGCAGAGCTGCGCCTGTGCCTGACCCGTATCCGCGAACAACACTGGAGCCTGTATGCGTAGCAAAGGTGTGGTGCAGGCTGAGATCGAGCTGCAAGTCCAGTTCTACGACGTCGACATGATGGAAGTGGTTTGGCACGGCCACTACGTCAAATACTTCGAGCAGGCGCGCTGTGCCCTGCTCGACAAGCTCGGCCACAACTACACGCAGATGCGCGACGCTGGATACGCCTGGCCGATCATCGACCTGCAAGTGCGCTACATGCGTGGCGCACAGTTCGGCCAGAAGCTGATTGTCCGAGCGGATCTGGTGGAGTGGGAAAACCGCCTGAAGATCAACTACCTGATCGTCGACGCCGAAACCGGCGAGCGCATGACACGTGGCAGCAGCGTGCAGGTGGCGGTGGAAATCGCCAGCCGCGAGATGCAGTTCGTCTGTCCGAAAGTCTTCACGGATGCCGTCGAGAGGGCCATGCAATGAGCTTAAGGGCAGTCACCAGAAGTTTCTCCATTGTCCTGCTTGGGCTGCTGGCAACCGCCGCCCAAGCCTTCGATCTGGATCAGCTCAGCGCCCAGTTGGCCAAGCCCGCCGTGGTGCGCGGCCCGCTGATTCAAGAGAAACACCTGCGTGCCCTGCCCAAGCCACTGACCAGCCGTGGCCAGTTCGTGCTCAGTGGCGAACACGGCCTGCTCTGGCAACTGCAAAGCCCGCTTAAGCAGGATTACCGCATTACCCAAAACGGCATCGCCAAGCGCACCGCCGCAGGCTGGCAACAACAGCCGGGGCAGGATGTAGCGGCCCAGCAAAGCCGTCTGTTTCTGGCCGTACTCAAAGGCGACCACAGCGGCCTTGCCCGTGACTTTCAGTTGGAGCTGAGCGGCACGGCGGACAACTGGCAACTGAACCTGACGCCCAACTCGCTGCTGCTGAAACAAATCTTCAGTCGCATTCAGATTGAGGGTGGCGCGCTGGTTAAGCAGATCGAACTGAGCGAAACCCAGGGCGATCGCACCGTGCTGCGTCTGCCAGACAGCCAGACCGGTGATGCCCTGAGCGAACAGGAGCTGCGCGACTTTGAACAGTGAGCGTCTGCTGCCCCGCGCCTTTTTGCTGTTGCTGCTGGCCCTATTGGCGCTGGCAGCATGGCAGTGGCGTGCCGGTCCGCCGGTGGCAGCCGACATGCTCGCGTTACTGCCCAAAGACAGCGACGACGCACTGATCCAGCAAGCCGAAGAGCGCATGCAAGCACCGCTTAACCGCGAGCTGCTGCTGTTGGTCGGCCACGCCCAACGGGATCAAGCCATCGCTTTAGCGCAACACGTCGCCGGGCAATTAGAGGCCAGCCAGCGCTTCAGCCAAGTGCAGTGGCAGGTCAATGATGACCTCGCCAGCCTGCGCGACTACCTGCGCAGCAATCGTCTGGCCCTGCTGCCTGCGGCTGACCGCGAACTGCTGCTGAATCACCCGCAACAGCTGATTGAACAACGTGCCGCGCAGTTCTTTGATCCGTTCAACAGCTTCAGCCTGTTGCCCACAGAAGAAGACTGGTTCGGCTTTGCCGCCCGCGCCCAACAGGCGCTCAACCACGGCAGCCGCGTACAGCCTGACCTCAGCAGCGGCGCACTGTTGATTGAAGACAACGGCACCACCTGGGCCTTGCTGCGTGCCAGCGCCCACGGCAGCGCCTTTGATATGCAGGAACCGCCGCTGATTGCCGAGCAAGTGGCCGCCAGTCGCGCTCAGGTTGAAGCCGCAGGCGGTGAGCTGCTGGCCACGGGCGGCGTGCTCTACGCGGCTGCTGGGCAAGCCAAAGCCACCCGCGAGATTAGCCTGATCGGCGGTGGCGCGACCCTCGGCACCTTGCTGCTACTCCTGTTCGCCTTCCGCCGCCTGCGCGTGTTGGTCAGCTTGCTGCCGATTGGCATGGCGCTGCTGGCAGGCATCAGCGCTTGTGTGCTGGTGTTCGGCCAGATCAACGCCCTCACCCTGGTGCTCGGCGCCAGTCTGGTCGGGGTCGCGGCAGATTATCCGCAGCACTACTTGAGCAAGAGCTGGGCACAAAACGCCGAGAGCCACACCTGGGACAGTTGGGCCGCGGTGCGCGCCACGCTGCCGGGCCTGAGCTTGAGCTTGGGCACCAATCTGGTCGGTTATCTAGCCTTGGCCTTCACCCCGTTCCCGGCCTTGACCCAAGTCGCGCTGTTCTCAGCAGCCGGTTTAGTGGCGGCGTACCTGTGTTCAGTGTGCCTGCTGCCTGCCTGGCTGCGCGGCCTACAGCTGAGGCCGGCGCCGAGTCTGATGAACCTGAGCACGCGCCTGCTCAGCCTGCGTGAGCGCCTACTGCGTAAAACCGGCAGCACACCGCTGTTCCTACTGCTCATGTTGTTCTGTGCAGGCGGCATCTGGCAGTTGCACACTCAAAACGATCTTCGCCAATGGCTAGGCAAAGAGCCGCAACTGGCGGCACAGGCGCAGCGCATTGCCGAGCTGACCGGTCAGCAACCCACCAGCCAGTTCTTTCTGGTGCGGGCTGATAACACTGAACAACTGCTGCAACGTCAGGCCGAATTGAGCCTGCGTCTGGATCAAGCCATCAGCGCAGGCAGCCTGCGCGGTTATCAAAGCCTGACTCAACTGGTCGCCCCACAAAGCCAGCTGCAGCCGCTGCACGATGCGCTGCACAAGCTCCCTGAACACTGGCAGCCGCTGCTCGACCTTGGCCTTGAGAGAAGCGCGCTGGAGCAGGAGCTGAACCTGCTCAGCACCCGCACGCCAGCGACACTGCAACAGGCGCTGGCCAGCCCGATTGGCGAGCCGTGGCGAGCGCTGTGGCTGGGGGACAATGAGCAAGGCGTCGCGGCCATCGTCAGCCTGCAAGGGCTGAACAGCAGCGCCGAACTGCAAACGCTTGCGGCTGGCCTGCGGGGCGTGCAGGCAGTGGATCGCATCGGCGAACTCAATGCCCTGTTCAGCGTCACCCAACTGACCGCGGCTGAACTCAAACTGATCTCCTCAGCCGCCATTCTGGTGCTGCTGTGCATCCCCTTTGGCTTCGGCGGCGCGCTGCGTGTGGTCTGCCTGCCGCTGCTGGCCGCCTGCGCCGCGCTGGCCTGCCTTGGCTGGTTGGGCCAGCCCCTGACCTTGTTCAGCCTGTTCGGCCTGCTGCTGATCACTGCGATTGGCGTTGATTACGCGATTCTGATGCGGGAGAACATTGGTGGCGCGGCAGTGAGCCTGCTCGGCACCTTGCTCTCAGCGATCACCAGTTGGCTGTCCTTCGGCTTGCTACTGATCAGTGATACTCCGGCCATTGCCAACTTCGGTCTGGCCATCAGCCTCGGCCTGCTGTTCTGCTTCCTGCTCGCGCCATGGGCCGGGCACGCCCAGGCTAAAACTGCCGGAGCTGTCCTATGAGCGTGCTCGGTTTCTGGTTAATCGCTCTGGTGATCTACGCGCTGGTTGCCACCCTCGGTGGTAAGCGCCTGATCCCAATTGTGGGCCAGTTGCTGGTGGCCAGTCTGGCGATACCTGCCCTGCTGCTGGGCTGGGTTGAACCGCATTGGCAGCTCAGCGCAACCGACCTGCTCGCCCCGGACTGGCTTCAACTGCTCTACGGCCTGTGCTTTGCCCTGCTGCTGGGTTACATCCTGAGTGATGTGATTGATCTGGATGTGAGCAGCGCCTGCCTGAAAATCGCCCTGCCGAGCTTCCTTGTGCCGATGCTGGCCGGGCTGGCCTGCGCTTTGTGGCTGTTGCCCGGCGAGCACAGCTGGCTGAGTGCAGTGGGCATCGGCCTGCTGTTTTCCATCACCGCGATTCCGGTGCTGTACCTGTTTTTGCAGAACATCGGCTACCCGCCGGAGCAAACCAAGCGCCTGATGCATGCGGCGATTCTGATGGATTTTCTGTGCTGGAGCCTGTTCGGCTTAGCCCAAGGCAGCAATGATCCGGCGGCCCTGCTGTGGCCGTTGCTGGCTGCTGCGCTACCTGCCATGTTGCGAGCGCTGGGCTTGCGTCACGGTCTGTTCTACAGCCTGCCGTTCTTTGCCCTGATGGTGCTGTTCCAGTACCTGCACCTGAATGCGCTGGTCTTCGGCATCGCTTACATGCTGTGCCTGGCTTGGCAGAAGCAGCCTTTTCAATTACCGCTGAAGGATGCGCATTTCAAGCGTTTGCTCAACGGCCTAGCGGTGCCGCTGATCCTCACTTACGGCGTGCTCTGGGTGGATTTCCACAACCTCGGCAACGGCCTCACCTGGCAGCACCTGCTGGCCTTGTTTGTACTGCCGGTGCTGAGCAAAGTCATCGGTAGCTGGCTGGGCCTGCACTGGGCTGATCCGCAAAGCCCGGCGCGGGTGAAATGGCACGAAAGCATCCTGCTGAATATTCGCGGCCTGACCGAAATCGTCTTCCTCAACTTGCTCCTGCAATTGCAGCTGATCGACTCGCTGGTGTATTTCAGCCTGTTGCTCATGAGCCTGTTTTCAACACTGCTGCCAGCACTGCTCGGCCGCAGGTCTGCCAAATCCTTAAAGCATAACGAGGCCAGTAGAAGCCATGAACTCACCTGAAGTTGAACGGCGTAGTGTCGTAGTCATTGGTGCGGGCCCTTCCGGTTCAATCGCCGCCGCCATCCTCAAACGCAAAGGTCACGATGTCCTGATTCTGGAGCGTCAGCGTTTCCCACGCTTCTCCATCGGCGAAAGCCTGCTCTCGCACTGCCTGGACTTCGTTGAAGAAGCCGGGATGCTGGAGGCCGTGCGTGCAGCCGGTTTCCAGACCAAGCACGGTGCAGCGTTCGGCTGGGGCGAGCGTTACAGCGAGTTTGACTTCCGCGATACCTTTACGCCGGGCATGGGCTCGACCTATCAGGTGCTGCGTGCTGATTTCGACAAGCTGCTGGCTGATCAGGCCGAGCTGCAAGGCACGGAGATTCGCTACGAAGAGGAAATCTACGCGGTGGATTTTGACCGCGCCCAGCCGCGCCTGAGTGTGCGCCGCTTGCAGGATGGCCATGAGTATCAGATCGAGTGCGATTTCGTCCTCGATGGCAGTGGTTACGGCCGCGTGCTGCCGCGCCTGCTCGACCTTGATACGCCGTCCAGTTTCCCGGTGCGTAAAGCCGTGTTCACCCACGTGGAAGACCGCAGCGCAGGCACTGGCTTTGACCGCGAAAAAATCCTCATCACCACCCATCCGACCCTGCGCGATGTGTGGTTCTGGACCATCCCATTCAGCAATGGTCGCTGCTCGGTTGGCGTGGTGGCCGCTGCGGAACGCTATGAGGGCCGCCCGGACGATCTGGATGCCTGCCTCAAGCAGTTCATCGAAGAGACCCCAAGCCTTAACAAGGTGCTGAAAAACGCCGTGTGGGACACCCCGGCGCGTACCATTGGCGGTTACTCGGCCAACGTCAAATCCCTGCACGGCCCAGGCTTTGCACTGCTGGGCAACGCAGCGGAGTTCCTCGACCCGGTGTTCAGCTCTGGCGTGACCATCGCCATGCGCTCCTCCAGCATGGCCGCGAACCTGCTCGACCGTCAGTTGAAGGGCGAAAGCGTGGACTGGGAAACCGAGTTCGCCATTCCCCTCAAGCGCGGCGTGGACACCTTCCGCGTGTACGTTGAAGGCTGGTACGACGGCAGCTTCCAGGACGTGATTTATTACGAGAAAGCCCAACCGGAAATCCGCCGCATGATCAGCTCGATCCTTGCCGGTTACGCTTGGGACGAAAAGAACCCTTACGTCGCCGAACCGCGCCGCCGTTTGCGGGTACTCGCTGAAGTCTGCGCCAGCAACTGACTTAACCAAGGACTGTTATGAACAACCCGGCCGCTACCTACGTTGAAGAAACCCGCTTTGGCTTCTGGTTCCTGCGCAGCCATGTGTGGCACCACCATGTGCTGCGTGTGGCGATCAACGACCTGCTGACCCGCTTTGACACGCCACTGCCTGAGGCACCGGTGATTCTCGATGCAGGATGCGGTCAGGGCCGCTCATTCGGCCTGCTGGCTAATGCATTTAGACCGTCAAAGATCATCGGTCTGGACGCCGACCCGCACAGCCTCGACTGCTCCCGCGCCGAGGCTCAGCGTCTGGGTCTGGACGTGGATCTGGTGCTCAGCGATTGCGGCAAAATCGACCTGCCTGATGCCAGCGTTGACCTGCTGTTCTGCCATCAGGTATTCCATCATCTGGTGGAACAGGAAAAGGCCTTGGCCGAGTTCTGGCGCGTGCTGAAACCGGGCGGCCGCCTGTTGTTTGCCGAGTCCACTAAGTACTACATCGACACGTGGGTAATCCGCTGGCTGTTCCGTCACCCGATGCACGTGCAAAAGAGTGCCGACGAATACCTGGCCATGCTGCGCGGCCAAGGCTTCCAATTCACTGAGCAAAACATCTCCTACCCTTATCTGTGGTGGAGCCGCTCGACTGACTTCGGTCTGCTGGAGCGCTGGGGCCTGCAAAAGCCCAAGCCGTTCGGCCAACGTAATGAAACCCTGGTCAACGTGGTCGCGACCAAACCGCTGGAGGCAACTGCCTGATGCTACGCGCCCTGTTGTTAAGCCTGAGCCTGCTGCTGAGCGCCTGCGCCAGCCACACCGCCCTGCCTGAACGGCAGACCGCATTGGTGGCTGAGTTGCCGCTAACCTTGCAGGTGCAACGGCAAACAACAGCCGACCAGCAAGACTGGCTGCTCGTGCTGCAAGACGAAAACGGCAGCCTGCGCGCCTCACTGTTTGACCCGATTGGCGTACCGCTTGCGCGCCAGCAACTGCGTGACGGCTCCTGGCATAACGACGGCCTGCTGCCGCCCAATTACGAAGCCCGTGAGCTGTTCAGTGCCCTGCTGTTTGCCCTGACACCGGCTGATCAGCTAAACGCAGCCTACCCAAGCGACAACTGGCAGGTGCAGGCAACGGGCAGCCGCCAGCTCGCACCGCAGTGGCGTATCGACTACCGCACGCCGCTGGATTTCACCCTGTATCAACCGGCTGACCTGCGTTACCAGATCAGCCCGCTCCCTGACGACAAGGCACCTTAATGGCTACTTACTTGAACGCCCTGGGGCTCAATTGCGCACTCGGCCAAGGCAAAGCTGCCGTGGCCCGCGCCCTGTTTAGCGGCGACAGCAGCGGCATGCGCCGCGAAAGCGGCTGGGTTCCCGAACTCTCGCTCACCGTGGGCGCCGTGCCCGGCGAGCTACCGCCCCTACCAGAGCTGGCAGAGCACCCGCTGTGTCGCAACAGCCAGCTGCTGCTGGCCGCCGCACTGGAGATTGAAGACAGCCTGCGTGCAGCTGTGGCCCAGTTCGGAGCCGAACGTGTTGGCGTGGTACTCGGCACCAGCACCACCGGCATCGACGAAGCCAGCCAGGGTATCGCCCACTTTCTGCACAACGGCGAACTGCCGCCCAGCTATCACTATGCCCAGCAGGAGCTGGCAGAACCGGCCAGCTTCCTCAGCGACTGGCTGGGCGTCTGCGGCCCCAGCTACAGCATCTCCACCGCCTGCACCTCCGGTGCCCGCGCCCTGCTCAGCGCCCAGCGTCTGCTCAATCTCGGCGTATGCGATGCGGTGATCTGCGGTGGCGTGGACAGCCTGTGCAAGCTCACGCTGAATGGTTTCTCGGCTCTGGAAGCCGTCAGCCCGGAACTGTGCAACCCGTTCTCGCGCAACCGCAAAGGCATCAACATCGGCGAAGGTGCAGCGCTGTTCCTGATGACCCGTGAACCGCTGGACGCAAGCAGCGCGCCCATCGCCCTGCTTGGCGGCGGCGCCAGCTCGGATGCGCACCATATTTCCGCACCGCACCCGCAAGGCACCGGTGCGCAAACCGCCATGAGCAAAGCCCTGACGGCAGCTGGCATCACTGCCGAGCAAATCGACTACCTCAACCTGCACGGCACCGCGACCCAGCACAACGACGCCATGGAAAGCATCGCTGTGCAGGCCATCTTCCCCCACGGCGTGCCCTGCTCCAGTAGCAAGCCGCTCACCGGGCATACCTTAGGTGCTGCGGGCGCGCTGGAGGCGGCGTTCTGCTGGCTGAGCCTGAGCACTTACAACGCCGACAACCTGCTGCCCCCCCAGCGCTGGGATGGCGAGGCCGATCCGGCCCTGCCTGCACTCAACCTGGTGAAGCCCGGCACACATCTGACAACACGCAACGGACGCGCATTGATGAGTAACTCTTTCGCCTTTGGCGGCAACAACATCAGCCTGATCATCGGCGACGCCCAAGGAGAACGCCCATGACCTTGTGGCCAGTTGCCGAGCTAGTGCCCCATGCAGGGGACATGATCCTGCTGGATCAAGTCCAGCGCTTTGGCGATGAAGACATCGAAACCCGCCTCACCGTGCGCGACGGCGGCCTGTTCAATCAGGACGACGGCAGCCTGCCCGCCTGGGTCGGCATCGAAATCATGGCGCAAAGCGTCGCGGCCTACGCGGGCTGCCATGCCCGCACACGCGGCGAGCCAGTTGAGCTGGGCTTTTTGCTCGGCACTCGCAACTACCAGTGCAATGTTGAGCGCTTTCCGCTTGGCGCCGAGCTGCACATCCACGCCACCCGCTCCCTGCAAGACGACAACGGCATGGGCGTTTTCGAATGCCACTTAACCGGCACTGGCATTGAAGCCATCGCCCGGCTTAACGTATTCCGCCCGCCGCAGGTGGCCAGTTATCTACAAGAAGAATTTCAGGATACACAACGATGAGTGAAACCATTCTGGTCACAGGCTCCAGCCGGGGTATCGGCCGTGCGATTGCCTTGCGTCTGGCCAAAAGCGGCTACGACATCGTCCTCCACTGCCGCTCCCGTATCGAAGAAGCGCAGGCCGTGCAGAGCCAGATCGAAGCACTGGGCCAACAGGCGCGCATCCTTCAGTTCGATGTCTCCGACCGCGCTGCCTGCCGCGCCACACTGGAAGCCGATGTTGAACAACACGGCGCTTATTACGGCGTGGTCTGCAACGCTGGCCTGACCCGCGACGGTGCGTTTCCCGCCCTGAGTGAAGATGATTGGGACAGCGTGCTGCGCACCAACCTCGATGGTTTCTATAACGTCCTGCACCCGCTGACCATGCCGATGATCCGCCGCCGCAAGGCCGGGCGCATTGTCTGCATCACCTCGGTGTCGGGTTTGATCGGTAATCGCGGCCAGGTCAACTACAGCGCCAGCAAAGCCGGTGTGATCGGCGCTGCCAAAGCCCTCGCCATCGAGCTGGGCAAGCGCAAAATCACCGTCAACTGCGTCGCGCCGGGGCTGATTGATACGGACATCGTTGATGACGACGTGCCGATTGAAGAAATCCTCAAAATGGTCCCGGCAGCCCGCATGGGCACACCGGAAGAAGTGGCCGGTGCAGTTAATTTTCTGATGTCTGAGGAGGCGGCTTACATCACCCGCCAGGTCCTCGCAGTGAACGGTGGGTTGTGCTGATGAGTGGATTCAAACGCGTTGTAGTCACCGGCATGGCAGGCGTGACCTCACTGGGCAGCGACTGGCCGACCATCAAGGCGAACTTCGCTGCGGGTAAAAGCGGCATCCGCTACATGCACGAGTGGGAACGCTACAGCGAATTGAACACGCGCCTAGGCGGCCCGGTGGATGACTTTGAAGCCCCCAAACACTGGACCCGCAAGCAACTGCGCAGCATGGGCCGTGTCTCCAAGCTCGCGGTGTACGCCGCTGAGCGTGCACTGGAGCATGCCAACCTGCTGGGCAACCCGATCATTGCGGATGGCCGCATGGGCGTAGCGTGCGGCTCCTCCACCGGCAGCACCGAAGAAGTCAAAGCCTTCGGCAACATGCTGCTCAACTCGGTGGCCGATGGCCTCAACGCCAACTCCTATATCCGCATGATGCCGCACACCACCGCGGCCAACATCAGCATCTTCTTCGGCCTTAAGGGCCGCCTGATCCCGACCTCCAGCGCCTGCACCAGCGGCAGCCAGGGCATCGGCTATGCCTACGAGGCAATCAAATTTGGTCGCCTGAAAATGATGCTCGCAGGCGGCGCAGAAGAACTCTGCCCCACCGAGGCCATGGTCTTCGATGCGCTGTACGCCACCAGCCTGAAAAACGACACGCCGCACCTGTCGCCACGCCCGTATGACAAAGACCGCGACGGTCTGGTGATCGGCGAAGGCGCAGGCATGCTGGTATTGGAGGAACTGGACCACGCCCTCGCCCGTGGCGCGACCATCTATGCCGAAATCGTCGGCTTCGGCTGCAACTCAGACGGCCAGCACGCCACCAAACCGGAAAAAGCCACCATGCGCGGCGCGATGGAACTGGCACTGGAAGATGCCGGGCTTGAGCCTTCAGTCATCGGCTACGTCAACGGCCATGGCACCGCAACCGATCAAGGCGATGTGGCTGAGTCCCAAGCCACCCAGGAACTGTTCGGCCCGCATATGCCCATCAGCTCGCAAAAGAGCTACTTCGGCCACACCCTCGGTGCCTGCGGTGCCCTGGAATCCTGGTTCAGTATCGAGATGCTCAACAGCAACCAGTACGTGCCCACGCTCAACCTCGACAACATCGACCCAGCCTGCGCTGAACTGGACTACCTGCGCGGTGAATTCCGCGAAATGAACAACCAGTACGTGATGAACAACAACTTCGCGTTCGGTGGCGTGAACACGTCACTGATTTTTAAGCGCTGGGCCTGACAGCCCCACAGACTGAATTACACTAAACGCACAACAGTACCAGCCAGAACAGATCAATCAGTCGTTTCAACAAGGAGTAGAAGCTATGAAAATAAAATCGTTGATTGCAGCAGCAATCGTTCTGAGTCTCGCCCCGGCCATCAGCCAAGCCCGCGACACGGCTCATTTCCTGCCCTTCGACCAAGTGGTCCAGGAAGCCACCAGCGCAGGCCGCCTGGATGGCAGCGTTAAGTTCTACTTGGCTGGCAAACCGGGCGGCAAAGTACAAATCGTACGCCCGGGCGTGACCACGAGCCAGAAGACCAACGCCTTCAACAAGAGCGATGAAGCAGCCTGCAGCTGGGCCCTGCAATCTGCGCTGGTGCGCCTGCAAAACGCAGCCAAATCCGCTGGCGCCAACGCCGTGGTTAACTTGGCCAGCAACTACAAAAACGTCGAGTACAAAGACTCCCAGAAATACGAATGCCACGCCGGTGCCGTCATGGCAGGCGTAGCCCTCAAAGGCGACCTCGCAATTGTTAAGTAAGGCTGTTTGGCCCGGCCTCACAGCCGGGCTACTGCTCTTGGCGAGCCTGCCTGCCGTTGCTGAAACAGACGGCAAGCAGCTCTACCAGCAGCGCTGCGCCAAATGCCACGGCGACAACGGCCGCGCCAACACCCTGCGCGGCTGGCTCTCGTTTGCCCAAAACCTGAGCAAAGCCAAGTGGCAGGATCGCACCAGCGATGACGAGATCATCGCCGCCATCCAACAAGGCCCCGGCGCCATGCCCGCCTACGCTGACAAGCTCAGCACAGACGAACAACAGGCGCTCGTGCAATACGTGCGTGGGTTGCGTAAACCTTGATCCAGAGCGTGTGGATAACCTGAGTTATCCACACGCCTGCTTATGTTTAACGGCCCATTAGCCGAACAACGAATCCTGCGTTTTTAACGTGCTGCTATACTGCTCAAACACGCGCTCCAGCTCATCCTTAAACGCCTCAACCTGCGCTGACAGATGCGTTTGCAAGTAGGCTGATGCATCCTGCCAGATCACTTCGGCCCTGCCATCGAGCAGGCCTAAGCGCTCCAGTTGCCAACGTACATCCCGCTCCCACCAGCGCGAAGGCTCCAGATTGCGGCAAAGCCCTCCTTCTAAGTAGTACTGGATAGTCCCCAGGGTTCTGTACTCCACGTGCAGTGCTTCGGCACATTGCTGCAACGCCTGCTTGCCCGGCTCTGTGTGCTTGTCGATGGCGATCCAGTAGGGAAACGCTTCAGCAACGTACTCAGGCATTGAGAGCGCGGGGATCTGGTTGATCACCGCCAGATAAGCGCTGGCCAGCGAAAACACCTTATCGCCCGGCAGGCCAGAGCCACGAAACGCAGTCTCGGCTTTTTCGATCACGCTCAGGTTGCTGCCTGCAACTGGCTGGCTATGAATCCATTGCCAGAAAGCATCGGGGCGGCGAATCGCCTCGGCGACGATCCTCAGGTCTTTGCTGGTTGGATCGCCCTTAACCAGCAGGCTGCGATAACCGTTCTCCAACTCCGCCGCCAGGCTGCCCAGCCCCGCCGCGTTCTTATTCTTCGCAGCACGGGCCATCTCGGTGTATTGGCGGATCAGTGCATCTTCCTGCGTCGTAAATTCAAGCTGGACAACGTAGGCCAAGACTTCCTCACAGGCGATAACCCCCAGACGATTACGCAGCCACACCGCCCCACCCTGTTGCAACAGATAAACAACCGCCTTCTCCGCCACCTCCACAGCACCGCGCCGCACCGCCTTCTGCAATAGAGACCGGCAGATTTGCTCAGTGGCCAGGGTTTTCATTCATCAAAACCATTAGAAGCCATACACACATTATCTATTCGCAGCATTTCGGCATTCGGCTATAAGCCGTTTAGCCAACAAGCGCCGAGAGAGCCTCTTAAGTGCCCGCTTAGGGTGCAACCGTCAATGATGACAATTCGACATCCCTTGTGCGAGTCTTGGCCCGCAACAAGCATCAAGCACCACTCTTTATAAGAAGAACACAGCATGCATTTCGCACTTAAAGCTCAGGGCAAACTGCTCACGGTCGCGGCACTATTCACGTTGCTCGGCGGCTGCACAGCGGTCCAGGTTTCACCACTGCACAGCATCAACCAGCACGTTTGCATCGAAGAAAATCCCGCGGTAAAGGTTGATGACTTTATCCCGGTACTGCAATCCGGCTTCGCCCGCCATGGTATTCAGACCAAGGTTCATTCAACCATCCAATCTGGCGAATGCAGCCATATTGTCACCTACACCGCACGCCGCAGCTGGGATATGGCCCCTTACCTTTCCTCAGCGGAAATCAACGTGCTCGATAGCCAGCGCCGCCAACTCGCCAGCGGCACCTATCACTTACGCGGAAAAGGCGGGCTTTCTCTAATGAAGTGGCAGGGAACCGAAGCCAAGATCGGCCCAGTAATTGATGAAATGCTGGCTCGCACACAGGTTGAGAACCTACCAATGGTGCAGAAAGCGTCTACTGCCCCAAGTCCCGCTGCGGCCCAATCTACTGCTGTGCAAACACTGGAACAGCAGTTGTATCAGTTGAGCCAAGAAAATCTAGATTACCCAGAGTATCAGCGCCGTTATCAGCAAATCATGAATAACGTTGGGTACTAAAGGGCTGCCGTAGGGCAGATTAGAACAGCCTCACCCGTCCTTTACCGCAAAGTACAGCTTCAGCTCCTGTCCCCACAAAAGCAAAGAGGCCAAATAGCGGCCTCTTTGCTTATGGGAGTTCCCAACTTATTGGTGATACTGCGCCGACAGCTCGTGCACAGCCTCGAAGAAGGCACCGGCATGGGCCGGGTCAACTTCCGGGGTGATGCCGTGGCCGAGGTTGAAGACCTGGCCGCTGCCTTTGCCGTAGCTGGCGAGGATGCGGCCGACTTCAGCGCGGATGGCGGCCGGGTTGGCGTAGAGCACGCTAGGGTCCATGTTGCCTTGCAGGGCCACTTTGTCGCCGACGCGGGCGCGGGCGCTGCCGATGTCGCAGGTCCAGTCCAGACCCAGGGCTTCTGCGCCGCTGTCGGCCATGGATTCCAGCCACAGACCACCGCCCTTGGTGAACAGGATGACCGGCACGCGGCGGCCGTCGTGTTCGCGGATCAGGCCGTCAATGATCTGTTTCATATAGCGCAGGGAGAATTCCTGATACGCCGCAGCGGAGAGCGAGCCGCCCCAGGAGTCGAAAATCTGCACGGCTTGGGCACCGGCTTTGATCTGGCCGTTGAGGTACGCGGTGACCGACTTCGCCAGCTTATCCAGCAGCGCATGCATGGCCTGCGGGTTGTCGTAGAGCATGGCTTTGGATTTGCGGAAGTCCTTGGAGGAGCCGCCTTCGACCATGTATGTGGCCAGTGTCCATGGGCTGCCGGTGAAACCAATCAGCGGCACGCGGCCATTGAGCTCGCTGCGGATTTTGCGCACAGCGTCCATCACATAGCCGAGGTCTTGCTCCGGGTCCGGGATCGGCAGGGCTTCGATATCAGCCAGGCTGTTGATGACCTTTTTGAAACGCGGGCCTTCGCCGGTTTCAAAGTACAGGCCCTGGCCCATGGCATCCGGGATGGTGAGGATGTCGGAGAAGAGGATCGCGGCGTCCAGCTGTGGATAACGGTCCAGCGGCTGAATGGTGACTTCGCAGGCCAGCTCGGGGTTCTTCATCAGGTTTACGAAGTTGCCAGCCTTGGCACGGGTTGCGCGGTACTCCGGCAGGTAGCGGCCAGCCTGACGCATCATCCACACGGGGGTGACATCAACGGGCTGCTTGAGCAGAGCACGGAGGAAACGGTCGTTTTTCAAGGCGGACATCGGCAAGATTCCTGGCAATTCGACGGAAACGTCAGCACACAAAGTGTGCAAGCTTATACCACGAGTTGGCGCCCACCTCAGGGAGGGGACTTAAGTAAAAGCGGTGACGTACAACTGTAAAGGGCGGCATTGTCGCAAAGCACAAAACAAAAGGCACGGCGAGAGCCGTGCCTTTTATCTATAGCCTTGATACATATCAGTCCATCGAGAACTTAAACCCCCAGGTAGTCGAGGATACCTTCGGCGGCATTGCGGCCTTCGAAGATCGCCGTCACCACGAGGTCGGAACCGCGCACCATGTCGCCACCGGCGAAGATTTTCGGGTTGCTGGTCTGGTGTTTGAACGCACCTTTTTCAGGTGCGACAACGCGTCCCTGGCTGTCAGTGTCGATGCTGAAGTCATTGAACCAAGCAGCCGGGCTTGGACGGAAGCCAAAGGCGATCAGCACGGCATCTGCCGGGATGACTTCTTCGGAACCTGGAATCGGCTCAGGGCTGCGACGGCCACGGGCGTCCGGCTCACCAAG
The DNA here is from genome assembly GCA_037482215.1 of Pseudomonas mendocina. NCBI lineage: Bacteria > Pseudomonadati > Pseudomonadota > Gammaproteobacteria > Pseudomonadales > Pseudomonadaceae > Ectopseudomonas > Ectopseudomonas mendocina. The sequence goes on from CP148074.1 coordinate 4,027,273, forward strand.
GCGGGTTTCCACCACTTTGATGCCTTCGACCTTGCCGTCACCGACGATTTCAATCGGCTGACGGTTGAAGAGGAACTTCACACCCTCTTCCTTGGCGTTCTTCACCTCTTTGCGCGAACCCGGCATGTTCTGCAGGTCACGACGATAGGCACAGGTCACGCTCTTGGCGCCCTGGCGGATCGAGGTGCGGTTGCAGTCCATGGCGGTGTCGCCACCACCGAGCACGACCACGCGCTTGCCCTTCATGTCGATAAAGTCTTCCGGCGCCTTCTCGAAACCGAGGTTGCGGTTGACGTTGGCCACGAGGAAATCCAGCGCATCAGTCACACCGGGCAGGTCTTCACCGGGGAAGCCGCCCTTCATGTAGGTGTAGGTGCCCATGCCCATGAACACGGCATCGTACTCATCCAGCAGTTGCTGCATGGTGATGTCCTTGCCCACTTCGGTGTTGAGGCGGAACTCGATGCCCATGCCGGTGAAGACTTCGCGACGATTGCTCAGCACGGTCTTTTCCAGCTTGAACTCAGGGATGCCGAAGGTCAGCAGACCGCCGATTTCCGGGTTCTTGTCGAACACCACCGGCGTTACGCCGTTGCGCACCAGCACGTCAGCACAACCCAGGCCTGCCGGGCCTGCACCAATGACCGCCACGCGCTTGCCTGTCGGCTTAACCTTGGACATATCCGGGCGCCAGCCCATGGCGAACGCGGTGTCAGTGATGTATTTCTCCACCGAGCCGATGGTGACGGCACCGAAGCCGTCATTCAGGGTACACGCGCCTTCGCACAAGCGGTCCTGCGGGCACACACGGCCACACACTTCCGGCAGGGTGTTGGTCTGGTGCGACAACTCGGCAGCGGCGAGGATGTTGCCTTCGGAAACCAGCTTCAACCAGTTAGGGATGAAGTTGTGCACCGGGCACTTCCACTCGCAGTACGGGTTACCGCAGCCCAGGCAACGGTGAGCCTGCTCAGAAGCCTGAGCTGGTTTAAAGGTGTCGTAGATTTCTACGAACTCTTTTTTACGCTGACGCAGCAGTTTCTTCTTCGGGTCTTTGCGCCCGACTTCGATGAACTGGAAGTCGTTGTTGAGACGTTCAGTCATTTCAATACCTCATCAAGCTTCAGGCGCATTGTTATTGCGGGTTGGCACGGGTGCTGGAGAGCAACGACTTGAGGCTGGCAGCCTTCGGCTTCACGAGCCAGAACTTGCGCAGGTAGTCGTCGAGGTTTTCCAGCAGTTCAGCGCCCCACTCACTTCCGGTTTCAGCCACGTATTCGGCCAGCACGTCTTCCAGGTGGCTGCGGTAAGCCTCCATGGCTTCGTTGCTGATGCGCTGGATTTCCACCAGCTCGTGGTTCACACGGTCATAGAAGCTGTTATCCAGATCCAGTACGTAGGCGAAACCACCAGTCATACCTGAACCGAAGTTGTAGCCGGTTTTGCCCAGGACGCAGACAAAGCCGCCGGTCATGTATTCGCAGCAATGGTCACCCGTGCCTTCAACCACGGCGTGAGCACCGGAGTTACGCACTGCGAAACGCTCGCCCGCGGTACCTGTAGCGAACAGCTTGCCGCCGGTTGCACCGTACAGGCAGGTGTTGCCGATGATGGCTGATTCCTGCGTTTTGAACGGGCTGCCGGCTGGCGGAACGATGACCAGCTTGCCGCCAGTCATGCCCTTGCCGACGTAGTCGTTGGCGTCGCCTTCCAGGCGCAGGTTGAGGCCACCGGCGTTCCACACACCGAAGCTCTGCCCAGCCGTGCCTTTGAAGCGGAACGTGATCGGCGCGCTGGCCATGCCTTGGTTACCGTGTTTACGGGCGATTTCGCCGGACACACGGGCGCCGATAGATCGGTCGCAGTTGCAGATGTCCAGGTCAAACTCGGCACCGCTGGCGGACTCGATTGCAGGCTTGGCCAGCTTGACCATGTCTTCAGCCAACTTGCCTTCATCGAACGGCGGGTTGCGGTCAACCTGGCAGAACTGTGGTTTGTCCGCCGGGATGTGATCGCTCCCGAGCAGCGGCGTCAGGTCCAAGTGGCCTTGCTTGTCGGTTTCACCCGGCAGGATGTTGAGCAGATCAGTACGGCCGATCAGCTCTTCCAGGCTGCGTACACCCAGCTTGGCCAGCCACTCGCGGGTTTCTTCGGCGACGTAGGTGAAGAAGTTCATCACCATCTCAACAGTGCCGATGAAGTGATCCTTACGCAGTTTGTCGTTCTGAGTCGCAACACCAGTGGCGCAGTTGTTCAGGTGGCAGATGCGCAGGAACTTACAGCCCAGGGCGATCATCGGCGCGGTACCGAAGCCGAAGCTTTCTGCACCGAGGATGGCAGCCTTGACCACATCCAGACCGGTTTTCAGGCCACCGTCAGTTTGTACACGGACTTTGCCACGCAGGTCGTTGCCGCGCAGGGTCTGGTGAGTTTCGGCCAGGCCCAGCTCCCACGGTGCACCGGCATATTTGATCGAGGTCAGCGGCGATGCACCGGTGCCACCGTCATAACCGGAGATGGTGATCAGGTCGGCGTAAGCCTTGGCCACACCGGCCGCAATGGTGCCAACGCCAGCCTCTGCCACCAGCTTGACCGATACCAGCGCCTGCGGGTTGACCTGTTTGAGGTCATAGATCAGCTGCGCCAAATCTTCGATGGAGTAGATGTCATGGTGCGGCGGCGGCGAAATCAGGGTCACGCCCGGTACGGCGTAACGCAGACGCGCAATCAGGCCGTTGACCTTACCGCCGGGCAGCTGACCGCCTTCACCCGGCTTAGCACCCTGAGCGACTTTGATTTGCAGCACTTCAGCGTTAACCAGGTATTCCGGGGTCACACCGAAACGGCCAGTCGCCACCTGCTTGATTTTCGAACTCTTCACGGTGCCGTAACGGGCTGGGTCTTCACCGCCCTCACCGGAGTTGGAGCGCGCACCGAGGCGGTTCATCGCTTCGGCAATGGCTTCGTGAGCCTCCGGCGACAGCGCGCCGAGGGAAATACCAGCAGAGTCAAAGCGGCTCAGAATAGCGCTCAGCGGCTCGACCTCATCCAGCGGCAGCGGTTTGTCTGCCAACTTCAGGGTGAACAGGTCGCGCAGCATCGACACCGGACGCTTATCAACCAGCGTGGTGTATTCCTTGAACTTGGCGTAGTCGCCCTGCTGTACAGCCGCTTGCAAGGTGTTGACCACATCCGGGTTGTACGCATGGTACTCGCCGCCATGCACAAACTTGAGCAGACCGCCCTGCTGGATCGGTTTACGCGCGCTCCAGGCCTCGTTGGACAGCAGTTTCTGCTCAGACTCGATATCGACGAAGCGTGCGCCCTTGATGCGGCTGGCGACACCACGGAAGCACAGCTCGGTGACTTCATCTGACAGGCCTACGGCTTCGAACAGCTGCGCACCGCGATACGAGGTGACTGTGGAGATACCCATCTTCGACAGGATCTTCAGCAGGCCTTTGGCGATACCTTTGCGGTAGTACTTGAACACCTCATACAGATCGCCCAGCACTTCGCCGGTGCGGATCAGATCGCCCAGCACTTCATAGGCCAGGAACGGATAAACCGCCGACGCACCAAAACCGATCAGCACCGCATAGTGATGCGGATCACGGGCGGTAGCCGTTTCGACCAAAATGTTGCAGTCGCAGCGCAGCCCCTTGTCGGTCAGGCGATGGTGAATAGCACCGGTGACCAGCGCAGCATGGGCTGGCAGCTTACCCGGCGCGATATGGCGGTCAGACAGCACCAGCAACACTTTGCCTGCGCGCACCGCTTCTTCAGCCTGATCGGCCATATTGCGCACGGCGGCTTCCAGACCAATCGACTCGTCGTAGTTCATGTCGATGACATGACGCTCGAAGCCCGGACGGTCCAGCTCCATCAATGCACGCCACTTGGCTGGCGAGATGACCGGGCTGCTGAGAATCACACGGACAGCATGCTCTGGCGACTCTTCAAAGATATTGCGCTCAGCGCCCAGGCACACTTCCAGCGACATCACAATCGCTTCGCGCAGCGGGTCGATTGGCGGGTTGGTCACCTGCGCGAACTGCTGGCGGAAGTAGTCATACGGCGAACGGATACGCTGGGACAGCACCGCCATCGGGGTGTCGTCACCCATCGAGCCGACCGCTTCCTGCCCTTGCTCACCCAGCGGACGCAGCACCTGATCACGCTCTTCGAAGGTGACCTGGAACATCTTCATGTACTGCTTGAGCTGGTCCTGATCGTAGAACGAAGAGCCGTGGTCGGTGTCGTCCAGACGCGCTTTGATGCGGTACGCGCCTTTACGCATCCACTGTTTGTAGGGATGGCGTGATTTGAGGCGATTGTCGATATCGCTGCTGTTGAGGATCTCGCCAGTTTCGGTATCCACCGCCAGGATTTGCCCCGGCCCAACGCGCCCTTTGGCCAATACATCTTGCGGCTCGTAATCCCACACACCAATTTCAGAGGCCAGGGTGATGTAGCCGTTTTTGGTGGTAACCCAACGCGCCGGGCGCAGACCGTTACGGTCGAGCAGGCACACAGCGTAGCGGCCGTCGGTCAATACGACACCGGCAGGACCATCCCAAGGCTCCATGTGCATGGAGTTGTACTCATAGAACGCACGCAGGTCGGCGTCCATGGTTTCCATGTTCTGCCAGGCTGGCGGAATGATCATGCGCACGCCACGGAACAGGTCGATACCACCGGTGACCATCAGCTCCAGCATGTTATCCATGCTCGAGGAGTCGGAGCCTACGCGGTTAACCAGCGGGCCAAGCTCTTCCAGGTCGAAAATCTGGTCGTTGGCGAACTTCAGGCGACGCGCCTGTGCCCAGTTGCGGTTACCGGTGATGGTGTTGATTTCACCGTTGTGCGCGAGGAAGCGGAACGGCTGAGCCAGCGGCCACTTCGGCAGAGTGTTGGTGGAAAAGCGCTGGTGGAACACGCAGATGCTGGTTTGCAGGCGCTCGTCACCCAAGTCTGGGTAGAACTGCTGCAAGTCGGCCGGCATCATCAAGCCTTTGTAGATGATGGTCTTGTTGGAGAAGCTGCAGATGTAGTGATCGCTGTCTTCGGCATTAGCCACCGAAGAACGACGACGAGCACTGAACAGCTTAATCGCGAATTCGCGGTCGCTGAGGCCTTCACCACCGATAAAGACCTGCTCGATCTGGGGCAGACGCTCAAGCGCCAGACGGCCAAGAACGCGGGTATCGACCGGCACTTTACGCCAGCCGACAAGGGTCAGGCCCGCTGCCAGGATCTCGCGGTTCATGTTTTCGCGAGCGGCTTCGGCTTTAACCGGGTCCTGGTTGAAAAACACCATGCCGACGGCGTACTGCTCCGGCAGTTCGGCATTGAAATGCTGCTGAGCCATGGCTCGCAGGAAAGCGTCTGGTTTCTGAATCAGCAGACCACAGCCGTCACCGGTCTTGCCGTCGGCGTTAATGCCGCCGCGGTGGGTCATGCATGTCAGGGCTTCAATTGCGGTCTGCAACAGGTGATGGCTCGCTTCACCCTGCATATGGGCAATCAGGCCGAAGCCGCAGTTATCCTTGAACTCATCAGGACGGTACAAACCTGCTTTCATAGCGACACTCTCACGGTATTGCCCGGTACATCAGGCAAATTGTTTTTCTAATCCATCCTATTTCCTGCCGAGCGGGCACGGGCAATCGCCAACGTGCCGCAAGCTAGGGACGGACTACTCACCGACCCTGCGCTACACATCTCAGATTCTGGCGTTTATTTAAGAAAATGCGCGCAGACACGTCGAATTTGGTTCGGACGCATATTGGTGCGAACCAAATTCGACTGCACCAAAACCGAATGCAATTAGCAGGCCATTAACGACCTGACACCGCCTCAGTTTTGATACTCGCGATGCTGCGGGCCCATGGTTTACCGGCTTGCAGCTCTGGAGAGAGTTTACTGACAGCCGCTTTAGCAGCAGCTTGGCTGGAGAACTTGCCGTAGGTCACCACAAAAAGCGCACTTCCTTGGTGCATTTTTTTGTAGTAATGAAATTCCGCACCATTTTTGCGCAAAAACTCTTGCGCTTTGCTCTCACTTCCTGTCACGAATACCTGAAGCACATACTGATGCCCTGGTTGCGCGGCATACCAGCCTGCGTTTCCTGCACCGCTTGAGGGCGTGGTGGCCGCAGGTTTAACGGGCTGAGGTGCCGGAGCGGGCTTAGGCGCTGGGGCAGGAGTAGGTTTGGGCTGCTGCGCAACCACCGGCGCGGGCTTAACCGGCTCAACCGGTTTCACTACGGGGGGCGTCTGCACGGGTGCTGGGGCCGGAGTAGGTGCAGTTACCGTCACTGGTTGACTGACATTCGGCGTAGCAGGCGGCAGGTTTGCCAGCTCCTGCGGGTCTCCTTCCCCCATTCCCGATGCCTGAGCTAGCGGCTCACGAATCACCGGTTGCGCCTCACCCACCAGAGGCAATGGCAGAGGCTGGTTAGCGCCTTCAAACTGTATCGAAGGTGCACCACCCTGCTCACCAGCAGGCGCCTCAGTGGTGGCTGGTTGCTGCGCAACTTGTGGCGAGGTGGTACCACGCCCTTGCATCAACCACGCAGCAACCACAGCAATACCCACGACCGCCAAGGCCAGCAGGTGTTTACGCGGCAGTTTGAATGAGCTTGATCCACCAGCGGCTGCACCACGTTTGACCACCATGGCATCTGCCAGTGTTTCACGGGCCACTTGGTTGATCAGGCCCGGCCAGCCACCGGACTGCTCATGAATCTCGCTGATTTGCTCATCAGAGAAGAGCTCAATGCCCTGCCCAGCGCCTTCCAGACGCTGCGACATATACTCGCGCGTCTCGGCTTCTTCATAAGGCAACAGCTCAATGGCGTGAAAGGTTTCCTCACCCGCAGCGGCCACCTCAAGGCGCGGAACCAGATCAGGCTCGGCAAACAGGAAAACGTGAGGGCGGCCTTCGGCATTACCCGCAGCCAGACCGAGCAGCGCAGTCAGCGCTGCATCGCTGAGGTCTTCAGCATCATCAATCAGGACATACACTTCCTGCCCGGTCAGAGCCAGCTGGGCCACCTGAGCCAAGATGCTATCCGCGTCGGGGCGAGCCACCTGCAGCCCTTGAGCAACCTGCCGCAGGATACTGGCCGGATCGGAGGCACCGCGGGCAGACACTACAACGCTTTGCACGGTCTGCTTATTGGTGCTGGCAACCAGCGCCTGACGCAGCAACGTCTTGCCACTGCCTTGCGGCCCGGTGACAACCAATAACAGCTGACTGTAACGCGCCAGATGGTGCAACTGCCCCAGCACCGGCTTGCGCTGGGCCGGGAAGAATTTAAACCCCGGCACCCGCGCCGCAAAAGGGTCGTGGGTGAAGTGATAGTGATCTAGAAACGCCTCGTCAGCATGCAAACTTGTCATGGGCCACTCGTTAGTTATTCATCTGAGCCAACTGCGCCGCGTAATCCGCCGACAGCGTGGCATCCAAAATATCCCTTGGAAATTCACCGGTCACGACCGCCTCTCCCAAGCTGCGCAACAACACCAAGCGCAACTTGCCATCAAGGACCTTCTTATCGACCGCCATATGCTCCATAAAATCCGCAGCAGTCATATCTTCAGGCGGTACTACTGGCAAACCAGCCTCAATAAACAGGCGAACTGCACGTTCGCGATCGGCACGACTGATCCAGCCCAGTCGCTCCGACATATCCAGCGCCATCACGGTGCCTGCGGCTACCGCCTCACCATGCAACCACACGCCATAGCCTTGGTGGGTTTCAATGGCATGACCAAAGGTATGACCGAGATTCAAGGTTGCACGCACGCCGGACTCACGCTCATCGGCCGCCACAACCCGGGCCTTGGAAGCACAGGAACGCTCAATAGCATAGGTGAGCGCCTGGGGATCGAGATTACGCAGCGCCTGCATGTTCTCTTCCAGCCAGGTCAGAAACGGCTCATCGCAAATAAGGCCGTATTTGATCACTTCAGCTAGGCCGGCTGACAATTCACGCGCCGGTAATGTGTGCAAACTCTCAATATCAATCAGAACAGCCTGAGGCTGATAAAAGGCACCCACCATGTTTTTGCCCAGTGGGTGGTTGATACCGGTCTTACCTCCTACCGAGGAGTCCACTTGAGACAGCAAGGTAGTCGGCACCTGAATAAAGTTAACACCGCGCTGGTAACAGGCCGCCGCAAAGCCTGCCATATCACCAATCACACCACCACCTAGGGCAACGATGGTCGTTTTGCGGTCATGGCGCGCACTCAACAGACCATCAAAGATCAGCTGCAGGGTTTCCCAATTCTTGAAGCTTTCACCATCAGGAAGGACAACAGAGGTCACCGAGTAACCCGCCAGGGCCTTCTCAAGCTTGGCAAGATAAAGGGGGGCGACTGTCTCGTTGGTCACGACTGCAACCTGCCGCCCCACGATATGAGCGGTCAGAAGTTCACTGCGAGACAGCAGATCTGCCCCGATATAAATCGGGTAGCTGCGCTCACCCAAGTCGACATGAAGAGTCTGCATAAAGCCCCCAGTTTGCAAAGGGCCTAGGATAGCGCAGATCGCTCTGCGCTTTAACGGGGAGATAGGATTGCAAGACGATCAAGGATTTCCTGCACCACCATGCGTGGCGGACGCTCATCGGTCTCGATGATGATGTCAGCGATTTCCCGATACAGCGGATCACGCACAGCAAGCAGTTCACGCAACACCTTTCCCGGATCATCGCCGCGCAACAACGGGCGATTACGATCACGGGCAGTACGATCTATCTGCTGCTCCACAGAAGCATGCAGATAGACCACGTTGCCACCCTGTTTAAGTGAGGCACGGTTCTCAGGACGCATTACCGCCCCACCACCTGTAGCCAACACAATACCGTCTGATTCACACAGGTCAGCGATAACCGCCTGCTCACGCTCACGGAAACCCTGCTCACCTTCTACATCGAAGATCCACGGGATATCCGCACCAGTACGCGTTTCAATTTCCTTATCGGAATCCTTGAACGGTAGCTTCAACTCTTTGGCCAGCAGCCGACCGATGGTGCTTTTACCCGCCCCCATCGGCCCGACCAATATCAGATTTTTTACCAACTTAACGACTCACCGCGATTGCCTGATTGTTCATGATTCGCGGAGTCAGGAAAATCAGCAACTCAGATTTCTTATCCTGAACAATATCCCGACGGAAAACTCGGCCGATATAAGGCACATCCCCCAGGAACGGAACCTTATCCACAGACTTGGTCTGTGTATTCGAGTACACACCACCAATCACAATGGTTTCCCCGTCCGCGACCAGCACCTTCGCATTCACTTCGTTCTTCTGAATAGCCGGAACACCACCAGTGGAAGCTACTACAGAGAAGTCCGGGGCATCTTTATTGACCTTAACTTCCATTAGGATGCGGTTATCCGGTGTGATCTGCGGGGTCACCTCAAGAGACAAAGCAGCTTCTTTGAAGGAAGTAGTAGAAGCACCGCTGGAGCTGGCCTCCTGATAAGGAACTTCGGTACCTTTCAGGATCTTCGCTGTTTCCTTATCAGAGGTGACAACCTTAGGCTGAGACACCACTTCACCGGAGCCAGTCTTCTCCATAGCACTGAGCTGCAGATCCAGAATGGCATTGTCGGTGATGAATCCAATGCCGATACCAGAACTACCCGCAACAGCCATATCTACAAACGGACCAGCCGCGCCACCAGCGCCACCGCCGAACGTCCACTTGTCATCCCCCGTTAAACTTCCGCCCCAGCGAACACCCAGTGCCTTGTCATAATCGACATTAGCTTCGACGATGCGCGCTTCGATCATCACCTGGCGGACGGCAACGTCCAGCTGAGAAACAATACGACGCAACTCATCCAAACGCTCTTGAGTTTGGTAAGCGATGATGCTGTTGGTGCGATCATCTACAGTGACAGAACCCCGGTCATCCGAAAGCCCCTCACCACTGGCCACTGATTGGAAAAGCTTGGCGATATCAGAGGCTTTAGCGTAATTCACCTGAATCAGTTCACGGCGCAAAGGAGCCAGCTCAGCAATCTGCTTCTGGGCTTCCAGTTCCTGACGCTCACGTGCAGCAATTTCATCCGCAGGAGCAACCAACAGAACATTGCCGATCTTGCGCTTATCAAGGCCTTTGGTTTTCAGAACCAAGTCCAAGGCCTGATCCCATGGCACGTTTTGCAGGCGCAGGGTGATATTGCCGCTAACCGTATCGCTAGCCACCAAATTGAGGTCGGTGAAGTCAGCAATCAGCTGAAGAACAGAACGAACATCAATATCCTGGAAGTTAAGCGACAGTTTTTCACCGGTATAAGCAAAGCTTTCTGCCTTGCGCTGCTCCAGCTCACGCTCGCTCAGTTTCTTGATGCTCAGCGTCAGTTTGTTATCTGCCTGATAAGCCAGATAATCAAAAGTACCCGTCGGCTCAATGACGATCTCTGTCTCGCCACGGGACTCAGATGCGCTTACGTATTGGACCGGGGTTGCAAAATCTTTCACATCCAAGCGCACACGCAGCGACTCAGGCAGTTGAGTCTTAGCGAACTTCAGACGAATCTTTCCGCCCTGTTCTTGGATATCCGGGTTGAGTGATGCATCGGACAAGGAAATAACCACGTTACCTTCGCCCTGCTCCCCGCGCTGGAAATCAATGTTCTGAACAACCCGACCTTGAGGCGCAAAAACCTTAGCAGGCGCAGGTGCTGGTGCGGTAACCGGAGCCGCAGAAGGCTGATTCGACGCGGCAGCACCTGCGCCCTCACCCACGACCACATAAACGTTATTACCTTCAGCCCGCGTATTGTAGGGCGAAAGATTAGTCAGATTGACGATAAGGCGAGTACGGTCCCCTGCCTCAACTACCGTCACACTGCGTGCATTACCTACACCCAGATCCTTGTTCTTGACCCCCAACTTATTGGCGACGCCAGGCAAATCAAGAGCGATGCGAGCGGGTTGATCAATTGTGTACCCACGCGGGGCCAGAACCGGCTCATCAAAAGATAGCTTCAGCTCAACACGATCACCAGGCAGCGCAGCTACATCCAGCCCTTGCAGATTAGCGGCGAGAACTTCCGGAGAAAGAAATACCGCCAGCAATGGAAAACATAGATGCAGTACTGACTTATTCATTGGGCGATTCCGTTTGGCAGACAGATTATATTTTTTCATATCTAATCAACTCCCCTAGGAGCTCTCCTTGAGGGTAATACTGCGTGGCCGCTCGAGCCATCCACCTTCACCGTCCGGGACGATTTCAACAACTTCGACTTTGGCATCATCGATTGAGATGATGCGGCCATGGTTACGCCCCAAATAATCGCCAACGCGCACACGATGAACGCCGCTGGCAGCATTGATCAAAGCAAATACCCCACCATCATTCGAAAGTGTGCCAACCATCTGGAAGGATTCAATATTGAACTCCTCCAAGAACTGCTTAACCCTGTTCTCGTCAGGCTTGATATTGCTGGAGCCTTTTTGACGAGCTGTCAGATCAATTTTTACCGGCGGCTGGAACGGGCTACGCAGAGACGCAGCACCATATGTGAAACTCTCATAGGGTAAAAACGTAGGCAAAGGCTCAATAGCCCCTTTGGGCTGAGCACGTACTTCATCCATAAAGGTTTGCAGGTCAGAGAAATCCCCATTCCCACAGCCAGCAAGCCCTAATGAAAGAACAGCAATAAGGGAATAACGAATTGTCATTTTGTCACTCCCTTATCGTTATAACGGTATGTCTTAGCCAAGATACTCATGCTGAGCACAGATGACCCTGCCTCGTTTTTGGCGCCTGGCTTCAACTCAAAGTCATGCAGAGTAACAATACGCGGCAGGCTCGCGACGCCACTGACAAAAGTTGCCAAGTCATGATAAGAGCCAAACACTTTGATCTGAATTGGAAGTTCGATATAGAACTGCTGAGTGATTTCAGGCAGTAACTTGATTTCCTCAAACTCCAAACCGCTACCTAAGCCAGTACGAGTAATATCCTCAAGTAACCCAGGCACCTCGGTATCGCTAGGCAGCTGCTTGAGCAAAGCCCCAAAAGACAGCTCCATTTCAGCCATTTGCTCTTTGTAGGCCTCAAGGTTCGCCGCCTGATGCGCCTTGCTTGTGAACTGCTGCTTCAGCGAACTTTCCTCAGCTACAGCCATATCAAGCTGCGACTGCATGTCGCTGATATAAAACTGGTAACCCAGGCCAAGAATGGCGACAAACAGCAGGATCCCGCTAATGACCTTTACCGCTACAGGCCAGGAACCTACGTTATTGAAATCAAGGTCATTGATATCAATCTTACGGAGACTCTCCAGCGACTCATTAAGACTCATTGTTTAGCCCCCTCAACTTCTTTTTCCGGCTCAGTCTGCTGTACCGTCAACTTAAAGACGTTGGCCTGATCAACCGCTCCAGCAGTAACAGATTTAACTTCTGTCAAATTGGGAGAAGCCAGCCAGTCAGAGGAGTCAAGGCTGCGCATAAGCGCAGAAACACGGTTATTGGATTCAGCTGCACCAACAATCGCGATGTTCTTGCCTGTTGTTTTTACTTCAGTGAAATAAACACCATCCGGCAACGTTCTAACCAACTGGTCAAATATCCGACCAATAATAGGTCGATTACCCTGAAGATCCTGAATAATCTTCATACGCTCAAGCAACTGCTCACGGCGTGTCTTGAGATCTCGGATTTCCTTGATACGATTATCCAGCGATGCAATTTCAGAACGTATGAACTGATTGCGTGCATTCTGCTGTTCAATTGCGCCGCCCAAGTATTGTCCGGCTAAGAAAACAGCTGCCGCAGCAACCAGGAAAACACCACCCAGGGAGGCTAAGAAGCGCTGTTTACGCTCTTCGCGCAATTGTTCGCGCCAAGGTAGAAGGTTGATCCGCGCCATTAGTCGAAACTCCTCATCGCCAGACCGCAGGCAATCATCAGGGCTGGTGCATCGCTCGCAAGCGCTCCAGCATTGACCTTGCCACTCAGCGCCATGTCAGCAAACGGATTAGCCACCAACGTGGGCGTACCGATTTTTTGCTGAATAAGGCGATCCAGATCAGGAATTGACGCGCTTCCGCCAGCTAAAAGGATGTAGTCCACATCATTAAACTGGCCGGCGGCAAAGAAGAACTGCAGCGAACGCGAAACCTGCTGCACGACAGCTTCTTTAAACGGTTGCAGAACCTCAACGTCGTAATCGTCAGGCAGTCCACCCTGTTTTTTCGCCAGCCCGGCCTCTTCGACGGACAGGCCATAGCGACGCTGAATTTCTTCGGTCAGTTGGCGACCGCCGAAAAGCTGCTCACGGGTATAGATAGTGCGCCCGTTATGCAGAACACTGAGCGTTGTCATCGTGGCGCCAATGTCAACGACAGCTACAGTCAGGTCATTCCCTTTTACCGGCAGCTGATCGACCAATAGGCTAAACGCACGTTCCAGCGCATAGGCTTCAACATCGACCACTTTGGCCGTCAGCCCTGCATGAGCCAGCGCAGCCTCACGAACTTCGACGTTCTCTTTTCGACAGGCAGCCAGCAGCACATCGACTCGCTCAGGATTTCTCGACGAAGGGCCCTGAACTTCGAAGTCAATCGCAACCTCTTCCAGAGGGTAAGGAATATACTGATCAGCCTCGATCTTGAGCTGATTCTCTCGGTCATCGTCCGAGAGCCCAGCTTCCATATCGATGATTTTGGTGATCACAGCAGAACCAGCCACAGCCACCGCTGCAGTTTTTACGTTGGTTTTGGCTTTGACCAAGACTTTTGAAAGGGCCTGCCCCACACCTTCCAGTTCAGCAATGTTCTTTTCAATAACAGCGTTTGAGGGGAGCGGCTCAACAGCATAAGCCTCTACTTTGTAGCGGCTTCCAGAGCGACTCAATTCGAGGAGCTTCACGGAAGTCGAACTGATATCGATCCCGAGAAGCGTGTTCGCTTTCTTAGTAAAGAGCCCTAGCACGACCGATTTCCTATTGTCATCCGCAACTTACGGACTATTTATGTTTTTTCACATTAAATAACAGTCTTGACAGAATCGCAAATGGCTACCCTGTAAAAAAACCGCTTATAATGTGATCAGTTTTATTCTCTCAACCCCAGGCCAATCTTAAGCCTTTCTTTTATTTGGAAATCCACACACCTTGATGCGACTTCTGCGTTTCTTTTTTTGGGCCGGGATTGCAGCTTTTTGTGGCCTAGCTCTCAGTTTGAGCGGTGCATTCCTTTACCTGAGCCCCAGCCTCCCCTCCGTGGAATCCCTGCGCAGTATTCAGCTGCAGATTCCGTTGCGTGTCTATAGCAGTGACGCAAAACTAATTGCAGAGTTTGGCGAAATGCGCCGCTCCCCCATTGCATTCAATGAAATCCCCCAAGACTTTATTAATGCATTGCTGGCCGCTGAAGATGACAACTTTGCCAACCATTACGGTGTGGACCCTACCAGTTTGGTGCGCGCCGCGAGTCAGATTGTCAGAAGCGGTCAGATCCAAACTGGGGGCAGTACCATCACTATGCAGGTCGCGAAGAACTTCTTCCTGACCAGCGAGCGTAGTTTCTCACGAAAGATCAACGAAATACTTCTTGCCTTACAAATTGAACGAGAATTGAGCAAGAACGAAATTCTCGAACTTTATGTAAACAAGATTTATTTAGGTAATCGCGCTTACGGTATTGAAGCTGCCGCTCAGGTTTATTACGGAAAATCTATTCGTGATATCACCCTTGCCCAGATGGCAATGATCGCTGGCCTGCCAAAAGCGCCCTCGCGATTCAACCCGCTGGTTAACCCGAAGCGAGCCTTGGAACGCAGGGACTGGATCCTCGGGCGACTCTATACGCTGGGCAAAATTGACAAGCAGCGTTACGACCAGGCCATCGCAGAACCCATTAATGCCAGCCATCATGTCCAGCAACCTGAACTCGTTGCACCCTACGTGGCAGAAATGGCCCGGGCAGAAATGGTCGGCCGCTATGGCAGCGAGGCTTACACGGAAGGCTTTAATGTCACGACTACGATTCCGAGTGAACTGCAGATCGCGGCTAACAATTCAGTACGTGAAGGCCTGATCACTTACGATCAACGCCACGGTTACCGTGGACCAGAAGCTCGCCTGCCGAACCTGAGCAAAGAACAATGGCTGGCCGAGCTGAGCAAGCGTACGCCTCGCGGCGGGATGGAACCTGCCATCGTCACCGCGGTTGAGAAAAGCGGCATTCTCGTCCTTCTGCGCAACGGCGAAGAGCAGGCAGTCAGCTGGGACAGCATGAAATGGGCACGCCCCTTCATCAACTCCAACAGCATGGGACCTAACCCTCGCAGCCCTGCGGACGTAAGCAAAGTCGGTGATCTGATCCGTATTCTGCGCAAGGATGATGGCAGCCTGCGCTTTACTCAGGTGCCTGCAGCACAAAGCGCCCTGGTGACACTTGACCCAGACAGTGGCGCCATCCGCGCCCTCGTAGGCGGGTTCTCATTCGAACAGAGCAACTATAACCGTGCCATCCAAGCCAAGCGCCAACCCGGCTCTAGCTTTAAACCCTTCATCTATAGTGCAGCACTGGATAAGGGCTACACCGCAGCCACGCTGGTGAACGACGCGCCCATTGTCTTCGCAGAAAATAGCCAGTCCCAAGTCTGGCGCCCGAAGAATGACAACAACACCTTCCTCGGCCCGATCCGACTGCGTGAAGCGTTGTATCGCTCGCGCAACATGGTCTCGATACGACTGCTGCAAGACCTTGGCATCAACAGCACCCTGAACTACATCGAGAAGTTTGGCTTCGATAAGAAAGACCTGCCGCCTAACCTATCCCTTTCGTTGGGCACGGCGAGCCTGACACCGATGGAGATTGCCGAAGGCTGGAGCGTTTTCGCCAACGGGGGCTACAAGGTTGAGCCGTATTTGGTGCAGTCAATTGAGGACCGCAACGGCAAGCGCCTGTTTACTGCCAACCCAGCGCGAACACCGGCCGGCATCAGCAAGGCGGCGGAACACAATGCACTGGCCATCAGCGTTGGTGACCAGCCACTGCCTGAGGCACCGATCGAGGCCAAGCGAGTGATTGACGGCCGTACGGCCTACATCATGACCAGCATGCTCAAAGACGTCATAACCCGTGGCACGGGACGCAGGGCGCTGGCCCTGAAACGTGACGACCTTGCAGGGAAAACGGGCACCACCAACGAGTCTAAAGACAGCTGGTTCTCCGGATACAACGCGGACTACGTCACCACCGTTTGGGCGGGTTTTGATCAGCCTGAAAGCCTGGGTCGCCACGAGTATGGCGGTACTGTGGCCCTGCCAATCTGGATGAGTTTCATGGGCGAAGCCCTCAAGGGCAAACCAAGCCATGAACAACCAGAACCGGAGGGGCTGCTGACACTGCGTGTAGACCCGTACAGTGGCCGCGCAGCTACACCGGATACGCCGAATGCCTATTTCGAGCTATTCAAACTTGAGGACTCCCCACCACCGGTTGGCGAGTTCGATCCAGGTTCCAGCATTCCAGGCAGCCCTCTACCTGCCGACGAAATGGCGCCACTGGATCTGTTCTGATTACCCCAAAGGCCCGTCCGACGATGGGCCAGCCCTGAGTAGCAGACAATAAAAAACCCGCCTAAGCGGGTTTTTTATTGCAGTTCCGATTAGGCCTTGAAGACATCATCAACAGACTGCAGCGGGTAGTGCGCCGGGTATGGCAGCGTCGCGACACCACTTTCAATGGCAGCTTTGGCGACTGCATCACACACCACATTGATCAGACGCGGGTCCATCGGTTTCGGAATGATGTACTCACGGCCGAAAGACAGCTCAATGCCGCCGTATGCATCGCAAACCTCTTGCGGAACCGGCAGCTTAGCCAGATCGCGCAGGGCTAGAGCGGCTGCAATCTTCATTTCTTCGTTAATACGGGTCGCACGAACGTCCAGCGCACCACGGAAGATGAACGGGAAGCCCAGTACGTTGTTGACCTGGTTCGGGTAGTCGGAACGACCGGTTGCCATGATCACATCATTGCGAGTCTCGTGAGCCAGTTCCGGTTTGATTTCCGGATCAGGGTTGGAGCAAGCAAATACGATTGGGTTCGGGCCCATACGACTCAGGTCTTCTGCGCTGAGCAGGTTAGGACCGGACAGACCAACAAACACATCAGCACCATCCAGAGCATCGGAAAGCGTGCGTTTTTCAGTTTCGCTGGCGAATACAGCTTTGTACTGGTTCAGGTCGTCGCGACCAGCATGAATCACGCCTTTACGGTCGACCATGAAGATGTTTTCGATCTTCGCACCCATGCTCACCAGCAGCTTCATGCAGGAGATTGCAGCAGCACCCGCACCCAAGCAGACAATTTTGGCCTCTGGCAAGCTCTTACCGGCGATTTCCAGGGCATTGAGCATACCGGCAGCCGTCACAATTGCAGTGCCATGTTGATCATCGTGGAAAACCGGAATGTCGCACTGTTCGATCAGCGTGCGTTCAATTTCAAAGCACTCAGGGGCTTTGATGTCTTCCAGGTTGATACCACCGAAGGTGATGGAAATACGACGTACCGTGTCGATAAAAGCCTGCGGACTCTCGGCTTCGACTTCGATGTCGAACACGTCAACACCAGCAAAGCGTTTGAACAGCACACCTTTACCTTCCATCACCGGCTTGGAAGCCAGCGGGCCAAGGTCACCCAGGCCCAGGATGGCGGTACCATCAGAAATCACAGCAACCAGATTGCCCTTGCCGGTGTAGCGATAAGCCAGCTCTGGATCACGCGCAATTTCACGCACAGGCTCAGCAACACCTGGGCTGTAAGCCAGGGCAAGGTCGCGAGCGGTGGCAGTTGGCTTGGTTAACTCGACACTCAACTTACCCGGGCGGGGATTAGCGTGGTATTCGAGAGCGGCTGTTTTTAAATCAGACATAATGGCATTTCCGCTAAGGGAGGGGGTTGAACAGGCAGGCGGGAGGATACGCAACTTGCACTCAGCTGTACAAGTTCACCAGCGCCGCAGCAGCTGCTGTAGCGCACACTTTGCGCCCTCACCGCGCCACCCACTGCCACTCCATTTCAAGGCAATCGCTGCAACATGACATCCCCCGTTAGGGGTAGAAGCCAGCGAGCTTGCCCGTCACGTACTTTGCCACGCTGAGCACGATCTATTACCCAACCGCGCGCCTCTACGTTTTGCCCTTTCAGTGCATTGAGCTCGGCGAGATCAAAGTTTCTCAAGTCCTGGCGGGAAATATGCAGCACCAGCGAATCGCCCATTTCCAACCATACCCCGCCGCCATTGCGGTCAACGCGCTGGACACGCCCCTGAATCAGGGCAAAACCGCCAGTACGAATATCCCCAGGGGACAGGACATTGATTTGTCGCCACAGGCCCGCCCGTTCGTCGCGAGCGGCTCGCTCAGCCGACTGCTGGCAACTGACAAGATCAAGATTAGGCGCCACTGCAACGAGAAATCCTAACCCCTCCGCAAGCAGTTGAGCTTCAAGATTT
The DNA here is from genome assembly GCA_037482215.1 of Pseudomonas mendocina. Classification (NCBI taxonomy): domain Bacteria; kingdom Pseudomonadati; phylum Pseudomonadota; class Gammaproteobacteria; order Pseudomonadales; family Pseudomonadaceae; genus Ectopseudomonas; species Ectopseudomonas mendocina. Next base: position 4,045,783 of record CP148074.1, read on the forward strand.
CGTCCACTTTTGTCGTAGGCATGCGCCAGCGTACGCCCGTAGCGGTCCTTACTCTCTTGACCGACTTGCAAGGCAACCCTGCCGTCGCTGGCATCCACCAGCGCCTGTAAACGACGTCTCGCGGCTTCAGCAAAGGGTTCGGCAGTACGTCCCTGGCGGCCCAATTCCGGCGTGTTGATACCTATCAGACGGACATTACGCCCATCCTTAAGACGCAGGGTGTCACCATCGACTACCCGCTGTACCTCAACCTGCGGCAATTTGCCCGGCACCGGGCAAAAGGCGTTGGCGCTGAGCGTAAAAAGAGCGGAAACAAAAAAGGCGCCCACTTGGGACGCCTTTTTCATTCGCTCGGCGTAGCCCTTGGGGCTTTCCGATGCGGCTCGCATGCTTACTGCTTGGAGCCGAACATGCCGAAACGCTGCTTGAAGCGATCAACACGGCCGCCAGTATCCAGCATTTTTTGCTTGCCGGTGTAGAACGGGTGGCACTCGTTGCACACGTCCAGGCTCAGCGGCTTAGCCAGAGTGGAGCGAGTTTCGATAACGTTGCCGCAGCTGCAAGTGGCGGTAACGGCTTCGTATGTCGGATGGATATCGGCTTTCATGATGATTCCTCAGGTCTGTCGTGCCGCCACCAGACGTTATTGTCGGGTACCGCACGGAATTAGGGGCGCGATAATACCAGAGCGCAGCATTGACGCAAGCTGCAGTGTTATCGGGGCGACGCACTGCTCGTGCTAACATCCCCAGAATTATCTGCATGACACCATCGCCGGCCGGGTCATAGCCCCGCCAAGCACCAGTCGTACCGTGTTCAGGAGTTTTACCGCGTGCCCGACGCCATTCTGCGCCTCGCCCTGCCCTCGCCCCTGCGCCGCCTGTTCGACTACCTCGCCCCGGCGAATGTGCCGCGCAGTGCCTTGCAGCCAGGAGCTCGCCTGCGGGTGCCTTTTGGGCGACGGGAGGTAATCGGCATTTTGGTCGAGGTCGCTCATCAAAGTGACGTTCCCCCTGAAAAGCTCAAGCCAGCGCTGGAGTTGCTTGACCCGAAATCACCGATTCCCGAGCCGCTGTTTAAGCTCTGTTTGTGGACGGCCCAGTATTACCAACACAGTCTTGGTGACACATTGAGTTGGGCCTTGCCCGTGCTGCTACGCCAGGGTGAACCCGCTGAAGCCCGACAGGAACGATTTTGGTCAGTTGTCCCCGGTGCTAAAGCGGACGACCCGCGCTTGAGCCGTGCCCCGCGCCAGCGCGATGCCCTGAAAACGCTGGCCCAACATCCCCACGGCGTGGCTCACCAGTTACTCAGCAAGCTGCAACTCAGCAAAGACAGCCTGGACTTGCTCAGGGAAAAGGGGCTGGTTCAGGTGGAGGTGCGGCGTTTGGCCGCTCATGAGCGCCATGGCCCTTGGCTGGCTCAGCCCGAGTTGCCGCTGAATGCCGAGCAGAGGGCCGCCACTGACGCCATTCGCTCTGGTTTTGGCGACTTCAAAACCTTTTTGCTGGCCGGTGTCACCGGCAGCGGCAAGACCGAGGTTTACCTACAGCTGATCCGCGAAACCCTTGAGGCCGGCAAGCAGGCACTGGTGCTGATTCCTGAAATCAACTTAGGCCCACAGACCCTGGCGCGTTTTGAGCAACGTTTCAACGCCCGCATTGCTCTGCTGCACTCGGCCGTCAATGACCGCGAACGTCTGGATGCCTGGCTTGCGGCCCGGGACGGCGAGGCCGACATTATCATCGGCACCCGTTCCGCGCTGTTTACCCCGATGCAACGCCCCGGCCTGATCATCATCGACGAAGAACACGACGCCTCTTATAAGCAGCAGGAAGGCCTGCGCTATCACGCCCGCGATTTGGCCGTGGTCCGCGCCCATCAAGAGAACATCCCAATTGTGCTGGGCTCGGCCACGCCGTCACTGGAAAGCCTGCACAACGCCCACAGTGGTCGCTACGCCCTGCTGCGCCTGCAACAACGGGCCGGAGGCGCTAAGGCGCCGCGCTATATCCGACTGGACGTAAAAAGCCTGCCGCTGGACTCCGGCATTTCTGGCCCGCTACAGCAGGCCATCCGCCAAACGCTGGATGCCGGTCAGCAAGTGCTGGTGTTCCTCAATCGCCGCGGCTTTGCTCCAACCTTGCTCTGTCACGACTGTGGCTGGTTCTCCGAGTGCCCGCGCTGCGATGCGCGGATGACCGTACACCAACGTTCCCGTGAGTTGCGTTGCCACCACTGTGGGCATGTGGAGCGCCAGCCCAGCAACTGCCCGACCTGTGGCAAAGTCGACTTGCGCCCCGTCGGCGCAGGTACTGAACGAGCCGAAGAGCGCTTGGAAATTCTTTTCCCCGACGTGCCAGTGCTGCGGGTCGACCGCGATAGCACCTCACGCAAAGACGCCATGAACAACCTGTTCAAGACCGTTCAACGTGGCGAACCGTGCATTCTGGTAGGCACGCAGATGCTCGCAAAAGGTCACCACTTTCCCCGTGTGACCCTGGTGGCGATTCTCGATGCGGATGGCGGCCTGTTCTCTGCTGACTTCCGCGCCAGCGAGCGCATGGCGCAACTCATCGTACAGGTGGCAGGTCGTGCAGGTCGTGCCGAGGAGCCGGGCAAGGTGGTCATCCAAAGCCACCTGGCCGACCACCCGCTGTTGGTTCAACTCACCGAGCAAGGCTATTTCGCTTTTGCCGAGCAAGCCCTCAGCGAACGCCGCGCCGCCGGCCTGCCGCCCTTCTGTCACCTTGCCCTGCTGCGCGCTGAAGCGCATAAACCAGGGCAAGCCGAAGACTTTCTCGATCAGGCTTGCAGCGAAGCTGAGTACTTGCTGGGCGAGTTGAACCTGAGCGGTATCGAGCTGCTTGGCCCGGTGCCCGCCCCGATGGAGCGCCGTGCCGGGCGCTTCCGCGCCCAGTTACTGCTGCAAGGCAACGCCCGCGCAGGGCTGCATCGCCTACTCCATTACTGGATGCCGGTACTGGAACAGATGCCCAGCGGACGCGCCGTGCGCTGGTCGCTGGATGTGGACCCCATCGACCTGTTCTGAGCACAGGCCGCCCTATGCGCGGCCTGTTACACTACGCACCTATTTGCTTAATCAGGCCTGCACCGTGACCAGTTCCGCCTTCGCTTCCCTTCCGCTTTCCCCTGCCATGCTGGCCAACCTTGAGTCCATCGGTTACAGCGAGATGACACCGATTCAGGCGCAGAGCCTGCCGGTCATCCTCAAAGGGGCAGACCTGATTGCTCAGGCAAAAACTGGCAGCGGCAAGACTGCGGCCTTTGGCATTGGCCTGCTTAATCCGCTCAACCCACGCTACTTTGGCTGCCAAGCCCTGGTGTTATGCCCGACCCGCGAGCTGGCCGACCAGGTGGCCAAAGAGTTGCGCCGCCTTGCCCGTGCAGCGGACAACATCAAGGTGCTGACTTTGTGTGGCGGCGTACCATTTGGCCCGCAAATCGGCTCGCTGGAGCACGGCGCCCAAATCATCGTTGGCACACCGGGCCGCGTGCAACAGCACCTGAGCAAGGGCACCTTGAAACTGGATGGACTCAATACCCTGGTACTCGATGAAGCCGACCGCATGCTCGACATGGGTTTCTACGACAGCATTGCTGACATCATCAGCCAGACCCCCAAGCGTCGTCAGACCCTTCTGTTCTCGGCCACCTACCCCGATGGTATCCAGCAGTTGGCGTCCACCTTTATGCGCTCTCCGCAACAGGTCAAAGTCGAAGCCCTGCACGATGACACGCAGATTGAACAGCGCTTCTACGAAGTCAGCCCGGAGCAACGCTTAGAGGCTACGCTCAAGCTGCTGCTGAGTTTCCGCCCCCAATCGTGCGTGGCGTTCTGCTTTACCAAGCAACAGTGCCAAGACGTGGTTGAGTACCTGGAGAAATACAGCATTTCCGCCGCCGCCCTGCACGGCGATATGGAGCAGCGCGAGCGCGATCAGGTGCTGGCGATGTTCGCCAACCGCAGCCTGTCAGTGCTGGTGGCCACCGACGTGGCGGCACGGGGACTGGATATCGAAGCTCTGGACATGGTGATCAACGTAGAGCTGGCCCGCGATCCGGAAATCCACATTCACCGTATCGGCCGTACCGGTCGTGCAGGTGAGAAAGGCCTAGCCGCCAGCTTGGTTGCCCCGCCTGAAGCCCACCGTGCCCAAGCCATCGAAAGCCTGCAAAACGCACCCTTGGTCTGGCACCCGCTGAGCAGCCTTAAAAGCCGCAGTGATGAACCCCTACGCCCTCCGATGATTACCCTGTGCATTGCCGCTGGCCGTAAAGATAAATTGCGTCCGGGCGATATCCTAGGGGCCCTTACCGGTGATGCCGGTATTGCTGGCAACCAAGTCGGCAAGATCGCGCTCTTCGACTATCAGGCTTACGTTGCGGTTGAACGCAGTGTTGCCCAGCAAGCCCTGACGCGTCTGAGCAACGGCAAGATCAAAGGCCGTTCCCTACGGGTGCGCAGCCTCTAAACACTTTTAGAGCGTACGGCCTTCGGGCTCACGCTTGGCGTATTTTTCGGACAGAAGTCGTAATGCCGTTAGCCACACAAAGCAAGCCCCAGCGCAATATTCTGGTCATCGAAGACAGCCCAATGGTGCTAAAGATTCTTGAGCGCCTGTTCCGCAACGAACCCGACTACCAACCGGTGTTCTGCGCCTCCCTGGGCGAGGCCAAGGTCATGCTGGAAACTTCGGCCAGGCTTTTTTTTGCGGCAATCGTTGACCTCAATCTGCCAGACGCCCCCAACGGTGAAATCGTCGATTTAGTCATGGCCTACCATTTGCCGTGCATCGTCCTGACTGCAAGCTATAACGAGGATCGCCGGGACCAGCTATTACTCAAAGGCGTGGTCGATTACGTACTCAAGGAAAGTCATCACGCCTACGAATATGCCTTCCGCCTGCTACACCGCTTGGAAAGCAACAGCTCGGTCAAAATCCTAGTGGCTGAAGATTCGGAGACCGCACGCAATTACATCCGTAACATCCTTACGCCCCACCGCTACCAAATTATTGATGCTGTGGATGGAAAGGATGCACTGCGCATCCTGAAAAACCAGCCAGACATCGACCTGTTTCTGGTCGACCACCGCATGCCGGGGATCTGCGGCTTTGACCTCGTGAAAATGCTGCGGCAGAAAATGAAGCGTAATGAGCTGATCATCATCGGCCTGTCAGCTGATGCGAAAGGTTCGCTGAGCGCCAAGTTCATCAAACACGGCGCCGATGACTTCCTGCGTAAACCCTTCTGCCCCGAAGAGCTGAACTGCCGGGTGATATCAACCCTGGAGCGCCGCGACATGGTGCGTGCACTCCGGCAAGCAGCTCAGTTTGATGCACTTACCGGCCTAAACAACCGCCGCACCTTTTATGAGCAAGCCAACAAACTGCTCAGCAAGGCGCAGGACTGTGGCGACCGCCTGAGCGCAGTGATGATTGACTTGGACTTCTTCAAACGCATCAACGACGAATGCGGCCATGCCAGCGGTGATGCAGCACTTGTCGCCTTCAGCCAACTATTCAGCGACGCCTTCCCTGATGCATTACTGGGAAGACTGGGCGGCGAAGAATTCGCCATGATCAGTCCCCAGGATGCTCAAACCCTCAGCGATAATCTGGATCGACTCCGGCGCCAGTGCCTGGCCACAGACTACGCTCCAGACGCCCCACCTTTGTCATTCAGCGCGGGCATTCATTATGGTGAAGCAAGCGACCTTGAGAGCCTTCTGCATTTGGCAGACCGCAGCTTGTACGAAGCCAAACACCAAGGCCGAGGTCGCAATTACTGGCAATGATGCTCACAAGCCATGGCGTTTAAGGATGCGCTCGTAACTGCCATCACGTTTCATGGCGGCTATTGCCTCATCAAACTGCTGGGCAATTTGGCGATGCTGGGGGTGTTTGAGGCTGACCAGAATGTGCAGGCCGTTCTCGCTTAAAGGACGAGATAAGAACTGTAAATCTTCTTTGATATCCGCAAGGCTGCGATTGAGGTGGTAGCGCACAACGATCTCATCCTCCACGGCCAACTCGACCCGTCCTGCATGTAGCATTCGTGCGGCAATAGCAAAACTGACCACCTCTACCCGATTAATCTGGGGGTCGTTATCAAAGGCCGGTGTGTATGTATAGCCTCGAATAGTGGCAATCCTATAGGGATACAGGTCTGACAAACGCTGATAATTAATAGCCGCGTCACGCCGTTTTACGAATTGCACGCGGTTGACCATATAAGGCTTGGAAAAGTCGCCAAAAGCGGTGCGTGGCTGCGAGTACCACGCATTAATCAACACATCGTAAATTCCCCGTTCTACGCCCTGAATAGCGCGTGCCCAAGGCACCTCGGAGTAACGTGTTGCGTAGCCCGCTCGAGCCAAAGCTGACACAACAATATCCGTTGCCACACCGTTATAAGGGAGTGAAATATCATTAAACGGCGGCCAGGTATTAGCCACTAAATGCAGCTGTTGCTCTGCCTTCGCAGGCATTACCTGCAGAAGCAATAAACAGAGCAATCCGGCACGTAGCAAGACCATTGTTGCCGCCTACAGTCGATGTAACTGGACACTAAGATTAGCCGAACAGGATCTTGGCGCACACCCGCCATGTCATCAGTTAAAATGCACGACTTTTGCGCAGCCCTGCCGCGCGTATTTGAGGATGCAGCTGTGCACAACACCCAGGTCGTGATTATCGGAGCCGGCGCCGCAGGCCTTATGTGCGCACTGACCGCTGCTGCCCGCGGGCGCGAGGTTCTGGTGCTGGATCACGCCAATAAACCGGGCAAAAAAATCCTCATGTCCGGCGGCGGTCGCTGCAACTTCACCAATATGTACTGCGAGCCGAGCAACTTTCTTTCGGAGAACCCTCACTTTTGCAAGTCAGCGCTGGCCCGCTATACCCAGTGGGACTTCATTGCCCTGGTGGGTAAGCACGGAATCCCTTATCACGAAAAAAAACTGGGTCAGTTGTTCTGCGATAACAAAGCCAGCGACATTCTCAACATGCTGTTGGATGAGTGCGCCCAAGCAGGTGCAGTGCTGCGCATGGACACCAGCATCAAGGCGATTGAAAAACAGGAGCACTGCTACCTGCTGCACAGCAGTGCAGGCCCCATTCAGTGCGAGTCACTGGTGATTGCCACCGGAGGGCTGTCGATTCCGACACTGGGCGCCACTGGCTTCGGTTTTCAAATCGCCAAGCAATTCGGCCATAACATACTGCCCACCCGCGCAGGTTTGGTGCCCTTCACTATCACCGACCCGCAGCTGAAAAACCTCTGTACAGAGTTATCCGGCACCAGTGTTGAAGACTGCCTTGTCAGCTGCAACGGCCAGAGCTTCCGTGAAAATATCCTGTTCACCCACCGCGGCTTATCTGGGCCGGCGATTTTGCAGATTTCGTCATTTTGGCAGCCCGGCGACAGCATCAGCATCAACCTGCTGCCCCATATCGACCTGCCCGAGTGGCTGGCTGAGCAGCAACGTGAACGACCCAACAGCGAACTGAAAACCCTGCTGGCCGAACTGTTCACCAAAAAGATGGCGAATCTGCTGGCTGACAGCTGGTTCACCTCCAAGCCAATGAAGCAATACACACCAGGTGAGCTGAAAGCTATCGCCAGCCAACTTGAAGACTGGCAGCTAGTCCCTGCCGGAACTGAAGGTTATCGCACAGCAGAAGTGACACTTGGCGGCGTCGATACCCGCGAAGTGTCCTCCAAGACGATGGAGTCGCTGAAGTCGCCTGGCCTGTATTTCATCGGCGAGGTACTGGATGTCACTGGCCACCTGGGCGGCTTTAACTTCCAGTGGGCCTGGGCTTCCGCCTATGCAGCTGCGCAGTTCGTTTAACGCACAGTTTGCACGGCGTTGCTATAAAAACAGCTGAGAAATAAATAATAAACCGCCAGTTGTGACTGCCCAGCCCAGCTAATCTCGATTAGGCTAATGTTCCCATTCCCTGCAGTACCGGGCCATGCCGTCCAATCCCCTCAGCCAGTCCTTGCAACGTCTCTGGGCCAGCGACAAGTTCAGCTACAGCTTCAGAGTTTTCACTGCATTAGGCAGCATCATGCTGCTGTGCATTACCCAAAACTGGATGAACGTCCTTATCCCGCTCTTTCTAGGCGTTATCGCCTGTGCCCTGGCTGAAAGCGGTGACAGCTGGAAGGGTCGATTGCTGGCAGTTTTGGTCACACTGACCTGTTTCACCCTAGCCACTTACGCCGTGGAGTTACTGTTTCCGTACCCCTGGCTGTTCGTCATCTCCCTGGCTGCTTCCTCCTTCGCCCTGACCATGCTCGGCTCACTCGGCGAGCGCTACGCAAGTATGGGCTGGGGGACCCTGATTCTGTCGGTGTACAGCATGCTGGTGATGGAGTCCCAGGGCGACAATGCGGACATCTGGCACCAGCCACTGATTCTGGTCGCCGGTGCTGCTTGGTACGGGCTGCTCTCCATCCTGTGGAACTGGCTGTTCAGCAATCAGCCTGTACAACAGAGCCTGGCCCGCCTGTTTCGTGAGCTGGGGCGCTTCCTCAAACTCAAGGCGGCGCTTTTCGAGCCCCTGCGCAATATCAATATCGAAGAACGCCGCCTGGCCCTGGCCCACCAGAACGGGCGCGTGGTTGCTGCGCTGAACAACGCCAAGGATGTCATCCTGCACCGCGTCGGCAACTCTCGCGCCACCCCGGCGGTCAGCCGTTATCTCAAGCTGTACTTTCTCGCACAGGACATCCACGAACGCGCCAGCTCGTCCCACTACCCTTACAACGAGATGGCCGAGGCGTTTTATCACAGTGATGTGCTATTCAGGTGTCAGCGCTTACTCCAACTGCATGGTGATGACTGCCAGCGTCTGGCGCGGGCCATCGAAACCCATGAACCGTTTGTCCATCAGGAATCGAGCCACCAGGCGCTCGGCGACCTGCATGACGCCTGCGATCACCTGCGCAGCCAGAACAACCCGGCCTGGCGCCAGTTATTGCGTTCACTCAGCGCACTGGCTACGAACATGCACAAGGTCAACCTGTTGCTGAACAACGCCAGTAACCCGGACGCCCTGGCCGAGGAGCAGGACAGCAGCCTGTACGACCGTGAGCCCCAGACGCTCCGGGAAGTGATCAGACAACTGCGTTCACAGCTGACACCCACCTCCCTGGTATTTCGTCACGCCCTGCGTCTGTCGATTGCCCTGGCCGTTGGCTACGGTTTGGTCAAGTTTATCGACCAAAGTCAGGGCTACTGGATTCTTCTGACCACCCTGTTTGTCTGCCAGCCCAACTACGGCGCAACCCGTCTCAAGCTGTTCCAGCGTGTCGGCGGCACTGTTCTGGGGCTGATCCTGGGCTGGATGATGTTTAACCTGATGCCAAACATGCTGATGCAGGCTGCCTTTGCGGTACTGGCCGGCGTAGGTTTTTTCACCCTGCGTGGCAGCCGCTATACCCTGGCCACCGCCTCAATCACCTTGCTGGTGCTGTTCTGTTTCAACCAGATCGGCGAAGGCTATGACGTCTTTGTTCCGCGCCTGCTCGACACATTGTTGGGTAGCCTAATTGCGGCACTGGCCGTCATAGTCATTCTCCCTGACTGGCAGGGACGGCGTTTGAATCAGCTGCTGGCCAATACCCTGAGCTGCAACAGCCGCTACCTCAACCAGATCATCGAGCAATACACCCACGGCAAGCGCGACGACCTGATCTACCGCGTTGCCCGGCGTAATGCCCACAATGCGGATGCCACCCTGTCCACAACCCTGGGCAACATGCTCAAGGAGCCCGGTCACTTCCGTAAGGATGCCGATCTGGGCTTTCGTTTTCTGCTGGTGTCCCACACCCTACTCAGCTACTTGTCTGCACTGGGCGCCCATCGCGGGGAAACTGACCTGAACGAAAGCCATCAACAGCTTCTGGCCAGCGCAAGCAATATGGCAGATAGCCTGGACGAGATAGCGACCTGCTTGCATGAAGACAGACCCATTGAGGTCCACAGCGAGGCGGAGCAAAAACTGGCCAATGAGCTGGCGCTGATCAGCGATGATGCAGACGACACTCAACGCCTGCTACAAACCCAACTGGCTCTGATTTGCCGTCAGCTGGGCCCATTGCGTACCCTTGCAGGGCACCTGCTTAAAGACAAACGGGAAACCGGAGCGGCCAACTAAGGCCTGCGCACAGACGTGATGAACAAAAGCCAACTACTCAGTAGCGTAATTATGCAGCTTCAGGACGACCTGGAGCAGGCCCACAAGGCTGCCCTCAGTGCCCATGAAACGGCAACCCATGAAGAAAACGTTGCGGAAAACAAATACGACACACTCGGACTGGAGGCAGCCTACCTCGCCAGTGGGCAGGCGCGCCGCTATGAGGAAATCCGTAAAGCGCTGATGCAGTGGAAACAGCTTGTGCTTAGGCCGTTCTCGGAGCAGCAGGGCATTCAACTTGGCAACTTAGTGGAGCTGGTCGATACTCAAGATCAGCGTCGCTGGCTTTTTATTGGGCCAAACGGCGCATCTATGTCTTTACGTCACGAGGGCGCAAGCGTGCAGGTCATCGGCCCACTGGCTCCATTAGGTCACGCGTTATTGGGTAAAGCACCAGGGGACGAAGTGGACCTCAAGTTGAATGTTTCAACCCGCTACGAGGTCCTTTCTGTCTACTGAAAGATAGTTTCCAACACCATCAGGAGAGCAACATGACGGATCACATACCCACGCTGGAAAGCCTCTTTCAACAACTGGGATTACCTTCTGATCAGGCCAGCATTGATCAGTTTTTAAGTAGCCACTCCCCCCTGCCGAACGATTGCCGCCTAGCAGACGCTCCATTCTGGGACGAATCGCAAGCAGCATTTCTTAAAGAGAAAATCCTCGAAGACGGAGTCTGGGCACAAGCAGTCGATAAACTAAACCTTCGCCTGCGGGCCTGATGACCGTTGCCGTTTCACCTGGGGATCAGGAAGAAACGGCAATATCAGCGAGCGTTTTGCCATTGATTCCCGGCAGCTCTCGCCAGGTCAGGTAGACGCGTAAATCGAACTCCAACTGGTGATATCCCGGCAGCATATGCTCGCAAAGCTTATAAAACGCCTTGTTATGATCAGATTCCTTCAAGTGCGCCAACTCGTGCACCACGATCATCTGTAAGAACTCCGGTGCAGCGTCTTTGAACAGAGACGCTACCCGTATTTCTTTCTTCGCCTTGAGCTTGCCCCCCTGAACACGCGAAACCGCCGTATGTAAACCGAGGGCACGGTGAGTCAGATCGAGGCGGTTGTCGTATAGGACTTTGTCGATGGCAGGCGCACTGCGTAGATACTCCTGTTTCAGATCGCTGACATAGGTATACAGCGCCTTATCGCTTTTAATCTGATGGGTATTGCCGTAGCGCTGAAGCAAGTATTCACCCAATCGATCCTGCTCAATCAGCTTAATGACCTGTTGCTGCAAACTTGCTGGATAACCTTGTAGATATTTCACACCATTGCCTGTTCATACACAGTGGCCTGCCAAACTATATCCGGCACGCCCTGATCTAATTAAAACTGCAAACTCACTGATTTCAGTGATGACGCTAAGTGGTGGCACTTTGTTATAATCGGGACATCCTAACCGTACAGTCAAATACTGGAAATCAGCCTATGCTGCAGGGTCGCACCCAGTACAGCAACAGCCATCCAGAGTGCCCCTACTCACAACAACTAGCCAAGGGCTTCAGCCGCCTCAAATTTGACCGTCCGTTAGAAGATCAGTACCGCCATCAACTGCTTGATAGCCTGGTCACCCAGCACAAACTGTTGATCTCCATCTTCCTGCTCCTGTGGTTTGGCATGACAGGAATGGATCTGGTTCGCCTAAACCTCCTCGAGGCACCATTTAATCTCAGCAATCACGCACAGGAAATCCTGACCCTGCGCGCAGCTTGTATTGCGATTATGCTGTTCACCTTAATGATGATGTTCATCCCCCGGTTATGCCCCTACCGTCCTGGGCCGATCACCGGGCTGCAGCTACTCAATGGGTTAGCTGGCGCAACGATTATCTGCTTATCCAAGCGTGAAGGCATAACACAACTGGATAGTGCCCACCTGCTGATTATTGTCGCGGCGTTCTTGCCCTGGGGACTGACCTGGATGCAAAGCCTGATGACCGCCCTGACTCTCTATGCAGGCTCGTGGGTCATTGGTGATGCCCTGCTACAAGGGCCGCAGCGGGTGGAGTACATGAACATGGTGCACATGATGCCACTGGCGATCTTTATCAGTGCTCTGGGCGGCTACCTACGTGATCATGCTCAACGTAAAGCCTTTCTTTTACAGAACGTCATGCGTTGGCAAGCCGAACATGACCCCCTGACTAACTTGGCAAACCGACGCCTGTTCAATGAGCAGATCAACCGCTGCCTCGGACTTGGTCAGCGTGAGGGCATCCGAACGGCGCTGATTCTTTTCGACATAGATCACTTCAAACGCTACAACGATCATTATGGCCACCCAACCGGGGACAAGGCGCTGGTTCAGGTTGCCGATATTCTTCAACAGGAAAGTAAGCGCACCATGGATCTGTGCGCACGTCTGGGCGGGGAAGAGTTCGCATTGCTGCATTACGACAGCGACGAAGCCTCCCTTCAGAAGCTACTTGATAAAATTCATGCCCGCCTTAAAAGCCAAGCAATAGTGCATGCCGACAACCCTGTCAGCCCCTTCCTTACCCTCAGCATTGGCGCAGCCATCAGCTTGCCGGGCGAGTCCGCCGCAGAGCTCTACATCCGCGCCGATAAGGCGCTCTACCATGCGAAGGAAAAGGGCCGTAATCGCTCCGAAATTGATTTACGCAGCGCCCACCGCCCCCACCTGCGCCTGGCCTGAACCTCGCCTGACAAACGTTAAGCTACGCGTGCCCGACACACAAAAAAGCCCGCTTTCGCGGGCTTTTTGTTGCGGCTGGATTAGTTGACCTTAGCGGCCAACTCACCTTTGGCATAACGCTGGAACATGCCTTCCAGGGAGATCGGTTTGATCTTCGAGGCATTACCCGCAGTACCGAAGGCTTCGTAGCGAGCGATACAGACATCGCGCATCGCTTTGATGGTTTCACCGAAGAATTTGCGCGGATCGAACTCGCTCGGGTGCTGAGCCATATAACGGCGCATTGCACCAGTGGAAGCCAGACGCAGGTCGGTGTCGATGTTGACCTTACGAACGCCGTACTTGATCCCTTCGACAATTTCCTCAACAGGAACGCCGTAAGTTTCTTTGATATCGCCACCGAACTCGTTGATGATCGCCAGCCACTCTTGCGGAACGCTGGAGGAGCCGTGCATCACCAAGTGAGTGTTCGGAATACGCTTGTGGATTTCCTTGATGCGATCAATCGCCAGAATGTCACCGGTTGGCGGTTTGGTGAACTTATAAGCACCGTGGCTGGTACCAATGGCGATGGCCAGAGCGTCCACCTGGGTCTTCTTAACGAAGTCAGCCGCTTCTTCCGGGTCAGTCAGCATTTGGCTGTGGTCCAGAGTACCTTCAGCACCGATGCCGTCCTCTTCACCGGCCTGGCCGGTTTCAAGGCTTCCCAGGCAACCCAGCTCACCTTCAACGGAAACACCACAGGCGTGGGCGAAGGCAACGGTCTGCTGAGTCACACGCACGTTGTAGTCGTAGTCAGCCGGCGTTTTGCCGTCTTCACGCAGGGAGCCGTCCATCATCACTGAGCTGAAGCCCAGCTGGATGGAGCGCTGGCACACGTCCGGGCTGGTGCCGTGGTCCTGGTGCATGCACACAGGGATATGCGGAAACTCTTCAATCGCCGCCAGAATCAGGTGGCGCAGGAACGGGGCTCCAGCGTATTTGCGGGCACCAGCAGAAGCCTGGACGATGACCGGAGAATCGGTCTTGTCGGCGGCCTCCATGATGGCGCGCATTTGCTCGAGGTTGTTGACGTTAAAAGCCGGCACGCCGTAGCCGAATTCGGCGGCGTGGTCGAGCATCTGGCGCATGCTGATAAGAGCCATGGTGTTCTTTCTCCCGGAAGGGCCTTATTGATCGTGCAAGCCTGCCGCAGCGGCAGGTGCTATTCAAGTCTTAGGCAGGACAAGTCATCCGCTTATCCTGTCAATTCATAACAGCAGGTGTCAGGGCGCCTTACAAAAACGCCCGATTACCTGCTTATTCGTGGGGCGATAGATCACCGCCTCATCTCCCTTGCTGTGAAACGCAATCAGCGGATCGCTGTACAGCGCTCCGGAGGCCGAGGTCTGCCGGCGCAGGCGATGCACAATGTCATCGCCCCCCAAACGCATATCAATCGCCTCGTGCTGACTGTTGGTATAGCGCCAAAGCACCTCTACCTGAGTTTCACACACCCATCGTGTCCATCCATCTGTTGCTACCGCTTCAGGCTGATTAGAGCAGGCCGCTAGCAGGCTCAATGGCAACAGCAACACGATAGTCCTCATCAAGACCTCACCCTGCTTTTTTGGTTCAGGCCTGAGCGCATTGCTCCAGCACTTCAACCGCAGGCAGTACCTTGCCCTCAACAAACTCAAGGAATGCACCACCACCGGTGGAGATATAACTGATTTGCTCGGCTACACCGTACTTGTCGATAGCCGCCAACGTGTCGCCACCGCCAGCAATGGAGAATGCAGAGCTTTCCGCGATAGCCAGTGCCAGGGCCTTGGTGCCGTTACCAAACTGATCAAACTCAAATACACCCACCGGACCATTCCACAGAATAGTCTGGGATGCCTTAAGCATCTCAGCAAACTGAGCGGCAGTCTGCGGGCCGATATCCAAGATCATGTCGTCTTCAGCCACATCACGCACCGACTTAACGGTAGCTTCTGCGTCTTCGGCAAAGGCCTTGGCCACAACCACATCCACTGGCAGCGGCACGCTGACCTTGGCGGCGATGGCTTTAGCGGTGTCGACCAAATCTGCCTCGTACAGCGACTTGCCAACCGGATAGCCAGCAGCCGCTAGGAAGGTATTGGCAATACCGCCACCCACGATCAGTTGATCACAGATCTCAGCCAGTGAGTTCAATACGTCCAGCTTGGTGGAAACCTTGGAACCCGCGACGATGGCCAGGGTCGGGCGCGCCGGCTTGTCCAGCGCCTTGCCCAGCGCCTCCAGCTCTGCGGCCAGCAGCGGACCGGCACAGGCAACCTGAGCGAACTTGGCCACGCCGTGGGTCGAGCCTTGGGCGCGGTGAGCGGTACCAAAAGCGTCCATCACAAACACGTCACACAGCGCGGCGTATTGTTGCGCCAACTCGTCGGTGTTCTTTTTCTCGCCCTTGTTGAAGCGGACGTTTTCCAGCAGCACCAGCTCACCGGCCTTAACCTCAACGCCATCCAGGTAGTCCTTGAC
The DNA here is from genome assembly GCA_037482215.1 of Pseudomonas mendocina. NCBI lineage: Bacteria > Pseudomonadati > Pseudomonadota > Gammaproteobacteria > Pseudomonadales > Pseudomonadaceae > Ectopseudomonas > Ectopseudomonas mendocina. The sequence goes on from CP148074.1 coordinate 4,061,183, forward strand.
CAACGGCACTTCGCGGCCCAGCGCCTTACTCAGGTAGTCGGCAACTGGCTTAAGGCTGTCAGCTTCGCTGTAGATGCCTTCTTCCGGGCGCCCCAGGTGGGAACAGACCAGAACTGCTGCACCTTTTTCCAGGGCCAGTTTAATGGTCGGCAGAGAGGCGAGGATGCGCGCGTCGCTCTTCACCACGCCGTCTTTTACCGGCACGTTGAGGTCTTCGCGGATCAGCACGCGCTTACCGGCGAGGTCGAGGTCGGTCATCTTCAGAACGGTCATGTAATCAGTCCTTCACGGGGCTGGTTGTACTGGATTGGGTGGATACAGCAAGAAAATGCTCAGCGACATCAAGCATGCGGTTGGCAAAACCCCATTCGTTGTCGAACCAGGCCAGCAGGTTGACCAGGCGCGGGCCTGATACCAGGGTCTGGCTGCCGTCGACAATGGCCGAATGCGGGTCATGATTGAAGTCACAGCTGGCGTGAGGCAGCTCGGTGTAGGCCAGCAAGCCCTTAAGAGGACCGGCTTCAGCTGCCGTACGCAAAATACGATTGATCTCTTCGGCAGTGGTGTCACGGCGTGTCTGCAAGGTGATATCCAGACAAGACACATTAACCGTCGGCACACGAATCGCTTTAGCCTGCACGCGGCCATTTAGCTCTGGCAGCAAGCGCTCAATCCCACGAGCCAAGCCGGTTGAAACCGGAATAACCGACTGGAATGCCGAGCGAGTCCGGCGCAAGTCTTCGTGGTGATAGGCATCAATCACCGGCTGGTCATTCATCGCCGAGTGAATCGTGGTGATCGTCACATAGTCGATCCCAACGGTTTCATTCAGCAACTTCAGCAGCGGCACACTGCAATTGGTGGTGCAAGAAGCATTGGACACCAGCCGCTCTTCACCAGACAGCAAGGACTGGTTAACGCCATAGACGATTGTGGCATCAACATCCGCCTCACTGGCCATCGGCTGTGAAAGCAACACTTTAGGCGCTCCCGCACGCAGAAAGCGCTCCGCCTGAGCACGGTTGGTGTACTGTCCTGAGCACTCAAGCAGCAGATCAATTTCCAGCGCCTGCCAGTCAATGGCTTCCGGCGTGGCTTCACGCAACACCTTCACGCAACCGCCATTGATATGCAGGCAGTCACCATCGACACTCACTTGGCCAGGAAACCGGCCGTGGGTCGAATCAAAACGAGTCAGGTATTCGATACTAGCCTGATCGGCCAGATCATTGAGAGCCACAATCTCAAGACGCGCCCCTGCGCCTCGCTCGTGCAGGGCGCGTAATACGCAGCGACCAATGCGACCGTAACCATTAAGGGCAACGCGAAATGGGCGTAGGGACATAATTTTCTCGTCAGGCGCCCTGTCCGAGCGGCCACATCCGGGCCGCCGAGCAGGTGATCATCAGGCGTCCAGCAGCTCCGCTGCGGTTTCCAGGACGTTGCCGACGGTGAAGCCGAACTCTTCGAACAACGCAGCAGCAGGAGCAGACTCACCAAAGGTGGTCATACCGATGATGCGGCCTTCCAGGCCCACATACTTGTACCAGTAGTCGGCATGGGAGGCTTCGATGGCGATACGTGCACCTACCTGAACCGGCAGAACAGCTTGTTTGTAAGCTGCATCTTGCTGATCGAAGACGGAAGTGGACGGCATCGACACGACGCGAACCTTACGGCCCTGCTCAGTGAGCTGTTCGTAAGCCTGAACCGCCAGACCAATTTCTGAGCCTGTAGCGATCAGGATCAGTTCCGGCTCGCCTTCGCAGTCTTTCAGCACATAACCGCCGCGAGCGATGTCGGCCAGTTGCTGGGCGTCACGGCTCTGGTGCGGCAAGTTTTGGCGACTGAAGATCAGCGCGCTTGGACCATCTTTACGCTCAATGGAGTGTTTCCACGCCACAGCCGACTCAACGGCGTCACATGGGCGCCATGTGTCGAGATTCGGCGTGCCGCGTAGGCTGGCTAGCTGCTCGATCGGTTGGTGAGTCGGACCATCTTCGCCCAGGCCGATGGAGTCGTGGGTGAACACGTACAGCACGCGCTGCTTCATCAACGCGGACATGCGCACGGCGTTACGGGCGTATTCCATGAAGATCAGGAAGGTTGCGCCGTACGGCACAAAGCCGCCGTGCAGAGCCACGCCGTTCATGATCGCGCTCATGCCGAACTCACGCACACCGTAGAACATGTAGTTACCGGACGCATCGTCTGCGGATACACCTTTGCAACCTTTCCACAGGGTCAGGTTGGAGCCGGCTAGGTCGGCAGAGCCGCCAAGGAATTCAGGCAGCAGCGGGCCGAAGGCATTCAGTGTGTTCTGGCTGGCTTTACGGCTGGCGATGGTTTCGCCTTTAGCAGCAACTTCCTGAATATAAGCAGAGGCTTTCTCAGCGAAGTCAGCCGGCAGCTCGCCACTGATACGGCGCTTGTATTCAGCAGCCAGCTCAGGGAAAGCAGCGGTATAAGCGTCAAAGCGTTTGTTCCAATCAGCTTCAGCGGCAGAACCCGCAGCCTTGGCATCCCACTCAGCATAGATGTCAGCCGGAATTTCAAACGGCCCGTGGTTCCATCCCAGGGTGGCGCGGGTCAGGGCGATTTCGTCATTACCCAGTGGAGCACCGTGGCACTCTTCCTTACCCTGCTTGTTCGGCGAACCAAAACCAATGGTGGTTTTGCAGCAGATCAGCGTTGGACGATCGAGGGTTGCACGGGCGGTCTCGATAGCCATTTTGATTTCTTCGGCGTCATGTCCATCAACATTGCGGATGACTTGCCAGCCGTATGCTTCAAAACGTGCCGGGGTGTCATCAGTGAACCAGCCATGCACTTCACCGTCGATGGAAATGCCGTTGTCATCATAGAACGCCACCAGCTTGCCCAGGCCCAGCGTGCCAGCCAGGGAGCAGACTTCGTGGCTGATGCCTTCCATCATGCAACCGTCGCCCAAGAAGGCATAGGTGAAGTGGTCAACGATCTTATGGCCATCGCGGTTGAACTGCGCAGCCAGCACCTTCTCAGCCAAAGCAAAACCCACTGCGTTAGCGATCCCCTGACCCAGCGGGCCAGTAGTGGTCTCAACGCCTGGGGTATAGCCGTATTCCGGGTGACCTGGGGTCTTGCTGTGCAGCTGACGGAAGTTCTTCAGATCTTCGATGCTCAGGTCGTAACCTGTGAGGTGCAGCAGCGAATAAATCAGCATCGAACCGTGGCCGTTGGACAGCACAAAGCGGTCGCGGTCAGCGAAGTTCGGGTTGGCCGGGTTGTGCTTGAGGAAGTCACGCCACAACACTTCGGCAATATCCGCCATGCCCATCGGGGCACCCGGGTGGCCGCTGTTGGCTTTCTGCACGGCATCCATGCTCAGGGCACGAATAGCATTGGCACGCTCACGACGGCTGGGCATCACTGAATCTCCTGCGGGGCTGTTAAACGGAATGTTCACACAGCTATATGTCAAAAAAAGAAACTATTTTCGCCCAGCGGAGCCTACGGAGCAATGACAGATAGTCATATGCCTTAAAAACAGCCAAATTGAGGCGATCCAGTAAAGTCGACCTAGGCAGATCACAGACCGATAGCCCACGCCGTAAAAATGCGGTGAAGCCTGTGGCGATGCCTCTTCCAGCCTTATATCGAGATGGTAGAAACCAATATCAAAACTTTTTGATATAGCGCTTGCTGTATAAAAAACGACCGCTTAGACTGCGCCACTATGAACATGCGCGCTTCCGAACTGATATTCGACCCCGTCGACACCCTGGCCGCCCTGTGCAAGGCCAGCGGTGACGGACTGCGCCTGAACATTTTGCGTGCGCTGGCTAACGACTCCTTTGGCGTACTTGAGCTGGCACAGATTTTCGCCACTGGCCAGTCGGGCATCAGCCACCACCTTAAGGTACTGGCTCAGGCTGGGCTTGTAGCGACCCGCCGCGAAGGCAATGCGATCTTCTACCGCCGGGCGTTGACCCAAGGTGAGCAACCCGGAAGCCGCCTGCAGGCTGCCCTGCTAGACGAAGTCGATCAACTCGAACTCCCCCACGACGTGCAGCAACGTATTAACGCCGTACACAAACAACGTGAGGCCGCCAGTCAGGAGTTTTTTGCTCGCACCGCAGCAACCTTCCAAGCCCAGCAGGACCTGATCGCTGGCCTGCCACAATACCGTGACAGCGTATTGGCCCTGCTCGATTCACTCGACTTCAGCCAAGACGCCTGCGCTTTGGAAATTGGCCCCGGCGATGGCGGTTTCCTCCCGGAGCTGGCTCGCCGCTTTAGGCACGTGCGAGCACTCGACAACAGTCCAGCCATGCTTGAACTGGCCCAGCAGCGCTGCACACAAGACAACCTTGAGAATGTCGAGCTGCTGCTGGCCGATGCCCTGCACGACGACTACAGCCCGGCAGACTGCGTAATACTCAACATGGTGCTGCATCACTTTGCAGCGCCCGCCGAAGCACTGCGGCAATTGGCACAACGGGTAACGCCTGGCGGCAGCCTGCTGGTTACCGAATTGTGCAGCCATAATCAGAGCTGGGCCCGCGAGGCCTGCGGTGATCTTTGGCTAGGCTTTGAACAAGACGACTTGGCGCGCTGGGCGACAGCCGCCGGGCTTACACCAAGCGAAAGCCTTTACATCGGGCTACGCAACGGATTTCAGATTCAGGTTCGGCACTTCGCCAACCCACTCACTTCACTTGGCCCAAGGGCATCCATCAGCGGAACACAACAGGAAACCCAGCGATGAGCGAATACTCCCTTTTTACCTCAGAGTCCGTATCCGAAGGCCATCCGGACAAGATCGCCGACCAAATCTCCGATGCCGTGCTTGACGCCATCATCGCTCAGGACAAACACGCCCGTGTTGCCTGCGAAACCATGGTGAAAACCGGCGTCGCCATCGTCTCCGGCGAAGTGACCACCAGCGCCTGGGTTGACCTTGAAGAAATCGCCCGCCGCGTGATCTGCGACATCGGCTACACCTCCAGTGACGTCGGCTTTGACGGCGCCACCTGCGGCATCATCAACATCATCGGCAAGCAATCCCCTGACATCAACCAAGGCGTTGACCGCGCCAAGCCGGAAGACCAAGGCGCCGGTGACCAAGGCCTGATGTTCGGCTACGCCAGCAACGAAACCGACGTGCTGATGCCTGCCCCGATCGTGTTCAGCCACCGCTTGGTTGAGCGTCAGGCAGAAGCCCGCAAAAACGGCCTGCTGCCATGGCTGCGCCCGGATGCAAAATCCCAGGTCACCTGCCGCTACGACGGCGGTAAAGTGGTCGGCATCGACGCGGTTGTTCTGTCCACCCAGCACAACCCGGACATCAGCCAGAGCGACCTGAAAGAAGCGGTGATGGAGCTGATCGTCAAGCACACCCTGCCTGCCGAGCTGCTGCACAAAGACACCCAGTTCCACATCAACCCGACTGGCAAGTTCGTTATCGGCGGCCCGGTGGGTGACTGTGGTCTGACTGGCCGCAAGATCATCGTGGACTCCTACGGCGGCATGGCCCGTCACGGTGGCGGCGCGTTCTCCGGCAAAGACCCATCCAAGGTTGACCGCTCTGCCGCTTACGCTGGCCGTTACGTTGCCAAGAACATTGTCGCTGCTGGCCTGGCCGAGCGCTGTGAAATCCAGGTGTCCTACGCCATCGGCGTGGCTCAGCCGACCTCGATCTCGATCAACACCTTCGGCACCAACAAAGTATCTGAAGACGTGATCATCAAGCTGGTTCGTGAAGTCTTCGACCTGCGCCCCTACGCGATCACCCGCATGCTCGACCTGCTGCACCCGATGTATCAGGAAACGGCTGCCTACGGTCACTTCGGTCGCACACCGGAGCAGAAGACAGTGGGCGACGACACCTTCACCACGTTCACTTGGGAAAAAACCGACAAAGCAGAAGCCCTACGCGCTGCCGCTGGTCTGTAATTCCGCCGCAAGTTGAGAAGCCCCGCCCAAAGCGGGGCTTTTTTATTCCCGCCTAAATCGTTCTCTCACCTCGAAACGACTAGCCTGCACAGCGACCCCGCAAGCACGGACGTTTTTTTTGATGAGATTGACCCTGTTACTCCTTCTCGTACCCAACACGCTCTGGGCTGCCTGCCCGGACTGGTCTGAACTCAGGGCTACGAGCGAACTCAGCTCACTGAGCAGGCAACTATCAGAATGGGATGACAGCTACCACCGCCTCGGCCGTTCTCCGGTTGCCGACGAGCTTTATGACCAAGCCCAAAACAACCTGCAACATTGGCGCAAGTGCTTCCCAAATAGCGCTTTCGTGGAGCACAACCCACTGAGCACCAGCGCAGGAAAACAGCCTCACCCCTTCCCCCACACAGGGCTGCGAAAGCTACCTGACGAAGAAGCCGTCCAACGCTGGATAGCCAACCGTAACGACCTGTGGATTCAGCCCAAAGTTGACGGAATAGCGGTCACCCTGGTTTACCGAGCAGGCCAATTGCAGCAAATGATCAGCCGCGGCAACGGCCTAAGCGGGCAGGACTGGACGGCACATGCGCGAACAATCCCAACCATCCCCAATCAACTCAACACACAACGTGACCTGACCATTCAGGGTGAGCTGTATTGGCAGCGCCCCAACCATATTCAACATGCACACGGCGGCCAGGGGGCACGCAGCAAAATTGCCGGCATCCTGAACAGAAAGCAGATCCGCCAGAGCGACGCTGCTCAGATCGGACTATTTATCTGGGAATGGCCTGATGGCCCCGAGAGCCTGCCCCAGCGCTCACAGCAACTGTCCGAGCTTGGCTTTCCCGACAGTAAACGCCTCACGGTACAGGTTCAAAGCATGGAAGATATCCAGTACTGGCGAGAGCAGTGGTTCAACAGCCCCTTGCCGTTTGCCAGCGACGGCATTGTCATCCGCCAGAGCCAACGCCCCGCTCCAGCGCGCTGGAAAGCTGAGCCTGCAAGCTGGGCCGTGGCGTGGAAATATCCAAGCACACAGGCACTGGCAGTCGTTCAAGAGGTTGAATTTCGCATAGGCCGACGCGGGCGCATAACTCCACGCGTGCGGGTCGAGCCGGTCAAACTGGATGACCGGCGCGTCGAATTCGTCAGCATTGGCTCATTGAAGCGCTGGCAAGCGCATGACATCCGCCCTGGCGACCAGATCATTATCCAACTGTCAGGACTGACCATCCCCACGTTCAAGGGCATGCTTTGGCACACCCAGCAGCGGGCGGAACTCGAAGTACCTAATGCCAGGAGCTTTCATTCACTCAGTTGCTGGCATCCCACCCCGCGCACCTGCATCACTCAGTTTAACGCCCGGCTAGATTGGCTCAGCAGCAAGAATGGCCTGGCTCTCCCTGGAGTCAGCAGCCACACCTGGGAAATACTTTTGCATGCGGGACTACTCGATCATCTGCTCAGCTGGATGGAGCTGAGCACCGAACAGCTCAGCAAGGTTGCTGGCATCACGCCTGAGGCCGCCAACAGGCTTCACGGCACCTTTCAGCAAGCGCGAAGCAGGTCGTTTCACCAGTGGCTCACAGCACTTGGAGCTCCCGTCCACCTTCCGCTCAATGAAAACTGGGACACGATGGCCAAACGCTCCGTAACAGACTGGCAAAAGGAAACCGGAGCCAGTTCAAAACAGGCCCGCGAACGCCATGCTTTTTTCAATCACGAACAAACCAACTACCTGCGCGAGCATTTGCGCGCGAACCAAATAGCTGGTTTTTAAAAATCACGCCCAATCACTAGCCATCAGTAAGCGCGAAACTCTTCGTGACAAGCCTTGCACGCATCCTCAACCCGCTTAACCGGAGCAACCAGAGCCTGCTCCCGCAAAGGCTTGTTCTGAGTGGCGGCAACCAGCTCTGCTGTACTGGCCTCCATGTTACGGGCCAGCTCTTGGAAACGCTCCTGACGCTGCCATACGTCATCCTTAGCCCGAGTATCGCCACCCTCTTCCCGCACTTGCGGGAAGTGCTTCCAAGGCTCATGACTCAGCTTATCCAGCTGCACCGCACCTTCAGCGAAACGCGTTTCATCAAAGGCTATGCGGCCCCGCAGCATGCCCCCCAGATTTTCACTGACCTTAAGCATCTCCTTGAAGATGGCTTGGCGCTGCCCTTGAGGGGAATTGGGGTCAACACCGCCGCATGCGGTCAGAGTCAGAACAGCAGTCAGAGCAATCAGGCTTTTAAATTTCATAATTTTTTCAGCAACACTCGAAAATTGGCCGACAGTATCGCCAGCCAACTCTCAGACACCAAGATCAGTCTTTATTCACAAATGTTACAAAGTCGCAAACCAACCGGTACTTAGGCTGAGACCACAAACAGACTGATGATCAACCCCATCCCGACAAACCAGACCAGTGAGCGCAATGGTGCCCAGTCCATCAGGTAGCAGATCAGGTAAACCAGCCGGTTGATCACAAAGCAAATCGCCAACTGATCAATCAGCATCTGCTCAGCGTTACCCGCCAAGTGAGCAATGATCACCGCTGCGGAAAACGCCGGTGTCACCTCAAAGCTGTTGAGCTGGGCATTATGCGCGCGTCGCGCCATGCCTGTGAGCCGATCCAGCAGCGCACGGGGATCACGGTTATGTTCCGGGCTGAAGCCACCACCAATGGCCTTGGCAGTGATGGTCGAGACATACGGCAGAATCATTGCGATCAACACACACCAATACGCGATGGTCATAGCAGCACCTCTTTGTGGAAAACCTGCGCAGCCTGCACCAGCCGACGCCCAAACACCAGATACATTTGCTTAAAATCGGCCATGACGCCGAATACAGCTCGACAGAAAACCTTTGGCTAAGTGACACGAGCCGCTATAATTCCCCCGCTTCACCTGCCCAACATTTTCGGGCAGTCCCGCCACCTGTCCGAGGGGCGCTGCAGCAGGTTGATTTCTGACCTGTCAGGCTCGGATGGGGCGTTACCCAAACGCATCAACGGCGCCCATTCGCAGACAACGAATGGAGAGCTTTATGAGCGCCGCTTTTACTGATTACAAAGTAGCTGACATTTCCCTGGCCGATTGGGGCCGTAAAGAGCTGATCATCGCCGAGTCGGAAATGCCAGCGCTGATGGGCCTGCGTCGCAAGTACGCAGCCAGCCAGCCGCTTAAAGGTGCAAAAATCCTCGGCTGCATCCACATGACCATCCAGACCGGTGTACTGATCGAAACCCTGATCGCACTAGGCGCAGAAGTGCGCTGGTCCAGCTGCAACATCTTCTCCACCCAAGACCAGGCCGCTGCGGCCATTGCAGCAGCCGGTATCCCGGTATTCGCTTGGAAAGGCGAGACTGAAGAAGAGTACGAGTGGTGCATCGAGCAGACCATCCTCAAGGATGGCCAGCCATGGGATGCCAACATGGTGCTGGACGACGGCGGCGACCTGACCGAAATCCTGCACAAGAAGTACCCGCAGATGCTGGAAAAAATCCACGGCATCACCGAAGAAACCACCACGGGCGTACACCGCCTGCTCGACATGCTGAAAGCTGGCACCCTCAAAGTCCCGGCAATCAACGTCAACGACTCAGTAACCAAGAGCAAGAACGACAACAAGTACGGCTGCCGTCACAGCCTGAACGACGCCATCAAACGTGGTACCGACCACCTGCTGTCTGGTAAACAAGCTCTGGTCATCGGCTACGGCGACGTAGGTAAGGGCTCTGCACAATCCCTGCGCCAAGAAGGCATGATCGTTAAAGTGTCCGAAGTAGACCCGATCTGCGCTATGCAGGCCTGCATGGACGGCTTTGAGCTGGTTTCCCCATACAAAGACGGCCTCAATGACGGTACAGAAGCCAGTGTTGATGCAGCACTGCTGGGCAAAATCGACCTGATCGTCACCACTACAGGTAACGTCAACGTCTGCGATGCCAACATGCTCAAAGCCCTGAAGAAGCGTGCAGTCGTGTGCAACATCGGTCACTTCGATAACGAAATCGACACTGCTTTCATGCGCAAGAACTGGGCATGGGAAGAAGTGAAGCCGCAGGTGCACAAAGTCCACCGTACTGGTGCAGGCAGCTTCGACCCACAAAACGATGATTACCTGATCCTCCTGGCCGAAGGCCGTCTGGTGAACCTGGGCAACGCCACTGGCCACCCAAGCCGTATCATGGACGGTTCCTTCGCCAACCAAGTGCTGGCTCAAATCTTCCTGTACGAGCAGAAATTCGCTGACCTGTCGGCTGAGAAAAAAGCCGAGCGTCTGACAGTTGAAGTTCTGCCGAAGAAACTCGACGAAGAAGTAGCCCTGGAAATGGTGAAAGGCTTTGGCGGCGTGGTCACCAAACTGACCAAGCAGCAGGCTGATTACATCGGCGTAACCGTCGAAGGCCCATTCAAGCCAGAGACCTACCGCTACTGATGTTGAGGAGCCAACAAGCTCCTGTTGAGTACTTTGATGGGCCGGTCTGACCGGCCCATTTTATGGAATTTTTTTATGTCTCAAGATCGCCGTTACAGCTTTGAGTTCTTCCCTACCAAGACCGAAGCCGGCCACGAAAAACTGATGACGGTGGCGCGCCAACTGGCGAGCTACAAGCCGGACTTTTTCTCCTGCACTTATGGCGCAGGTGGCTCCACCCGCGACCGTACCCTCAACACCGTTCTGCAACTGGACGGTGAAGTGAAGGTTCCAACCGCCCCCCACCTTTCCTGCGTTGGTGATAGCAAAGCCGAACTGCGCGAGCTGCTCAACCAGTACAAGGATGCAGGCATCAAGCGCATCGTAGCCCTGCGTGGCGACCTGCCGTCCGGTATGGGCATGGCCAGCGGTGAGCTGCGCTTTGCCAATGAGCTGGTGGAGTTCATCCGCAGCGAGACAGGCGACCACTTCCATATCGAAATCGCCGCTTACCCGGAGATGCATCCGCAGGCACGCAATTTCGAAGACGATATCGCCAACTTCGTGCGCAAGGCCAAAGCCGGTGCTGACAGCGCCATCACCCAGTACTTCTTCAACGCCGACAGCTACTTCTACTTTGTCGACCGTGTTCGCAAGCTGGGCGTGGACCTGCCAATCGTGCCGGGCATCATGCCGATCACCAACTACAGCAAACTGGCGCGCTTCTCCGACGCCTGCGGTGCCGAACTGCCGCGCTGGATCCGCAAACAACTGGAAGCCTACGGTGATGACATCGACAGCATCCAGGCGTTCGGCGAACAAGTGATCACCCGCATGTGCGAACAGCTGCTGGAAGGCGGCGCACCAGGGCTGCACTTCTACACCCTGAACCAGGCCGAGGCCAGCCTGGCGATCTGGAATAACCTTCAACTACCCCGTTGACGGTCAGACTGCCGACTCGATACCGGGTCGGCAGTTATCAACGCCTCATGCAGCCAAAAGACTCTTTACGAACTTTTGTCGCGCACCAAACTCTGAGCAAGGCTGTATCCACGACCATACTTCAGGAAACGCCTGGCCATGCAAGGCCACGCGGTTATATAGAACAGGGAGCGCCTGAATGGCCGCACGTAAAACCATCAATGCCTCAGTCTCACCCCGAGGCAGCCTGGAAACCCTTTCTCAACGGGAAGTGCAGCAACTGCGCGAGACCGGCTCCGGCAGCGTTTACCAGCTGTTCCGCCAATGCGCTCTGGCCATTCTCAATACCGGCTCGCACAGTGACAACGCAAAAACCATTCTTGAAGCCTATCCCGACTTCGAAGTGCGTATCCTCCAGCAGGACCGCGGCATCCGCCTTGAGCTACTGAATGCACCAGCGGACGCCTTCGTTGATGGCGAAATGATCGCCAGCACAAGGGAGATGCTGTTCAGCGCCTTGCGCGACATCGTTTATGCACAGAGCGAACTGGAGTACCAGCGCTTCGACTTTGCCAGCAGTCAGGGCATTACTGATTACGTATTTCACCTGCTGCGCAATGCTCATACCTTACGCCCCGGCATCGAGCCGAACATGGTGGTGTGTTGGGGCGGTCACTCGATCAGCAGTGAAGAATACAAATACACCAAGAAGGTCGGCCATGAGCTTGGCCTGCGCGGCATGGACATCTGCACCGGCTGCGGCCCCGGTGTGATGAAGGGCCCAATGAAAGGCGCCACCATTGCCCATGCTAAACAACGCATTTTGCATGCTCGGTATCTGGGTCTGACCGAACCGGGCATTATCGCCGCCGAAGCCCCTAACCCAATCGTCAACGAGCTGGTCATCCTGCCGGACATCGAAAAGCGCCTTGAAGCGTTTGTCCGCGTGGGGCACGGCATCATCATTTTTCCAGGCGGCGCCGGGACTGCAGAGGAGCTGTTATACCTACTGGGTATCCTGCTCCACCCTGAGAACCGTAACCTGCCCTTCCCGCTGATTATCACAGGGCCCGCAACGTCTGCCGACTATCTGAACCTGTTGCACGACTTTATAGGCAATACGTTAGGCGAACAGGCCCAGAACCTGTATCGCATCATTATTGATGACCCAACGCTGGTGGCGTATGACATGGCTCGTGGCATTGAGACCGTGACCCACTTCCGCCGCGAGCATACGGATGCCTACCACTTCAACTGGTTGCTGAAAATCGACGAAGGCTTCCAGCATCCTTTCGAACCCACCCATGCGAACATGGCCAGCCTCAATCTGACCCGCGAACAGCCTGCCCACGAGCTGGCAGCCAACCTGCGCCGGGCGTTCTCAGGGATTGTCTCCGGCAACGTCAAGGAGCAAGGCATCCGCATGATTGAACAACACGGCCCCTACGAAATCAGTGGCGACCCACAGATCATGCATCAGCTTGATCTGCTGCTACAGGCCTTTGTTGACCAGCACCGCATGAAACTTCCTGGCGGCAGCGCCTATGAGCCCTGCTATAGGCTGGTCAAGTAAGTGATGTCCGTGCGCCTCATAACCGCTTCAGGGCGGGTCCGAACAGCGCACGACCTCACGGGGCTGTTGACGAAGATGGCTTACACTGCCGCACAGCCATCCGTCGCTCTTCAGCAGATTCAGCTGACAGCAAACCCATTCACAAACGCGCAGCTCTGTTATACTCGACCAACCCTGTCTGACTTGCGCCCGGATACTCGCCCCCAGAGGCCAGTAGTACCGGACGGGATCACACCCCTTATGTGTGATTCAAGCCAGGCATTACACCCCATAGGGCCAAGCCCTCACTAGACAGGATCACACATGTCCTTTGCTTCCCTCGGTCTCTCCGAGGCTTTAGTCCGTGCGGTCGAAGCCGCAGGCTACACCCAACCCACTCCGGTGCAACAGCGGGCTATTCCCGCCGTGTTGCAAGGTCGCGACCTGATGGTGGCAGCCCAGACGGGTACAGGTAAAACGGGCGGTTTTGCCCTGCCGATTCTTGAACGTCTATTTCCCGGTGGTCATCCCGACCGCGAACAGCGTCACGGCCCGAAGCAACCCCGTGTACTGGTTCTGACCCCAACTCGCGAACTCGCTGCCCAGGTTCATGACAGCTTTAAGCTGTATGCCCGCGACCTGAATCTGGTGAGTTCTTGCATCTTCGGCGGTGTCGGTATGACGCCTCAGATCAAAGCACTGGCCAAAGGTGTGGACGTACTGGTGGCCTGCCCCGGCCGCCTGCTGGATATGGCCAGCCAAGGCGCTGTTGACCTGAGCCACGTAGAAATTCTGGTACTGGACGAAGCCGACCGCATGCTCGACATGGGCTTCATTCATGATGTGAAGAAGGTCTTGGCCAAACTGCCTGCTCAGCGCCAGAACCTGCTGTTCTCGGCTACCTTCTCCAAAGACATTACTGACCTGGCCAACAAGCTGCTGCACGACCCCGAGCGCATTGAGGTCACGCCGCCAAACACCACGGTCGAACGCATCGAACAACGCATTTTCCGCCTGCCTGCCAATCAGAAGCGCGCCCTGCTCGCTCACCTGATCACGGCTGGGGCATGGGAACAGGTGTTGGTGTTTACCCGCACCAAGCACGGCGCCAACCGCCTTGCCGAATACCTTGAGAAGCATGGTCTGCCTGCTGCCGCCATTCACGGCAACAAGAGCCAGAACGCCCGCACCAAGGCTTTGGCCGACTTCAAAGCGAACAAGGTACGTATTCTGGTTGCCACGGATATTGCTGCACGCGGCCTGGATATCGACCAGTTGCCCCACGTGGTCAACTTTGAATTGCCGAACGTAGAAGAAGATTACGTTCACCGTATTGGCCGTACCGGCCGCGCGGGTCGCACCGGCGAGGCGATTTCGCTGGTTGCCCCGGACGAAGAGAAGCTGCTGAAAAACATCGAGCGTATGACCAAGCAGAAAATCCCGGATGGGGATCTGCAAGGTTTCGATGCCAGCGCCCTGGAAGCCGAACGTCCTGAAGTGCGCGAACCGCGCCCGCCACGCCAACCTCGGGCCGACAAGCCGGAGGGTGAGCGCCGCAGCAATGGCCGCCGCGACAAAGGTAAAGACAAAGGCCGTTCTGCATCCAAAGAGGCCAGCAATAACGAGGCCGGCAAAGAGCAGAACAAGGAAGGTTCACGCAATAACCGCAACCGCTCCCAGTCTAATCGTCGGCAACAGCAGCCACGTCAGGATGCACGCCCGGCAGCCATCCCAACACTGCCACCAGACCGCGACCCTGAAGAGTTCCTGGACGACGAAATCGACAACTTCGGTAACCGCGCCGATTACGTCAGCCCGACTCAGAACAAGCAGCAGAACCGTGGTCGCCGCCCAGGACAAGGTGCTGGGCAAAACGGCGCACCGAGAAATCAGGGCGCTCGCCAGGACAGGGCTCCACGCAATAATAATGGCGCAGGTGGCCAACAAGGCCGCCGTAACAATGGTGCCAATAACGGCGGTCAACGCAGCAACGGACAGGGACAAAACGCACAGGGCCGCAACGGCTCCAACCGTGCCCGCCCGCCACGCGACAACCGCGTGACGTCGCTGAGCCGCGATGAACGCCCGATGCGTGATACCGCTGCTAAGCCAGCCGCCAAGCAGCCGCTGATTCTGCACAAGAGCTCACGCTTGGACCGCTTCCCGACCCCGGAGCAGCTGGATGAGTTGAGCAATGCACGTCCACGCAGCGAGAAGCCCGCGCTGCTGACGCGCAACCGCGACGACTCTTAATCTCCGCAGACAAAAACGCCGCCCAATGGGCGGCGTTTTTGTTAAGGCATGACTTAAGTAAGTCTATTACTTACGCAGGCCTTCAACGGTGATGTACAGATAGGCTTCCTGGGCAGCTGGACCAAGGTCACGCTCAATATTGAAGTCTTTCAGTTTCACCTTGGTTGTACCTTCGAAACCAGCACGGTAGCCACCCCATGGGTCTTTACCCTCACCAATAAACTTGGCGGCGATGACGACAGGCTTGGTTACGCCGTTCAGGGTCAGGTCACCAGTGATATCAGCTGTGCCTTCGCCAGTGCTCTTAACCGATGTGGAATTGAACGTAGCAGTCGGGTGCTTGCTTACGTTCAGGAACTCTGGGCTGCGCAGGTGCTTATCACGCTCAGCGTGGTTAGTGTCCAGGCTTGCAGTCTTCAGGGTAACGTTAACCTTGCTCTCTTCTGGCTTGGCGGCGTCAAAACTGAAGGTGCCGTCGAAGTCTTTAAATGTGCCGTAAAGCCAGCTGAAACCGAGGTGGCTGATTTTGAAGTTCACGAATGCGTGCTGACCTTCTTTATCAATCACATAGTCGGCAGCCATTGCCTGACCTGCGAGAACGCTGCCTAGAGCCAGTGCTGCGAGAGTCTTTTTCAACATGGGGTCTTCCTTTCTTAGTTGATGTGGGCCAGAAATCTGGCCCCGGTTATTAGCGACCAAACATCCGTAATAAGGTCCGGTCACGATCTAAAAAGTGGTGTTTGAGTGCGGCCAATCCATGGAGCAATGCGAAGATAACCAAGCCCCAAGCCACGTATTTATGCACAAGGCCTGCGACGTCCTCCTGATCAGCAATGCTGGTGATCGTTGCAGGCACTTCAAATAAGCCGAAGACAGGTATGCCACGGCCATCTGCAGTTGAAATTAAATAGCCGGAAATCATGACAACAAACAGACCAACATAAAGAAGGCCATGCCCGAGCTTGCTACCTAATCGCGTCAACGGCCCATGCTCAGGGAGTGCTTGGGGGGCTGGTGAGCGTACACGCCAGAAAACGCGAAACAACATGACTGCAAAGAGCAGCAGACCAAAACTTTTATGCAATTCAGGGCCGGTGCGGTACCAACTGCTGTAATAGTCCAGCCCGACCATCCAAAAGCCCAACGCAAACAATGAAAAAACCGTCACAGCCACCAGCCAATGCATAATCACGCTGACCGCCCCATAGTGTGAAGGTGAGTTACGCCACTGCATCGCTGTCTTTCCTGTCAATTGAGCAATTCAAAGGGTTGAGGTTAGCAACATGCCTATCGAGGTAAAGACTATTTTTTAGCTATTACTAATCGATACGCTTGATAGTTCACGCGGAAGATAACCTGCTCTGCAATTTTATCGCTGTCCAGTCCAAGGCCATTAAGAACAACAACTTATCTGTGACGCATTGTTGCAGCAGCACCTCATATCCATGATCGACTGGGCTTCTGGTAGGCTTTGCACTCTTGCACGGAGAGCCAAACGATGAGCCTTAATGATCACTGGATGCAGCGCGACCTGAAGGTTGTCTGGCATCCCTGCACCCAGATGAAGGACCACGAAAACCTGCCGCTGATACCCATCAAGCGCGGTGAAGGCGTTTGGCTGGAAGACTTCGACGGCAAACGCTACCTGGATGCTGTGAGCTCCTGGTGGGTCAACGTGTTCGGCCATGCCAATCCGCGCATTAACCAGCGCATCAAGGATCAGGTCGACCAGCTTGAGCATGTGATCCTGGCGGGTTTCAGCCATCAGCCGGTGATCGAACTGTCCGAGCGTTTGGTACAGATCACCCCAGCAGGGCTGGATCACGTGTTCTATGCCGACAACGGCTCTTCATGCATCGAAGTCGCTTTGAAAATGAGCTTCCACTACTGGCTCAACACCGGCAAACCCGAGAAAAAGCGCTTCGTCACCCTGAGCAACAGCTACCACGGCGAAACCATCGCAGCGATGTCGGTGGGGGACGTCGGCCTGTTTACTGACACCTACAAGGCCCTTTTGCTGGATACCATCAAGGTGCCAAGCCCGGACTGCTACTACCGGCCTGAAGGCGTGAGCTGGGAGGACCACTCGCGCACGATGTTCCAACATATGGAGCAAACCCTTGCCGAGCACGGCCACGAAATTGCCGCTGTTATTGTCGAGCCACTGATTCAGGGCGCCGGCGGCATGCGCATGTACCACCCGGTCTACCTCAAGCTGCTGCGTGAGGCCTGCGACCGTTACGGCGTACACCTGATTCACGATGAAATTGCCGTAGGCTTCGGCCGCACCGGCAGTATGTTTGCCTGCGAACAAGCCGGCGTTCGCCCTGATTTCCTATGCCTGTCCAAAGCCCTTACTGGCGGTTACCTGCCCCTAGCGGCATGCCTGACTACCCACGAGGTCTATCAGGCCTTCTATGACGATTATTCAACCCTGCGCGCCTTTCTTCACTCCCACAGCTATACCGGTAACCCGCTGGCCTGTGCGGCAGCCTTGGCGACGCTGGATATCTTCGAGCAGGACAATGTGATCGAAGCCAACAAGGCACTGGCAGCTCGTATGAACCGAGCCTGTGCCCATCTGGCCGATCACGCTCATGTCGCAGAGGTTCGCCAGACAGGCATGGCAATAGCCATCGAAATGGTTCAGGACAAGCAATCCAAAACCGCCTACCCCTGGCAAGAACGCCGTGGCATGCAGGTTTATAAACATGCTCTGAGCCGCGGCGCCCTGCTGCGTCCACTCGGCAGTGTGGTGTACTTTCTGCCACCGTATGTGATCACACCAGAGCAGATCGACTTTCTGGCTGAGGTGGCCACTGAAGGCATCGAAATTGCCACGCGTACAGGCATCAGCGTCGCCGCTGGCAACCCGAATTACCCCGGTTTTCGCGACCCGGGTTAATCTTTCCTATTCAACCGTTCACTGACTGCGATTTATCACCCATGCGTCTTTCCCGTTTTTTTGTCGATGCGCCCCTGTCCCTCGGCCAGCACGAACTGCCTGAAGACCAGGCTCACTACATCAGCCGCGTACTGCGTCACTCAGTCGGGGATGCAGTACAGCTGTTTGACGGCAGCGGTCAGGAGTACCTGGGGGATTTGATTGAAGTCGGTAAAAAAACCGTGCGCGTGGATTTGCGCGAAAGCTTTGCCGGTCAGCCCGACTCGCCGCTGAATATCCATCTGGGGCAGGGGCTGTCCCGCGGCGAACGTATGGACTGGGCGATTCAGAAGGCAACCGAACTGGGCGCTAATGAAATCAGCCTGATTGTCAGCGAACGCTGCGAAGTGCGGTTGAAGGATGAGCGCGCCGACAAGCGGCTGGCCCACTGGCGCCAAGTCGCAATCAGCGCCTGTGAGCAATGCGGGCGCTCTACAGTGCCACTGATTCATCCGCCCATCAGCCTGGCTGAGTGGCTCAAGCAGGTTGAGGCTGACCTGAAACTGGTGCTGCATCCTGTTGCTGAGCCTTGGGCCAGCCATGCCAAACCACACTCACTGGCGTTCCTGATCGGCCCAGAAGGTGGTTTAAGCGATGCAGAAGTAAAACAGGCGCAGGACCAAGGCTTTCATGCCGCCCGCCTCGGCCCACGGGTACTGCGCACGGAAACCGCTCCAGTCGTGGCGCTGAGCGTCGCTCAGCAACTGTGGGGCGATTTTTAATCGCCCTCCCCTAAGGCTCAGATTAGCCCTGCATCGGCCAATTTCTGCTCAAGCCCCAGCAGATCTGGAATCTTCGCGACCGTATCGCCCACCTGCACGGCCGCCAGCTCCAGAGCAGCCAACGGGGCATCGGAGCGAGGCAGGTCGGCGGTCAGCTTGGTCGAACGGGGAATGCCCTGTACCAGCAGCGCAATAAACTTCACGTTGGGCCGCCCGCCCAAGGCATTGATGATCGCCACCCGGGATGTTGGCGTAATCACGCTCTGGCCACCGGAAGCATTCTCAAACGACAGCAAAGGCAAGCGCAGATCACGCCAAGCAATCTGGCCCAAAAACCAGCCCGGCAGGCCTTCAGTTGCCTGTACCGCTCGGTAAGCAATCAACTCTGCCACGGCAACGTTGGGCAGCACCAGCGTACGGTCCGTTAACGGGATCAGAAGCCCAGTCAGGCTGTTGGCAGTGTTTTGTGTCGCAAGCGCTTCACTCATGAAAATATCCTGTCTGGCTACTCGCCCCTGATTAACTGCACTGCTCGGCCAGATGATTGACCAACGCTTCGGCCAGCTCACGTGGATCGCCGCTGAAACTGCTGTACCCACCCTCACGCAAGCTGTCTGGCATGCTCGGGCAAGCACAGCTGTCAGCGCGCTGCGTCCAGATCAAACCACCTTGGCGCTCCACGTATGCAGCTGCGGCACTGCCATCACTGCCCATGCCACTAAAGGCAATCACCCCAGCGTTAGCACCGAATTGCTGCGCAAGGTTGAGCATCATCTGATCGATAGACGGACTGTAAGGCTCCGGCCAACTGCGCTCGGTCACCTGCATCTGCTTGTCTTCATTGAAGTTCAGTTCATTACGGATCGGCACCACGACCACCTCTCCGCACCGCACCGCATCGCCATGACGCACAGTATTCACATGCCACTGGCTATGTCGACCAACCGCTTGCGGTAAGGCCGACTCAAAGCTGGGGTCGATATGCTGGGCGTAGATGAAGCCAATCGGCAGCCCACCAGGCAATGAATCCAAAAATGCTTTGACCGCAGCCGGACCGCCCAAAGAAGCAGCCAGCAGCCACACTTGCCGTGCGGGCTCACCGGCAACCAGCGGCGTCTGCGCGAGTGCCTCGGGCAGTTCGACACGGCTAGGACGCTGGGCATCGGCCAGCAATTCATCCAGCGCAGGCCCTACAGCCTGCGCGGGGTCACCCACCAACTTCTTCACCTTGCCGAACAGGCTGCGTTCCCAGCGCGGATAATGCTCGGAATGCCGCTCCGGTGCATGGCCTTCACCAAAGAGCACCGGGGCATTCGTGGTCTCCAGGAGATTATCGACCAGAGGCGAATCCTCAGACTGCGCCAGATCGACCAGCCACAAATCCGTTTCACACGCGTTCAGCGCTGCTTCATCCAAACGCGCCGGGTCACTGTTCATCACCACCTGATAGCCATTGCCGGTCAGCGCTTGCTGCAACACATGGCGTTGCAGCGAGGTGTCGGCAATAACCGCGATTCGAGCTGCCGTTTTCTCTGTCATGGCTGTTTGACCAATCCCTGAATGGTTTCAAGCAACAGGGCTTCCTGGTAAGGCTTGCCGAGGTACTCGTTGACGCCAAGACTCATGGCGCGCTCGCGGTGTTTGTCGCCGGTACGCGAGGTAATCATGATGATTGGCAGGTCCTTCAGCCTCTCGTCGTGGCGAACCAGTGTGGCCACTTCGAAGCCGTCCATACGTGGCATCTCAATATCCAGCAGCATGATGTCTGGCTTGTTTTCCTGCAGCTGGGCAATGGCATCGACCCCATCTTTGGCGATCAGTACGTTCATGCCGTTGCGCTCCAGCAGGCGGGTCGTCACCTTGCGCACAGTGACCGAGTCGTCCACCACCATGACCAGTGTCGGGCGACCGCTGTCGCTGTCAGCCACCTGCTCCACCTGACGCCCCTGACGTGGCTGCTGGCTAAGCTGACGGGCGTGCTGAGCACGAATGGTGGCGAGCAAGTCGAGAATGACCACCACACGACCGTCCCCCAGAATGGTCGCTCCGGAGATACCTGGCACCGCGGCGAACTGCGGGCCCAAGCCCTTCACCACGATTTCCCGCGAGCCTGCCAGCGAGTCAACCTGAACAGCAACAACGTGTTCTTTAGACCGCACCAGAATCACCGGCAACGGCAGGCTTTGACCAACCAACTTGGGTTGCTGTCCGTTGTTTAGCAGATCCCCCAGATAACGCAATTCATAAGCCTGCCCGGCGTACTCGAAGCGTGGTGCATCCGGTGCGTAGTAGGCCTCTAGCTCATAGGGAGAAACCCGCACGATACCTTCGATGGTGTTCAACGGAATGGCGTAGAGGTCTTCTCCGGAAAGCACCATCAACGCCCGGTTAACCGACACGGTAAACGGCAGGCGTACCGTAAAGGTGGTGCCAGTACCGGGTTTTGAGTCGATGCTCATCGACCCACCGAGCTGTTTAACCTCGGAGTTGGCCACATCCATGCCGACGCCACGGCCGGAAATCTGCGTAACCCTTTCAGCCGTGGAGAAACCGGCCTCCAGAATGAACTGTAAAACCTCGTGATCCGTAAGGTCCGAGTCAGCCGTCATCAAGCCCCGCTCAATGGCCTTCTGTCTCACCGCATCCAGGCGAATGCCCGCGCCATCATCCGACAAGGTCAAGACGATATCGCCACCTTCGCGGCCCATATCCAATCGGATCGTGCCGTGTTCCGGCTTGCCAGCAGCGCGGCGCGCCTCAGCGGACTCCACGCCATGGTCAACAGCGTTACGCAGCATGTGCTCCAGCGGCGCAACAATGCGCTCAAGCACCGTGCGGTCCATTTCGCCTTCTGCATTACCGATGTGGAACTCGACCTGTTTGCCCAGCTCTCCAGCGACCTGCCGTACGATACGACGCAGACGCGGCACCAAACGGTCGAACGGCACCATGCGCGTACGCATCAGGCCTTCCTGCAACTCAGAGTTGACCCGCGCCTGTTGCAGCAACAGGGTCTCTGCATCGCGACTACGGGCAGCCAGGGTTTCCTTCAGGTCGAGCAAGTCAGACGCGGACTCAAACAGAGAACGCGACAACTGCTGCAACTGCGAGTGTCGGTCCATTTCCAGCGGGTCGAACTCCTCGTAACCGGCCCGCTCTGCCTCCGCCTGAATACGGCTGAGAATCTGCGCTTGAGTCTCGGTATCGAGGCGACGCAACTGATCCCGCACCCGGTCGATGGTGGCTTCCATTTCGCTGAGTGTGAATGCGAAGTCACTCACCTGTTGCTCAACACGGCCACGGAAAATCGAGGTTTCACCGGCGAGGTTAACCAGCTCTTCAAGCAACTCGGCGGGCACCCGCACCAGCTCCTGAGGCGCACGTCGAGCTGCCAGGTCCTGCGCGGCCTCCTGCGCCTTACGCACAAACGGCAGCACTTTGTTTTCCGCCTGTTGTGCCGAGCCCTGACTGGCCGCGACAATGGGCGTTAATAGCTGTGGAAGCGCTTGTGCCGGTGCATCCTTAAGCTCAGGCAATGTTGCATCGTGTGCATCATGCAGATGCAGGCGCTGACGGAGTGCCTCCAGCTCCTGGCGTATTGCTTCGACACCCGACTGAGTATCGTTGAACAGGTCTTCGCTCCAGCTCAGACCCTGATTCTGAGCCTCGCTCAGATACTGCTCCAGTTCGTGGGTCAGGTCGCCGAGGCGCTTCTGCCCAGCAAGCCGCGCCCCACCCTTGAGGGTGTGCAGCACACGTTGTAGGTCTTCAATATGCTTACTCTGCTCACGCTCAGCATCCCAGCGCGCCATGCTGGCGTCCATGGATTCAAGCAGGTCGTCGGCTTCCTCAAGGAAGATATCGAGGATGTCTGACTCAGCTTCCGTCTCCACAACCTCTTCATGAGGCTTGAGAGAAACCGCTGACGGTATCGAGAGTTGCTGGCCTGGATCACTGCGCAAGCGCTTGATGGCCTCGATCAGGCTGTCGCCGCTCGGTACTGGCTGACGATCACGCACTGCCTCAAGCATGCTAAACAAGCTGTCATGACAGGTTTGCAGTAGGCCGAACAAACTCGGATCAGCCTTCAGGCTGCCTTGTCCAAGACCTTCATAAAGGTATTCAAGTTCATGGGCCAAATCACCGATTTCACGGACTTCGGCCATCCGCGCACCGCCTTTCAGGGTATGCAGATCACGTTGCAGGGCCTCCAGCTCAACGCTGTTATCCACATCATTGACCCAGCGCTGCAATGCAGCCGACGCGCTGTCGATAATGTCGAAGCCTTCTTCGAGGAAGATCTCCACCAGCTCCGGGTCGCGATCATCAACCACCGCGTCCTGAACAACCGGCTCAATCGGTGCAGGCGCCATGTCCAGAGGCTGAATTGTTTCAAACTCGCCCCGCTCCAGGGCCTCAACCTCAGGCTCGAGCGAAAGTACTTCTGCACTTGCTACGGGCGACTCATCACGTGTCTCAAGCTGTGCCTCTTCGGCTACCTCAGGCTGCTCTGATGGCCTATCCATTGCCGACAGCTCAGCGCTTTGCGCCGGCTCATCTGCAACCGAAGGCGTCTGCACAGCAGCACCGCCATGCTGACGGAAGCTGCGGATCGACTCGATCAACGCCTCGGGTTGAGCCATAGCCTGCCGCGCCTGCAACTGCTCAAGCTGCTGCGCCAGGCAATCGTGGCTTTGCTGCAACAGGCCGGAAAGTACCGGTGAGTAGCTGTAACGGCCATCCACCAGGCCTTCGTACAGCGATTCCAGCTCATGGGCCAAATCGCCAATCGGACGAATTTCAGCCATCCGTGCACCACCCTTAAGGGTGTGCAAATCCCGTTGTAGGCCCGACAAGGCTGGTTTGTTCTCTGGATCAGCCAGCCAGCGCTCCAGTGACTGACCTGCGCTTTCGAGGATGTCGACGGCTTCTTCGAGGAAGATCGCCACCATCTCGTCATCCAGCGTATCCAAGGCTGCAGGGCTGCCAGCCGCTTCTGTAACCTCTGACTCAGACGGCAGCACCAACGGCTCGATGCCGTCATCAGTACCAGCGTGATTCGGCTCTGGCAGTACCAATTCGTCGACGACGAATTCTCCGACCTTGCCATCCTCAACACCGTCACTGCTCAGTTCGGTGATGTCCAGCAGGTTGTCATCAGCCGTTTCAAGCCTCGCTCCCAGAGCATCCAAGTCGAGAACCTGCATGCTCTGCCCGTCATCGCTGAGCAGACCAATAGCATCCGGAGGCAGGGCTTGGTTCAGCAACTCGCGTAGTGCTGTAACACGCTCGGGCGCAGCGTTCACGTCAAGGGCGGCAGCCACCTGATCCATCATGCCAATCAGGGTTTCGTGAGCTTGTTGCACCTCGTCGAAGAGGGCATCACTGACAGCCAGGCTGCCCTCGTCCACAGCGCCGTAGATATCCAACAGTGCTTCGCACAGTTCTTCGATCTGCGGCAGCTCGGCCATTTCGGCGCCACGGCCCAGCGTGGTCAACTCATCCAACAGTGAGTTGAGTTCTTGACGCTCCGCCGGGTGCTCACGCCAGCGCTGCAACAAGCCTTCGGCATCCAGCAGAATATCCATCCCCTCTGCGAGGAAGATGCTGATCATCTGCGGGTCGCGCTTACCACCTTGCTGCTCCTGACGGCTGTTCTCAGCGTGTTCCAGGCGCTCGTTGTGCAGTTGCTGGACACGCTCAAGGAACTCTTCGGCGCCGGGAAGCGGGGCCAGAGGCTGCGTCGTCAATTGCTCAATACCTTGGCGGATGAGCTTCTCAGCGCTGCTCAACAGCTCAGCTTCGGCCAGGTCTACCGGAATCAAATTAGTTTTGAATTCCTTGACCAGGCGCTCCAGCGGTGCAGCAACTTCAGCAACCGGCGTAATACCTGCCATCGAAGCACTGCCCTTAAGGGTGTGCAATGCGCGCTGCAAATTGTCGGTAACGGCCTGTGGCAGCTCCTGTGCACAGTCGGCCAAGAAGGCAACCAAAGTATCCAAGTGCATTTCCGCTTCGTTGCGGAAGATTTCCAGCAACTGCGGGTCAAGCGGTTCTTGCTCATTAGGCACGAGCTGCAGCGGTGCTTCTTCAGCTTGAGCTGCCGGAGTTTCAGGCACTGTTTCTGTGCTTGCTGGAGCGTCATCTGCGAGCACTGGCGCAGTCGGCTTCTGCCCTTTGGCCAAGGCATGGGCCGTAGCTGCAAGATGATCGACATCATCACGCTGGCGTTGCGCCTTGTTGGCAAACTCATCCAGCAGCGCTGGTGTCAGGGCAACTACATCAGCGACCACCTGCTGCACGTCGGCAGATGGCTCAATAGTGTGGTCCAGCACCCGGTTCAGTAGATTCTCAACCGACCAGGCCAGCTCGCCAATAATCAGTGCGCGGACCATCCGGCCACTGCCCTTGAGGGTGTGGAAGGCACGCCGGACTTCAACCAGGGCTTCTTTGTTATCGCTGTCGGCGCACCATTGCGGGAAGTATTCGCCGATAGTCTCCAGCACTTCTCCGACTTCTTCGATAAAGACTTCCTGCAGTTCCTCATCGAGCGGCTCTTCATCCGCAGGCGGCGGTAACAAGCTGGGTGGCGCGTCGACAGCAGGTGGATTAATCGCCTGCACCGGCGTGGCCATGACGTCTGCCATGGTCAAGGGTTTATCCAACTCCAGCACCGGCTCTTCAATCACTGGTGCGCTAGGCAGTTCGACCTCAGGCAAATCCAGAGCAGCGATTTCGGCAACGTCCCAGACAACTGGTGACTCCCCCAAATCCAGGGCATCAAACGCAGGTAACTCTTCATCCAGGGCAACATCGGCCAGAGCCGGTGCCAGCTCCTGGGTATCCGGGGCGGGCTCAAGTTCAGCAAAGTCAAAATCAACCAGCTCAAGCTCCGCCAGTTCGGTTTGCTCGGGCGCCTCGGCTTCGGCCTCAACACCTAGTTCATCGGCCAGAGAGAAACTGAGTTCAGCCGATTCAGCAGCGGTTGGTTGCACGTCGGCAGGTGGGACTTCACTCAGCTCAAATAGCGGCTCGGGCTCACCGGGCAGGTCGACTTCATCCAGCAATAGTTCAAGCGCTGGTTCTTCTGCCCCGGCTTCAGGCTCGGGCTCAGGTGTTGCTTCAAGTTGAGGTGCTGCAGACTGCGACGGGTAACCCAGGTTAGCCAGGCTTTCCTCGGCCACGTCGAGAATCATGTCCCCTTGCGAGCCATGGTCTTCGGACAAGCGCTCCAAGTAATACTCGACGCTGGTTATGGCGTCCGCGAGCATATCCAGGCTCTGCCAGTTAGGCACAGCCTTACGGGCCAGCAATTGCTCCTGAATGTAACGGGTGCAGGAGTTGAGTAACTCTGCTGCTCGCGGCAACGGAATCATCGCCAAGCCTCCACGGGCCTGGGTCAGCAGTTCAGGAACGCGTGCCAGGTGCTCGTGATTCCATTGCGAGGCGATAAACTCAATGATCGAGTCCTTGGCCTGCTCCAAACCGGTGCGGGCTTCTTTGATCACGACCTGATGGATCTGTGCCACATCAGTGGTCGGCAGGTGATTGTCCTCGCTCGTGTCTTGCGAAGGGCCGACCATGCCTGCCAGTGTGGCTTCCACATAGAGCAGCGCACCGGCCACGTCCATGAGTACCGCATCACTCGGCTCGCCCACACCGCGAACGAGGTTGTTGACCACATCCAGTTGCTCGACGATCACCTTACGCGGCTGCGCAAAACCCAGCACGGCCAAGGTGTCTGCGATCTGTTTGAGCGGCGCGCCAAGTTGTTGCAATTCGCTGACTTGGCTGCGATCACTGCGCACAAACAGGTCGAGGCTGTCTTTCACCCGCACCAGCTCTTCGCACAGAGCGCTGACCACAGAACGCATGGCGTCACGATCAGGTCCCGCCAGACGAGCGCGTTCCTCTTCAACCACCTCTGCTTCTGGCAACGCATCAGCAAGGCGATATTGCTCTTTAAGGGCGCGAATACGGGGCGACTGGCTGCTGGATTTGGCGATATAGAACAGCAGGTTCTTGCTCAGCTCTTCCGGGGCAGCCTGATTGAAACCATTGGCCCCCTGATCCAACAGGCGCTTAAGCTCTTTATCCACCTGTTTGAGCAGTGCGCGTACCGAATTGCTGTTAGCCACACTGCCGTCGGCCAAACCTTCAACAACACCCGCAGCGATGGGCCACAAAGCGCCCAGCGGCGAGCCTTTGCACAAATTTTCTAAGCGAGCAAGCACGCGCGCCATATAGCCAAGATTGGTCGTGACATCCTGATTGCGGAAAATACCGACCAAAGCCATCTGTAGCATCTGCCGCAACTTGCGCAGCAGTACAGGCAACTCAGCGGTGCTCAGGCTGACAATGGCCTCCTGAGTCAGGGCCGGCGCACGGGATGACATGTCCGGAGCAAACAGGCTGGTTTCCGACAGCAGTTTTTCGCCACGGGCAGCACGCAGATCGTTCAGCAGCGGCAACACGACCATAGGCAGGTCACGACGGGCAGTCTGAATGCGATCCAGATACACCGGCAGTTGCAAGATCGCCTGCATCAGCACTTCCAGGGCTTCGCCCTGGTTGCCGACCCGACCGTCGATCAACGCGCCAGTCAGTTGCTCCATTTCTTCTGCGAGCAAGGCGGCGCCGTAAAACTCGACCATCTGCAAAGTGCCAAGGACCTGATGCACGTAGGTCTGGCAAAAACGCATGCGAGTAACATCCTGAGGGTTCTCTACGAACGCCTCCAGGGCCTGACGCGCCTGTTTCAGGGTTTCCGCGATTTCACCCTTGACCCACTCAAGAGCGACATAATCGTGCCGATCACCCATAGACACTCCACTCATATCTTGGCTCTTCTGCCTTATCCCTGACGGGTAAACGCCAGCACTCGCTCGTCAGCAACCGGCACCAACTCCGGGTGTTGCCACCCGGCCACTTCCCCCACGCCCACAACCAGCAATCCGCCCGGCGCCAAGCGCTCGGCTAAGTGGTTGAGAATCTCGCGGCGGCGCCAGCGACGAAAATAGATCAGCAAGTTCTGACAAAAAATTACGTCCATACCGGACATGGGCGCTTTGTTAAGCTCCAGCACATTCAGGCGCGCACAACAGACACGGCTGGCCAGACTGGGTAAAACCTTAAAGCGACCATCTTCCTGGGCCTGGAAATAACGCTTACACAACTCAGCATCAACATGCTCGAATCGCCGGGCGCTGAATTGCGCATCCCGCGCCTTACTCAACGCGTTAAGGCTGATATCCGTTGCTGTGACGCCGAACTGCCCCTCGAATTCGCTCCCACGCAACACCTCTGCGGCACAGATGGCCAGTGAGTAGGGCTCCTCCCCACTGGCACAGCCCACACTCCACAAGGCCAGAGGCTGTTTCAGCCCTTGCTGCAAACGCTCGCGCAGGTATGTTTCAAGCACATCGAATGACGGCTGGTGGCGAAAGAATCGGGTCTCCTGGACAGTCAGACGATCCAGTAGTGTTGACCATTCCACAGCCCCACGCGGGCCATCAGTCACGCGCTGGTAGTAGGCGCTATAGCCCTCGACTCCCAACTCGCGCATGCGCGCTGTCAGGTTGGTCTGCAAAAATGAGCGGCGCTGTTCGTTGACCACAACACCGGTGCGCTCCTCGAGCAGCACCTGCCAGTCACGAAACTCCGCGACACTCATATCTGCCAGAGGCTGCAAGGCCCACACGCCTGACTGCATCTCCCGCCCCTCACTCACGGCCATTATTCCTGTGTGGCAGGCCCTTCAGCCCGCCACACTGCGCCTTACGCCTGATCCCCGTCTGGCAAGGTGAAGCCGGATACTGACTTACGCATTTCCGAGGCCATCTTCGCCAGGTTACCAATGCTGCGCGCAGTGGCGGTGGTACCCGACGAAGTCTGCGAGGTAATTTCCTGAATCACGTTCATCGTGTTGGAAATATGGCCTGCCGACGACGCCTGCTGGCGAGCAGCGTTGGAGATGTTTTGAATCAACGCCGCCAGCGACTTGGATACCTTCTCAATCTCTTCCAGCGCCACACCGGCGTCCTGCGCCAGGCGAGCACCACGCACCACCTCAGTGGTGGTCTGTTCCATGGAGATTACGGCTTCGTTGGTGTCGGTCTGAATCGTTTTAACCAGCGCCTCGATCTGCTTGGTTGCCGCCGAGGAACGTTCTGCAAGGCGTTGTACTTCGTCCGCTACCACGGCGAAGCCTCGGCCCGCGTCACCGGCCATGGATGCCTGGATCGCTGCGTTAAGTGCGAGGATGTTGGTCTGGTCAGCAATGTCGTTAATCAGACTAACGATGTCACCGATCTCCTGGGACGACTCACCGAGGCGTTTAATCCGCTTAGAGGTGTCCTGAATCTGTTCACGGATGTTATCCATGCCGGTAATGGTGTTGTGTACAACCTCATTACCCTTGTTGGCGATGGCTACGGAACGTTCCGCTACCGCAGAGGATTCCGCGGCGTTTGCCGATACCTGGTCAATAGACACCGCCATTTCGTTGATCGCGGCGGACGCACCGGCAATCTCCTGAGCTTGGTGCTCAGAAGCTTCCGCAAGGTGCATCGCTGTGGCCTGGGTTTCCTGGGCAGCACCGGCTACCTGAACGGCGGTCAGGTTAATGGTGGCTACCAGGTCACGCAGCTGGTCGATGGAGTAGTTGATGGAGTCAGCAATCGCACCAGTGAAGTCCTCGGTTACGGTTGCAGCTACTGTCAGGTCACCGTCCGCGAGGTCACCGATCTCATCGAGCAGTCGCAGAATCGCGGTCTGGTTTCGTTCGTTCTTCTCAGCGGTTTCGTCCAGACGGCGCTTGGTTTCAGCCATGATGATCCAGCCGATCAGGATAATCGAGGCCAGGGCGAGGAAGCCCAGCACATAACCGGCGATGGTGTTGATGGCACGACCCGCGGCCAAATTCTCGAAGCCTTGAGCCAAGGTCGACGCTTTGTCCAGCAGGGTTTGCGATACGGTGAAGATGATGTTGGCCGACTCACGCACCTGGAACAGCTCAGGTGAGGTTTCGAGAATTTCATCCACAGAACCGGAAACGAATTCGAACAGTTCGGAAATCTCGGCCAGGCGCTCACGGGCCTCGGCATCAGTCACCTTAGCAATTTCCATGGCGGTGTTGCCTTCGATCATCGCGCTGAGTACGCGACCGAACAGGCTGGCGTCACGGCCGAAGGTGTCAGCGGCTTGCACCGAGTCTTCATCACCGGCCAGTACCTTGTTGACCGAGCCGAGAATACGTTCTGCCAGCAGCGACTGACGCTGGGCTACTGCCACTTGAGCGGAAGGCGCGCCGCTATCAAGCAGAATATCGACCACTTCCTCGTACTCAACTTGCAGCTGCGGAATGGTCTCGGCCAGTGTAGCGGCGACCTGGTGCAGAGAGAGTACAGTCTGTTCGTTGGCCAGAATGGCGTCGGTGTTCTGCCGCAGCACATCCCAATCCTGCTGCACGGCGTCCATCTCGCCCTTCAGCGAAGCCGGGGCTGCTGGCACACCGCTTTCGTTGTCACCGTCAGTCAGCGCTCCCCAACGAACCATGAAATCGTTACGCGCCTCACGCAACAGCTTGAACGCCTCAGGCTTACCAGCTGCTGCTTCGGTGGAGTTTTTAGCGATACGCTGTGACAGCACGCGCAGCTCACCCGCGTGACCGATGTACTCGGTATCGTAGTTGGACTGCGTGTTGAGGTAAGCAAAGTTGGCGAACAGCAGGACGATTGAAACGATCAGGACAAGGAACAGTCCCGCAATCAGTCGGCCGCTGCGCGTGTCAGCAAACAAATTACCCAGTTTAATTTTTTTCATGTCATGGCCCCCGCCTGGACCCTCACTTCGATTTCCATCTAACGCCAAAAGGCCAGCAAGCCGGCCCGCGAATATTCTTCTAATAGGCTACGTCGAGAAACTCCGGGTTCTGTGCCAGCGTATGAGGGCTGAACACCAACCAAGGTTGCTCGCGTTGAAATACACCATGGATAAAAGGAGCAATTGACGCCTCCAGTGGCGGAAGCTGCTCCGAAAATGCATCCACAAGAAAGTGCTGCATACCGAATACCTCATCGACTGTCAGGCCGGCAAAAACCTCCTGATGATCGACTACCAGTACACGGCGTTTTTTACGCAGAGGCGAAAGCTCACCCCCGAAAAAACCACACAGATCCATAACCGGCAACAGACGCCCCCGCACGTTGGCGACGCCTTTAACCCAGCTTTTCACACCAGGCAACAAGGTGTAACGCGGCTCGTGCAATACCTCGCCAACCTCCCCCATGGGCGCGACGAAGTAGCGGTCCCCCATACGAAAGCCGATGCCACTCCATGTCTGTACAACTTCCTGTTGCGAAGGCAGGCCTGCGGCCAGGGAACGACAGAGACTGTCAATGCCCTGCAAAATCTGAAAAGGTGTTTGCGCGTCCGACATGCCGACTGAAGCCCTATGCAGTGAATTACGGACAGAATCCGGATTAACCGGCCAGGACCGCGCCCAGCGTTTTGATCAGGGTGGCTTCGTCAACCGGCTTGGTCAGATAGTCCTTAGCCCCTTGACGCTTACCCCAGACCTTGTCGGTCTCCTGGTCCTTAGTCGTCACGATAATCACTGGGATATGGCTGGTCTCAGCATCTTTAGTCAGCTGACGAGTGGCCTGAAAGCCATTGAGCCCCGGCATCACGATATCCATCAGCACGGCATCGGGCTTCTCCTGACGAGCCAGCGCAACACCGTCGGCACCATTTTCTGCCTTAAGGACTTGATGACCGTGTTTTTCCAACATGGCGGTCAGCTTGTACATTTCGGTCGGAGAGTCATCAACTACAAGAATTCGAGCCATAGTGTGTCCTAATACTTTTATGGAACGCTCTGCTGCTATTCAGCCCAGCGTCAGGAAGCGTGCTCAACAGGCGTAAAACCAGGCACATGGGCCTTGATCGCGCCAAGCAGCTCTTCTTTGCTGAATGGTTTGGTCAGGTACTGATCAGAGCCGACAATGCGCCCTTTAGCCTTATCGAACAGGCCATCTTTGGAGGACAGCATGATCACCGGCGTACCTTTGAAAGAACTGTTGTTCTTAATGAGCGCACACGTCTGATAGCCATCAAGACGCGGCATCATGATGTCGACAAAAATGATATTAGGATGGGTATCTGCAATTTTTGCCAAAGCATCAAAGCCATCGACTGCGGTCACAACATCGCAGCCGACCTTTTTCAGCAGGGTCTCGGCAGTCCGACGAATCGTTTTCGAATCGTCAATCACCATCACCCTCAACCCTTCGGAATGCTGTTCCATGTTTGCCCTACCATCGCCTCGGTGAATCTTTATTTTCAGTTATATCAGCGCAACTGCGGCCCTGTCACCGATGGGCTGTACCCCAATCGTCCGGCCTTTGTAGCACACTCTCCAGATGCAATCTATATAGCGGATTTAGGCAGTTTTCCCCTTGACCACCTGCCCCACCAACGCCACCCTGACACACCTTTCTGTCACACCCAGCTTAAGCTGCAACCATTACACGGAGAATATCGCCATGAGCGTCCGCCTCGGCATTGTCATGGATCCAATCAGCCAGATCACCTTCAAAAAGGACAGTTCTCTGGCCATGCTCTTAGCAGCTCAAGCCCGCGGCTGGTCCCTTTTCTACATGGAACAGAAAGACCTCTTCCAGTTTAAGGGAGAAGCCCGTGCTAAAGCCTCCCCACTGCGCGTATTCAATGACCCAGATCATTGGTTTGAACTCGAAGAGGAGCAAAATATTGCGTTAAGCGAGCTGGACGTGATCCTGATGCGCAAAGATCCGCCCTTCGATAACGAGTTTATCTACTCCACCTACCTGCTGGAGCAAGCCGAGCAAGCAGGTGTTCTCGTAGTAAACCGCCCACAGAGCCTGCGCGACTGCAACGAAAAGTACTTTGCGACTCAGTTCAGCCAGTACACGCCAACCACCATTGTCAGCCGCCGGTCCGACATTCTGAGAGACTTTGCACGCGAACAACGTGACATCATTCTCAAACCACTAGATGGAATGGGTGGATCTTTGATCTTCCGCCACCGCGAAGGTGATCCAAATCTCTCCGTTATTCTGGAGACTTTAACCAACCACGGTCAGCAGCAGATCATGGCACAGGCCTACCTGCCTGCTATCAAAGACGGTGACAAACGCATCCTGATGATAGACGGCGAACCAGTGCCTTACTGCCTGGCACGCATCCCAGCTGCGGGTGAAACCCGTGGCAACCTGGCAGCTGGTGGCCGCGGCGAGGCACGCCCGCTGACCGAAAGGGATAAGGAAATTGCCGCTGCCGTGGGCCCAACCCTGCGCGAGAAAGGCCTAATTTTCGTAGGCTTGGACGTGATTGGGGATCACCTGACCGAAATTAACGTCACCAGCCCAACCTGCATCCGCGAGATAGACGCCGCCTTCGACACCCGTATTGGTGAGCGCCTGATGGACAAGATTGCGGAAAAACTGGCTGAACGCAGCGCTGCGTAGACATTTGCTCGCGCCGTCGGCAGACTGCGCGACAACTTCGACAAACGCCACAAGCGATGAAATCAAAAGCCCGACAATCTGAAGTTGCCAAGCCTGGTATCCAGCCGGCAGATCGCCTGGGCTTTACCTTGTTCATTGCGGCTGTGCTGCATGTTGTGCTGATCCTCGGGCTCGGCTTCACCCTGTCCGACCCGAGTCAGATCAGCAAAACCCTGGAAGTCACCCTTTCCACCTTCAAAAGCGAAGAAAAGCCTAAAGACGCTGACTTCCTTGCCCAAGACAACCAGCAAGGTAGCGGCACGCTGGACCACAAGGCCGCTCCCAAGACCACCGAACAAGCCCTGTTCCAAGATACTCAGGTTAAAAAGGTCACCCCACCGGCGACCCCAGAGCCCCCTCCGGCCGTAAAGCCACAAGCCCCCAAGGCCGCCGTAGCGACAAAATCACCTCAACCACAGAAAACGCCGGTTAAGCGGGAAGAAACCAAGCCAACACCTACAGCTCGCCCAGCCCCGGTATTTGACAGCGCCCAGCTGTCCTCTGAAATTGCCAGCCTGGAAGCTGAGCTGGCCATGGAAGTGCAGCAATACGCCAAACGCCCAAAAATTCACCGGCTTAATGCAGCCTCAACCATGCGCGACAAAGGCGCCTGGTACAAAGACGAATGGCGTAAGAAAGTCGAACGGGTCGGCAACCTCAATTACCCGGACGAGGCTCGCCGCAAGCAAATCTACGGCAGCCTGCGCTTACTGGTTTCGATCAACCGCGACGGCACGCTGTACGAAGTTCAAGTACTGGAGTCATCCGGGCAACCGTTGTTGGATCAAGCTGCGCTACGCATCGTCCGACTGGCGGCCCCATTTGCACCGTTCGCTGGCGATCTGGCTGACATTGATCGGCTGGAAATCATCCGCACCTGGCGTTTTGAGCGCGGCGACCGCCTGCAAAGCAACTGATATCGCTGCTGCGTGCTACAACTGGGCAGTCAGCGCTTGAAGCCGCATGCCGGAAGCCTGAAACTAGCGCCATGAAAGACGCCAACCCAAGCTACCTGAAAAATCACTTTCTGATCGCCATGCCGCACATGGCCGATCCGAATTTCGCACAAACAGTCACTTACCTGGTCGACCATAACGAGCACGGCGCCATGGGCCTCGTACTCAATAAGCCGAACGGCCTAAACCTGGCCGACGTGCTCGAACAACTGCGCCCAGACGAAGCCATTCCGGCACTGTGCCACAGCCTGCCTATTTATGGCGGTGGGCCCGTGCAGACGGATCGTGGTTTCGTCCTGCATCCGCAAGGGCCGGTCTACCAGTCCACCATGGAACTGGGCGAGCTCAGCCTATCGACCTCTCAGGACATCCTGTTTGCCATCGCCGCAGGCACCGGCCCGGACAAATACCTGATCACCCTGGGCTATGCCGGGTGGGACGCAGGCCAACTTGAGGCAGAGCTGGCTGACAATACCTGGCTGACCTGCCCAGCCGAGCCCTCAATCATCTTCGACATTCCTTACGATCAGCGTCTGAATGCCTCTGCTGCGCAGCTGGGTATCAACCTCAGTCTGCTGACCTCGCAAGCTGGGCACGCCTGATGAGTACGGAACAGGTTAAACCCGTTCGCCTGCTGCTGGGCTTTGACTACGGCACAAAACAGATCGGCGTTGCCGTCGGCCAAGTCATCACCGGGCAAGCCCGTGAACTGTGCATTCTCAAAGCACAGAACGGCGTACCCGACTGGCAGAAGGTCGAAGCATTGATCAAAGAATGGCAGCCGGACGCCATTGTCGTTGGCCTGCCGCTGAACATGGATGGCAGCCGTAGCGAAATGAGCGAGCGTGCAGAAAAGTTCGCCCGCCGCCTCAATGGCCGCTACAACCTGCCCGTACACACCCACGACGAACGTCTGACCACCTTCGAAGCCAAAGGCCAGCGTCTGCGCCAAGGCCAGAACAGTGGCTACCGCGAGCGCCCAGTCGACGCCTTAGCGGCGGCATTATTACTCCAGGGCTGGCTTGAACATCATTACGGCTAACAGCGGCCTTGCCGACAGCCGAAGCGCACAGAAAATCAGGAGAACTGCATGAGCTTACCGAACCCGGCCGAACTGCTTCCGCAAATGGCCGCAGCCTTGACCAGCCACCTGAACAAACGCGCCATCCGTGAGCCGCACTTTATCGGCATCCGCACCGGCGGTGTATGGGTCGCCCAAGCGTTGTTAAGTGAGCTAGGTACTCAAGCACCACTTGGCACACTGGACGTGTCGTTCTACCGCGACGATTTCACGCAGAACGGCCTGCATCCACAGGTCAAACCTTCCGACCTGCCGTTCGAAATCGAAGGCCAGCATCTGGTCCTGATTGATGACGTACTGATGAGCGGGCGCACGATCCGCGCGGCTCTGAACGAGCTGTTCGACTACGGTCGACCTGCCAGTGTAACCCTGGTCACCCTGCTCGACCTGGATGCGCGTGAGCTGCCGGTGCGACCCGATGTAGTCGGTGCAACCCTGTCACTTGATGCCAATCAACGGGTAAAATTGTCTGGCCCAACGCCGCTGACCCTCGAGCTGCAAACGCTCGCCAACTGAGACTCCCCGCGATGACGCCACTCGCCGACAAGCGCCCGCTGCAACTGAATGACCTCGGTCAGCTCCGCCACTTTCTGTCCCTCGACGGCCTGCCCAAGGAGTTGCTGACAGAAATTCTGGATACTGCCGACTCGTTTCTCGAAGTCGGTGCCCGAGCTGTAAAGAAAGTCCCGCTGCTGCGCGGCAAGACCGTGTGCAACGTGTTCTTCGAGAACTCCACCCGTACCCGTACCACGTTTGAACTGGCTGCTCAGCGCCTGTCCGCTGACGTGATCAGCTTGAACGTGTCGACCAGCTCCACCAGCAAAGGTGAAACCCTGTTCGACACCCTGCGCAACCTCGAAGCCATGGCGGCCGACATCTTTGTCGTGCGCCATGCAGACTCAGGCGCCGCACACTTTATCGCCGAGCACGTCTGCCCGAACCTGGCCATCATCAATGGCGGTGACGGCCGTCACGCTCACCCGACCCAGGGCATGCTGGACATGCTCACCATCCGCCGCCACAAGGGCGGTTTCGAGAACCTCTCGGTGGCCATCGTTGGCGACATCCTGCACTCACGGGTTGCCCGCTCCAACATGCTGGCACTGAAGACCCTCGGCTGCCCTGATATCCGCGTGATCGCCCCGAAAACCCTGCTGCCTGTTGGCATTGAGCAATATGGCGTGACCGTCTACAGCGACATGGCTGCCGGACTCAAGGACGTGGACGTGGTGATCATGCTGCGCTTGCAACGCGAGCGCATGGCCGGCGGTCTGCTGCCCAGCGAAGGCGAGTTCTACCGCCTGTTCGGCCTGACCGAAGAACGCCTCAAGCTGGCCAAGCCGGATGCGCTGGTCATGCACCCGGGCCCGATCAACCGTGGCGTAGAGATCGA
Organism: Pseudomonas mendocina; assembly: GCA_037482215.1. Lineage (NCBI taxonomy): Bacteria > Pseudomonadati > Pseudomonadota > Gammaproteobacteria > Pseudomonadales > Pseudomonadaceae > Ectopseudomonas > Ectopseudomonas mendocina. Next base: position 4,097,904 of record CP148074.1, read on the forward strand.
GTCCGCCGTGGCTGACGGACCGCAATCGGTGATCCTCAATCAGGTCACCTACGGTATTGCCATCCGTATGGCCGTGCTGTCCATGGCCATGAGCGGTCAGGCAGCACAGCGACAACTTAACCTGGACTCCGAGGAGCAAAACTGATGCGTACCCGTATCCTCGGCGCTCGTGTCATTGACCCGAGCAGCGGCTTCGACCAGCAGGCCGATCTTTACATTGCCAACGGCAAAATTCTCAGTGTGGGCCAAGCACCTGAGGGTTTCGAAGCCGAACAAACCATCGATGCTACCGGTTTGGTTGCAGCCCCCGGCCTCGTTGACCTCAACGTTTCGCTGCGTGAGCCCGGCTACAGCCGTAAAGGCACCATAAGCACTGAAACCCTTGCGGCGGCCGCTGGTGGTGTGACCAGCCTGTGCTGTCCTCCGATCACCCGCCCGGTGCTCGACACCTCGGCAGTGGCTGAGCTGATCCTCGACCGCGCGCGTGAAGCCGGTCACGCGAAGGTGCTGCCGATGGGCGCCCTGAGCAAAGGCCTGGAAGGTGAGCAGTTGGCAGAGCTGGTTGCGCTACGTGACGCGGGCTGTGTGGCATTCACTAACGGCCTCAACAATTTCCGCAATAACCGTAACCTTCGCCGTGCGTTGGAATATGCAGCCACCTTTGACCTGACTGTGGTGTTCCAGTCTCAGGACTATGATCTGGCCGAAGGCGGTCTGGCCCACGAAGGTGCAACCGCCAGCTTCCTTGGCTTGCCAGGCATTCCGGAAGCCGCAGAAACCGTTGCTTTAGCCCGCGACCTGCTGCTGGTGGAGCAAGCCGGTGTGCGCGCCCACTTCAGCCACCTGACCAGCGCACGTGGCGTTCAACTGATTGCTGAGGCTCAGGCCCGTGGCCTGCCTGTCACGGCTGATGTAGCCATGTATCAGTTGATTCTGACGGACGAAGCCCTGCTTAACTTCTCCAGCCTGTATCACGTGCAGCCGCCGCTGCGTACGCAAGCTGACCGCGAAGCCCTGCGCGCCGCGGTTAAAAGCGGTGTGATCAGCGCTATTGCCAGCCACCATCAGCCTCATGAGCGCGATGCCAAGTTGGCGCCATTCGGCCAGACCGAGCCAGGCATAAGCAGCGTACAAGCCTTGCTGCCTCTGGCCCTGACGCTAGTACAAGACGGCCTGCTGGACCTGCCTACCCTGCTGGCCCGCCTTAGCAGCGGTCCAGCTGACGCCCTGCGCCTGCCGCTGGGACGCATCAGCAACGGTGCTCCAGCTGACCTGCTGCTGTTCGATCCGCAGGCTTCAACGCTGGTGGGTGAAACCTGGTACTCGAAGGGCTCTAACTGCCCATTCATAGGCCACTGCCTGCCAGGCGCTGTGCGCTACACCTTGGTGGACGGTCGCATCAGCTATCAGGCTTGATCGACCCAATAACGAAGAAGCCCGCCATTTGGCGGGCTTCTTCGTTTAGCGCGGGTTTCAGCGCTGGCTGTTGTTTTTCTCTGAAATCTGGCTGTTAAGGGTCCAGAAGTCATACAGCACACCAATAAACAGCAAGCCGCCTGTGCACAGATAGATCAAACCAGTGATCCACTTACCCATGTACATGCGGTGCACGCCGAATACACCCAGGAAGGTCAGGAGTATCCAGGCGACGTTGTAATCGGTTTCCCCGGCGGTAAAGCGATTATCAGCATCGCGGTCCATGGCCGGGATCAGGAACAAGTCAATAATCCAGCCGATGAAGAACAGCCCTAAGGTAAAGAACCAGATGGTGCCAGTTATTGGTTTACCGTAGTAAAAACGGTGTGAACCCAAGAAACCGAAAATCCATAGCAGGTAACCGATTACCTTACTGTGCGTGTCCTGTCGCGCCATGTGTCTTTCTCCGTCTAATACAAAATAATTACTACAGCACCTGAAGATTAGTCGAAGAACGATCTTTATCGGCAATAAAAATCGTTAGCGAAAACGTCTGCCCGTAGAATCCTCGGCCTCCAGCGATAAGCCTTGAGTGAGGTTGGTCATGGAGTTTTGGTTATCGCTGACGGTTTCCGCACCGAGCTTGATCATTAGGCGCAGATCGTTGGCCGAGTCAGCATGCAGCAATGCATCTTCGTAAGTGATCTCACCCTGGGTGTAGAGCTTGTACAGGTCCTGATCGAACGTTTGCATACCGTGCTCGGTGGAGCGCTTCATCAGCGACTTCAGCTCGTGGACCTCGCCTTTACGAATCAGGTCTGCCACCAGTGGGGTGTTAATCAGCACCTCGATCACAGCACGGCGTCCTTTGCCATCAGGCGTTGGAACCAACTGCTGGGCAACAATGGCTTTAAGGTTGAGGGACAAATCCATCCACACCTGGCCTTGGCGGTCAGCTGGGAAGAAGTTGATGATCCGATCCAGCGCCTGGTTGGCGTTGTTGGCGTGCAACGTGGCAAGACACAGGTGGCCGGTTTCTGCAAAAGCAATGGCATGATCCATTGTCTCGCGGGTACGCACCTCACCGATCAGAATCACATCTGGCGCCTGACGCAGGGTGTTCTTCAGTGCGACATCGAAAGACTCAGTGTCAATGCCCACCTCACGCTGCGTCACAATGCAGCTCTGGTGCTGGTGGATAAACTCAATCGGGTCTTCGATGCTGATGATGTGACCACTGCTGTTGCGGTTGCGATAGCCAATCATCGCGGCAAGGGATGTGGATTTACCGGTGCCGGTTGCCCCCACAAAGAGCACCAGACCACGTTTGGTCATGGCCAGGGTCTGGAGGATCTCAGGGAGTTTCAGCTCCTCCATGGTCGGAATTCTGGTTTCGATCCGCCGCAGTACCATCCCCGCGAGGTTGCGCTGATAGAAAGCACTAACGCGGAAGCGGCCAATACCACGGGCGCTGATCGCGAAGTTACACTCGTGGTGCTCAGCAAAATCGCGGCGCTGCTGCTCGTTCATCACTGAGAACACGGTTTCCCGGGTTTGCTCAGGCGACATCGGTGTTTTAGTAATGGGGATCAGCTTGCCATTGACCTTCATCGACGGTGGTACACCGGCCGTGATGAATAGGTCGGATGCACTTTTTTCCACCATCAGGCGCAGCAGTTTTTCGAATTCCATTGTGGCTCCCCTACCAACACCGCACATAAGCGCTAAACACGGTGGCGTGTGCGGTACGCCACCAGACAAACCGGCACCTTAACAATGCCGGGAAACACTATTTTTAGAAATTTTCTGGCGTTTTAGCTTTTTCACGAGCCGCATCACGGGATACGACGCCCTTAGCCACCAAGCCCTTGAGACAGGAATCCAGGGTCTGCATGCCCAGTGAGCCACCTGTCTGGATAGCCGAATACATCTGCGCCACCTTGTCCTCACGGATCAAGTTACGGATGGCAGGTGTACCAATCATGATCTCGTGAGCAGCCACCCGGCCACCGCCGATCTTCTTCAGCAGGGTCTGCGAAATCACCGCCTGCAACGATTCAGACAGCATGGAACGAACCATGGATTTTTCTTCAGCGGGGAACACGTCAACCACACGGTCGATGGTCTTGGCCGCCGAGGTGGTGTGCAGGGTGCCGAACACAAGGTGACCGGTTTCCGCCGCTGTCAGTGCCAAACGGATGGTTTCCAAGTCACGCATCTCACCCACGAGGATGATGTCCGGGTCTTCCCGCAGCGCCGAACGCAGCGCTTCACTAAAGCCCAAAGTGTCACGGTGAACTTCACGCTGGTTGACCAGGCACTTCTTCGATTCGTGAACGAATTCGATTGGATCTTCCACCGTCAAAATGTGGTGGTATTTGTTGTTATTGATGTAGTCGAGCATCGCCGCCAGGGTGGTCGATTTACCCGAACCGGTTGGCCCAGTCACCAACACCAATCCACGCGGAACATCGGCAATCGTGCGGAAAATCTCGCCCATTCCCAGGTCATCCATGCTCAAAACCTTGGATGGAATCGTACGGAATACCGCACCAGCACCACGATTTTGGTTGAATGCGTTAACCCGGAAGCGCGCTACGCCCGGCACTTCGAAAGAAAAGTCAGTCTCCAGGAACTCTTCGTAATCCTTACGCTGTTTATCGTTCATGATGTCGTAAATCAGCGCGTGTACCTGCTTGTGATCCATGGCAGGCAAATTGATGCGACGGACATCGCCGTCAACGCGGATCATCGGTGGCAGGCCAGCGGAAAGATGCAGGTCCGATGCACCTTGCTTGGCGCTAAAGGCCAGCAACTCAGTGATATCCATGGGACTCCCTAATGGCAAACAAGCAGGTAGAATGCCGCGAAACCCAAGCGGCGGGCGCAAATAATGTCCACGATAGCAGAGAATATTGCAAAGGTCGGCAAGCGGATTGACGCAGCAATGCAGGCCGCAAACCGTGAAAGTTCGGCCGTTGGCCTGCTTGCTGTAAGCAAAACCAAACCGGCTGAAGCTATCCGCGAGGCCTTTAGCGCGGGCCTTCGCGACTTTGGCGAAAATTACTTGCAGGAAGCATTAGATAAACAAGCACAGCTTCAGGATTTATCCCTGACTTGGCATTTTATTGGCCCGATTCAGTCCAATAAAACCCGGCCCATTGCCGAGCACTTTGACTGGGTGCACTCGGTTGATCGCCTGAAGATTGCCGAACGCCTCTCGGCACAACGCCCTGCCGGGCTAGAGCCACTGAACATCTGCCTGCAAGTGAACGTCAGCGGAGAAGACAGTAAATCTGGCTGCTCACCCGAAGAAGTCAGCGGCTTGGCACATGCGGTTACACAACTGCCCAACCTTCGGCTGCGTGGCCTGATGGCTATTCCAGAGCCGACAGATGATCCTGTCCAACAACGTGCAGCCTTTGCCAAACTGCGCACGCTGCAAGAAAGCCTGAACCTGCCGTTGGACACTTTGTCCATGGGCATGAGCCATGATTTAGAAGCCGCCATAGCCGAAGGTGCAACGTGGGTGCGTATCGGCACCGCCTTGTTTGGCGCACGGGACTACAGTAGCTGATTGCCTTCAGCGTTTTAAAAGGAACAGATTTATGACCACTCCTCGCATTGCCTTTGTCGGCGCCGGCAACATGGCTGCCAGCCTCATTGGTGGCCTACGCGCTCAGGGCATTGAAGCCAGCGCGATCCGCGCCAGCGACCGCGGCGCCGAACAACGCAGCAAGATTACTGCGGAACACGGGATAGCCACTTTCGAGTCCAACGCTGAAGCGATTAAGGGTGCAGACGTAGTTGTGCTCTCGGTTAAGCCACAGGTCATGAAAGACGTCTGCCTAGATCTGGCACCCCATGTCACCCCACAGCAACTGATCGTGTCCATCGCGGCGGGCATCAGCTGTGCCAGCCTGCAAAGCTGGTTGGGGCCGCGCGCTATCGTACGCTGCATGCCCAACACCCCAGCCCTGCTGCGCGAAGGCGCCAGCGGTTTGTTCGCCAACGCCCAGGTCAGCGACGAACAGCGCACCCAGGCTCAGGAGCTGCTCGGTGCCGTTGGTATCAGTGTCTGGCTGGATACTGAAGAGCAAATAGATGCAGTGACCGCAGTGTCGGGCTCGGGCCCGGCTTACTTCTTCTTGCTAATTGAGGCGATGACCGCAGCCGGTGAGAAACTGGGCCTGTCACGTGAGACCGCAGCCCAACTGACACTGCAAACAGCACTAGGCGCCGCCCGCATGGCTGTTTCAAGCGATGTGGATGCCAGCGAGCTGCGCCGCCGCGTAACCTCTCCGGCAGGTACTACCGAAGCGGCCATCAAAACCTTCCAGGCCGACGGCTTTGAAGCGCTGGTAGAAAAAGCCTTGAATGCAGCCGCTGACCGCTCCGCCGAATTGGCCGAACAACTGGGTAAATAAGGAATCCTGCTTCATGAACGGATTAGACACCGCCGCCATTTATGTCTTGCAAACCATCGGCAGTCTGTACCTGTTGATCGTTTTGCTGCGTTTCATCCTGCAACTGGTTCGGGCTGACTTCTACAACCCGGTCAGCCAGTTCATTGTTCGCGCCACCCACCCGCTGCTGCGTCCGCTGCGCAAGATCATTCCCAGCCTTGCGGGCTTGGATTTGGCTTCGTTGATTCTCGCAATCATCGTGCAGATGGTGCTGATGGGCCTGACGTTGATGCTGTCCGGCTACGGCCTCGGCAACCCGCTGCAACTGCTGGTGTGGTCGATCATTGGCGTGACCGCACTGTTCCTTAAGGTGTTCTTCTTTGCCTTGATCATCAGCGTGATTCTGTCCTGGGTAGCCCAGGGCACACATAACCCAACCGCCATGCTGATCAATCAGATCTGTGAACCGCTGCTGGCACCGATCCGTCGCCTCCTGCCAAACCTGGGTGGCCTGGACCTGTCACCGATCGTGGCGTTCCTGATCCTTAACCTGATCGACATGCTGGTCATCCGCAACCTGGCGATCTCGACTGGCATGCTTCAAGGTTTGAGCCTGGCGATCTGATGAGTTTTTACCGCTGGGACGGGGATGACCTTATCCTCGACTGCCACCTGCAACCCAAGGCAAGCCGTGATGAGTTTGCCGGGTTGCATGGTGACCGCCTGAAGATCCGCCTCACCGCGCCGCCAGTCGACGGCAAGGCCAATGCCCATCTACTGGCGTTTCTTGGCGACGTGTTCGGCGTCAGCAAAAGCCAGGTCAACCTGGAAAGTGGCCTGCAAAGCCGGCAGAAGCGCGTGCGAATCAAGAAACCGAAAAACCTGCCCTCTGGTCTTTCGTTGAGTAAATAACGGCCAACGTGCGCCGCGACTGGCCTAAAACCATTTTGCCACTACACTCTGGACAAACTCGTTTCAATTAGGGAATCTCTCGCCCCATTATAAAAGTTCGAAAAAGCCGGGCGGCAACGCACCCAAAACTGACAGTCCGATAAGTCAGGGGCGCCTAAACGTTATACCAAGGGGGTCACATGAGCCTGGAGCGTCTCAGCCAACAGGTTGACAGCTATGTCACCTGGAAGCGCGACCTGATGCGTGAAATCACCCGTTATCGCAGCTGGCTGGCCAACAACCGACTCAGTTCTGAAGCCCTTGAAGACAAACTTGAGCGCGCGCTCAAGCTGATCCGCAGCGATCACATCACCCTGGCCTTTGTCGGCGAGTATTCCCGCGGCAAAAGCGAGTTGATCAACAGCCTGTTCTTCGCCTCCTACGGCCAGCGCATTTTGCCGTCCAATATCGGCCGCACCACTATGTGCCCGACCGAGCTGTTTTTCGACTCCCACGCCGACAGCTCCTACATCCGGCTGCTGCCGATTGAAACCCGCGCCAACGACACCAGCATCGCCCAGTACAAAAAAGTGCCCCGGCATTGGGTCAGCATCTCACTCGACCCTAATGACCCTGACGGCATGGTTCAAGCGCTAAGCCAATTGGCTCGCAGCAAGGCTATGCCTCTGGAGCAGGCCCTGGCGCTGGGGTTTCAGCGGGAGATGCTGGAAAGCACGAATAAAAATGGCGAGGTTCAGGTACCGGCTTGGCGCCACGCCCTGATCAACATCGATCACCCACTGCTACGCCAGGGCTTACGTATTCTCGACACCCCCGGCCTGAATGCTCTGGGCAGCGAGCCTGAGCTGACCCTGTCGATGCTCCCCAGCGCGCAGGCGGTGATCTTTATCCTTGCTGCCGATACCGGCGTCACCGCCAGCGACATGGCCGTGTGGCAACAGCACATCCGCCAGTTGGATGACATCACCCAAGCCAACCTGTTTGCCGTGCTGAACAAGATCGACGTGCTCTGGGACGACCTGTCCGGCGAAGCATTTGTGCAGAACGCCATCTATAAGATGCAGCACAACACCGCCAAACAGCTGGGCATCCGCTTTGAGGATGTCATCCCGCTGTCGGCCAAGCAGGGCATGCTGGCGAAAATTCGCAATGACCAGACGTTGCTTGAGCGCAGTCAGCTGCCGGAGCTGGAAAACCTGCTGTCCAAACGCATCATTGCGCGTAAAGAGCAATTACTCGAACAGCGTGTGGTTAATCAGGTCATTACCCTGCTGCAAGGCAGCCAGCATGCGCTGGGCTTACGCTTGCAGAAGGTCAATGAACAACTGGCCTTGCTCAGCAACAGCCAGCAAGACAGCGGCCAGTTACTCTCTGACCTGACCGCGCAAACCAAAGAAGACCACACCCTTCACCACAAACGCCTGCTCAGCCTGAAAACTGACCAGCGCCTGCTCAAGCGTCAGGGTGACATTCTCCGCCACGCCACCCGCAGCGAACGCCTCAACCAACACATGGTTGAGCTGCGTAGATCGCTCGCCAGCAGCTGGACCACTCTTGGTATCAACAAGGCTATTCGCACCTTCTTCAGCAACTTGGAAGGTGATATGAACAACCTGGCCCGTGAAGCCGCGATGGCCAACCGCATCGTCACGGCCATTTACCGCCGTTACAACGATATAAGCCCGGTAAACAATGTGGATGCCCCACACTTCAATGCCCAGCGCTACCTGCGCGAGTTGGAGCACCTGCGCGATAAGTCGGACCGTTTTCGGTTGCAGCTAAAAACCCTGCTTACTGAACAGCACAGACTGAGCAAGCTGTTCTTCGCCACCTTGGTTAAAGAAGTTGTCGCCATGTACCAGCGACTCAACCAAGACGCGGCGCAATGGATAGAAGATGCCCTGATGCCCTTGTTGCAGCACAACCTTGAGCACAAACAGCTGCTGGAAAATCATATGGCGCGGCTCAAGGGCGTGGCTCAAGAAACCCTCAGCACACGCGAACGCTGCCAGCGCCTGGTGCAATACAGCAGCGAGCTTGAGCAGCAACTGGCACTGGCAGGCGACATCCTGCGGGCCTTACGCCGCCCGGCGCCCATCCAACGCCAAGGCAAAGTGGTCAGCCTGCCTGGCGGCCTGCGCAGCCAAGCTGGCGAATAAACGGCCCGTCCGGGCGCCACGCCTGTGCTTGCCGGGGGCTGCCGCGCTCTTTAGACTGCGGCCTTCTTCTATTCAACCTTACTGAATGCGAGCAGGTCGATGCCGACTGCCTTTCCACACGATTCTGTTGGCCTGGTTACTCCACAGGTTGTGCACTTTGCTGAGCCGCTTGCGCTAGCCTGCGGACGCAGCCTGGCCGACTATCAACTGATGATTGAAACCTACGGCGAGCTGAATGCTGCGCGCACAAACGCCGTACTGATTTGCCACGCCCTGTCGGGACACCACCATGCTGCCGGTTACCACAGTGTGGATGACCGCAAGCCGGGGTGGTGGGACAGCTGTATTGGCCCGGGCAAAGCCATTGATACCAACAAATTCTTTGTTGTTAGCCTGAACAACTTGGGTGGCTGCAACGGCTCAACCGGTCCCGCCAGTATCAACCCTGCCACTGGCAAACCGTTTGGCGCCGAGTTCCCGGTCATGACCGTGGAAGACTGGGTGCACAGCCAGGCTCGTCTGGCCGACCATCTAGGTATTGAGCAATGGGCTGCCGTGGTGGGCGGCAGTTTGGGTGGCATGCAAGCCCTGCAATGGACCATCAGCTACCCAGAACGTGTGCGCCATTGCTTGGCGATTGCTTCTGCGCCCAAGCTGTCAGCACAAAACATAGCCTTTAACGAAGTGGCCCGTCAGGCCATTCTCACCGACCCGGACTTCAACGAAGGCCGCTTCCAGGAAAAGGGCGTTATCCCTAAGCGCGGATTGATGCTGGCACGCATGGTCGGCCACATCACCTATCTGTCTGATGACGCCATGGGTGAGAAATTTGGCCGCGAGCTGAAGACCGACAAACTGAACTACGACTTCTACAGCGTCGAGTTTCAGGTCGAAAGCTACCTGCGTTATCAGGGTGAAGAATTCTCTACCCGTTTTGATGCCAACACCTATGTGCTGATGACCAAAGCTCTGGACTACTTCGACCCGGCCGCAGCCCATGACGGCGATCTGGCGAAAACCCTGGCGAACGTGAAAGCCGACTTCTGCATCATGTCCTTCACCACTGACTGGCGCTTCTCTCCGGCTCGTTCACGGGAGATCGTCGATGCGCTGACCGCAGCACGTAAGAACGTCAGCTATCTGGAGATCGACGCACCGCAGGGCCACGATGCCTTCCTGATGCCGATCCCCCGCTACCTGCAGGCGTTCAACAGTTATATGCAACGGATTAAGGTGTAGCCATGCGCGCGGATCTGGAAATCATTCAAGAATGGATACCCGCTGGCAGCCGCGTCCTCGACCTGGGCTGCGGCAACGGCGAGTTGCTGTCCTGGCTCAGTGAGCACAAGCAGGTCAGCGGCTACGGTCTGGAAATCGACCCGGACAAAATCGCCCAATGCGTGGCCAAAGGCGTGAACGTCATCGAGCAGAACCTCGACAATGGCCTGGGCAACTTCGCCAGCAACACCTTTGACGTGGTGGTGATGACTCAGTCCCTGCAAGCTCTGCACTACCCGGACAAAGTGCTGGCGGAAATGCTGCGTGTGGGCAAAACCTGCATCATCACCTTCCCCAACTTCGGGCACTGGCGTTGCCGCTGGTACCTGACGACAAAGGGTCGCATGCCGGTTTCGGACTTCCTGCCGTATACCTGGTTCAACACCCCGAACATCCACTTCTGTACGTTCGAGGACTTCGAGAACCTGTGTCACGATCAGGATGCAAAAATCCTGGATCGTCTGGCCGTAGACCGCGACCACAAAAACAACTGGGCCAGCCGCCTGTGGCCTAACCTGCTCGGGGAAATCGGCATTTACCGGATCAGCGGCCCGACCGCCCGGGATGTGAAGATTGCCAACTGAACAGCCGGTCCCAACAGCCTGCTAGGAGGATGCTTATGAAACGCTTTGCCGTAATGCTGTTAGCCCTGTGCCTGAGCCTGCCAGTGCTGGCCGAACGTAAAAAGAGCTTCGACGATCTGGACGTGCACTACAGCGCGTTCAACTCAAGCTTCCTGCAACCTGAGGTCGCAGCCGCCAAGAACTTGGTGCGCAGCAAGAATCAGGGCGTGGTCAACATCGCCGTGCTCAAGGCCGGTAAAGCCAGTACAGCCAATGTGAATGGTGTGGCCAAGGACTTGGTCGGCCGCGAGCAAGTGCTGACGTTCCGTCAGGTTACTGAAGGTGATGCCATTTACTATCTGGCCCAGTTCACCATCACCCAACAGGAAATGCTGCGTTTCACCATTAACGTCAGCGCAGGCGGTAGCGAATCGCACCGCCTGGAATTCAATCAGGAAGTGTTCCCCGAGCAATGATGCCCTTTAACGAACTGGTGCTGGCCAGCCACAACGCCGGCAAACTCAAAGAGCTGCAAGCCATGCTGGGTGACAGCGTGCGCGTGCGCTCGGTGGCGGAGTTCTCCCTAGAGGAGCCGGAAGAAACCGGTCTGTCCTTTATCGAAAACGCCATTCTCAAAGCCCGCAATGCCTCGCGCCTATCGGGCCTGCCAGCACTGGCCGATGATTCGGGCCTGGCGGTGGACTTCCTCGGCGGCGCGCCAGGTATCTACTCCGCCCGCTATGCCGATGGCAAAGGTGATGCCGCCAACAACGCCAAGCTGCTGGACGTACTCAAGGACGTACCCGATGCCGAGCGCGGTGCGCAGTTCGTCTGCTGCCTGGCCTTGGTACGACATGCCGACGATCCATTGCCGATCATCTGCGAAGGTCTCTGGCACGGTCGCATCCTGCATGCAGCACAAGGCGAGCATGGCTTCGGCTACGACCCGCTGTTCTGGGTGCCGGAGCGCAACTGTTCCAGCGCTGAACTGCCCGCGTCGGAGAAAAACCAGCTCAGCCACCGCGCCCGCGCCATGGCCCTGCTCAAGCAACGCCTGGGGCTGGCATGAGTACACGCAGCAGCTCACTGTTCGAGCTGCCGCCGCTCGCGCTGTATATCCACATCCCCTGGTGCGTAAAGAAGTGCCCGTACTGCGACTTCAACTCCCACGCAGCCGGGCCTAACCTGCCCGAGCAGGAATACGTTGACGCCCTGTTGGCCGACCTGGATTCCGATCTGCATCTGGCCCAACAACGCCCGTTACGCTCGATATTCTTTGGCGGCGGTACACCCAGCTTGTTCTCTGCCAACGCGCTGGACCGCCTGTTACAAGGCGTGCAGAAGCGCCTGAACATTGCCGATGACATCGAGATCACCCTGGAGGCTAATCCAGGCACATTCGAACAGGCCAAGTTCCGTGACTACCGCAGCCTGGGGATCAATCGTCTGTCCATCGGTGTACAGAGTTTTCAGGCAGAAAAGCTCAAGGCGCTGGGTCGTATTCATGACGGTAACGAAGCCGTGCGCGCTGCTGATATGGCCCGTGCGGCAGGCTTCGATAACTTCAACCTGGACCTGATGCATGGCCTGCCCGACCAGTCCATTGAAGACGCTCTCAGCGATTTGCGCACCGCTATCGCGCAGAGCCCGACGCATCTGTCCTGGTATCAACTGACCGTCGAACCCAACACGGTGTTTTGGAACCAGCCACCCGAAGTGCCGGAAGACGACATCCTCTGGGATATCCAAGAGGCCGGACAGGCCCTGCTGGCTGCCGAAGGCTACCGCCAGTACGAAGTCTCCGCCTACGCCCAGCCGGACAAGGCTGCACGGCACAACCTGAATTACTGGACCTTTGGTGACTTCCTCGGCATTGGCGCCGGTGCCCACGGCAAGCTCAGCTGTGCAGATGGGCGCATCATCCGTAACTGGAAAACCCGGCTACCGAAGGATTATCTCGATCTGAGCAAGTCATTCACCGCGGGTGAACGTGAGCTGAGCACAGACGAGCTGCCGTTTGAGTTTTTGATGAACGCCCTGCGCCTGAGCGACGGTGTTGACAGTGCGCTGTTCAGCCAGCGCACCGGCCTGCCCCTGAGTTTACTGGCGCAAGGCCGACGGGACGCCGAGCAGCGCGGCTTGCTGCACAAAGACCCTGCCCGTTTGCAGGCTACCCGTGAGGGGCAACTGTTCCTCAACGACCTGCTCCAATACTTTCTACCCTGAGCCCTTTGACGAGAAGAATAAGGAAACCGGATGGTTCTGCTACTCGACCTTATCGCCACCCTGTCCCGCTGGAGCCGCAGCCACCTGCATGACATTTCCCTGGCCATTATCGCCACCCTGTTAGTGCTGATCGCCCCGAGTATCAACGCTTGGGTACAGCGCAATACAGCCAGCATGAACTTTGTGTTCCGCACGCTGATTTTTGTGCTGTTGTGTGCCGTGGGGTACGGCATGCTGATCGTGTTTGCCACGCCGTATCTGGCGCAGGCGCTGGGGCACTTTAATAACTACACGTTGGCGCCCGTGCTGATTCTGGTGTTTTTTATTGTGGGGATTCTGGCGGATCGGAGCTGAGGCCTAGCTACGGCACAAAGCCGTTGTTCGAGCGATTTGCTTATACCTCAAGAATGGTTTCGCCCTTTACGGGCGAGTCACTTTTGCCAATCGCGGCAAAAGTAACCAAAACCGCTTGCCCCCGCATCCGGCCCTGCGCTTCGCTGCGGGTTCCTGCCCAGAATCACCGTTTCAGAGGCACGCTGCGAAGGGCCATCCTTGGCCCATCGCATCTCTCGCGGCATCCATGCCTCTCAACCTCTTTCACGGTAATTCTGGTCACCCTCCTGAAGGGGCAATAGTGGTGTTCTCACGTTTGGGGCGTATCACCACTAGCTCTCAACCTTTCCCTTACTGAAACGGCTTAATCGCTACCTTCAGCACGCCATCACGCTGGTTAGCGAACATATCGTACGCTTCGACGATATCGTCCAGCGCAAACTGGTGGGTGACCAGTGCGGAGAAGTCCATGCGCCCGGACGCCACTACGCTCATCAGACGACGCATGCGTTCTTTGCCGCCTGGGCACAGTGAGGTGACGATCTTGTGGTCGCCCAAACCGGCATGGAAGGCGCTCAGCGGGATCACCAGATCAGTCGAATACACACCAAGGCTGGACAACGTACCGCCTGGTTTTAGCACACGCAGTGCGCTCTCGAAGGTGGACTGCAAGCCCAACGCCTCAATGGAGGCATCCACCCCACGGCCTCCGGTGAGGCGCAGGATCTCTTCGACCACATCCACTTTGTTGAAGTTGAGGGTAATGTCCGCGCCCATAGTGCGGGCGATCTCTAGACGCTGATCAACACCGTCCACCACGATGATGGTGCTAGCCCCGCGTAGCTTGGCACCGGCGGTGGCACACAGACCGATTGGGCCTTGGGCGAACACGGCAACCACGTCTCCAATCTTGATATTGGCCGCTTCTGCGCCGGAAAAGCCGGTGGACATAATGTCCGGGCACATCAGCACCTGCTCATCGGTCAGGCCGTCAGGCACCAATGCCAGGTTAGCCTGCGCATCCGGCACCAGTACGTATTCCGCTTGGGTGCCGTCGATGCTGTTGCCGAAACGCCAACCGCCCATTGGCTTGTAACCATGGCAGCTGCAACCACCATCCTGAGAGGACACGCCATCCTGGCAGGCGTATGAGGTGAAGCTCGGGCAAATCGCCCCTGCAATCACCCGCTGACCTTCTTGGTAGCCTTTCACGTTGCTGCCGAGCTTTTCGATAATCCCGACAGGCTCGTGGCCGACAGTCAGCCCCTTAGCAACCGGATACTCCCCCTTAAGAATGTGCACGTCGGTGCCGCAGATGGTAGTTGTGGTAATACGTACCAGAGCGTCATTAGGTCCAACCGGCGGAATCGGCTTGTCCACCAGCTCAATACGTCCGGGTTCAACAAATACAGCCGCTTTCATCATGCTCATGACTGACATTCCAAAGGAGTTAGCAAGGTCTGTTCACTGTATCGCTCAGGCTAACCCGATGGCTTGCCCTGCATCAACGTACTAACTTCATTTAAATGACTGAGAAGATTGTCGCCAATTAATTGGGGCAGTCGGACGGGGCAGCGGCGCCTTGCGATCCAGCGCAGATGGAGATACTTACTTTTAGGGGGGCTGGTAAGCAGCAGATGAAGCAGAGTTTTGCCCCCATCCCTGAGGGCAGTGTTGTATCAGTCGATACGTGTGAACTTCAGATCCCACACACCATGGCCCAATCGCTCACCACGGCGTTCGAATTTAGTCACCGGACGCTCAGCGGGACGCGGTACATACTGACCGTCCTCAGCCTGATTTTTATAGCCCGGCGCCACATTCATCACTTCCAGCATGTACTCAGCATAAGGCTCCCAGTCAGTGGCCATGTGCAGCACACCGCCAACCTTGAGCTTCTGCCGGATCAGCTCAGCAAATGCAGGCTGAACAATACGGCGTTTGTGATGACGGGACTTGTGCCACGGGTCCGGGAAGAACAGCAGCACCCGATCTAGGCTGGCATCGGCCACGCAATGGCGCAAAACCTCCAGCGCATCACAGCTGTAAATACGCACGTTGCTCAGGTTTTGTGTCATCACGCCGTTAAGCAATGCGCCCACGCCGGGCCGATGAACCTCAACGCCGATAAAGTCTTGATCCGGTGCAGCAGCGGCCATTTCCAACGTGGAATGCCCCATGCCGAAGCCGATCTCGAAGGTACGCGGCGCACTACGGCCGAATACCGCGTCGAAGTCTTGCAGACCATCCTCAAGCTTAAGGCCGAACTTAGGCCAGCCCTGATCAAGGCCACGCTGCTGGCCTTCCGTCATGCGTCCGGCACGCATCACGAAACTCTTGATGGTGCGAAGCTTAGGGGTGTCTTCAGCCTGCTCAGGCTGCTGCTGTGAATCAGTCATTAGATGCTCGTTACTTGATCAGGCCATCCAGCGGCGACGAGGCGCTGGCATAGAGTTTCTTCGGCATACGACCAGCCAGATAGGCGAGACGACCGGCAATAATTGCATGCTTCATGGCTTCGCCCATCATCACCGGGTTCTGCGCATGGGCAATGGCGCTGTTCATCAGCACAGCCTCGCAGCCCAGCTCCATGGCGATAGTGGCATCAGAGGCAGTTCCTACACCGGCATCAACCAGAACAGGCACGGTCGCTTCTTCCAGAATAATGCGCAGGTTGTACGGGTTGCAGATGCCCAGCCCGGTGCCGATCAGCCCCGCCAGCGGCATCACCGCGATGCAGCCCATGGCTGCCAGCTCGCGGGCGATGATTGGGTCATCACTGGTGTAGACCATCACATCGAAACCGTCTTTGATCAGCACTTCAGCTGCTTTCAGGGTCTCGATGACATTAGGGAACAGGGTTTTCTGATCGGCCAGTACTTCCAGCTTCACCAGCTTGTGGCCGTCCAGCAGCTCACGCGCCAAACGACAGGTACGCACCGCCTCGACAGCGTCATAGCAACCAGCCGTATTCGGCAGGATGGTGTAACGCTCCGGGCTGATCACATCCAGCAGGTTTGGCTCGCCAGGATTCTGGCCGATGTTAGTACGGCGCACAGCCACCGTAACGATCTCAGCACCGGAGGCCTCGATTGCCAGCCGGGTTTCTTCGAGATCTTTGTATTTGCCGGTACCGACCAGCAAACGCGATTGATAGGTACGACCAGCCAGGGTAAATGGCTTATCGGCAGGGAGCTGGCTCATCAGGTATTCCTCCGGGCTAAAAATGGACAGTTACAACGCTAGGGTTCGGCTTCAACCACCGCCGATGGCGTGTACGACTTCCACTTGATCGCCTTCGCGCAAAACTGTGGTGGCGTGCTCGCTGCGCGGCACGATGTCCAAATTGAGCTCCACCGCTACACGGCGGCCAGTCAACTCCAGACGCACCAATAAAGAGGCAACTGTCTCACCGTCAGGCAGCTCAAAGGCTTCGCCGTTCAATTGAATGTGCATGACAGATCGGTCACAACTTGAGAAAGGGACGGCATTCTAGCCTGATCACAAAGGATGACCAAGGCTAAAGGGTATGCCGCCCTCCAAGAGCCACTCAGGCCTTCTTCAACGCCGCCAGGCCAAGGGCAAGCCAGCCGAGCATAAAGGACAACCCGCCCATCGGCGCCACCATTCCCAAAGATGTGGTGCCAGTCAGCGTCAGCACGTACAAGCTGCCGCAGAACATGAAGATGCCCAAGGTAAACAAACCGCCCGCAGCACTCACCAGACGACCGCCACGCTGCGTGGCCAGCAAGCTAACACCAAACAGGGCCAGGGCATGGATCAACTGATATTGGGTCGCCGTCTGAAAAATCGCCAAATACTCAGGCGTCAGCACTCGTTTTAAGCCGTGGGCGCCATAGGCCCCCAATGCAACCCCGGAACAACCGGCAACCGCAGCCAGCAATAACCAAAGACGTGCCATTACACCCTCCCGTAATAAAAAGCCTGCAGCCATCCGTAATACAGCAATGACGATGACGTTGGCAGAGGGTGGTTATAATGACGGACAATTGCCATACAACCAAGTAATACGAATGATTCTCAAATTAGCCCGACGCGCTCTTAAGCTCTTGCTCTGGTTTGCCCTAGGCTCTGCCCTGCTCGTATTACTGCTACGCTGGCTGCCGCCGCCTTTCACGGGGCTGATGGTCGAACGCAAAATCGACTCATGGACCAGTGGCCAGCCCATTGACTTGCAACGCAGTTGGCAGCCGTGGGAAACCCTCCCCGACAACCTGAAAATGGCCGTCATCGCGGGTGAAGATCAAAAGTTCGCCAATCACTGGGGCTTTGATGTGGCCGCAATCAAGGCGGCGTTTGAGCACAACCAGCAGGGCGGTTCGATCCGTGGCGCCAGTACACTGAGCCAGCAAGTGGCCAAAAACCTGTTCCTCTGGTCGGGCCGCAGCTGGCTGCGTAAGGGCCTGGAGGTCTGGTTTACCGGCCTTATCGAGCTGCTCTGGTCCAAAGAACGCATTCTGGAGGTCTACCTCAACAGCGTTGAATGGGGCGAAGGCATCTTCGGCGCGGAAGCGGCGGCCAAACATCACTTTGGCATTGGAGCGGCTTACCTGAACAACCAGCAGGCCAGCCAACTCGCCGCCGTACTGCCCAACCCGATCCGCTGGAGCGCCGGTAAGCCCGACGCTTACATCCAGCGCCGCGCCAGCTGGATTCGCCAACAGGTGCGGCAACTGGGGGGGAGTCATTACCTCAACCAGATCAAGTCGGAGGCGCCTGACTGGTGGCCGCAGTGGTTGCCGAAGCCTTAAGCGACACAATCACAGGAAAGCCCCGAAATCGCGGATGCTGTACTTGTGTTCTTGCAATCCGTATACAACATTCGCCATTATCGCCTCCCTTCATGTAGCCCATCCCCGCTACCTGATGCCATCAGCTACGCGTGCTCCTGGAACGAGCCGCACTCATTCATAACGACAGGATGTCATCCGTGCCTTCATTGAAATACCTTTGGGTCGCCAGCCTTATTGTCCTTTCCGGCTGTACCTCGAAACCTCCAGTACCACCGCCTGAGTTTCCTGAGCTTCCTCAGTCTGACAAAGTCGCCATTAACGATCTGCGGCCGCAGAGTGAAAAAGAAGGTAAAAACTTCAGCCTGCTTATCACCAGCAGCGCCTACGGTATCTACCGCACGGCCGAAGAGGCAACCAAACCTAGCGGCGTCCGTCTGTTGGCTCACCGGGCTTACGAAACCATTCCCGAACTTCAGAAACAGTCGTCACCGTCCATTACAGTCAAACACTTTGTGACTTACGCCAACCTGCAGTCACGGCTGCGCCGGCACTCCACGTTGCTGACGTTCACTGGCCCGATTGGCGCAATTTTTCTGAAGCCTAGCGAGCTGCCGGTTAAAGAGGTCGTGACCACACAGATAGACAGCAAGCAGCTTGACCAGCTCACTGAAGACGAGCACGAACGCGCGTTCTACAGTGAGCAGGAAAACCCAAACAAAGCTCCGGTTAACGTCATATATATCGATACGGAAATCGTTGCTAAGCGCGTTGCATCACGCTGCCTGGTCCCACCGATTGCAGCAAAACCCTATCTGTACCTGATTGAAGCCTTCGACATGTGCATCGCTAACCATCTGGCCTTTTATAAAGTGCCTCAGCAGGCACCTTCCAATTAGCCTTACTACCCTCTCAGGAACCGGCCACATTTCGCGCGGGTTCCTGAGCCAAATTTCTTAGTCGCAACAATCCCCAGGCAATAAGCGACTGTCCGGTGAAATAACAGCTCACGATCACCAGCACAGCATGATCAAACGGCTGCACGAACTTGTTAAACCCAATCAACGAATCAGCCAGCACAAACAATATGGCCCCGGCCCACAGTGGGCCGGGCTTGTTCTCAATTCGGGCTGCACACAGCGCCATCCCCAGCAGGCACGCCAGATAGACCCCAACGGCGATCTCCAGCCCTTTTGCCGCAGGCACCATCCACACCGCTAACAGCAGGCTGTAAGCAATCACCGGCACGCTCCACAGCCAGCGCCAGTTGCGACCACGGGACAGGAGCAGGAAGGCGACGATAAAGGCCAGCTGATTGACCAGGAATGAGATCAGCGCCTGCCTGAACAGACCATCTCGATTGCCATAATCCAGAAAGAAATCTCCAGCCGAGGCGGCCAGGTACCCAAGCGCCAACCAGCGCCCTGCTGCGCCGGGAAACGCCCGCCACATAAGACCTGCAAATATCCACATGGGCAGCATCTTCAGCAGCCAGCTGAAAGGATAAGGCTGCATGGGAATCATCAGGATATAAGCAATGCCAAGCAGCACCGCAAAGGCATAGAGGCGCACCACATTTGTGGACATAGGAATCTCCGGCAGTTTTTGTAGTTGTTGTTTAGAGCCAGAACCAAGACTACCAATAGCCACACGCCCTATCAGGCAGTAAAAGCGGCAAATCACAGGCATAAAAAAACCGCACCTAGGTGCGGTCTTTTTATGAAACCTGACTCAGGCAGCAATAGCGCCTTTGAGCTTGTTCATGGCGTTTTTTTCCAACTGCCGGATGCGTTCGGCGGAAACGTTGTACTTAGCGGCCAGATCATGCAGTGTGGCTTTCTCTTCAGCCAGCCAGCGCTGATAAAGAATATCGCGGCTGCGCTCATCAAGGCCTTCCAGCGCTTCATGGAGATTGGCAGTAGAGCTGTCGCTCCAGTCCGAATCTTCCAGCTGGCGGGCCGGGTCGTAACGCTGGTCTTCCAGATAGTAGGCCGGCGACTGAACGGCGCTTTCGTCATCAGCATCGGCTGCTGGGTCGAAGGCCATGTCATGACCGCTGAGGCGGCTTTCCATCTCGCGGACTTCACGCGGCTCAACACCAAGGCTTTCAGCTACAGCGTTGACTTCGTCGTTGTTCAACCAAGCCAGACGCTTCTTCTGGCTGCGCAGATTGAAGAACAGTTTGCGCTGAGCCTTAGTAGTGGCAACCTTAACGATCCGCCAGTTACGCAGGATGAACTCGTGAATCTCAGCACGAATCCAGTGCACCGCGAAGGACACCAGACGCACACCCATTTCCGGGTTGAAGCGTTTGACCGCCTTCATCAGGCCGACGTTACCTTCCTGAATCAGGTCAGACTGAGCCAGACCATAGCCAGAATAGCTACGGGCGATATGCACAACAAAACGCAGGTGAGCCAGCACCATTTGGCGCGCAGCTTCAAGATCCTGTTTGTAGAAAAGACGATCAGCCAGTTCACGCTCCTGCTCAGGGGTTAACAGCGGAATGCCGTTTACCGCATGCACGTATGCCTCCAGGTTGGCACCTGGAACCAGAGCATGAACAGGTTGCAAGGAAGTGGACATTTAAATCCTCCGTTACTACAGATTTCGGTGCAGTCTAGCACCGTGCAATGTGACTGTGTGCGGCAATACTAGTTCCCTTACACATAGTCAACATCACTCATAACAATAACTTACTACCTAGGTGCCAACTCACTCAAGTGTCTTGCAACCGCAAGCCAGGCGCCAATGTAGCCGAGCAGGATAGCTCCAATCAGCAGCGACAGACCGTCAGACAACGGCACGCCGCCCAAACCAAAGTCACTGCCATACAAACCAGCCAGACGAACAACCGCGTCATTGAGCCAGTTCAGGCCATAAGCCAGCAGCATCCATGAGAAGACACCGGCACCAAAACCATATAACGCGCCCATATAAAGGAATGGACGGCGCACGTAGCTGTCGGTACCGCCCACCAGCTTAATGACTTCGATCTCAGTGCGACGGTTCTCAATATGCAGACGAATGGTATTACCGATCACCAGTAGCAATGCCGAAACCAGCAGCAGGGTCAGGCCGAAAACAAAGCGGTCACCCAGTTTAAGCATGGCCCCCAGCCTTTCGACCCAGAGCAAGTCCAGTTGCGCCTGTTGCACACGGGGCATTTCCCCCAGACGCGCACGTAAAGCCTCCAGCGCTTCGCGATCGACTTCCTTCGGCGTGACCACGATCACGCCCGGCAGCGGGTTATCCGGCAGTTCTTTAAGGGCTTCGCCCAGCCCAGTCTGTTGCTGGAACTCAGCCAGGGCCTGATCACGACTGATCCATTCAGCCTCGGCCACATCATCCAGACCGGCGATTTCTTTACGCAACGCCTCGCCTTGAGCGTCGCTGGTGTCGATCTTCGTATACAGGGAGATTTGCGCTGCACGCTCCCAGGACACGCCCAAACGCTCTACGTTATCCAGCAGCAGTGACAATCCCATTGGCAAACTCAACGCCACGGCCATCACCAAGCAGGTAAAGAAGCTGCCAATCGGCTGGCGAGCCAGACGGCGCAGGCTGTCGACCACGCTGGCGCGGTGGCTTTCAACCCAGGCGGCCAGTTGGTCGCGGAATGGCAAGCCGTCATCCAGCGTGGTAACTGGCTCGTCAGCCTTTTTCGGTGCACCACCCACGCGCTGGGAGGGTTGTGGTGGCGGCATGCGTGTAGCACTCATTCTCCAGCCTCCCCGTCACCAATCAAGCGACCACGCTGTAAGGTCAGCATGCGGTGACGCATGCGAGCGATCAAGGCCAAGTCGTGACTGGCGATCAATACAGTGGTGCCCAGACGGTTAATATCTTCAAAAACGCCCATGATTTCTGCGGCCAAGCGCGGGTCGAGGTTGCCGGTTGGCTCATCCGCCAACAGCAAGGCTGGCTGATGCACGACGGCGCGGGCAATACCCACACGCTGTTGCTGGCCGGTAGAAAGGTCGCCGGGGAACTGCGCGGCCTTGTCTGCAAGGGAAACCCGCTCCAGGGCATTGCCGACACGCTTGCCGATCTCTTCCTTGGACAGGCCGAGAATCTGTAACGGCAGGGCCACGTTGTCGAACACACTGCGATCAAATAGCAGCTGGTGGTTCTGGAACACCACGCCGATTTGTCGGCGCAGGAACGGAATCTGTGCGTTGGTGATGTGCGACAAATCCTGCCCTGCCAACAACAACTTGCCGCTGCTCGGCCTTTCCATCGCCAGCAACAGACGCAGCAAGGTACTTTTGCCCGCCCCTGAGTGGCCCGTTACAAACAGGAACTCACCGCGGCGCACGCGAAAACTCAGCTCGTGCAGCCCGATGTGTCCATTTGGGTAGCGTTTACCGACCTGCTCGAACCTGATCATCGCTATTTCTCCGCAAACAGCGCCTGTACGAATGCATCTGCTTCAAACGTGCGCAGATCGTCGATCCCCTCACCCACACCGATATAGCGGATAGGCAAGGCGAACTGCTTAGCAAGAGCAAAAATGACACCGCCCTTAGCGGTACCGTCCAGCTTGGTCAGCGCCAGGCCGGTGAGGTTCACCGTCTGGTTGAACTGTTTGGCCTGATTGACTGCGTTTTGACCTGTTCCGGCATCCAGCACCAGCAACACTTCATGCGGTGCGGTGTCATCCAGCTTACCGATAACACGACGAACCTTCTTCAGCTCTTCCATCAGGTTATCTTTAGTGTGCAGACGACCCGCCGTGTCAGCGATCAGCACGTCAACACCGCGGGACTTGGCGGCGTTGACAGCATCAAAGATCACGGATGCAGAGTCTGCACCGGTATGCTGAGCAATCACGGCTATCTGGTTACGCTCACCCCACACCTGCAACTGCTCAACCGCCGCAGCGCGGAAGGTATCCCCCGCAGCCAGCATGACTTTTTTGCCTTCCTGCTGGAGTTTTTTCGCCAGTTTGCCGATGGTGGTGGTTTTACCCGCACCATTCACGCCGACCACCAGAATCACGTAAGGCTGTTTGCTACTGTCGATTTTCAGCGGCTGCTCGACCGGGCGCAGCAAGGAGGCAAGCTCTTCTTGCAAGGCCTTGTAGAGGGCACCGCTGTCCGCCAGTTCTTTACGGGCAACGCGTTTTGTGAGGTTTTGCACAATTTCCGTGGTGGCTTCAACGCCCACATCAGCGGTCAGCAGCCGGGTTTCGATCTCTTCCAACAAGTCATCGTCGATGACCTTCTTGCCCAGAAACAGGCTGGCCATGCCTTCGCCGATACTGCTGCTGGTCTTCGACAACCCTTGTTTAAGGCGCTCGAAGAAACCCAGTCGCTTCTCTTCCTTTTTAGGGGGCTCTGCCACTGGGACGGGCTCGCTAACAGGTACAGGAGCAGGTTCTGGCGTGGCAACCGGTACGGCTATCTCAGCCACCGGCTCAACCGCCTGAATTTCAGTAACCGCGGGGGCTACCTCAACCACTGCGGCTACACTGACTTCTGGCACAGGAGGCTCAACAGCAACCGGGCTCGGCACTGGCTCAAGCGGTTCAACCTCAGTAACAGCAGGGGTTTCACGCTCTACCGGGGCAGGCTCGGCGGCAACCGGCACAGCGGTTTCTACAGTCTGTACCGCTGGCTCAGCAGGTGCAGCCGGAGCGGCCTCAGGCTTTTTACGAAACCAGCTGAACAGGCCTTTTTTCTCAGCCGGTTTTTCCGAAGAACCTGTCTCGGACGGGTTCTGAGTCTTTTTATCGTCGTTGGAACCAAACATGGAGGATGGCTATCTCAAAGTTGCGCCGCGCAGCGTACGGGGTTTTGGACAATTTCAGTAGGCCTGAGCCTGTGCTGAAAACAACAGAAACCATAGCAGGCGTGGCCGCCAGTAAAACGGATGCGTATCCTAGCATCTCCGCACCCGCTGACGCTAAGTGCACGCGGGTCCGTCCGACAGGTCCTATAGTCATGCCGAATATCTCAAAACGTACTACTGCATTGCTGCTGGGCTTTCTCTGCCTGCCGCTTTCGGCTTTTGCCGCTGCCCCGCAGCCCACACACGAGTTCAGTCTGGACAACGGTCTTAAAGTAATTGTCCGCGAAGACCACCGCGCCCCCGTCGTGGTCAGCCAACTCTGGTACAAGGTTGGCTCCAGCTATGAGTCGCCCGGCCAGACCGGTTTATCCCACGCCCTTGAGCACATGATGTTTAAAGGCAGTCAGAAAGCGGGGCCGGGCGAGGCTTCGCTGATTCTGCGGGAGCTGGGCGCGCAAGAAAACGCCTTCACCAGCAATGACTACACCGCTTATTACCAAGTGCTGGCCCGCGACCGTCTGCCTGTTGCCTTGGAGCTTGAGGCTGACCGTCTGTCCAGCCTCAAGATTCCGGCTGACGAGTTCAGCAAAGAAATCGAAGTTATTAAGGAAGAGCGCCGTCTGCGCACCGATGACAAGCCAAACTCATTGGCTTATGAGCGCTTTCAGACTATCGCCTACCCCGCCAGCGGTTATCGCATTCCCACCATTGGTTGGATGGCTGACCTCAACCGCATGAGCGTTGATGAGCTGCGCCACTGGTACGAAAGCTGGTATGCACCGAACAACGCCACGCTGGTGATTGTGGGTGACGTAACGGTTGCCGAAGTAAAAGAACTCGCCCAGCGCTACTTCGGGCCGATCCCCAAACGTGCCATCCCAAGTGCCAAAGCGCCGCTTGAGCTGGCTGCCCCAGGCGAACGCCGTATCACTCTGCATCTTAAAACCCAGTTGCCCAGCCTGATCATGGCGTTCAACACACCGAGCCTGAGCACTGCTGAGAATCCGCGCCAAGTGCACGCCCTGCGTCTGGCGGCCGCGCTGCTGGATGGCGGTTACAGTGCCCGACTGGCCAGCCGCTTGGAGCGTGGTGAAGAGCTGGTTGCCGGTGCATCCGCCTGGTACGACGGTTTTACCCGTGGTGACACCCTGTTCACCCTGACCGCCACCCCCAACGTGCAAACCGGTAAAACCCTGGCCGATGTTGAGGCTGGCCTGTGGCGTGAACTGAAAAGCCTTCAGGACACCCCGCCCACTGCCTCCGAACTGGCCCGCGTACGCGCTCAGGTTATTGCCGGGCTGGTTTACGAACGTGACTCCATCACCAGCCAGGCCAGCACGATTGGCCAACTGGAAAGCGTTGGTCTGTCGTGGAAAGTGATGGATCAAGAGCTGGCCGATCTGGAAGCCGTAACCCCGGAAGACATCCAACAAGCCGCCAAGACCTTCTTCACCCGCGACCGCATGAGCGTCGCCCATGTTCTACCTGAGGAGAAACGCAATGACTAAGCGCACCGGCCTGCGCTACGCCCTGATTGGCCTGGCGCTTCTGATTCTGCTGGCATTGCTGGCGACCTTTAATAACCGCGCAGAGGTGGACAAACCTCAGCAAGCACCGACTGCCGCCACCCCCGCAAAACTCGAGTCACTGGCAGCCCTCGGTGATAAGGCCCCCAGCCGCCGCAACCTGAATATCCAAACCTGGAAAACCAGCGCAGGCAGTAAAGTGCTGTTCGTGGAAGCCCCGGAACTGCCGATGTTTGATCTGCAGCTGACCTTCGCCGCAGGCAGCAGCCGCGACGAAAACACACCGGGGCTGGCCATGCTGACCAACGCCATGCTCAATGAAGGCGTACCGGGCAAAGATGTCAGCGCTATTGCGGCAGGTTTCGAAGACCTTGGAGCTGACTTTGGTAACGGCTCGTTCCGCGATATGGCCATCGCCAGCCTGCGCAGCCTGAGCGCTCCGGAGCAACGCGAACCAGCCCTGCAATTGTTCACCGAGGTACTGGGCCAACCCACGTTCCCGGAAGACTCGCTGGCTCGAATCAAAAACCAACTGATGGCTGGCTTCGAGTACCAGAAGCAGAACCCAGGCAAGCTCGCCAGCCTGGCGCTGTATGAGCACTTGTACGGTTCACACCCTTATGCTCACCCGAGCGAAGGCACTGAACAGTCCATTCCCGGCATCACCCGCGCCCAACTGCAAGCCTTCCACCAGAAGGCCTACACCGCGCCAAATACTGTGATAGCGCTGGTGGGTGACTTGTCCCGCAGTGATGCCGAAGCCTTGGCTGAGCGCGTGTCCGCCGCCCTGCCTAAAGGCCCGGCACTGCCTGCAATCGCCCAGCCTGAAGAGCCCAAACCGGGCACAGTGCATATCGAGTTCCCGTCCAACCAAACCCACATCACCATCGCACAGCTGGGTATTGATCGGGCTAACCCCGATTACGCCGCTCTGTACCTGGGTAACCAAGTATTTGGGGGTGGCGGCTTTGGTACACGCCTGATGACCGAAGTCCGTGAAAAGCGCGGCCTTACCTATGGCATCTACTCGGGTTTCAGCACCATGCAAGCCCGTGGCCCGTTCACCATTGGTATGCAGACGCGCGCCGAACTGACTGACGGATCGCTGAAGCTGGTCAAGGATATGCTGGCCGACTTCATCAAGAACGGCCCAACCCAGGAAGAGCTGGACAAAGCCAAGCGCGAAATGGCCGGCAGCTTCCCCCTGTCCACCGCCAGCAACTCAGCGATTGTCGGCCAACTGGGCTCGATGGGCTTTTACAACCTGCCCCTAACCTACCTGGAAGACTTTATGCGGGACGTACAAAGCCAGACGGTAGAGCAGGTTAAAGCCGCCATGGCCAAACACCTGAACCCGGAGGCGCTGGTGATTGTCACCGCCGGACCGACTGTGGAGCAGAAGGAACTGCCAGCGCCAACAGATCGCCCAGTTCCTCAGCCTTCAGCCGTACCGGAGCATTGATGAGTAAGCCTGCAAAAAACCAACGCGCCGCTCAGCCACATGGCGGCACCGGCCAGCTGCGTATCATCGCGGGTGAGTGGCGTTCGCGCCGCTTCACCTTCCCCGAAGGGCCGGGCCTGCGCCCGACCCCTGACCGGGTGCGTGAGACGCTGTTCAACTGGCTGGCGCCCTATATTGAAGGCGCGCGGGTGCTGGACTGTTTCACCGGCAGCGGCGCGCTGTTTCTGGAGGCGCTGTCCCGTGGGGCTGACTCGGCCCTGGCATTGGATATGAATCCGCAATCCGTCGCCTCTCTGCGCGGACATTTGCAGACGCTGAACTGTTCAAACGGCCAGGTCATGCAAACCGATGCACTGCATTACTTGCAACAACAGCCTGCGACGCCGTTTGATCTGGCCTTTCTCGACCCCCCCTTCCACCAGAACCTGCTGGCTCCGGCCTGCGCCCTGTTGGAAGAGCGCGGCTGGCTGGCCGAGCACGCGTGGATTTACTGCGAAAGCGAAACCCCACCCTCTACCCTCGGCCTGCCCGGCAACTGGCGCCTGCACCGTGAGAAGCACACCGGCCAGGTGTACTACTCACTGTGGGAGCGCGGCTAATCGGTTAAGTACCGATTTGGCCACTCGAAGGGGATGATCTGAAAAGACATCCCCCTCGTCACATTCAACGATCAGTAACATTTCCTTCCTACAGTGCTCCTGAGCTTCGCCCACTGCGTACCGTGCGCAGCCAAGCGGCAAGCACAGGAGGTGCATGAAGATCGCGATAGCAGGCATGGGTTATGTAGGGCTGGCCAATGCAGTGTTGCTGGCTCAGCAGCATGAGGTCGTGGTGCTGGACATCAACCCCTCCAAAGTGGCTGCACTCAACAAACGAGAGTCGCCTGTCTGCGACCCCGACCTGCAAGATTACTTGTTGAACCAGCCACTGAACTTACGCGCCACCTTGGATAAGAGTGAGGCGTACCTAGACGCGGATTACGTATTTATTGCCACACCCACTGATTACGATCCGCAGACAAACGCCTTCAATACCCAATCCATTGAGGACGTCATCAGCGATGTCATGAGTCTGGCCCCACAGGCGCTGATGGTGATCAAGTCCACAGTCCCGGTTGGCTATACACAACGCCTGCGGAATGAGCTTGATTGCGACAAGCTGATCTTTTCCCCGGAGTTTCTCCGTGAAGGGCGGGCGTTCCATGACACCCTCTACCCGTCGCGGGTTGTGGTCGGCGAGCGCTCAGCTCGGGCTGAAAAGATCGCCCTGATGCTGCTTGAGGCCAGCAAGGCACCGGAGACACCGTGGTTGCTGACGGACTCCACCGAGGCAGAAGCCATCAAGCTGTTCGCCAACGCCTACCTCGCCATGCGCGTCGCCTATTTCAACGAACTGGATTCCTATGCTGCCAGCCATGGCCTGAATACCCGCCAGATCATCGACGGTGTCTGTCATGACACGAGAATCGGCAAGCACTACAACAACCCGTCATTTGGTTATGGCGGCTACTGCCTACCCAAAGACACCAAACAGCTCTTGGCCAACTGCGACAGCGTGCCCCACGACCTGATCTACGCCATTGTGGCGTCTAATGCCTCACGCAAGCGTTTTGTCGCCGAGGACATCCTCAAACGCGCGCCTCGAACCGTGGGCATCTACCGGCTGATCATGAAAAGCGGTTCGGATAACTTTCGCGCCTCCAGCATTCAGGACATCATGCAGCACTTGCGTGCTCAGGGTGTGGCGTTGATCATTTTCGAACCCACACTGACTGTACACGAATTTGCCGGCGCCACCGTGGTCAATGACGTGGCCTTGTTTAAACAACAGGCCGATCTCATTATCTGCAACCGCCAGTGTGAAACGCTGGATGATGTCGCCGCCAAGGTCTATACACGGGATGTGTTTGGTCGTGACTGAGTCGCCCATCTGACGAGCCTTCTACCTGATGCCGGAATTTCAACCCGCTCGCTACCTGTCCAACCCACATCTACAGACGCTATGGGCCTCCTTTTGCCGCAAGCCGCCCCAACTGCAGCGCCAGCGGGAACGTCTGTGGCTGGATGATGGCGACTTTCTAGACTTGGACTGGTACGGCCCACATGAGGCTGACGCACCGCTGGTATTGCTGCTGCACGGACTCACCGGTTCCTCCAGCTCACACTATATTCTCGGCCTGCAACAGCAATTGGCCGAGCGCAACTGGGCCAGCGTGGCGCTGAATTGGCGGGGCTGCTCCGGTGAGCCCAACTTGTTACCCCGCGGCTACCATTCGGGCGTCAGCGAGGATGTGCTGCATGTCGTCCGCCACCTGCACGCTAAACGCCCACTGGCCCCCTTGCATGCGGTGGGATACTCCTTAGGGGGCAACGTTCTGCTCAAGTACTTGGGCGAACAAGGCACAAATGCAGGCTTGGAGCGCGCTGTGGCGGTGAGCGTGCCATTCCGTCTGGATCAGTGCGCCGAGCGGATTGATCAAGGCTTCTCAAAAATCTATCAAGCGCATTTTATGAAGGAGCTGACCGCCTATGTGCGGGGCAAGCAGCAGCATTTTGAGCGCTTGGGTCATACCGACCGCCTGCTGGCCTTGCAGCAGCTCGGCCCATTAACCGGCATGCGTACCTTCTGGGATTTTGACGGACGATTCACGGCACCACTACACGGTTACGCGGATGCTGCGGACTATTACCGCAGAGCCTCCAGCCGCTTCTTTTTACGTCAGATCGCAACCCGCACACTGTTGATTCAAGCCGAAGACGATCCCTTTGTGTTTCGTCACAGCCTGCCGCAAGCCGATGAGCTCGCCCCCTGCATCGAATTTGAGCGGCACAGCCGTGGCGGTCATGTGGGGTTTATTGGCGGCAGCTTGAAACAGCCGGAATATTATTTGGAGCAGCGCATTCCCCAGTGGCTGACGGCCTGATCAGATCACTTGATCCAGCGGTACATACAGGCGCTTCTTCAGCGCCTCAACGGCCTCACTTGCCTGCTCTGTGACGTAACCACTTTCCAACGTCAGAATCTGATATACACCCCGTCGCAGCAGGTCCTCACTCAGATCACCAGCACTCCCACGTGACGTACACAGGAATCGAATCCAAGACGTCATAATGATCCAGCCATTAAGGGTCAGTGCTTCAATTTGGTCGGCCGTCATACGCAGTATGCCCGCCTCCACAAAACCTTGATAAATGTCTCTTGCCTGCTCGAGACAGCGCCTTGAAAAGCGCTGATAACGCTCAGCCAGCGCGGTATCGCTCTCCAGTAAATGCTCAAGATCACGATGAAAGAAGCGGTAGTGCCACATCGTCGCCAGCACCGCCTCCAGATAGAAGGTTTTGTCTTCGACCGTCAGAACTCGCTCCTGCGGGCGCCGCAAAAACGCGTCCACCTGCGACTCAAGCAGGGCGAATAACTCGGCGATGATCATCTGCTTATTGCGGAAGTAGTAATACAAGTTACCCGGTGATATCCCCAAGTGGGCTGCAATGTGATTGGTCGTGACATTGCGTTCGCCCTGGGCGTTAAACAACGCCAAGCTCTCCTGAATGATGCGATCGCGGGTTTTGCGGGGTGCAGCCATATCAATAATTCTTTCCAGAGATAAAAGCCCGGCAAAGGTACACGGCAGAGGGCAGCTTGTGTTACCCATGAGCGCATTTGACCTGCGTACTAACTTTTCGGTGGGCTGCCAGGGCCGCTCTGCACAGGCATGCTAATTGACACACTAGAGCAATTACTCTAAAAATCCAGCAACCTTTACGCAGCTCTGTCACCTGCCTGACAAATCTGCCTTGCTGGAACGTTGAGGAGCATCACACATGGTCGCCGAAGCTACGTATCTGGAACAAAGCCTGCAGCAAAGCCAACAACAAATCAGCCAGATGCAGAGCGCCTTTGCTCACCAGCGTCAGGCCTTTCAGGCCAACCCGATGCCCTCTGCCGAGCAGCGGATTCAGTGGCTCAACATGCTGCGCGACCAACTGCGCAGTGACCGCCAGGCGATCATTGATGCGATCTCTCAGGACTTCAGCAACCGCAGCGCTGATGAAACCCTGCTGGCCGAGTTGATGCCCAGCTTGCACGGCATCCATTACGCCACCAAGCGCATTAAAAAGTGGATGAAGCCGTCTAAACGCAGCGTCGGCATGCAGTTTATGCCTGCGCAAGCCAAGGTGATTTACCAGCCGCTGGGCGTTGTGGGCGTGATTGTGCCGTGGAACTACCCGCTGTTTCTCGCCATCGGCCCACTGACCGGTGCCCTCGCTGCGGGCAACCGGGTGATGATCAAAATGAGCGAATCCACCCCGGCCACCTCACAGCTGATCAAGGACATGCTCGGCAAAATCTTCCCCGAAGACTTGGTCAGCGTGGTTCAGGGCGAAGCAGACGTAGGCGTCGCCTTCTCCAAACTGCCGTTTGACCACCTGCTATTCACCGGCGCCACCAGCATTGGCAAGCACGTAATGCGTGCGGCAGCCGACAACCTGACTCCGGTAACGCTGGAGCTGGGCGGCAAGTCCCCGGCAATTATCAGCGCCGATGTGCCGTTGGACCACGCCGCCGAGCGCATTGCCTTCGGTAAAACCCTGAACGCAGGCCAGACCTGTGTGGCCCCGGACTACGTACTGTGCCCGCGTGATCGCGTAGACGGTTTCGTCGAAGCCTACCGCAAAGCGGTTTCCAGCTTTTTCCCGAAACTTACGGATAACCCGGACTACACCGCCATCATCAACGACCGTCAGCACGCCCGCCTGCAAAGCTACCTGCAGGACGCCGAAAGCAAAGGCGCAACGTTGATCCGGCTGTTCCCTGAAGGCCAGGGCCGTCGCCTGCCGCAAACTGTTCTGCTGAACGTAAACGACGATATGCGCATCATGCAGGAAGAAATTTTCGGCCCACTGCTACCCGTCATCCCCTACGACAAAATTGAAGACGCATTCGCCTACGTCGCCGAGCGCGACCGCCCGCTGGCGCTCTACTACTTCGGCTACGACAAGCAGGAGCAGCAACGCGTTCTGCACGAAACCCACTCCGGCGGCGTGTGCCTGAATGACACCCTGCTGCATGTGGCACAGGACGATATGCCATTTGGCGGCGTCGGCCCTTCCGGCATGGGCCATTACCACGGCCATGAGGGCTTCCTCACCTTCAGTAAAGCCAAAGGCGTGTTTATTAAACAAAGCTACAACGCCGCCAAGATGATCTACCCACCTTATGGTGGTTTTTTGCACAAGCTGGTCTACAAACTGTTTGTCCGCTGACTGATCCCGCCCCGGCCAGCCGGGGCAACAGCCCACTCGGTGAAATTAATAAGATGAAGACCGAACCTGACTCAGTCCACCTGTCCCGCCGCAGCCTGCTTAAAGTCGGCATGCTGGGAACCGCTCTGCTCGGCACCGCCGGCCTGACCGCGACGCTCACAGGCTGCTCCTCTGATACGCCACAGGCAGGCTATGCCGTATTGCGCGAATCCGATCTGCCTTTTCTTCAGGCTCTGATACCTGTCGTCCTCGCCGGGGCTGTCGCGCCACAGCAGATGAAAGGCGCAATCAGCACCACACTGGAACACCTCGACTACAGCCTCAACCACCTGTCTCCAGAGATGCGCAAACTCACCGTGCAGCTCTTTGACGTGCTGGCTCTGCCCATCACCCGCGGCCCACTGACTGGTATTTGGGGCAGTTGGAAAAACGCTTCGGCAGAGGATGTCTCCCGTTTTCTCAAACGCTGGGAAAACAGTTCCCTCAGCCTGTTGCAGATGGGGCACGCCTCGCTCCTGCAACTGGTGCTGATGAGTTGGTACAGCAACGAGGATGCCTGGGCTCATTGTGGCTATCCCGGCCCGCCCAAGATCTGAGCGTCAAATAACGGCACTAACAATAGGTAAGCAGCAACGCCAATGAAGGCATCAAGCGTCCGAGGACAGAGCAATGCCGGTACCCGATATATTCAAAGAAGGCCTAGCCCGCGGCTGGAAAACCTATGACGGTTCCAGCCTGACCGATGATCTGACCCTGGAGGCTGATGTCGCCATCGTCGGCAGTGGCGCCGGCGGCGGCACCACGGCGGAAATTCTCAGTGCCGCAGGCTACAAAGTGCTGATCATTGAGGAAGGCCCGCTAAAGACCAGCGACGACTTCAAGATGCACGAAGGCAAGGCCTACACCAGCCTGTACCAAGAAGGTATCGGACGCATGAGTAAAGATGGTGCCATCACCATCATGCAGGGCCGAGCGGTGGGGGGCACCACCCTGATCAACTGGACCTCCAGTTTCCGCACACCCGCACTCACCCTGGAACACTGGGCTAAAGAGCACAACGTTGTCGGCCACAGTGCCGAAGAGATGGCGCCCTGGTTCCAGCGAATGGAAGAGCGTCTTGGTGTCGCGCCGTGGATCATGCCGCCAAACCCGAATAATGATGTGATTCGTACTGGCTGCGAGAAATTGGGATACGAATGGGCGGTGATCCCCCGCAACGTGCGCGGTTGCTGGAACCTCGGCTATTGCGGCATGGGTTGCCCGGTCAACGCCAAGCAATCCATGCTGGTCACCACCATACCCGCCACGCTGGAGAACAACGGCGAGCTGTTGTACCTGGCCCGAGCAGAAAAGCTCATCATTTCAGGCGATAAAGTCAGTGCCTTGGAATGCGTAGCCATGGATGATCGCAGTGTCGCCCCCAATGGCCGGAAAATCACCGTCAAGGCGAGGCATTACGTGCTCAGTGGTGGCGGTATCAACACCCCGGCGCTGCTAATGCGCTCGGATGCCCCTGACCCGCACAAGCGAGCCGGTAAACGTACCTTCCTGCATACCGTTAACTTCTCAGCTGCGTTGTTTGAGCAGAAGATCAACCCGTTTTATGGCGCCCCACAGTCCATCTATTCGGATCACTTCCAGTGGAAGGATGGCCCAAGCGGAAAAATGTCCTACAAACTGGAAGTACCGCCACTGCATCCGGCGCTGGCGGCAACGTTACTGGGGCGTTTCGGTATCGACAATGCCCTGCGCATGGAACAGCTGCCCCACACCAACATGATGCTGGCACTGATGCGTGACGGCTTTCACCCTGATAGTGCCGAGGGCACTGTAGAGCTGCGCAGCGATGGCACACCGGTGCTGGACTACCAGATGACCGACTACACCTGGGATGGCATTCGCCGCGCCTTCTACTCCATGGCAGAGATTCAATTTGCCGCCGGTGCTCAGCACGTCATGCCCATGCATGCCAATTCGCGCTACGTAAAAACCCTGGCAGAAGCAAAGTTTCTGATCGACAGCCTCAACCTTGAGCTATACAGCACCCGCTTGGGCAGTGCCCACGTCATGGGTGGCTGCGCCATGGGTGAAAAACCCAAACAAGCTGTCACCGACAGTCTGGGCCGTCACCATCAGCTCAGCAACCTGTCCATTCACGACGGTTCGCTATTCCCCACCAGCATCGGCGCCAACCCCCAACTGTCGATTTACGGACTGACGGCCAAATTGGCGACGAAACTCGCCGAACGCCTTAAAAGCGCCTGAATACGTGCTGTTCAGCACTCCGGGAAGGGTGCCGAACAGCACACAAGGCAAACGGTTCTCTTGGCCGCGACAAAACGCTACGTTACCATCCGTCTCCCCAACGGAACCTGCCAGGACATCACGATGAATCGAGTGCTATACCCAGGCACCTTCGACCCCATTACCAAAGGTCACGGCGACCTGGTCGAGCGCGCCGCGCGCCTCTTCGACACCGTGATCATTGCAGTAGCCGCCAGCCCCAAGAAAAATCCGCTGTTCACCCTTGAACAACGGGTCGAGCTGGCCAGAGAGGTCACTAGTCACCTGCCTAATGTGGAAGTTGTAGGGTTTTCCAACCTGCTGGCTGACTTCGCCAAAGAGCAAGGGGCTAACGTTTTTGTGCGCGGCCTGCGTGCCGTGTCGGATTTCGAGTATGAATTCCAGCTGGCCAACATGAACCGCCAACTGGCGCCGGATGTGGAAAGCATGTTCCTCACCCCGTCTGAAAAGTACTCGTTTATCTCGTCGACGCTGGTGCGGGAGATCGCAGCCTTGGGTGGCGACATCTCCAATTTCGTTCACCCTGCCGTCGCTGCAGCCCTTACCGAGCGATTCAAGCGCTAAGCTTTCAAACGCTGGGCTGATCAACCTGAGGGTTTTCAGCCTGACCGCATCGGAGTTGCGTGCATGCGCGGCTCCGATACGGCACAATTTGCGCCCTCGATTATCTGCACACGAAAGGCTGCGCCTCTGGCAGCAGCAGGAGTGGTTATTTCATGTCCCTGATCATCACCGACGACTGCATCAACTGCGACGTCTGCGAACCGGAATGCCCGAACTCGGCGATCTCCCAAGGCGAGGAAATCTACGAGATCGACCCAAACCTCTGCACGGAGTGCGTCGGCCACTACGACGAACCCCAGTGCCAGCAGGTCTGCCCGGTCGACTGCATTCCACTCGACGCCAATAACGTCGAAAGCCGCGATGAACTGATGCAGAAGTACCTGATCATTACCGGCAAAGCCTGATCATCCCCATGGCGGGCTACGCTGAAGGTGTCTGAAGTCCCAACCAGACACCTCCCGCCCTACTTTCAGCTTTCGCTACGTAGAGGTCTGACGTATGCGCCTTATGCCCCGCCGTATTTTCACCGCCTTCATCCTGCTCTGCACCCTCAATGCCTATGCAGCCAGCTATCCAGCCAAGACAGCTATCGCCACCGCCCATCCGGCTGCGACCGTAGCAGGCTTGGAGACCATCGCCCAAGGCGGTAATGCCTTCGATGCAGCCATCGCCATCAGTGCAGCCTTGGCCGTAGTAGAACCCTATGGATCAGGCCTTGGGGGTGGCGGATTTTTTCCGTTGCGTAAAGCTGGCGACAAGCCGGACTACCGTTTCATCGACGCCCGCGAACGTGCACCAGCCGCTGCCCATGCAGCCCTGTATCAGGTGAACGGCAAGGTGGTTCCAGAGCTGTCCCTGAACGGCGCCCTGGCGGCCGCCATTCCTGGCTTGCCTGCCGGGCTGGTGGAGTTGGCGCAGCGTTATGGACGCCTGCCCCTGCGCGATTCGCTGGCCCCGGCTATCCGACTGGCTCGCAGCGGCGTGAGCATCGACCGGGTGTATATCGAACGCGCACAGTGGCGCCTTGAGGCAATGCGTAAGGACAAAGAGACCGCACGCATTTTCCTCAACAACGGCGAAGTGCCCGAAGAACTCGCCCTGTTCCGCCAGCCAGAACTGGCCCGTACCCTTGAGCAATTAGGCGAACAAGGCTTTAAAGGCTTTTACAGCGGAGAAGTGGCTCGCAAGCTGGTCGATAGCGTGCGCGCGGCCGGTGGTGTCTGGACCCTTCAGGATTTAGCTGACTACCGGGCTGTTGAGCGCCAGCCGCTGCGGGTGAGCCTAGACCACAGCCGTGAGCTAATCACCGCTCCGCCCCCCTCAGCGGGCGGCATCGCCGTTGCCCAAAGCCTACTGATGCTGCAACAACTCCCCTGGCAACAAGGCACGCAGGTGCAACGCACCCACTTGGTCGTCGAAACCTTGCGCCGTGCCTATCGCGACCGTGGACTACTGGGCGACCCGGACTTTATCCGCAATCCAGTTGCTCAATTGCTGGCCCCGGAACACCTCAGTGCTCTGGTCAACTCCATTGATCCGGCCAAAGCCACCCCCAGCAGCAGTCTGCCGCCCAGCCCTGCCTGGCATGAAGGGGACCACACCACCCACTTCAGCGTCTTAGATGCAGACGGCAACGCCGTCGCCGCCACGCTCTCGGTCAACTTGCCGTTCGGTGCAGCGTTTACCGTCCCCGGCACCGGCTTATTACTGAATAACGAGATGGACGATTTCGCCGCCGACGTGCAAGGCAGCAACGCCTACGGATTAAGCGGCAGCCAGGCCAATAGTGTGGCCGCAGGTAAGCGCCCGCTGTCGAGTATGACGCCGAGCTTTATCGAAAGCCCCGAGGAATTGGTCAGTTTTGGCACGCCCGGCGGTAGCCGCATTCCCAGCATGGTGCTGCTGGCCATGCTGGAATACCTGGATAACCAGCCCATCGCACGTTGGCCCGCCGTTGCCCGCTATCATCACCAGTACAAGCCCGATGTAATTGAGTACGAGCCCGGCGCCTTCAGCCCGCAGCAAATCCGTGAACTGGAGGGACTCGGGCATCAGCTCAAAGCCACCAACCGCCCTTATGGCAACCATCAAGTGCTGCGCTGGAACAAGCTCAAGCAAACCCTCGAAGCGGCCAGCGACCCTCGTGGAATTGGACTGGCTGAGCCGCACTAAGCATCAGTTCAGCTCAATCAGCGGGCCGCCTTCGTTAAGCATCTGCCGTAGCGAGCGGAATTGCTCATTGCCTTCGCCCTGGCTGAGCATCAGCACGTTGCGCAGGCTCTGGGTGATACGGCTGGTGTAGCCCAAATCATTCATCAACGAACTGGCATGCTGCCCGGTCAGCCGCTGCTCACGTACGTCTGCGAAAAGGCGCTGACGGAAGCGGCTATCGAACTCTGCCGCCATCTCATCAAACAGCTCCAGGCGTTCATTCCAGGCCTGTTCAGGCAAATCCATACGACCCAGCTCGCGGACCTCGTGCAACACACTCAACAAGTGAGCACGTAACTCAACGTACGCTTGGCGCGGAGCGCCCGGCTCGTCTCTCAGGTAACGGCTGAGGTTCTTTTGCAAATGTTTGGCGTCTTTGACCGCATCCACCAGTTGCAAAGCAGCCAACTGGCAGCTCACCCAGAAGCGTTGGTGATCCTCATCCAGATTAACTTCTAGGCGTCCCATAAAGCCCAGCAAATCGCCATAAACACCCTTGATATGACGCTGATAGAGTTGCTCGGCGTCCAGGGCATGAGGTTCCGGCGCAGCAGTCAACGCGCTGCGGTCGGGGTGATCACGGTTGAGCAACTCGACCGGCAGATAAAGCGCGTGGCAGATCACTTCAAGACTCAGTCGGCCCAGGTGTTGTAACTCCTGCACAACGGCCTGAGCCGCCGTATCGGCACTGGCCAAGGCGTTCTCATCTAGGTAGCGGGCCGTGGTCACCGGCATATCTGGTGTGGACTTTTCCACAGGCATCACGATTTCGCTGATCAACACCGCCGGCTCAACTGGATCCGGCAACCAGCGCACCAAACGTGTCGCCAGTTGTTTCTGCCAAGGCCAGAACAATACGACGCCCATGGCATTGAACAGGGTGTGGAACATCGCCAGTTGAATCAGGCTGTTGTCTGCAAGCCCCAGCGGCTCAGCAAGTGCATGCACCAGCCAGGTCAGCGGGGTGAGCAAAATAAAGGCCAGGACACCGGTCAGCACATTGAACAGCACGTGAGCCAGCGCCAGCCGCTGCCCACTGCGATTGCCCCCCATGGCGCCCACAAAGGCGGTGCTGACACTGCTGCCGATATTAGCCCCGATGGCCAGCGCCAGGCCCTGATCCAACTGGACCTGCCCACCGGCCAATGCCGCCAAGGTCAACATCAACGTGGCATGACTGGACTGCAGCACCACGGTCAGCAACATGCCGATAGTGGCAAACATCAGACTGCCCATCAGCCCGGGCAGCTGGTATTCGGTCATATCAAAGCCTTCACCGAAACTGGTGAAACCCTCTTTGATCTGGTCGATACCCAGGAAGATAAAGGCAATGCCCAACACGATGCGCCCGGCGGCTTTGCTCTTGGGCCCGTTGAACCCCGCCACCACGCCCAGCACCAGCAGCGGCAGCGCTAAGGGGCTCAGGCTGAAGTTCTGCCCAGCCATCGCCAAGAGCCAAATCCCGCTGGTTGCACCGAGGTTGGCCCCTAAAAGAATGGCAATGCCGCCCGCCAACTGGATCAAACCGGTACTGATAAACGCAATGGTCAACAGCGAAACCAGCGTGCTGGACTGAAGCAGAAAGGTGCCAAATACACCAAACATCATGCCCTTGAACGGTGTGGCGGTACTTTTCGCCAACAACTGTTCCAGCTTGCCACCTGCCAGCTGTCGTAGCCCCTCTTCAAGGCACTGCATACCAAACAGAAACAAGGCTAAACCGGCGCACAACTGCACCCAGCTCTCACTGAACCAAAAACTAACGGCCAGCGCTAAAAGTATAACGATCCACACGGCAGGTCAGAACCACTACTAAAAAATACAGCGGCCAACTATCTGAATAATTGATTGCGGAGACAGGATGCCTCCTGGCGTGCCAAGGCGAGGCATAACAGTACGAATAAGCCTTCACGTGATGTGGAGGCTGCCGTGCTGCATCAAACCCTCGCCTGTGCGTAGGTTATCTGCTGAATCAGTCGCGCTTATAACCTGAGGTGGTGCAGCCTAGGCAACGAACAAACGCTGCAGCGCCTGGCTCAACGATAAACGCATTGGCAGCTTCTTTGATGTTACCGCCACCGGCCGAAAACGGCAGGGTCACGACGAACAGCCCCACACCAACAGCACTGGCTGCAATCAGCAGCGGGCGGGCGATCAGCAGGTCAGCAGTCATGGCAAAGGCTTTGGGCGTCTCGACCTGATAAACAGGATCGCCACTCACATTCTCAGACGCAGCATTAGCGTGAACCGGCAGCGCCATCAGGCCAGTGGTCAACGCCAGAGCAACAGCGGTTGTACGGAACAGGTTCATGGAGCAGTCCTTTTTAAGTGTTATTAGACGATTAGCAGACGGCATGAAGTGTAACTATAACAGCGCACAGGTAAATAATAGTCTGTGCACTGTTACTCACCGTGAAATGCATACTCAGGCTTTTTCGGTACATAGGCCCGATAAA
This sequence comes from Pseudomonas mendocina, assembly GCA_037482215.1. Taxonomy (NCBI): domain Bacteria; kingdom Pseudomonadati; phylum Pseudomonadota; class Gammaproteobacteria; order Pseudomonadales; family Pseudomonadaceae; genus Ectopseudomonas; species Ectopseudomonas mendocina. The sequence goes on from CP148074.1 coordinate 4,137,528, forward strand.
AACTGAAGATTTCCTTAAAGTCAGCCTCTGTATTACCGGTCGGGTAAAAGGCCGGCCCCAAAACAATACGCTTGTTTTTATAATCCAGTGCCCCTAAAACAAACGGGACACCCGCTCCCATCGCAATATGGTAGAAGCCCATTTTCCAGCGTTCGACTTTCTTGCGCGTGCCCTCTGGCGACAGCACTAGCACAAACTGACGATGCTCATTAAAGGCCTGCACCGCCTGTTCAACAGTATTACCTTGCCGCTCACGGCGGATAGCAATACCGCCCCAGCGCTGCAAAATACCCTGAAATGGCCAACGAAAAATCGTATGTTTTCCAAACCAACGCGCATTAAGGCGCAAGACAAACTTGGCTGCGATAAATAAAACGAAATCCCAGTTCGATGTGTGATGCGCACCGATGACAATAAACTTGTCGAGTTTTGGCAACTCGCCTTCGATACGCCAGCCCATAAGTTTCATGACCATATGGCCAATCCCCTCAACCAGACGGTTGCGGGGCAAGTAATTACCAGACATCTTTACCTCTGTTCTTTTTATCAGGCTCTGGCTGGCAGACCTGTGACTGATCATCTCTAGTTATTAGCCAGTCCCTAATCTGGCTGTGCTCTTGTATGCGGCAGTGATTATCACGCCCTCAATGATTCAGCGCTGACACCGTGGACAGTACACACTGGCGCGCTGTCCTAGTTTTACCTCACGCAAAGTGCTGCCACAGGTTTTACAGAACTCGCCGCCCCGGCCGTAAACATACAACTCCTGTTGGAAGTACCCCGGCTGTCCATCGCCACCGACAAAGTCACGCAGAGTCGTACCGCCACGCTCAATGGCGATGGCCAGTATGCGTTTGATGTGCTCGGCCAATTTCAAGTAGCGAGCCCTGGAGACCGAACCGGCCTCGCGGCGTGGATCAATCCCCGCCGCAAACAGCGCTTCCGTTGCATAGATATTGCCGACCCCAACCACCACAGCGTTATCCATGATGAAAGGCTTGATCGCCATCACCCGGCCACGGGACATCTGGAATAAACGTTCCCCATCAAACGCCCCGGTCAGAGGCTCTGGGCCTAGCTTGCTCAGCAACTCGTGCTCGTAAGGGTTACTGCTCCAGAGCATCGCTCCAAAGCGGCGTGGGTCGGTGTAGCGCAAGGCCATGCCCGACTCCAGCTCGATATCCACATGCTCGTGCTTAGCCGCAGGCAACCCACTCTCGACCAGTCGCAGACTGCCAGACATGCCTAAGTGGGCAATCAGACACCCACTCTCAGCCTTGATCAACAGGTATTTGGCACGCCGCTCCACTGAAACAATATGCTGCCCCGACAGGCGCACATCCAAGTCTTCAGGAATCGGCCAGCGCAGGCGCCGCTCGCGTACAACCACCCGGCTGACGCGCTGTCCCTTCAGATAAGGTTCAATACCCCGGCGGGTCGTTTCAACTTCTGGTAGTTCTGGCATGACAGCAATTCAACGGTTTAAACAGAGCGACACCTTAGCAGGAATGCACAGCAACTAGCGCATCCCCAGATCGCGGATGCTCTCGCGCAGGTTTTCATAGTCATACTGGGACAAGCCGACATACTCCAGCACCAGCTGTTCGATGCTTTGCCACTCGTAGTCCACTTCCTGATTGCCCAACACACCGTAGGTAGCGCAGGTGTTTTCAGCCATTTTCAAAATGGCCAACAGGGTTTTCAGCTGCCCGTCGCGGCTCGTCTCATCAGAGAAGATCGCCAAGGCGTTGTGATGACTGGCGATGGCTTCGCACAGGTGCAAAGGCAAACGCCAAGACTTTGCGGTGTAGTAACCGACTACGGCATGGTTGGTGTTGAGCAAGCGGTTTTCGGTATCCACCACCCGGCGCTCATCACTGGCGCTGGCATAGGCCTCTTCCAGCACCGTCATGTAGTCAGGGAAGCGCTTGATCATCAGCGGAATGCCACAGTTATGGAAAAGCCCTAAGGTGTAGGCCTCATCCGGCGAGTGATAACCGATACGCTTGGCCAGGCTCAGACAGGCCATGGCCACGTCCTGCGCCGAATCCCAAAAGCGGTTAAGGGTGACGATGGCTTCGTCAGTCAGTTCGCCACGAATCGACTGGGCGTTAATCAGGTTGATCACCGTATTGCAGCCCAACAGGTTTACAGCCTGCTGAATGGAGGCAATCCGGTTACTTAAGCCGAACGTCGGGGAATTAACCAGTTTCAGCAGAGCACCGGACAACCCAGGGTCCTGGCTGATCAATTTGGCGATGGCCTGCAAGTCAGGGCTAGGCATAACTTGTTCCATCTGCAAATCCACCATGATTTGCGGCTGCGGCGGCACACTGATTCCCTGTAGCACCTGCTGAATATATTCGGCGGAAAGCTCTTGCGACATGTCAGACGACCAGGCGATGTAAACGCCCAGTCTAACCAAATAAGCCTTGGCGTCCAGATGGTTTGTCACCACCGCCCTACCTCCAACCCGGTATAATTGGCCCTTTACACTTCCGGAGTTACCCAGCATGTCCCTGCCCAGCCTGCGTCTGAAAGCCAACGCGGACCGACGCCTTCGCGCCGGCCACCTGTGGGTTTACAGCAATGAAATTGACGTAAATGCCACACCTCTGACTGGCTTTTCAGCCGGTGACCAGGCCATTCTCGAAGCCGCAGGCGGCAAAGCGCTGGGCATTGTTGCAGTCAGCCCTAACAACCTGATCTGTGCCCGTGTACTGTCCCGTGACACCAAGCATGTGCTGGACAAGTCCCTGCTGGTACACCGTCTTAACGTCTGCCTGTCTCTGCGCGAGCGCCTGTTCGATCAGCCGTGCTACCGCTTGGTATACGGTGACTCCGACCTGCTGCCAGGGCTCGTGGTTGACCGTTTCTACGACATTCTGGTCGTGCAACTGGCCTCCGCCACCATGGAGCGCCACAAAGACGACGTGCTTAACGCCCTGATTCAGGTGTGCAAGCCCAGCGGCATTCTGTTCAAGAATGACTCCGCCGCCCGTGACGCCGAAGGCCTCAACCGCTATGTGGAAACCGCTTTCGGCGCAGTGCCTGAGTGGGTCGCGCTGGAAGAGAACGGCGTTAAATTCGAAGCCCCCGTGATCGAAGGCCAAAAAACCGGCTGGTTCTATGACCACCGGATGAACCGCGCACGTTTGGCGCCCTACGTTAAGGGCAAGCGTGTTCTGGACCTGTTCAGCTACATCGGCGGCTGGGGCGTGCAGGCCGCCGCATTCGGTGCCAGCGACGTCATGTGTGTAGACGCCTCCGGTTTCGCTCTGGACGGCGTAGAGCGTAACGCAGCCCTGAACGGCCTGACCGATAAAGTCGCCTGCGTTGAAGGCGATGTATTCGAAGCCCTGCGCCAGCTGAAAGCGGCGGAAGAACGCTTCGACGTGATCGTCGCCGACCCGCCCGCCTTCATTAAGCGCAAGAAAGACCTGAAGAACGGCGAAGCGGCCTACCGCCGCCTGAATGAGCAAGCCATGCGCCTGCTCAACAAAGACGGCATTCTGGTCAGCGCCAGCTGCTCCATGCACCTGCCTGAGGATGACCTGCAAAACATCCTGCTGACCAGCGCCCGCCATCTGGATCGCAATATCCAGCTGCTCGAGCGCGGCGCCCAAGGCCCGGATCACCCGGTTCACCCGGCCATCCCGGAAACCCGCTACATCAAGAGCCTGACCTGCCGCTTGCTGCCGAACGCCTGATCGACAGCACTGTCCGGTCGCCCTGCGGCGACCGGTTGCATCAATGCAGAATCTTCGCCAGAAACGCCTGCGCACGCGGGCTTTTCGGGGCGGTGAAGAATTCCTCCGGCGGGCTGTCTTCGACGATATCGCCGCCTTCGAGAAACAGTACGCGCTGCGCCACTTGTCGCGCGAAACCCATCTCATGCGTGACGCAGAGCATGGTCATGCCGCTGTCAGCCAGTTGCACCATCACATCCAGCACTTCGCCGACCATTTCCGGGTCCAGTGCACTGGTGGGTTCATCGAACAGCATGATCTTAGGTTCCATACACAGCGCACGGGCAATGGCCACACGTTGTTGCTGGCCGCCCGAGAGCTGGCTGGGGAATTTAGGTGCCTGGTCTTCAATACCCACCTTGCTCAGGTAGTGCATGGCCAGCTCTTCGGCCTGCTGGCGGGTTAAACCGCGAACAGACATGGGCGCCAACGTGCAGTTATCCAGCACACTCATGTGCGGGAACAGGTTGAAATGCTGGAACACCATACCGACGTTGCGCAGCGCCTTGCTGTCTTTGTCCGGGTCTTGGCCGTGAATCAGGATCTGCCCTGAGCTGATCGACTCGATACGATTGATGCAGCGAATCAACGTCGATTTGCCCGAGCCAGACGGCCCGCACAAGACAATACGCTCGCCTTCGCGCACTTGTAGGTCGATGCCCTTCAGCACCTGGCACTCGCCATAGGATTTATGCAGCCCACGCAGTTCGACTGCCAAAGCCGGTGAATCTTGATTTAGGGGACGACTGCTCATGATTGCCCTCGGTTATCAACGCGCTTGCAACGCGCTCAACAAAATCGGTCGGCGCTGTAAGGCGCAGTAGGAGTAAATGGCGCTTCGGCATTAATCATCTGCGCCAGCAATCGGCCGCTGGCCGGGCCGAGTGTCAGGCCGTGATGCGCGTGGCCAAAGTTGAACCACAACCCTTGGTGCCGCGCAGAGCGACCTATAACCGGCCGCATGTCAGGCAGGCAGGGTCGTTTACCCAGCCAAGGCTCGGCATCCAGGCACGGCCCCAGCGGCATCAGCTTGCGCGCCAGCGTCTCGGCACGGCGTAACTGAATGTCATTAGCCGGGGCGTCTGGGTGGTCAAATTCGATGCCGGTCGTAAGACGAATGCCCCGCGCCATAGGCGCCAGTACATAGCCGCCCTGGCTGTCGCAAATCGAGTGTGTCAGCGCTTTGCCTTCGACAGGGGCAAAGTGCAGGTGGTAGCCGCGTTTAACCACCAGCGGAATGTCATGGCCAAAACGCTTACACAATTCGCCCGACTGTGGGCCCAGCGCAATAACGGCCTGCTCCGCCTGCAGCGTGCGCGTCCCGGCATTAACCATCCAGCCTGAGCCGGAGGCCCGAAGGCTGTAGGCATCGCCTAGCAGGAAGGCCCCGCCACGACGGGTGAACAGCTCCGCATAACCACGCACCAGCGCCCCTGGATCACGCACGGTTTTGGGGTCTTGCCAGTGCACACCACCAACGGCCGCAGCGCTCAACTGCGGCTCCAGTGCGTGCAGCTGTTCAGTATTCAACAGGCTGAATTTAAGGCCATAGGGCGTCAGTCCTACAGCATCCTGTTGTGCGGCTAACAGGGCTGCTGGATCGCGATACAGATCAATCCAGCCACGAGACTCAATCAGATGCTCCAGTCCGGCCTGTTTGATCAGCCAGTCATGCTCACTCACGCTGCGCTCCACCAACGGCAACATGGCGTTGGTCGCCACCTGCAAGGGGCCGGGCGCAGAGTGCTGCCAATAATTAAGCAACCACTTGGCAATGCGCGGCACATACAGCGGGTTGTAACGCACATCGGGCTGCTGGTTGAGGCCATAACGCAGCAAACGCATGGCATTCCGTGGGAAGGCATAGGGCACGACGCTGGAGCGTTCAATCAGCCCAGCATTGCCATGGCTGGTGCCGTTACCCGGCTCGTTACGATCAATCAGGCAAACCTTATAACCACGCTCCTGCAAGTGCAGCGCCGTGGAAACCCCCACGATGCCCGCTCCGAGCACCACAATCTGATAGTCCATTGACGTGTCCTGAAGATTCACACTCATGCCAAATGCCTCGCCAGTCGTCGCTCAAGCAACCGCACCGAACGCCGGACAATCTCGACGATAATCAGATACAGCACCGCCGCCCACAGGTAGATCTGGAAGTCGAAGGTGCGGGCGAAACCCAGCTTGGCTACGCCCATCAGGTCGTAGATGGTGACCAACGATGCAATCGCACTGGCCTTGATCAGCAAAATCATCTCGTTGCCCAGAGGGCCGATCGCCACCAGCATCGACTGCGGCAGCACCACTTTAAGCAGCGTGTCCTTACGGCTCAGGTGCAGGGCGCGGGCCGCCTCATATTGCCCTGGCGCGATCGCCAACAAGCTGCCACGGAACACTTCCGCCTGATAGGCCGCTGTATTGAGGGTGAAGGTAAGCAATGTGCAGTTCCACGCATCGCGGAAGAACCACCAAAGCCCAAGCTCCTGCCACACATCCCGGAACGCAGCAGCGCCGTAATAAAGCAGGAATAGCTGGGCCAGAATCGGCGTGCCTCGCAGCACATAGATATAAAAAGCGCAGGCATTGCTCAGCATGCGCCAGCGACTATTGCGCGCCAGGGCGATAAACAGCCCCAGCAACATGCCCAAGGTGAAGGAAATGCCCACCAGCTTAACGGTCACCCACAGCCCATCGAGCATGCGCGGGCCATAACGGTCGAACAGTTCAGGGTCGACAAAGAAATGCAGCACAGCTTCCAGACTCATCAGTGAGACCCTCCGAATCCGCGTGCGTAGCGTTTTTCAGCAAAGGCAAAAATGCGTCCAGATACAGCCGCAAAGAACAGGTACATCAAGCAGGCGCAGAGGTAGAACAGCACCGGCTCTTTGGTGGCGCTCACCGCTAGGTTGGTTTGGCGCATGATGTCCACAAGCGAAATCGTTGAAACCAGTGATGTGTCCTTTAGCAGGGTCAGCCAGTTATTGGACAAGCCCGGCAGCGCCACGCGGGTCAGCTGTGGCAGGGTCACTTTGAAAAAGGTCGTCGTACGTGACAAGCCGAGGGCCTGCGCTGCTTCCATCTGGCCCTTGCCGACCACTTTAAATGCGGCCAGCCAGACCTCACTGGAGAAGGCTGCCAGTACCATGCTGAAAGCCACCATCGCCGCCAGGAATGCATTGATAGTGATGTCAGTCGAGTAGCCGAAATGGGCCAGCACTTTTTGCACACCGATCTGACAGCCGTAATAGACAATCAGCAGCGTCAGCAGCTCCGGCAAGCCACGGAATACGGTGGAAAAGGTCGCCGCCCAGGCACGGGCCAACGCATTATTCGAGCGACTGGCCACTGCAACCAGCAGTCCAAGCGGCAAACCAAAGGGGACACAAGCCAGGGCCAGGGAAATGGTCACCATGGCACCGGCAAGCAATGCCATGCCCCAGCCACCCTCGCCAAGGGAAAGCAGAGCCAGTTGTTCAAGCATGTTCAAACACTCAGAGCAGTGCCGTGTGCAGGGTCAGCCGCACACGGCATAGAGAAGCGGATTAGTAGATGTCAGCGTCGAAGTAACGCTTAACGATTTCCGCGTAGGTGCCATCGGCAATGATTTCAGCCAGCGCCTTGTTCAGACGCTCGCGCAGCGCGTTGTCTTCCTGACGCACGGCGATGGCCACTTGATCGTCAGTGCCGTCGATATCCCCCAGCAAGCGGCAGCAGTCTTTACCACCGTCTTTGAGCCAGTCCAGCAGCGGGAATTTGTCGTGCACCACTGCGTCCAGACGGCCACTGGCGAGGTCCATGTGGGCATCTTCCGGCGTTGGGTACAGTTTGATTTCAGCACCGGCTGGGGCCAGTACGTCTTCAGCGTAAACGCCTTGAGTGGAGGAAGACTGCGCACCAACGACCAAGCCTTTGAAGGTTTCTGGCTTGGTATCGCTCAGCTTGGAGTCTTTGCCGACAGCCATAGCCAGGCGGGTGCTGTAGTAACGATCAGTGAAGGCGACCTTCTTCTGACGCTCTTCAGTGACCACCATGGAGGCGACAATGGCGTCGTACTTCTTCGCCAGCAACGCCGGGATGATACCGTCCCAATCCTGCGCAACCAGGGTGCACTCAGCCCCCATCTTGGCGCACAGCGCGTTGGCAATATCTACGTCCATGCCGCGCAGTTGGTTATTGGAGTCCACATAGTTGAAGGGTGGGTATGCCCCCTCGGTGGCGATACGAATGGTGTCGGCTTGCACGCCAGCTGCCGCAACAAACAGACCTAAAGACGCAAGAGTCGTGCTGATCAAACGCTTCATTGTGTTTTTCCTAATTATTTTCTTTAAGGGATGAGGTGTAGCCAACAAACGCATTGTGTAAACGGGCGACTGATTCCAGGCGCTGATCCACTTCCGGGCCCAACTGCCTGAACACGTCGTTGATAAGCAGGTGAACCAGCGACAGCATGGCCGCCGTCGATTCCCAGAACAGGTTGAAGTCCGTCGGCACGCGCAGCACCTCATCGGCGTGCTGCTCGGCCCAGTCGCAGTAGTCATCGGTGATCAACGTCACTGCGATGCCACGGGCCTTGGCCTGCTGACACAGCTCCAAGGCATGGCGCGAGTAGCGTCGCGCTTCAAACACAACCAGCGCCGTCTGTTCAGGTTCGCTGAGCAATACGTCGGCATAATGGCCCGCCGCACCATCCACGACGTGGACACCATCACGCAGGTACTGCAACAGGTGCGCAAACGACGCAGCGATACCGCGCTCGGTTTGAAACCCTGCGGCAAACACTTTGCGGCGCTCAGCCAAGCGCTGAGTGATGGTTTTCCACTGAGCGGAATGTTGGTGTTCGTGCACGCGAACCAGCGCGGCGATTTCACGCTCAAGCCCGCTGACGGCGGTTTCATCAACACTGCTGCGGCGAAACGCTTTGAGGCGGTCACCAATCAGCCAGGGGCTATCGCCCAGGTCATCACGCAGGTCTTCTTTCAAGGCTTTGAGGTGTGGATACCCCAGAGTGCGGCAGAAGCGCCCCACCGTGGACTCACTTACCCCGACTTTGGCAGCCACCTCAGCGGCATTGGAAAAAGCCAGCTCATTAAGATTGGCCAACATGTATGTAGCAATTGCCCGGCTCGACGCGGTTCTCGACGTCAGGCTCTTTTCCAGACGCTGTTTGAGAGAAAGATTCATGGCAATGCTCTTGTTGGAATGGAAATGAAATTGATGGTTTTCTGCCAGTAAGTCAATATCTGACAGTAAACTTGCAAAACCATACCGATCATCACACCAAGGTGCCGTTCATGTCCCTGGCCACTATCCCGTTTGAAGAACTGCAAAACCTGCTTGCACAGATCTTTGTCCGCCACGGCACAAGCCAGCGTGTAGCGGAGGTTCTGGCGCACAATTGCGCCTCGGCGCAGCGCGATGGCGCTCACAGCCACGGTGTTTTTCGCATTCCTGGTTATTTGTCATCACTGGGCAGCGGTTGGGTTAACGGCAAAGCTGAGCCGGTGGTAACTGACACCGCGCCGTCTTACATCAACGTGGATGCAGGCGGCGGCTTCGCCCAACCGGCACTGGCGGCAGCGCGCCAGCTCTTGGTGGATAAGGCCCGAGAAAATGGTATTGCCCTGCTGGCTATCCACAACAGCCACCACTTCGCGGCCCTGTGGCCGGACGTAGAACCCTTTGCAGAAGAAGGCCTGATTGCCATTTCTGTGGTCAACAGCATGACCTGCGTAGTGCCCCACGGCGCACAAAAACCCTTGTTCGGCACCAACCCGATTGCCTTTGCTGCGCCGCGCGCCAACGGCGAGCCAGTGGTGTTCGACATGGCCACCAGCGCCATCGCCCACGGCGACGTTCAGCTGGCAGCATTGGCAGGCAAGGAGCTAGCGCCTGGCACGGGAGTAGATCGCAACGGCAACCCAACCAATGATCCGCGTGAAGTGCTGGAGGGCGGCGCCCTGCTCACCTTCGGTGGCTACAAAGGCTCGGCCCTGTCGATGATGGTGGAGTTGCTGGCGGCAGGTCTGACGGGGGGGAATTTCTCATTCGAGTTCGACTGGAGCCAGCACCCCGGCGCCAAAACCCCATGGACAGGGCAACTGCTGATCGTGATTGACCCCGGCAAAACCACCGGCGCGGCTTTCGCCAATCGTTGCGAAACGTTGGTTGAGCGCATGCAGGGTGTCGGGCAAACACGTATGCCCGGGCAGAACCGCCATCAGAACCGCGCCAAGGCGCTGGTAGAAGGCGTCAGCCTGAAAGCCGAAGAGCTGGCCCAACTGCGCGAGCTGGCTGGGCTGGCCTGATCTGCGATAGTTAAGCACAGGCTTCTGATTGCTTAATTCAGCAGCCTGCTTGCTTACAGCGTGCTCTAGCAGATCAGTTCTTCGAAAATATCTGCTCCGCGCTCACTGACCAACCGGTGAGCACAGTTCAATCAAAATACCAGCCGGGCAGCGTACGTACGACACCACTTGCCCCCATGGTTTCTGACTCACCGGTGCATGCTCGCTGGCACCGGCTGCCAGCGCTTTTTCATGGGCGGCGTGAACATCATCCGTCACCAGCGCGATCTCAATACCCAGTGGCTTCTCCTGTGAATCGGTGAACTGATAGCCGCCATGAGCGTTACTGTTGGCTAGCGCATGGCTGGCAAACGCCAGCACAGTCCCGCCGGTTTCCAGCTCACCATAGTCACCGCCGTCCGCAATAAAACGTGTCGCCAACCCAAAAGCGAGATTAAAGAACGCCAGCGTTTCGGCCACGTCCGCCACGTAAATTATGGTGTACCCAAATTTCATTTGTTCTGTCCTTGATTGCCACTCATTTCGGCTACAGGGTTTGGTGAGATATCCGATCAGCACGACCGAAAAGTGGTCAAGAAAATACCTCTGCAGCGGTTAGAAGCACTGGCTTCTCTTAACGGAATGCTATCACGCACACCTAACGCACTTATTTAGTGCGCACGAAACACGTTTGCCCTCGGCATCTGTTACCACTCACCACATTCCTCATCTGCTGCACCCTCATCTTTTCAGCCGAATCATGGCCAGAGCAGTCTGTACCGCCGCTGAGCAGAAATGGCACACAGTTTGCCTAAATACTCAGGGGAATAAGCACCGTCTTATTAAGTAGGTGCACGTTTTATGCAAGCAGATAACAGCCGTTTGCTTTATCTGGATTGTGAACATTGGGGAGAAGTATGGCTGAGCAGTTCGGGTCACAAGCGTTTCTGCAATTCACCAACGTCAAGAAGACTTACGATCACAAGACACTGGTAGTTAAAGACTTCAACCTGAATGTAGCCAAAGGAGAATTCATCACCCTGCTTGGGCCATCCGGCTCCGGCAAGACCACCTGCCTGATGATGCTCGCCGGTTTTGAAGATGTGACCAGCGGCGAAATTCTTATCAACAGCCGCAACGTCACCAGCATCGCGCCCTACGATCGCAACATCGGCATGGTGTTTCAGCAGTACGCACTGTTCCCGCACATGACCATCCGCGAGAACCTCGCCTACCCGCTGCAACTGCGCAAACTGCCCAAGGCCGAGGTTCGCGCCAAGGTTGATGAATACCTCAACCTGATCGAGCTGAAAGATTTCGGCGGGCGCTACCCGGCGCAGCTTTCCGGCGGCCAGCGCCAGCGCGTGGCCTTGGCCCGCGCCCTGATCTTTGAACCCGACATCGTGCTGATGGATGAGCCACTCGGCGCCCTGGACAAAAAACTCCGCGAGCAGATGCAGTACGAGATCAAACGTCTGCACCAGCAGCTCGGCTTCACCGTGATTTACGTCACCCACGACCAGACTGAAGCGTTGACCATGAGCGACCGCATCGCCGTGTTCAACAACGGTGTGGTGCAGCAATGCGACGCCCCCCACGTGCTCTACGAGCAACCGGCGAACCTGTTTGTGGCGGACTTTATCGGCGAGAGCAACACGCTTGAGGGCACGATTGAAAGCGTCGACGAGCACTACTGCCAGGTGCGCCTCAAGGGCGGCGAAAGCGTCCGCGCCCGCCGTGTTAACCGGCACGAGGCAGGTCTGGCCACCAGCGTGTGCATTCGTCCGGAAAAACTCACGTTCACTGACAAGCTCGGTAGCGAAGGCAACCGCATCAACGCGCGCTTTGTGATCCGTCACTACGTGGGTGAATACATCCGCTATCACTTCACCAGCCCGTGCGGCACCGAACTGGTTGTGAAATACCTCAACGACAGTTCCGCCCCGCACTTCCAGCCCGAACAAGAGGTAACCCTGGCCTGGCTGCCCGAGCACAGTCATGCGCTCGATCATCCGGGCTCGTAAGCAGTAAGTCTGACACCACTAAAAAAAGCGAAATGGAGCATCGACATGGCAGCACTGACACAACGTTTCTCCCGCTATGCACTGGCCGCCGCCCTCAGCGCTGTATGCGCAGGTGCTGTGGCTGAGGAAAGTCTGACGGTCATCTCATTCGGTGGCGCCTACGGCGCTGCGCACAAGCAGCACATGGTGGATCCTTTTATGAAGGACACCGGCACCAAAATCCTCATGGACAGCTACTCCGGCGGCATCGCCGAGATGAAAGCTCAAGTTGAATCTGGCCGCATCACCTGGGACGTGGTCAGCATCGAAGCCATCGACTTGGAGCGCGCCTGCTCCGAAGGCCTGCTGGAAGTCATCGACCATAGCAAACTGCCTGCCGGTATCGACGGCAAACCCGCCGCTGAAGACTTCTTCCCGGAAGCCCTGGCCAGTGAGTGCGCGGTGGCCACGGACATCTTCTCGGTGGTGTTCGCCTACAACAAAAACACCATTGGCTCGGCTGTACCGCAGAGCGTTGCCGATATCTTCGACCTGAACAAAATCCCCGGCAAACGCGCCTTCCAAAAGCGTCCGCAAGTAGCGCTGGAATGGGCACTGATGGCCGACGGCGTGGCTAAAGACAAAGTCTACGAAGTGCTGGCCACTGACGAAGGTCAGGCCCGTGCTTTTGCCAAACTCGACACCATCAAGAAAGACATCGTTTGGTTCGACTCCTGGTCCCAGGCGCCACAACTGCTTAACGACGGCGGCGCGGTCATCGTGCAGTCCGCCAACGGCCGCTTCTATGACGCCATCCGCCGTGAGAACAAGCCGTTCGTGATCGTTTGGGACGGCCACCTGTACGACATGGATGTGTGGTCGGTGATGAAAGGCACGCCGAAAAAAGACCTGGCTATGAAATTTGTCAGCTACAGCACCGAGTCCAAGCCGCTGGCTGGCATGGCTGACGTGGCCTACGGTCCGACCCGTAAATCGTCCATGCCACTGCTGGAGAAAGACGTGGTCGCCAACCTGCCCACCTCGCACCTGGACGTTGGCCTGAACGCCAACTCCGAGTTCTGGGCTGATTACGGCGAAACCCTCGGCGAGAAATTCAACGAGTGGCTGCTGAAAAAGTAATCGCTTGAAACCTGTCGCGGGGGCACGCGCCCCCGCTTCCTGATTTGCTGACTGGAGTTCTGTCTTGTCGCCGTCCCTTAGCACTTCCGAAGCCCGTCAGGCCGCCCAGAGCTACAGGCGCAAACGCCTGATGGCACTGGCCTTTGTATTACCGCTGCTGCTGTTTGTGATCGTCACCTTCGTGGCCCCTATCGGCACCATGCTGTGGCGCAGCGTGTATCACCCAACACTGATCGAACTGATTCCGCAAACCCTGGAACAGCTCAAGCAATGGGATGGTGAAAGCACGCCAGACCAACAGGTGCTCGGCACCTTTGCCAACGAACTGCATGCGCTGAACAAAAGCCGCCAATCCGGCAAGCTCGCTGAAGAGATCAACCGTGCCTACAGCGGCATGTCCAGTGTGGTCAAAGCCAGCGCCCGCAAAGTCGGCAAACTCAAAGCTGAAGAGCTATCGGATAAAGGCGCAGAAACCTTACTCAAGGCCCATCGCAACTGGAGCGAGGTCAACCTGTGGCGCGCCATTGAACGTTCAGGCCGCCCATATACCTACGACAATTACCTGACCGCCCTCGATTTGCAGATGACCCACGAGGGCGATATCGAAAGCCGTGACACCCAGATTTACCTGAAGCTGTACGGCAAAACCCTGTACATGGCGCTGATCATCACCCTGCTCTGCGCCCTGATCGGCTACCCGCTGGCCTATTACCTCGCGCACTTGCCGAGCAACCGCGCCAACCTGCTGATGGTGCTGGTTTTGCTGCCGTTCTGGACCTCGCTATTGGTCCGCACCACCGCGTGGATTGCGCTCTTGCAAACCAACGGCGTGGTCAACAGTTTCCTACTCAGCATGGGCGTGGTCGCAGAACCCGTGGAAATGCTCTACACCTCGTTCGCCACCATTCTTGCGATGACCCACATCCTGCTGCCGTTCATGATCCTGCCGCTGTACAGCGTGATGCGCAGCATTGACCCAAGCTATACCCGCGCCGCGCTGTCCATGGGGGCTAAACCGCTGCCCGCGTTCGCCCGCATCTACCTGCCGATGACGCTGCCGGGCTTAAGTGCCGGGGCGCTGTTGGTGTTCATCATCTCCATTGGTTACTACATCACCCCGGCGCTGGTCGGCGGCACCGATGGGCAGATGATCAGCAACATCATCGCCTTCCACATGCAGCGCTCGAATAACTGGGAACTGGCCGCCGCGCTGGGCTCGTTGCTGTTGGGCCTGATCCTGATTCTGTACTGGGTGTACGACCGTTTTGTCGGCACCAGCAATATCAAACTGGGGTGAACATGAGCAGCTCGACCGTTTATTACAGCGTGGGGCACCGACTGGGCAGCTGGCTGCTGCGACTCTGCTCGTGGCTGGTTCTGCTGTTTCTGATCCTGCCGATTCTGGTGATCGTACCGTTGTCATTTAACAGCGAACCTTTCTTCAGCTTCACCGAAGGCATGCTTACGCTGCAGCCAGAGGCTTACTCGCTGCGCTGGTACCGGGAAGTGTTTACGGACAGCGCCTGGCTGCTGTCGATCAAAAACAGCTTTGTCATCGGCATCTTCTCCACCCTGATCGCCACGGTGCTGGGCACCTGTGCGGCGGTAGGTTTAGCCCGTGCGGAAATGCCTGCACGCCGTTTGATCACCGCCCTGCTGCTCTCGCCGATGATCGTGCCGCTGATCATCACCGCCGCTGGGATGTTCTTCTTTTATTCAGACATTGGCCTGTCGGGCAATTACCTCGGCATCATCCTCGCCCACGCGGTACTCGGCACGCCCTTTGTGATCATTACCGTGACCGCCACGCTGGCCGGTTTCGATTACTCATTGGTGCGCGCTGCGCTGAACCTCGGGGCACGGCCGCTGCGGGCGTTCTTTGATGTGATCCTGCCGCTGATTCGCCCCGGCGTGATTTCCGGCGCCCTGTTCGCCTTTATCACCTCGTTCGACGAAGTGGTGGTGATCCTGTTTATGGCAGGTCCCGAGCAACGCACTATTCCGCGGCAGATGTTTTCCGGCCTGCGCGAGCAAATCAACCCGAGCATTCTGGCTGTAGCGACACTGCTGATTGTGATGTCGATCATCCTGCTGGTGACCATGGAACTGCTGCGCCGTCGCTCTGAACGGCTGAGAGGAGCCGAAACGCAGGAGTAAACCTGAGACTTTTCCGAATCCACCTGAACAGCACCTGAACGGAAAGCTGATACAGCAGTCACAGCCTTGCCCTTAATGGCAGGGCTGCCTACCCTTGCGGGCTAGCCCGCCCACGTTGCGCTCACTGCACGCGCACCTTTGCTTTACTTCCCCAAGGTCTACGCTGGATAGATTTCTGCCAGCGCAGCCTCACCATGGCCGCAGCCATCTGCCTCACGCTGTAGCCCCCTAAAAAGGAGATTTCCATGGGTGAATTTCTGTTCGCCATAAATTTGCTGGCTGCCCTTTTGCTCGGCGCCCTGATCGGCGTTGAACGCCAGTGGCGCCAGCGTCTCTCCGTGCTACGCACCAACGCGCTGGTGTGCCTTGGGGCCGCTAGCTTCACCGTCTTTGCAGGTCTGGTAGATGGCGACAGCAGCCCGACACGGGTCGCCGCGCAGATTGTCTCCGGTATCGGTTTTCTTGGTGCCGGTGTGATCATGCGCGATGGCTTGCAAATCAGCGGCCTGAACACCGCCGCCACCCTCTGGTGTTCAGCCGCAGTGGGCATCCTGGCAGGAGCAGGTTTTCTGCTGGAGGCGGCCACCGTCACCGGCCTGATTCTGATGGCTAACGTCGCCCTGCGCCCGGTCGTGCGCATGATCAACCGCCAGCCGCAAGTCGAGTCCGAAGAAGAACAACAATACGCGGTTAGCGTCACCTGCCTGGTCGACTACGAAGCCCACATCCGCAGCCAACTCACCCGCGCCGCCGAACAAAGCGGCCTGCGCCTGCTGCGTCTGGACAGCAAAGAAACCGATAACGGCGAACGCTGCAAAGTCAGTGCGCTACTGGAAGCCGACCAACGCAGCGACCAGAAACTGGAAAACTGCATCGGCCGCCTGAGCGTCGAACCCGGCGTCACGGGCGTGCGCTGGCGGATTCATAATGCGGAACTTTAAAGCAGCAAGGCTTATTTCCACTGCAATAACAGCGTGATCCCACAATGTTAAATATTGATGCCTTTCACTGAACGCAAGAGCACCACCAACGGCCCCATCAGAAGGGTGCCCGGAATTACCGTGTAAGAGGTTGAGCGGCATGGATGCCGCGAGAGTCGCGATGGGCCAAGGATGGCCCTTCGCGGCGGGCCTCTGGAGCGGTGATTCCGGGCACGAACCCGCAGCGAAGCGCAGGGCCGGATGTCGGGGCAAGATTTTTTGGTTTCTTTTGTATCGTTTGACAAAGGAGACTCGCCCGAAAAGGGCGAAACCCATACAAAAGGTCCTACTCAATCTCCCGCGACTCAGCTGAACAAAATCAACTGACTACAATTACCTGTAGCATTTCAAACAACATAACAACGGACACAGCACAATTCATCCACCCTTATCGCCCCGCCCTTTCAGCTCCACCCCAATAAGGATTAAACTCCCAACCCCCTGCCCCATCCCAGGCGGACATGCAGCCCGGCCACGCCAGCGCCCACCCCGCGCCACGCCTTGCCACGGCCCAACCGATGCACACATGCATTGCCTTAGGCCCGAACCCGGCTCAACATACGCACCGTCA
The DNA here is from genome assembly GCA_037482215.1 of Pseudomonas mendocina. Lineage (NCBI taxonomy): Bacteria > Pseudomonadati > Pseudomonadota > Gammaproteobacteria > Pseudomonadales > Pseudomonadaceae > Ectopseudomonas > Ectopseudomonas mendocina. The sequence continues at coordinate 4,154,412 of CP148074.1, forward strand.
AACCGTGCCTGTACCGCGCCAGCGCCTGAGCGCGTGACCTGATTAGCCTTTGCAGGATTTAAAGCCATGCCAGATTATCGTTCCAAGACCTCCACCCAAGGCCGCAACATGGCCGGTGCCCGCGCCCTGTGGCGTGCAACCGGGATGAAGGACGAAGACTTCAAAAAACCGATCATCGCCGTAGCCAACTCTTTCACCCAGTTCGTACCGGGCCACGTGCACCTGAAAGACCTGGGCCAACTGGTTGCCCGCGAGATCGAAAAAGCTGGCGGCGTGGCAAAAGAATTCAACACCATCGCAGTCGACGACGGCATCGCCATGGGCCACGACGGCATGCTGTATTCCCTGCCGAGCCGCGAAATCATCGCCGACTCTGTGGAATACATGGTCAACGCCCACTGCGCTGACGCCATCGTCTGCATCTCCAACTGCGACAAAATCACCCCCGGCATGCTGATGGCTGCCCTGCGCCTGAACATCCCGGTGATCTTCGTATCCGGCGGCCCGATGGAAGCCGGTAAAACTAAACTGGCCAGCCACGGCCTGGACTTGGTTGACGCCATGGTGATCGCCGCCGACAGCAGCGCCAGCGATGAGAAAGTCGCCGAATACGAGCGCAGCGCCTGCCCGACTTGCGGCAGCTGCTCCGGCATGTTCACCGCCAACTCCATGAACTGCCTGACCGAAGCCCTGGGCCTGTCCCTGCCGGGCAACGGCTCGACCCTGGCCACCCACAGCGATCGCGAACAGCTGTTCCTGCAAGCCGGCCGCACCATCGTCGAACTGTGCAAGCGCTACTACGGCGAAGGCGACGAATCCGTCCTGCCACGCAACATCGCCAACTTCAAGGCATTCGAGAACGCCATGACGCTGGACATCGCCATGGGCGGTTCCACCAACACCATCCTGCACCTGCTGGCCGCAGCCCAAGAAGCTGAAGTGCCGTTCGATCTGCGCGACATCGACCGCCTGTCCCGCAAGGTCCCACAGCTGTGCAAAGTGGCTCCGAACATCCAGAAGTACCACATGGAAGACGTGCACCGCGCCGGTGGCATCATCTCCATCCTTGGCGAACTGGCCCGTGGTGGCCTGTTGCACACCGACGTCAGCACCGTCCACAGCAAAACCATGGCTGATGCCATCGCCCAGTGGGACATCACCCAGACCAACGACGAAGCGGTACACACCTTCTTCCGCGCTGGCCCCGCTGGCATTCCGACACAAACTGCATTCAGCCAGAGCACCCGTTGGGAAACCCTGGACGCCGACCGCGAAAATGGCTGCATCCGCTCGGTAGAACACGCCTACTCTAAAGAAGGTGGTCTGGCCGTGCTGTACGGCAACATTGCCCTCGACGGTTGTGTGGTGAAGACTGCCGGTGTGGACGAATCCATTCACGTCTTTGAAGGCAACGCCAAAATCTTCGAAAGCCAGGACAGCGCCGTACGCGGCATCCTCGCTGACGAAGTGAAAGAAGGCGACATCGTCATCATCCGATACGAAGGCCCGAAAGGCGGCCCGGGCATGCAGGAAATGCTTTACCCGACCTCCTACCTGAAGTCCAAAGGCCTGGGCAAAGCCTGCGCCCTGCTGACTGACGGCCGCTTCTCCGGCGGTACTTCCGGTCTGTCCATTGGCCACGCTTCGCCAGAAGCTGCCGCTGGAGGCGCCATCGGCTTGGTACAAGACGGCGACAAAGTGCTGATCGACATCCCGAACCGCAGCATCAACCTGCTGATCAGCGACGAAGAACTCGCCGCCCGCCGTATCGAGCAAGACAAAAAAGGTTGGAAACCAGCCGAACAGCGTCCGCGTAAAGTCACCACCGCCCTCAAAGCCTATGCCCTGCTGGCCACCAGCGCGGATAAAGGTGCGGTACGTAATAAGGCGTTGCTGGACGGCTAAGGCTGGAGCAGTAGCGTGAACAATAAACCCGGCTTAGGCCGGGTTTCTTATAGGCATTTAATTAAAGATTATTAAGTCTTAACTATCTTTATCAGTACAAAACAGACAACCATCCCGCCAAGACTCAAAATCAGAAGCCATTGAACAAAAGCAAGCCTGTATCTCAAGCCTGCTGGTAGACTCTTTAGGTCTTGAGCATCAACCGAACCATTCTTTAAATACCGATTAGGAAAGGTAACGATCCCGGATATACCACCTACAAGCACTAACCTACCCCAAACCCCTCCATTTCTCAGCGGGGTCCGCTTAATAATTGAACTGCAGTTAATAAGGCAACTTAGGATTTCATCCAAGCGGGCATAGGCCAGATGCAAACACAAACTAATGGCTACAAACATCCCAATCAGTACTGCACCAGAGAAAATAGCTACAGCGTCGTACAAAAATCCATCAGCAATCAATTTTATCACTCACAGCTATATTTCCACCCTACTATCTGCAGCGCCCCATTTACACCCAAAAACAATTGCAGTCACTCCTTTATAAACTTAATGCCAAAAGCAGCAATACACATAGAGAATAAAACAAAAGCACAAAGCCACAGATTTAATTTTAACCGTACCCGCAAACCCATGCGTAACCCTGCCAACTCCGCATGGACAACTCTATTTCTTTTAATATAGAAATCTGGAAAAGTGACAACCTTAGAAATTTCCACCAATAGCATTAGTTTCCCCCACGGCCCGCCTTTTCTTAGTGCTGCATAAGACATAATCGTTGCATTGCCGCTAAAGTGCTCTAACAACTCATCCAGACAGGTGTAGCACATATGCAAACTTGTGATTATCCAAACAACACCAGCCACCATAAATGCTAATGACATTGCATCGACTAAAGCACGAAGTAGTTCGATCGTTATCATTGTCTTTTCTCGTAAATCATTTCACCAACATCTTCTCCAACCGTCCCACCCAGACTACCGCCAACCAACGATCCAGTCCCGACTACGACAAGCCCGCATGCCAAAGCACCTATTCCAGCAGTGGGGGCTCCCAAAGCAACACAAATGGCTCCTGTTGTTGAAACACCTAGCAGCGCACTAGCCGCAACACCACCAGCAAAACTGCCCACAAAACTCCCACCCTCGGTATATTTCACCCGTTCACACGCGTCCTTATCACCTGCAGTACACACATCCTGCACCTTCATAATGGATGCACTGCCGCCAACAGCCGTTCCAATCCAGCCGCCGTATTTGATGTAGGTAGAGGCTTTGGCAATCCCATCTATATGGGTGGCATAACCGGGGATCTGCCCTGCCACACCGGCTTTCGTCCAACTGTGGACCACACTGCGGCTGGATATTCCCAACGCGCTTTTAAGTTTCGGATGCTCAGGAATGCCGATGCCCTTTTTGGTCATTGAGATCAAATAGGAATCCAGCTTCTTGAAGACTTTCTCGCGATCCTCAAAGAACTTAGCCGAGCGAAGGTGCCCATCGCGCTGAAACGCTTGTTGGTGCAGCACCTCAATCTCTTCCAATACATCTTTTACTGATGTCAGGTATCTGGCGGACACAGCCATGCCGACACCCATCCCGGTAGAGCCGGACGCTAGCATCGAGCTGATTTCATCAAGATGGCGCAGCATAAAGCTGGCTTCTTCATCGCTCATCGGCTCAAGGGCTGTATTAACTTTGTCAGCCGCCTCCATCAGCAAGGCTTCCTCACGGGTGCATTGATAGTTTTTGGGGTCGCTCAAAACAACCAACTGGCCCGGTTTAGCATGCGTCGCAAGCGTGGGGTTCAACGCGCGAAACTTTGACATAACAGCGGCATCAGGCTTCTCGAAAAGCATTGTCTCCAGCTCAGAGCGAGACATAGGTTTCTGCACGATGTAAAAACCCGGCTCGACTTCTGACGCTTCGTTCAAAGCAGCAGGCGCACTTGCCGCTGCAATGGATTGAGCAGCGGGCTGAGGTGCAGGGCTAACCAATGCATTTGCCGCTGCAGCTTTCTCGGTCAGTTTAGGGTCAGCTAGTAATGCAGCGAGTTTGGCGTCATCTACTGAGCCATCCGCACGAATAGCGCCCATAGTTGCGAAATTGATAACAGCAGCCGTTGCACTGGCAGCCGCCAGAAAACCACCGCCGACATCACCCGAGCCAGTGATGATCTTGCCGCCGTGGCTGGTTGGACTCCCCAAGTGGGCCATCGGTCGACCATTAACCATGATTGAAGGGAAGCCCGTTGTAATAACAGCCCCACATCCGCAAACATCCCCAACACGGGCTGACCCCATGGAGTTGATCAGAGTGTCAGCACTGGCAGTGGCAATTGGAGTGGTGCCATGACCTGGCAATGGGCAGACGTGCGCGTCACCTAAACGGGCAGATGGGATCATTTTTCATCCTTGAATATCTACGGAGAATGTTATTCGGGCTTGCACCTGAGTAACCAAACGCCCGAAGGTAATCCAACCGAGAAGATCACCCCTGAAGACACCCGACATTTCCGAACTTGAACCCGTGCTTTCAGAAATTACCTACATGGGATCAAACATTTCCCCTCCACTGCCAACTTTTTATCCCCGCTACAAACCTCCTAAGGTTATGCCCAAAAAATCAAAGAATTTTCCGCTACCCTCACAACCCAAGTGGTAAGTTCACTCTCGTGTCTTCATGACAACCCACTTCTGCAAAGGAATGCTCTATGGAACTGCGCTTCAAACCGCTGGCTCTGACTGCCCTGCTGTTCAGCTCGTTTTTCACCCTCTCCACCGCCTACGCGAATCTGACACCCGAGCAAAACACGGCGATTGTTCAGGGCGTTAAGGCCAGCTCGGCTACTGACTTCAAAGCCTTTCTGAATCAGGTCAGCCAACTGGATCTGGGCAAAGAGACGCAACTGGCCAGCAGCATCAACGCCTACCTGAATAAACAGACATTAACGCCCGATCAGCAGCACGAGATTTACCGGCTGTTGGGGCTGTACGCGCGGGTCAAATACAGCGCGGCGGCGCTGGAGCAGCTAACTCAGTTGGTGGCAATTCCTACTGCACGGGTTGAGGGTGTGGAGCAGCATGAGAACCCCGAGTTTCACCGCATTGCCAAGCACATTGAGCAGTTATCCACAGCACTTGGCCTGAACTTCCGCAATATTGATAACCGGGTTTATGAAGTGTCCCTGCCCGGAAACGGTAAGGAAGTTATCGGCCTGCATGTGCATGCTGATGTGGTTCCGGCCAACCCCGCCAACTGGGTGCTGGAGGATGGCACCAAACTTGAGCCCTACAAGTTGACGCAAATCGGTGATCGCCTGTATGGGCGCGGCACGCAGGACGATAAAAACGGCATCGTCGTGGCACTGTACGCCATGAAGGTGATCAAGGATGAACAGCTGCCGCTGGCCCGCAGCTTCAAACTGCTGATTGATACCACCGAAGAAACGACCGGCGATGCCATCCCCTACTACTTCGCCCGTAACCCGACGCCGGACTACAACCTCGCCCTGGATGGCAGTTACCCGGTAGTGATAGCTGAAAAGGGCTCCGGCACAGTGATGGCCGAATTTGCCCGTCGCCCCGGCAGCGGAAAAGGCGCGGAGGTTATTAGCCTGACAGGTGGGCTTGCAACCAACCAGATTCCGTCTAAGTCAGTTGCCACCTTCGTTACAGATCAGCCGGAACAACTGGCAGCCCAGCTGCAAAAAGCCGGTAAAGCGTATGTGACGCGTAATGGCGGCGATTACAGTGTCACTGCCGAGGTGATCGACAAGCAGGTGCAGCTGACCGTCACCGGCGTGTCCGCCCACTCCTCCAAACCACAAAGCGGGGTTAACCCGGTAGCGAGGATGCTCGACTTGCTCGCTGGGCTGGAGCCAGCCATCGCGCTGAAACACAACCACATCACCGATGCCGCCCGTTACGCCGCTGACAACTGGGGCCTGGACTACTTCGGCAACAAACTGGGCGTTGCTTACAGCGACGATTTTATGGGCCCACTGACGACATCCCTGACATTTGTGGAGCTGAACGATAAAAGTCTGAAACTGGCAGTAAACCTGCGCGCCCCCAAAGGCAAAACACCAGAGCAACTGAAACAGCAGATCGCAGACAAGCTCAGCCAGTGGCAGCAACACAGCGGCATAGCACTGACTCTGGATTACAAACTTACCGAGCCGATGTACCGCAACCCGAACGGTGAGTGGGTCAAAGCCCTGCTGACTGTGGCCAGTGAAAACCTCGGTCTGCCTTCCAAGTTCGGCACCTCATCCGGTGCCACCTCAGTGCACGAACTGCCCAATGGCGTGCAATTCGGCCTGGCTCGCCCCGAGGAAAAATACACCGGCCACACCGATGGCGAATTCAAGACACTGGAGCAATTCCAGCTGGACCTGCAAATCGTTACGGAAATGATCGGGCGGCTTGGTCAATTGCCGGAGCTTTAACCTTGCGGCCTGCCTTATCCCTCACGGGTAAGGCAGGTTTAGGAAATGCTGAAGTGACGAATCAACTCCCAATCACAAACGCAAATATCGCCCCCGCCGATTTAAACGCCATATACCAAGACAACACGCAGGTCATCACGCCCAACACCAGCAGCCAGCGCGGGTAGTGGTAGCCATCGAGAAGATCAGCTCGTCGCCAGCCTACATACATAAAGATGCTCAGACCCAGCGGCAGAATCAGGCCGTTGAAACCACCGGCGAATACCAGCAGTGCCGCCGGCGGTTTGCCGAGTGCGAGATAGGCGAACAGCGCAATCAAAATGAAGCCGACTGTTACCAGATGGCGTACACGCTCAGTGATGATGTCCGAGAACACGGTAATAAACGACATGGAGGTGTAGGACGCACCGATCACACTGCTGATGCCCGCCGCCCACAGCACCAGACCGAAGGCCATCAGGCCAAACTTGCCTGCCGTCTCGCCAAATGCCTGTGCAGCCGGGTTTGCGCCCTGCCCGGAAACATCAATCACCACGCCGCTGGCGACCACGCCAAGAATGGCGAGGAACAACACATAGCGCACAACGCCAGTGACCAGAATCCCCGTCAACGCTGCCTTGGAGACAGCCTCAATGTTCTCCACCCCCACCGTGCCGCGATCCAACAGACGGTGCGCCCCGGCGTAGGTGATGTATCCACCAACTGTGCCACCGACGATGGTGGTAATAGCGGCAAAATCCACGAACTCTGGCCACACCGTTTGCCGCAGCGCTTCGCCTAAGGGCGGGTGCGCAGCAAAGGCCGCGTAAGCAATCAGGCCGACCTTAACCAGCCCCAGCGCTATCATGATGCGATCCATGGCAACGCCCGCCCGGTGCGAGGTAAATACCCCAATCGCAATCAACGCGCTTAACGCACCACCCCATAGTGGGTCCAGGCCGATCAGTGCATTAAGCCCCAAACCAGCCCCGGCGATATTGCCGATACTGAATACCAGCCCGCCAAAAATGACCAACACAGCCAGCACGTAACCACTGCCCGGTACTGCACAGTTGGCCAGCTCAGCCGCCCGCCTGCGACTCAGCGTGACGATGCGCCAGACATTCAGCTGCACCACAAAGTCGATCAGGATCGACGCCAGAATGCCAAAGGCAAACGCCGCCCCCAGGGTCGCAGTGAAGGTTGCCGTCTGCGTGAGAAAACCAGGGCCGATGGCCGACGTTGCCATCATAAAGATCGCAGCAATCAACGACGCCCGTCGTGATTGCGCAAACGCTTGAGCAGGGTTTGCCATGCCATCATTCCTTTGATGAAAGAGTACACATCAAAGCAAATTACAGGCCGCAACACTATGAAAAGCCAATGGCGGATCGGCCGATTACACGTATGCACGACTCCGGACTGCATAGGTTTTTCAGCGCCCGCCTGTCTGCACACAGCGGCCGTTAAGAACTCCCGCTCACTTGCCTAGTCCGTAGCTGAACAGCTTGTCCTGGGAGATAGCTCCGTGCAGTTAAAAACGGCTCTTATGGCACTCACAATCGCATTGTCCGCAATGGCTCATGCCAGCCCTGGCAGCGCCCCTTACGCAAGCGAGTACGGGCAGCACCTAGAAGGATTCCAGTATCCCTACCCGCTTCACCACTTCAACTTCACCTCTCAGAATCAGGCACTGAGCATGGGCTATATGGATGTTGCTCCAAGCGCTAAAGCGAATGGCAAAACCGCCGTATTGCTGCATGGCAAAAATTTCTGTGCGGCGACCTGGGAGGACAGCATCAAAGCCCTCAGCGCAGCCGGTTACCGGGTGATCGCGCCTGATCAAATCGGCTTCTGCACCTCCAGCAAACCGGAGCACTATCAGTACAGTTTCCAGCAGTTGGCCGATAACACCCGCGCCCTGCTCAACAGCCTGAATATCCAACGCGCTGAGGTGATTGGCCACTCCACCGGCGGCATGCTAGCAACCCGTTATGCGCTGATGTTTCCTCAGCAGGTCGAGCATCTGGTGTTAGTCAATCCAATCGGACTCGAAGATTGGAAAGCCCTCGGGGTTCCATGGCGCAGCGTCGACCAGTGGTACCAGCGTGAGTTGAAGCTGAGCGCCGAAGGCGTGTGCAAGTACGAGCAAAACACCTATTACGCCGGGCGCTGGAAGCCAGAATATGATCGCTGGGTGGATATGCTCGCCGGTCTCAACAAGGGCCCCGGCCACCGCCTTGTCGCGTGGAACTCAGCGCTGATCTACGACATGATTTTCACCCAGCCGGTGTACTACGAACTACCCAACCTCAAGGTGCCGACGATCCTGATGATCGGCGATGCCGACACCACGGCAATCGGCAGCGATATTGCACCTGCAGAAGTCAAAGCGAAGATAGGCCACTACAACCTACTGGGTAAAAATGCCGCGAAGATGATCCCAGGATCACACTTGATCGAATTCCCCGGCATGGGCCATGCGCCACAGATGGAAGACCCGACAGGGTTTAATAAAGCCCTGATAAAGGCATTGAATGATGGCCGAGCCTAAGCACTCAAATGCCAACAGACTCAACAGCAAGGACGCCCCAATGCCATCGGCACGCCTTTACCAATTTCCCCATGAGTTCGGTGTACCGGAAGACTTTTTCCTGCACCGCCGAGTGGTCGAATATGCCGAAGCCCAACACCTGGTAATCGCCGCAACAGATGCCGATGGCTGGGGCACCAGCTATCCCCAGAGGCGGCCGAGGCTTGGAGAAAGCTACATGCCGCGGCTCTGCGCGCGGGCATTTCACTGTTTATGGTATCGGCGTTTCGCAGCGTGCAGCGCCAGGCTGAAATTATTCGCCGTAAGCTCGCAGAGGCGCTGCCGCTACAGACCGGAGTGACCTATATCGCCATCGCCATGCAGGCCCATTTGCTCACGCCACAAGTGGTCCTCGTTACCTATGCTCTTGAGAAGGTCTGCCTTGGAGAGGCAATCCGCTCCCTACGCAGTTCAGTATGGGTCAACAAGCAGGGGCACTGGCAGATGCGCTATCACCAGGGCACTCCCTCGTTGAAGCCATAACAAAACAGCCTGAAGCGGGTGAGATGGCCTTACTTGCGCTGCCAAACCTCAAACACATAACCGGGCGTTTCGACATCGGCTGCATGTTCAATGGCTGACGCGAGATGCCAATCCTGCTCGCTCACTTCCGGGAAATGGGCATCACCATGGGGGCTGAGCAGTATACGGGTCAGGTACAGGCGATCAGCCTGTGGCAGGCCCAGCTCGTACAACTGAGCGCCACCAATCAGCATCACCTCTTCAGCATCTTCTGCAAGCGCCCACTCTTGGGCGCGCTGGATAGCTGCGTCCAGCGTGGTGAAGACTTCTGCACCTTCGAGCTGCAAATCAGCTTGGCGGGTTACCACCAGATTCAACCGACCCGGCAGCGGACGGCCGAGAGAGTCCCAGGTTTTGCGGCCCATGATGATCGGCTTGCCGAGGGTCAGGGCCTTGAAGTGTTTGAGGTCTGCCGGCAGATGCCAAGGCAACTGATTGTCGCGGCCAATCACACGGTTTTCGGCGAGGGCAGCGATAAGAGAGAGAGGGAGTGTCTTAGTCATACGGGCTAGCATATCAGAGGGTTCCAAAGAGCCGCAGCCTACCTTTCGTTGATCTGGGCATACTCTTGTCGAGTCTCGGTCAAACTGTCACCTTGGCGTCATTTTATTCAGTCAGCCTGATGGTCAATCATCAAGCAAGGATTCGCTTCTATGAAATTCGCCCGAACAACTTTGTGCATGCTTATGTTGACCGTCTCGGCTGGCACATTAGCAGACCCTGTAAACAAGGCCGTCCAATGGGCTAAGCAGCAGCCTGGCATCAGCGACAACCGCAGCCATCAGGCACAAACACCACTTGTTATTGGCCACCGTGGTGCCAGCGGTTATGTACCAGAACACACCTTGGCCTCCTATGCATTGGCCGTCCTGCAAGGGGTGGATTACGTCGAGCCGGACTTGGTCATGAGTAAAGACGGTGTCCTGTTAGCCCGTCACGATAACGAGCTGGGCCTAACCACCGACGTGTCCAACCACCCGGAGTTCGCTGACCGCAAGCGCACGAAGAATATCGACGGTAATGAGTTGACCGGCTGGTTCAGTGAGGACTTCACCCTGGCCGAACTTAAGACCCTGCGTGCCGTTGAACGCATCCCCAACATCCGCCCCGGTAATGCTCGCTTGGACGGTACCTTCGAGATCCCAACCCTCCAAGAAATCATCAATCTGGTGAAAAGCCTGGAGATCAGCCAGCGCCGCAGTATTGGCCTGTATATAGAAACCAAACACCCAACCCACTTCCAGCAGTTAGGTCTGGCCATGGAGCGTCCTCTGCTTAAAGTGCTTCGCAAAAATGGTTACGACAACCCTAAAGCGCCGGTGTATATCCAGTCTTTTGAAGTGAACAACCTGAAGACCCTCAGCACACTGACCAAGATCCCACTGATCCAGTTACTTGAAGCCCAAGGGCAGCCATTTGATCAGCAAGCCACAGGCAGCAAACTGACGTATGCGCAGATGGTAACCCCCGCTGGCCTGCGGAACATTGCCCGCTATGCGGCAGGTATCGGGCCTGAAAAAGGCCAGATCATCCCTCGCGACGCCAACGGCAACCTGACCACACCCACCACACTGGTAGGCGATGCCCACGCGGCACGGCTTAAGGTTCACCCTTACACCTTCCGCGCGGAGAATAACTTCCTGCCAGCCAACCTGCGCAAAGGCGATAACCCGCAAGAGCGTGGCGATATCAACGCCGAGATTCAGCGCTTTTTGGCTACCGGAATTGATGGACTGTTCATTGATCAGCCGGATATTGCCGTCAAGCTGCGTGAGGGGCGTTGAGCCAGTGAAAAGATGAGGGCGACGAGAGTCGTCCTCGTCCTCATCGACACTCTATGGGGGCGCCGCCTCGTTTAATCAGCTCCTGCCGGGTGTTCTCACAGTTACGTCGATCCCGTTCGCGCATCGCGTCAATCGCAGGATTACCGGTTGTCTCAATAGGTTTCTCATCTTCAAACTTAAACTGCACCAGCGGAGAATCGGGCTCAAGTTGGAAGTGAACCCCATCCTGCGCTGGCCCCTCCTGTGACAGAGGCAGCTCATCGGCCTGAACGCCAAAACGCTGCAGTAATGAGCCTTCTTCAGGCAAGCCATCAGCAAACGCTAAAGTGCAACCGAGCAACAGCCCTAACGGAAACACTTGTAATATTCTCATCGATACCTCCCTTCTGTTATCAGCACCGAACCTCTCCCTCAGGGTGCCGTCGAAACCTCATGCCTTAACACCACCGAGTCAACTCAGCATGAGCTCTCAGTGAAGTTTTGCTATGTTTGCGGCAGGTCAGACAGTCCGCCCTGTCAGAAATTCAAGCTCAGGAGGTCATTTGAGCCACCGCCCCTTCTCCGGTCTGAACGCCCTCTGGCTCAGTGAAACCATTCGCCTGCGTGAAGAGCACGCAGGTCTGCTGGAGGACAGTGAAGCCAACCGACGCGCCCAAGCGCAGGGCGGCAACCTCAGCCAACGGATTCAGACCCGCGCCCTGTTTTTGGCCGAGCGCGATGGACAAAGCCAGGGCCTGGCACACTGGCTACAAGGCGCCCGCCTGGCCGGGGTGTTGCTGCTTGTCTTGGCGGTGATCGCTGGCAGCGGCCTTGCAGTTGCCGCGCTAGGTGACGGCCAGCGCCCGGTTAACGTGTTCTGGGCGCTCGGCAGCTTACTCGGCCTAAACTGGCTCATGCTGCTGTTGTGGCTACTGGGACTTTTGGTGCGGGACAGCACAGGCGCTCTCGGCCGCCTGTGGCTCTGGCTGAGCGAAAAACTTGCCCGCGATGCCCAAGCAGCACAACTGGCCCCAGCGCTGATGCTGCTCCTGCAACGGCAACGACTCACCCGCTGGGGCGTCGGCTTACTGACGCACGGTTTCTGGCTGGCAACCTCGCTGTCTGCACTGATCACGTTACTGATTCTGCTGGCCACCCGACGCTATGGTTTTGTCTGGGAAAGCACTCTGCTCAGCAGCGAAACCTTTATCACCCTGACCCAAACCATCGGCCAATTACCGGCCCTGCTTGGTTTTACCCTGCCAGACGCCGAATTAATCCGCGCCAGTGGCGATAATCCACTGGCCAACGAGGGCGCCCGGCAAATCTGGGCGCACTGGCTGGTCGGTGTACTCATCATCTATGGCCTACTCCCCCGCCTGCTACTCAGCCTGCTGTGCCTATGGCGCTGGTCGCGGGGCACCGCGAAGTTGGAACTGGACCTCAGCCAACCCGGTTACAGCCTCTTACGTGAGCGCCTGCAACCGAGCAGCGAGCGTCTAGGAGTATGCGACGCAGACCCCGGCCAGTTGTACCAACCTCAAGCCGGGCAGACAGGGCTGAACAGTGACGGCGCGGTACTGGTCGCCATCGAACTGGACCCGCAACGCCCATGGCCTCCAGCGCTGCCACAAGGCATTAGCGATGCGGGCGTGATAGACACCCGCGAACAACGTCGCCAGTTACTGGAGCAGCTCAGCCGCTTCCCGGCACAACGCCTGCTGATCACCTGTGACCCACGCCGCTCGCCGGATCGCGGCAGCCTCGCCCTGATCGGAGAACTGGCCCGCAACGCCGCAGCTACCCGAGTCTGGCTGCTGCAACCACCGCCAGGGGAAGCCCTCGACAGCCAGCGCCTGGGTGACTGGCATCAGGCACTGGATCAGCTCGGTTTGCGCCATAGTGACAGCGCACCGCTCACCTGGTTGGAGTCCGGCCATGACTGAAGCCCTGAAACTGGCCGTGGTCGGCCACACCAACGTCGGCAAAACCTCACTGCTGCGCACCCTGACTCGGGATGTCGGCTTCGGCGAAGTGTCCCATCGCCCCAGCACTACCCGCCATGTGGAGGGCGCTCGCTTATCGGTCGAAGGCCAAGCGCTTCTGGAGCTGTACGACACACCCGGCCTTGAGGACGCCATCGCCCTGCTCGACTATCTGGAACAACTGGATCGCCCCGGAGAACGCCTGGATGGCCCAGCGCGGCTGGAGCGTTTCTTAGCTGGCAGCGAAGCGCGGCAGCGTTTTGAGCAGGAAGCGAAAGTGCTGCGCCAGCTGCTGACTTCCGACGCCGGTCTATACGTGATTGATGCACGGGAGCCGGTGCTGGCTAAGTACCGAGACGAGTTGGCCGTATTGGCTATGTGTGGCCGTCCGCTATTGCCCGTGCTGAACTTTGTCAGCGGCCACCAGCACCGTGAGCAAGAATGGCGTGAAGCCCTGGCCCGACTCGGCCTGCATGCACTGGTCGGCTTCGACAGCGTGGCACCGCCCATGGATGGTGAGCGACGACTCTACGACAGCCTCGCCCTGCTCTTGGAAAAGGCCCGGCCACAGCTGCAACGACTGATCGACGATCACCAGGCTCAGCGGCAGATGCGCCGCGACAGTGGCGCCCGCCTGATTGCTGAGCTGCTAATGGACGTGGCTGCCTTCCGCCGCAGCGTGAGCACAGACGACTCACAGGAGCGCAGCGCAATCAGCGAGTTGCACCAAAGCATTCGCAAGCGTGAACAACACTGCGTCGAAGCCCTGCTGCGCCTCTACGCCTTCCGCCGCGACGACGCCAAAGCCGGTGAACTACCCCTGCTGGATGGGCGCTGGGGCGATGACCTGTTCAACCCCGAAACCCTCAAGCAACTCGGTATCAAAGTGGGCGGCGGCATGGCCGCAGGGGCGGCCACCGGTGTCGGTATCGACTTGCTTGTGGGGGGCGTCACCCTGGGTGCAGCCGCAGCGCTGGGGGCCATCATCGGCGGCAGTGCGCAAACCCTGCGCAACTACGGATCACGCTTGAAAGGCAAACTCAAAGGCCAGCGTGAGCTGACCGTAGACGATGCTGTGCTACGCCTGTTGGCCGTGCGCCAACAGCAGTTGCTACAAGCCCTGGAGGCTCGGGGTCATGCGGCCTACGAGACGATCAAGGTGGACATGCCGCAGGAGCAAAACTGGCGCGAAGGTAAACTGCCAGACGCCCTCAACAAAGCCCGCGCCCACCCCGAGTGGTCATCCCTCAACCCCGGCTCTCAGCTGCAAAACAGCGAGCGCCAGGTGCTGCTGGAGCAACTCAGCGTAACCCTGACAACCGAATAGCCCGTAGGAGCGGCTTCAGCCGCGAAAACCTGCAACGCCATGATTCGCGACTAAAGTCGCCCCTACACCCGGTAACAACCGAACATCCCGCCACACAAACAAAAAGGGCGGAACCGCTTAGCGATTCCGCCCTTTTCAATTCCAGCGAAAATCAGACTGCCACAGGCGCGGCAATGTGCGGATGGGCCTCGTAGCCCACCAGCTCGAAGTCCTCAAAGCGGAAGTCCAGCAGCTCTTTGACGTCTGGGTTCAGCTTCATGGTCGGCAACGGCAGCGGCTCGCGGCTCAATTGCAGGTCAGCCTGCTCGATATGGTTGGCGTACAGGTGGCAGTCTCCACCGGTCCAGATGAAATCGCCCGGTTGCAGACCACACACCTGCGCCACCATTAGAGTCAGCAATGCGTAACTGGCAATATTGAACGGCACGCCAAGGAAGATATCCGCGGAGCGCTGGTACAGCTGGCAGCTCAGCTTGCCGTCCGCCACATAAAACTGGAACAGAGCATGGCATGGCGGCAGCGCCATCTGGTCGACCAGCGCCGGGTTCCACGCAGAGACAATCAGGCGACGTGAATCGGGGTTGGTCTTGATCATGTGGATCAGTTTGCTGATCTGATCGATCGACTCACCATTCGGTGCAGGCCAGCTGCGCCACTGATAGCCATAGACCGGGCCCAGATCACCGTTCTCATCAGCCCATTCGTCCCAGATGCGGACGCCGTTTTCCTTCAGGTATTTGATGTTGGTATCGCCCTTCAGGAACCACAGCAGCTCATGAATGATGGACTTCAGGTGGCACTTCTTGGTAGTCACCAGCGGAAAACCATCCGCCAGGTTGAAACGCATCTGATGGGCAAACACGCTGTAAGTGCCAGTACCTGTGCGATCGCTCTTGAATGTGCCGGTATCACGCACCAGGCGCATCAAGTCGAGATACTGTTTCATTACGCGACTCCTTGGGCGTAAGCATTTTTGCGATAGGCGTACATAATCAGGCCGATGCCGCCGACGATCATTGGCAAGCACAGCACCTGCCCCATGGTCAGCCAGTTGAAGGCCAAGTAACCAAGCTGAGCGTCCGGTACCCGGACAAACTCAACGATAAAACGGAAGACGCCATAGCACAGGGCAAACACACCGGATACCGCCATGGTCGGACGAGACTTACGCGAGTAGATCCAGAGGATCAGGAACAGCGCGACGCCTTCCAGTGCGAACTGGTACAGCTGCGAGGGATGTCGCGCCAGCGGCCCGCCAGTGGGGAATACCATGGCCCAAGGCACATCACTGACCTTGCCCCACAACTCGCCATTGATAAAGTTTCCGATGCGCCCTGCACCCAGACCAATCGGCACCAAAGGGGCGATAAAGTCCATCAATTCGAAGAAGCCCTTGTTGTTGCGCTTAGCAAACAACCAGGACGCCAGCAGCACACCGATCAAGCCGCCGTGAAACGACATGCCGCCTTCCCAGATGCGGAAGACCTTAGCAGGCTCGGCAATATACGCCGCCAAATCGTAGAACAGCACATAGCCTAAACGGCCACCCAGAATCACCCCCAAGGCAACCCAGAAAACCAGATCGGACAGTTTTTCCTTATTCCAGGTCGGGTCAAAGCGAGCCAGTCGGCGAGACGCCAGCAACCAGGCTCCGCCGATACCAACTAGGTACATCAGGCCGTACCAGTGAATTTGCAGAGGCCCCAGCGATACCGCTACGGGGTCGATCTGTGGATAAGGCAGCATTTCAATTCCTCAAATCAGGAAGCTCAGGCCCACGCTGAACAGGAGCAACGCAAACAAACGCTTGAGCAAGCGCGGCGACAACTTGTGCGCCAGACGTGCACCAAAGCGCGCAAAAAACATACTGGGGATAGCAATGCCGACCAGAGCAGGCAAATACACAAAGCCCAGACTCCACTCCGGCAACTCAGCTCTACCCCAGCCCAGCCAGACAAAACTCAGCGCACTGGCAATCGCAATGGGTAGGCCGCAGGCGGCGGAGGTTGCAACGGCCTTCTGCATGGGCACGCTGCGCCAGCTAAGGAAAGGCACGGTTAACGAACCACCCCCGATACCGAAAATGGCGGATGCCCAACCGATTACCCCACCTGCCGCAATTAATCCCGGCTTGCCTGGGACATCACGAGTGGCTTTGGGTTTCAGCTCCAGCGCCATCTGTATGGCAATAATGATGGCGAAGACACCAATAATCTTCTGCAACATCGGCCCTTTGATCGCCGCAGCGGTGGCCGCACCGACACCTGCACCCAGCAAAATCCCGATGGTCATCCAGACGAAAACCGGCCAGAGAACCGCACCTTTGCGATGGTGCTCAAGTACAGAGTTGATCGACGTAAAGATGATAGTGGCCAACGACGTGCCCACTGCTAGGTGAGTCAGCACCTCTGTAGGGACACCCTGGGCGGTAAAACTCAGAACCAGTACAGGAACGATGATGATACCGCCGCCCACACCAAACAATCCGGCCAGAGTCCCTGCAGCAGCCCCCAGCAGTAAATACATCAACAGTTCCATAACCACCCCCACATGTGATGCGGCATGGTAACGGATCGCCCCCGCGCGCTCCACTTCCAGCAGATGTACGACCCACCTTGTATGACGTAAAGGCGTGCACTTCGGTGCTCAGATCATGCATGCTCTAGACCCTGAGTGCCGTATTAAGCCCAAGTGAGCAGATAACTGATGTGCCTGATTGTTTTCGCCTGGCAGCCCGGGCATTCGCAGCCGCTGATCCTCGCCGCTAACCGTGATGAATTTTTCCCCCGCCCCTGCTTAGCCGCCGCCCCATGGCCTGATGCGCCGGGCATCATCGCGGGCCGCGACCTTCAAGCAGGCGGTACTTGGCTGGGCCTTGGTCCTG
This sequence comes from Pseudomonas mendocina, assembly GCA_037482215.1. Classification (NCBI taxonomy): domain Bacteria; kingdom Pseudomonadati; phylum Pseudomonadota; class Gammaproteobacteria; order Pseudomonadales; family Pseudomonadaceae; genus Ectopseudomonas; species Ectopseudomonas mendocina. The sequence goes on from CP148074.1 coordinate 4,171,818, forward strand.
AGGGGCGCTTCGCGGCCCTGACGAATATCCGCGACCTCAGCTTGCCCCAAGGGGAACGATCCAGAGGCGACTTACCTGTCGAGTTTCTCAGGGGCTCGCACACACCAGAGCAGTATCTGCACGAAGTAGCTGAACAGCATCAACTGTACGGTGGCTTCAACCTGCTGGTAGGCGACCAAAATGAGCTTTGGCACTTTAACTCCAAAAGCGCCGTGATCAACCGCCTAAAAGCGGGTGTTTATGGTGTTTCTAACGCGGATTTGAACACTCCTTGGCCAAAACTTGAACGCGCCAAACGGGCCCTCAAAAACGCTCTGCCAACGTCAGACCCAATCGCACTTTTCAACCTGCTGAACGACTCACAGCGCGCCGCCGATGAGGAACTGCCTCAGACTGGCATTAGTCTGGAAATGGAGCGCATGCTGTCCAGCGTGTTTATCGCCAGCACCGGCTATGGCACCCGAGCCAGCACGGTGCTTACGGCCCACGCCGACGGCAGCCGAATTATGCACGAGCGCAGCTATGGGCCGGATGGAGTGTTCCTGGGAGAAGTGCGGATTGAGTACCCGCTACAGGGCTGATTCGATCAGCCCTGAATATCCGAAGCCGGATTAATGATGCGTTCTAGCCCAAGCTTACGCAGGGCCAGTTGCAAGGTACTGCGGATCACCTGCGGGTTGTCGATGGACATGGCCTGAGCCAGCAGTTCTTTAGCCTTTTCCATGGACACCTGGCGCAGCAACCATTTCACTTTGGGCAAGTTGGTGGCGTTCATCGACAGACCATCAAAGCCCATTGCCATCAACAAAAGTGCACAAGCCGGATCACCCGCCATTTCACCGCAAATGGTCACCGGCTTACCTTCGGCATGCCCACCCTCAACAATCTTGCACAGCGCCTGCAACACCGCAGGGTGGAGGAAGTCGTACAAATCCGCCACCCGTGGGTTGTTGCGATCCACGGCCAGCAGATACTGAGTCAGGTCATTGGAGCCGACTGATAAGAAGTCCACCTGCCGTGCCAACTCGTGGATCTGGTAAACCGCAGCAGGAACTTCAATCATCACCCCGATGGGCGGCAACGGCACATCCGTGCCCTCATCACGCACCTCGCCCCAAGCACGATGAATCAGATGCAGGGCTTCTTCCAGCTCCTGAATTCCGGAAATCATCGGCAGCAGAATACGCAGATTATTTAACCCTTCACTGGCCTTGAGCATAGCCCGAGCCTGCACCAGGAAAATCTCCGGGTGATCCAGGGTTACGCGGATGCCGCGCCACCCTAAGAACGGGTTTTCTTCTTTAATCGGGAAATAGCTGAGCGCCTTGTCACCACCAATGTCCAAGCTGCGCATGGTCACTGGCAACGGATGGAACGCCTCTAACTGCTCGCGATAAATCGCCAGCTGCTCTTTCTCGCTGGGGAAGCGCTCTTTGCCCATGAACGGCACTTCGGTACGGTACAGACCAACACCTTCCGCACCACGCTCCTGAGCACGCCTGACATCAGCCAGCAGGCCGGTATTGACCCACAACGGCATGCGGTGGCCATCAGGGGTCTCACACGGCAGAGCCCGCAGCGCATCAAGGCCACGTGCCAGCTGACGTTCTTCTTCCACCACCTCAGCGTACTGCTTGCGCATGATCTCGCTGGGGTTGGTGTACACCTCACCGTGGTAGCCATCAACAATCAGTTGAATGCCATCCACCTTGGAGTACGGCAGATCTACCACCCCCATAACGGTGGGGATACCCATGGCCCGAGCGAAGATCGCTACGTGCGAGTTGCCAGAACCCTGTACCGAAACCAGACCTACCAGTTTGCCTTCCGGTACCTCGCCCAACATAGAAGGCGACAGTTCCTCACTGACCAGAATGCAGTTATCCGGGTACACCAAAGCTTGCTTATGAGCCTTCTGGAGATAGGCCAGCAAACGACGCCCCAGATCCCGTACATCGCTGGCGCGCTCACGCAGATAGGCGTCGTCCATCAGCTCAAAGCGATTGACGTGCTCCTTGACCACCTGGCGCAACGCACCTTGCGCCCACTGCCCAGTGCGGATGACTTTGACCACCTCGTTACCGAGGGCGGCATCTTCCAGCATCATCAGATAAACATCGAACAATGCGCGTTCTTCAGGGCGCAATTGCGCAGCCATCTTCTGCGAAAGTGAGCGCATATCGTCGCGAACACTCTCAAGCGCATCACTGAACAGCTTTAACTCAGCGTCTACGTCGTCCACCTGCTTGTCTGGCACAACGTCCAGATCAGCTGGCGGCAGCACCACCACAGCGGTACCCACAGCAGCACCGGGCGAGCCCGGAACACCCACAAACTTCGCTTCCTGGATACCCTTGCCCTGACGCCCCAAGCCCCGGATAGAACCCGTTGCTTCGGCGTGAGCAATAACCCCGGCGAGCTGGGCACTCATGGTGACGAGGAAGGCTTCTTCACCTTCGTCGAACTGGCGGCGCTCTTTCTGCTGTACAACAAGGACTCCCATCACACGGCGGTGGTGAATGATCGGAGCACCAAGAAAAGAGGCATAACGCTCTTCGCCCGTTTCAGCAAAGTAGCGATAACGCGGGTGTTCGGAGGCATGTTCAAGGTTAAGCGGCTCTTCACGGGTACCGACCAGCCCCACCAAGCCTTCATTGGGCGCCATGCTGACCTTACCGATGGCTCGCTTATTCAAGCCTTCGGTCGCCATCAACACAAAGCGCTGAGACTCCGGGTCAAGCAGGTATACAGAGCACACTTGGGTGCCCATGGCGGCACGAACCCTTTGCACAATAATGCCCAACGCCGTCTTAAGGTCCTTAGCGGCGTTTACTTCCTGGACAATCTTGCGCAGCGTATTGAGCATTATGGGCTTTGGCCTGTATCAGTCCCGCACCATCAGGCGCGGAGCGAGTTCCTTGAGGGCGCGACGGTAAACCTCGCGCTTGAATGTTACGACTTGTCCCAACGGGTACCAGTAACTGACCCAGCGCCAGCCATCAAATTCCGGCTTGCCGGTCAGATCCATCCGGACCCGGTCTTCGGCGCCAGTCAGGCGCAACAAAAACCACTTCTGTTTTTGGCCGATACACAGAGGCTGACTGTGGGTACGCACCAGTCTTTGGGGCAAACGATAACGCAGCCAGCCACGGGTGCAGGCAAGAATTTCCACGTCTTGCTCTTCCAGCCCCACTTCTTCATTCAACTCACGGTACAACGCCTGTTCGGGTGTCTCGTTGTCGTTGATACCACCTTGTGGGAACTGCCAGGCATCCTGATTGATGCGCCGCGCCCACAGCACCTGGCCAACATCATTGGTCAGAATGATGCCGACATTCGGACGAAAGCCATCAGAATCGATCACGGCGCCAAACCTCGTAAACGCATGTTCCGGCATTGTTCCATAAAGGTCCTCACAGCAGCAATGCAAGTGCTGCCCTGTAATGGGAATGACCTGTAAAAGCGGCTATCCTGACGCCCTTCATTTATCCTTTATGAGTAGGTGTTCTGTGCGTTTGGCTTTATTTGATCTGGACAATACCCTGCTGGGCGGCGACAGCGACCACGCATGGGGTGATTACATGTGTGAGCGCGGCATTCTGGATCGCGCAGCTCATAAAGCACGTAACGATCAGTTTTATGAGGCGTACCTGGCTGGCACGCTGAACATTGCCGAATACCTGAACTTCAGCCTTGAGCTGCTCGGCCGCACCGATATGGAGCAGCTGGCACAGTGGCACCAGGAGTTCATGCGCGACCGCATTGAGCCCATTATCCTCGCCAAAGGCGAAGCTTTGCTGGCTGAGCACCGTGCTGCTGGCGACAAGCTGGTAATCATCACCGCCACCAACCGTTTCGTCACTGGCCCGATTGCTGAACGCTTGGGCGTTGACCATCTGCTTGCAACCGAATGCGAAATGCAGAATGGCCGCTACACCGGCCGTACCACTGACATTCCCTGCTTCCAGGGCGGTAAAGTCGTGCGCCTGCAACGCTGGCTCGATGAGACCGGCTACAGCCTGCAAGACAGCTATTTCTACAGCGATTCGATCAACGACCTGCCCCTGCTGGAGCAAGTGACTCACCCGTTCGCCGTGGACCCGGACGCCAAGCTGCTCGCCGAAGCGCAACAGCGTGGCTGGAAGATCATCTCCCTGCGCGACTAAGCCATTCGGCTGATAAGGCCCTGCGGCACTGAATCCATTGGTGGATGGCTTCGTCCATCCACCCTACTGGACTGGTGGCGCTTACACGGACGTGGACATGCCGCTTTTTAGGTAACTGCAGCGGGCCAATGGTCGGTAAGCCTGCGGCCTTACATCACCCTACAAAATCACACGTACTGTAGGGTGGCATAAGGCTGCAAAGCAGCTTATCCACCAATGGTCTGAGGCACGCAATAAAGCCATCCCGGCCAATTGAAGACAGACAAATAAAAACGCCGCCCTGATCAGGCGGCGCTTTTATATGAGCAGCTATTCACAGCGGTTTGGCGGCCATCAGGCCCATTATGGCAATCAGCAAGACAGCCAACAGCACTGCATAAATCAGGCTTAGGCGCTTCAAACCAGCAGGTGCAGGCGTATCACCCAGCGTCTGCCAAGCATTCAGACGTCCGCTCAGCAGCAAACCGACAATCACCAGCACCGCGAACAGAATGCTGCTACCCAGCAGCCAGGTCTGCCCCAGCGGGAAGCCTGCCAGGTTGACCATCCACCAACCGCTGACCGGCAGGCTCAGCGCCAGCAGCGCAAACACCGGCAGACTAATCAGACGAGTACGCTTGAGCTTGCGCTGCAACACGGCACTGTCGCCATTGCGCGAAGCCTTCCACAGCATGAATGCATGGGCAATCAGGCCCAGCAACAGCAACATGCCCGGAGCACTGTGGGCAATTTTCAGCAGTTGGTAGTGTTCCATTACAAGGTTCCTGTCAGTTATCAGGGTTAGCCAAGGAATAGTTTATACGCTGGGTTATCGCTTTCATCCCAGTACGGGTACCCGATCGCATCCAGCGCAGCCGGTAACAGATGACGCTCCTCGTGCGGCACCTGAAGCCCCGCCACCACACGACCATCGGCAGCGCCATGGTTACGGTAGTGGAACATAGAGATATTCCAGCGACCGCCCAGCTTCTGCAAGAAGTTGAACAGCGCCCCCGGACGCTCTGGAAACTCAAAGCGGTAAACACACTCATCAGGCACGGCTGCCGCATGCCCACCCACCATGTGGCGGATATGCAGCTTGGCCAGCTCGTTCTCGGTCAGATCCAGCACCGGGAAGCCCTTGTCTTGAAGACCTTTGACCAATGCCCCGCGCGGATCGTTCTCAGGATGGGTCTGCACGCCAACAAAGATGTGCGCCGAACCATTCTCATGGAAACGGTAGTTAAACTCGGTGATTTGGCGCTTACCCAGTGCCTCGCAGAAGCTCTTGAAGCTGCCCGGATGCTCCGGAATGGTGACAGCGATAATGGCTTCGCGCTGCTCACCCAGCTCTGCACGCTCAGCAACGTGGCGCAGGCGGTCAAAGTTGATGTTGGCTCCAGAGTCGATACCCACCAAAACCTGTTTAGTGCACCCTTCACGCTGCACGTAGCGCTTGATTCCCGCCACACTCAGCGCACCTGCCGGCTCGGTGATGGAGCGAGTGTCGTCGTAGATATCCTTGATCGCCGCACAAATTTCATCGGTGCTGACGGTAATGACCTCGTCGACGCATTCTTTGCAGATATTGAAGGTGTGCTCACCAATTTGTGCCACGGCCACACCATCTGCAAACAGCCCCACCTGCGGCAGCACCACGCGCTCACCGGCTGCCAGCGCAGCTTGCAGGCAGTTAGAGTCATCCGGCTCAACGCCGATCACCTTGATCTCTGGGCGCAGGTATTTCACATACGCCGCAATCCCCGCAATCAATCCGCCGCCGCCCACGGGGACAAAAATCGCGTCAATCTGCCCCTGCTGCTGACGCAGGATTTCCATAGCAATGGTGCCCTGCCCCGCAATGGTGTGCGGGTCATCGTACGGGTGGATATAGATGTAGCCTTTTTCATCCACCAGCTTGAGGGAGTAGGCCAGCGCCTCAGGGAAGCTGTCACCGTGCAGCACAACCTTGCCGCCACGGGAGCGCACGCCGTGCACCTTAATTTCCGGGGTGGTCTTCGGCATCACGATGGTGGCTTTAACACCCAATTTCTTCGCGGCCAAAGCCAGCCCTTGAGCATGGTTACCAGCCGAAGCGGTAACCACGCCGCGAGCCTGTTCTTCAGCAGACAGCTGAGCGAGCTTGTTGTAGGCGCCACGAATCTTGAACGAGAACACCGGCTGCAGATCTTCACGCTTGAGCAGAATTTGGTTGCCCAGTCGTTCAGAAAGTTGATTAGCAGGTTGCAGAGGGGTTTCCACCGCCACGTCATAGACGCGGGAGGTGAGGATGTTCTTCACATATTCTTCAAGCATGGCGGGATCGCAGGTGTAGTACAGGGAGTCCGGAAGTCTACTCCACGCTTAGCGGGTGCGACCATAAGAGACACAGGGATTTCCCTCTGAAAACCACGAAGAGTGAACAACGGAGGTATAATTCAAACTTTCCCTTCTCTTTTCGCCAGGCCAGATGATGAACCAGGATCAACTCAAGCAAGCCGTTGCTCAGGCTGCCGTCGACTATATTCTTCCCCACCTCGACGCAAAGAGTGTGATTGGCGTCGGTACCGGCTCCACCGCTAACTTCTTCATTGATGCACTGGCTAAACACAAGATGGAGTTCGATGGTGCCGTCGCCAGCTCTGAAGCGACCGCTGCGCGCCTGAAAGGTCACGGCATCCCCGTGTATGAACTGAACAGCGTCAGCGACCTGGAGTTCTACGTTGACGGCGCTGACGAAAGCGACGAACACCTGAACCTGATCAAAGGCGGTGGCGCAGCCCTGACCCGCGAGAAGATCGTTGCAGCGGTGGCCAAGACATTCATCTGCATCGCCGACGCCAGCAAGTTGGTTCCGGTACTGGGCAACTTCCCGTTGCCGGTTGAAGTGATCCCAATGGCCCGCAGCCACGTAGCCCGCCAGCTGGTTAAACTGGGCGGCGACCCGGTCTACCGTGAAGGTGTGATCACCGACAACGGCAACGTCATTCTCGATGTGCACAACATGTCCATCGTTAATCCGGTTGAGCTGGAAACCCAGATCAACGCCATCGTTGGCGTGGTGACCAATGGTCTGTTTGCTGCCCGCCCGGCAGACCTGCTGTTGCTTGGCACTGCAGAAGGCGTGAAAACCCTGCAAAAGCCCTGATCACTCCAGGGCTTGCAGTGGAGCCTGACGGCTGTGCAAGATTGAGCCTATTCCATAAAAGCCGGCTTCAGTCGGCTGCCTGATCTGCCACAGCCATTGGCGACTTAAGGAGCCCCATGTCCACACTCGCGCCGTCTACTCAGGATCGCCAGCTTGATCTGGGCGACGTGTTACGTGAGTTGGTCGCCCAAGGCAGAACCCTTCAGGACACTGCCGAACATTGTCTGGCTATCCGCCGCAGCGCGGTCAATAACCAGCAGCACCCGCTGGAGTTTCTCGCCGCCCAGCAACTGGATGATCTCAAGCACCCCGGCAAAAAGCTGGACTTGGAGTGCCTGACCTATTGGCTGGCTGAGTCCTGCGGCCAACCGTACCTGCGCATCGACCCACTGAAAATTGATGTCGCGGCCGTCACACCACTGATGTCCTACGCCTTTGCTCAACGCCACAAGATTCTTGCCGTGGCAGTAGACCGGGACAGCGTCACCATCGCCACCTGCCAGCCCAATGTACGGGCGTGGGAACAGGATCTGGTGCATGTGCTGAAACGCCCGATCAAACGCGTGATCGCCAACCCAACTGACATTCAGCGCTTTACCGTCGAGTTCTACCGTCTGGCCCGCTCCGTCAGCGGCGCATCTGCTGCCGACATGAAGATCAGCGGCGTCAGCAACTTTGAGCAGCTGCTCAACCTTGGTGCACAGGATCAGGAACCGGACGCTAACGACGCCCATATCGTCAATATCGTCGACTGGTTGTTCCAATACGCCTTTCAGCAGCGCGCCAGTGATATCCACATTGAGCCTCGGCGGGAACAAGGCAGCGTGCGCTTCCGTATCGACGGGGTGCTGCACACGGTTTATCAGTTCCCGCCACAGGTCACCCTCGCCGTTGTCAGCCGTCTGAAAAGCCTGGGCCGCATGAACGTCGCGGAAAAGCGCAAGCCGCAGGACGGCCGGGTCAAAACCAAAACACCGGACGGCAACGAAGTCGAACTGCGCCTTTCCACCTTGCCGACCGCTTTCGGCGAAAAGATGGTGATGCGGATTTTCGACCCCGAAGTGCTGCTTAAGAGCTTTGATCAGCTGGGGTTCTCCGCCGATGATATGAAGCGCTGGCAAAGCATGACCTGCCAGCCCAACGGCATCATTCTGGTCACGGGCCCCACTGGTTCAGGTAAAACCACCACGCTGTACACCACGCTCAAGCAGCTGGCGACCTCCGAGGTCAACGTCTGCACCATTGAAGACCCGATCGAAATGATCGAGGGCTCCTTCAACCAGATGCAGGTGCAGAGCAACATCGACCTGACTTTTGCCAGCGGCGTACGCGCCCTGATGCGTCAGGACCCGGACATCATCATGATCGGTGAGATCCGCGATCTGGAAACCGCCGAGATGGCCATTCAGGCGGCACTCACTGGTCACCTGGTACTGTCGACCCTGCACACCAACGATGCACCAAGCGCCATAACGCGCTTGCTGGAACTCGGCGTACCGCATTACCTGCTCAAGGCCACATTGCTTGGGGTTATGGCCCAACGCTTGGTGCGCACACTCTGCCCGCACTGCAAAGAGCCGCATTCGCTGGACGAAGAAGACTGGCAGAACCTGACCAAGCCCTGGAATGCCCCACTGCCGACTCAAGCCCACCGTGCCGTCGGCTGTTTGGAGTGCCGCGACACCGGTTACCGTGGCCGCGTGGGTGTTTACGAAATCATGCTGCTGAATGACGCAATCAAGCCACTGATCACAGCCGACACAGACCTAGTTGCGCTGCGCCGTCACGCCTTCAAGGATGGCATGCGCAGTCTGCGCTTATCCGGCGCACAGAAAATCGCCAGTGGCCTGACCACCATCGAGGAAGTGTTGCGGGTTACGCCGCAGAGCGAGCAGCGCTGATCAGCGCTGCGAAATCCCGGCGTGCCAGCGCTGTACACCGCCCAGCTTAGAGATGACCTGCGCCACACGCTGCGGCTTGCAGTTCAGGTAGTCCGATCCTTGTAGCCAGCGTGGATCATTGTGCCAGGCAAACAAGAACTGCCCACCTTTAAGCTGATCAACCACCATCCGCGCGACCTCAGGCCTAACCGCCGGACAACCTAGACTGCGGCCAATTCGCCCCTGGCTACGGACAAGATTCGGGCTAACGTAGTCAGCACCGTGAATGACAATCGCCCTCTCCCGGGCCAGATCATTCAGCCCTGGCTCCAGCCCATCCATCCGCAATGAATAGCCATGCTTGCCGCTGTAACTCTCAGCGGTGCGGAACAGGCCGAGGCTGGTCTGGTTACTGTTGAGACGATTGGAGAAGCTCTGAGCGAAGTTTTCTCCAGACTGCCGCCCATGGGCTACAAAATCCCGTAACACGAGACGCTTACGCTGTAGATCAAAGATCCACAGGCGCCGCTCCGTTGAGGGGCGTGAATAATCAATCACAGCTAAACGGCGAGCAGGACCCGCACCGTTATTCACAGCACACTGCATCGCAGCCAGTGCGTGGCGCAGCGCCTGCTGATTGAGCCCTGGGGCAATACGGGAGAGATCCCGCTGCAATGCGTCATTACCGGCGGCCAACAAAGGCGTGGAAAACCCCAGCAAACCCGCTAAAACGATGCGGAGTAAACGAGAATACATACAAAAAATCCCTACGTTGGGGAGCGCGAGTGCACAACAATCCGATAGTGGACTAGCCCGTCTATACTGGATCAGCCTACCCTATTGGCAATCACGGCAGACAGCCAAGGATCGGAGTGCCAAATTGTTTAAAATTACAGCATTTTACCTAACGTTAACGGCTTCTATTTCTCCGCTGGTCGCGAATGCTGAAGCGACACAGTTTGCCGCCCCCAACGATCTGCGCCCGTTGCTTTCCCATCTAGCCGCACAATGCAGCCCCTTGCCTGCCAGCCTGAACGAAGCGGCATTGGCACAGTTGCAGGCCTTTTACCAACTACGTGAAGGTCAGCCTGCCTGGGTTAATGACAACCAACTGAACCAGCTGAAGGAACAGCTAAGTCAGTTGGCCGACGATGGCCTCAACCCTGCGGACTACCCTCAACCACTGCTCAGCCAGCACGCCACCGCTCACCCGGACTGTGCGGAAATCCTCACCACTCACGGCTACCTCCAGGCTTTACAGCACCTGCGTGGCGGCCGCATCAAGATCACCAAAGCCGAAAGCCTGTGGCGTACACCCAGCCTGCCACCCACCGACACCGGACTGGCCACGGTATCGCTGGCTATTCTGCATCTTGCCGAGCCGGCCCGTGCCTTCGCGGCAGCTCGCCCGTCAAGCACACGCTACTTAAGCCTGCGCAAAGCCTACGCCATTCAGCGCCAATTGCCAGTACGCGATTGGCCTACTCTTGCCAGCGGTAAACTGCTCAGGGCCAACGGTACGGACGAGCGCCTGCCGACGCTGCGCGCCCGCCTTGAAGCTGAAGGCTACCTGTCAGTCACCGAAGAACAACCCGGCAGCCTTTACGACAGCGCCACCCAACAGGCACTTGAACATTTCCAGAGTGCTCACGGCCTGAACCCAGACGGGGTGCTGGGCCCAGCCAGCGTGCGCGAACTTAACGTCCCGGCGCGGCAGCGTCTTGATCAACTGCGGGCCAATCTGGAACGACTGCGCTGGCTGGCCGACGATTTGAGCATCAGCAAAGTGGTGATCAATATCCCTGCCAGTGAACTGCAAATCGTTCAGGGCGACCAGATTGTTTGGCGTACGCGCACACAAGTTGGCCGTAATGACCGGCAGACGCCGCTGTTGCTATCCCGCCTGAACAGGCTGACTCTGAACCCCACTTGGACAGTGCCACCGACCATCCTGCGCAACGACAAACTTCCCGCCATCCGCGACGACATTAGCTACCTTTCACGGCATGACCTGACTGTGTTGGACCGCAACGGAGAAACCCTTGATCCGGCATTGGTAGACTGGGAAAACCCCGGCAACATCATGCTGCGCCAGGCTGCTGGCACGCGCAATCCGCTGGGGCGGATGGCCTTCCGCTTTGATAATCCCTTCTCGGTGTACCTTCACGACACCCCCAGCCAGAGCCTGTTCAGCAAGGCCCCCCGCGCCTTTAGTTCCGGCTGCGTCCGTGTCGAAGCGGTGGACACCCTGCTCAGTTGGCTGCTCAGCCCAACAGAACTGGAAGACGTAAAGTCGCGCATTGAGAGCGGCAAGACCCAGCAATACCGCCTGCAAGATCCCGCGGTCTTGCTAATGGCCTATTGGACAACTGAAGCCAACAACGACGGCGCCCTGACTTACTACCCAGACATTTATGAACGGGATCAGCAACTGATCAGCGCACTGGATGCCGGCCGGCACTAATGCCTCCTGCGCAGGCCCAGCCACTCAGGACATCAGTGATTGCAAGCCTTTCGGCATCTGGCCGGCTGCAATTATGGGTATAGTCCGCGTGGACAATCGCTAATAAACACCAGCTAGGGAGTCAGTTGAATGGAAGTCGGAAGTGTTATTTCACTTTTTGTTGTGCTCGCTGTGGTCATCGTCCTCATGGGCTTCAAGGTCGTGCCGCAAGGCTATGAATGGACCGTGGAACGCTTTGGCCGCTACACCAATACGCTTAAACCGGGCCTGAACATCATCGTCCCGGTGATGGACCGCATCGGCCGCAAGCTCAACGTGATGGAAAACGTGCTGGATATTCCACCACAAGAAGTCATCACCGCCGACAACGCCACCGTGCAGATTGATGCCATCTGCTTCTTCCAGATCATTAATACGGCTCAGGCCGCCTATGAAGTGAATGATCTCGAACATGCGATTCGGAATCTGGTGATGACCAATATCCGTACCGTGCTGGGCTCAATGGAACTGGATGCCATGCTCGGCCAGCGTGACGCCATTAACGAGCGCCTGCTGAAAACCGTGGACGAAGCGACTGCGCCATGGGGCATCAAGATCACCCGGATTGAGATCAAGGACATCAGCCCACCCGATGACCTGATGGCAGCCATGTCCGGGCAGATGAAAGCCGAACGAATTAAACGGGCGCAGATTCTTGAGGCTGAGGGCCTGCGGGCTGCCGCCATTCTGACTGCCGAAGGGCAGAAACAGGGTGACATCCTCAAAGCCGAGGGGCAGCGGCAGGCCGCCTTCCTTGAAGCCGAGGCCCGCGAACGCGCCGCCCAAGCAGAAGCGGAGGCCACCCGCGTAGTGTCCGAGGCAATCGCCAGCGGCAACGTGCAGGCGGTCAATTACTTTGTCGCGCAAAAATACGTGGAAGCGCTGGGCCAACTGGCCTCGGCCAACAACAGCAAAGTCATCCTGATGCCGCTGGAAGCCAGTCAGGTAATCGGCGCGGTTGGCGGCATTGGCGAAATCGTCAAAGCCACCTTCAATGACAAAAAGGGCTAAGCCATGCTCAGCTACCTGCAACAGCTGACGTACTGGGACTGGCTCGGACTCGGCATCTTACTGCTGATTCTGGAGGTGTTCGGTGCAGGCGGTTACCTGCTCTGGATTGGCTTGGCAGCCGCCTGCACCAGCCTGCTGAGTTTTGTGTTCCCTGACCTGAGCTGGGAGGCGCAGTTCAGCCTGTTTGGTCTGATCGCCATCATCACCGCCGTTTTCTGGTGGCAGCGCCAGCGGAAGTCTGTCAGCACCAGCGCTCAACCAGGCCTGAACCAACGCGGCAGTGAACTGATCGGCCGAACCTTTGTGCTGCATGAGGCCATCATCGATGGTCGCGGCAAGATCAAGGCGGGCGATACCTTGTGGCTGGTGACCGGGACCGATGCTGCTGCAGGCCAGAATGTGAAAGTCATTGGTCAGGATGGCGTGTTGCTTAAGGTCATCCCGGAATAACAGCCTGCCGCGTCAGAGCCCAAGCATGAACCTCAAACACCTGCTGCTGTACGCAACACTTCTGATCAGCAGCGGGTGCAGCTTGGTTAAGCTCGACCGGGAAATGCAGCAGGCCCACCAGCACCTCGTGCTAGTCAGCGGTCAATTGCAGAACAGCGTTGACCACCGCAGCGCGCTGGTCGCCCTGCTGGATGCCGATAACAAACTGATCGCCTACCGCATCGCCTCGCCAGACGAGGTGTTCTATTTCATCACGCCACCCGGCGCTTATCAGCTGCTGGCCTTTGATGACCGCAACAACAACTTCGTGATTGATACCGATGAGCCCCGCCAATGGATCACCGAAGCCAAAAGAACACCACTCACCGTACAACCGTCAGATGCAGAGCGCAGACAGCTTGGCCACCTCAATGAACTCAACTTGCCCGCGGAGGCATTAGGGGCAGCACCTCAACTGGACCTCAGCTTGGAAGAGGTCTATCAGGAGCACCCTCGCTTCCAGCGCAACTACCTGCAAACAGTCAGCCTGGACGACCAGCGCTTTGATGCACTAAACACCCGCAAAGGTACCTGGGAGCCCGTCAGTTTTATCAACGAGCTGGGCTATGGGCTGTATTTGCTGGCGCCCTGGGATGAGCAGAAAGAGCCCGTAATCATGGTGCACGGCATCAATTCATCTCCCAAGGATTGGGCCTGGTTGGCAGATAAACTGGACCGTGCACGCTTCCAACCGGTGCTGTTCCATTATCCGGGGGGACTGCCGCTGGATAACAACGCCTACATGCTGAGCATGGCCATCCGTGACCTGCAATTGCGCCATAAACCTAAACGCCTGCACGTGATCGCACACAGCATGGGCGGTTTGGTGGCGCGCAGGGCGTTGCAACAGCTGAGTGATGAGTACAACCAGTCGCTCTGCCTGTTCGTCACCCTGTCTACACCGTGGGCGGGGCATCCGATGGCAGCGGCGGGGGTGCATGATGTGCCGCTGGATATTCCCCTGTGGCGCGACTTGTCCCCTGGCAGCCCGTTCTTGCAGCGGCTGTTTTCTCAGCGTTTGCCGGAGCATATCCGCCAGTGGCAACTGATCAGTTACGGTGGCAACCGACAATTATTGCCCCAGCCGAACGATGGCGCGGTACCGCTGGCCAGCGAGCTGTACCCGCCAGCGCAGGATGAAGCCGATCGGTTATATCTGCTGGATGATAGCCACGCCGGCATTCTTCAAAGTGAGCGCAGTGCCCTGCTGATCAAACGCGCCTTTGAAAGTCTGCCCCGCAAAGGCTGTAAGCCCGATTAACGTCTGGCCCACGCCCATAAACAACAAAGCCCTGCTATGCAGGGCTTTGTCTGTGATCTCAGATCACTCGTCAGCAGCGGCTTTGTAGCCTGCTGCATCCAGCAGCTTGTCCAGCTCGCTGGCATCAGTCGGCTTCAGCTTGAAGAACCAGCTGGCGTAAGGATCGCTGTTTACGCTCTCCGGGCTGTCGGCCAGGGTTTCGTTGATGGCGATAACCTCACCACTCACAGGCGCGTAGATGTCAGATGCGGCTTTAACCGACTCCACAACACCGGCTTCCTGGCCAGCATTCAGGGTTTTACCGACCTCTGGCAGCTCAATGAACACCACATCGCCCAGCGCTTCCTGAGCATGATCGGAAATACCAACAGTAACGCTGCCATCAGCTTCAAGGCGCGCCCACTCATGGCTGGCGGCGTAACGCAGGTCGGCTGGAATATTGCTCATGTGTCGCTCCTTATCTTGCAGACGGCCACGGCGCCGTCATGGAAATTAAACAGGCCGTAGCCTTTGCAGCACCTCAGAACACAACTGTGACGAAGGCACTGTCGAAGCATGTCATTAATGCACGCCATTACGCCACTGGCTAGGCGTTATAAGTCAAATCAGCGTCTTGCCATGACGGACAAATGTAGGCTTCACCACACGTACCGGGAACCACTTGCCGCGAATTTCCACTTCAGCACGGTCGCAGGTTCCAACCGGCACGCGCGCCAATGCAATCGCTTTACCAAGCGTAGGCGAAAAACTGCCACTGGTGATTTCACCTTCGCCAACCCCATCAATCCGTACCACTTGATGGGCGCGCAGCACACCGCGCTCCTCCAACACCAAGCCTACAAGCTTGCTGTCGACACCGGCCTCTTTCTGTTTCAACAGAGCATCGCGACCAATAAAGGTGCGCTCCTGAGGCTCCCAAGCAATCGTCCAGGCCATATTCGATTGCAGCGGCGTGACCCGCTCATCCATGTCCTGTCCGTAGAGGTTCATACCCGCTTCAAGGCGCAGCGTGTCCCGAGCGCCAAGACCGATGGTAGGAATGCCCGCCCCAACCAGTTCGTTGAAGAAATCTTCAACCTCTGTCGCGGGCAGCATGATTTCCAAACCATCTTCGCCGGTGTAGCCGGTACGGGCGATAAACCACTCGCCATCGGAGCGACCTTCGAACGGATTGAGGGACTGAATCAGCGCGGATTGGGTCTGCGTTAACAGCTCAACTGTTTTGACCCGCGCATGGGGGCCTTGAATAGCCAGAATGGCCAAGTCACGACGCTCACGCAGCTCCACATCAAAATCAACGCTGTGCAAGCGCATCCAGGCCAGGTCTTTCTCCCGCGTGGAGGCATTAACCACCAGGCGGTAGCCAAAATCGGTCAGGTAAACGATCAGATCATCAATGACCCCGCCCTGCTCGTTAAGCATGGCGCTGTAGAGCGCCTTGCCAGGTTCCTGCAGCTTTGCGACATCATTGGCTAACAAGTTTTGCAAATAGGCTTTGGCCTGAGCGCCGGTGACATCCACAACGGTCATATGGGAGACGTCAAATACGCCGCAATCACGGCGGACTTGATGGTGCTCCTCAACTTGCGACCCATAGTGCAACGGCATATCCCAACCGCCGAAGTCGACCATCTTCGCACCCATAACAATATGCAAGTTATAGAGTGCTGTTCGCTGTCCCATAAGTATCTCCTTGCGGGCTTGGCTACACAGCGGCGACCTGTAGGAATTTCCTCAACTTTGAATAAGAGGAAGCTTAAGTTGGTCGCTGCAAATGGCGCGCATTGTACCGGCTGATCAGATGGCGGTCATCCGCCACCTGGCTTATCCAATCCGACGTGCTGAACGCCGGATCAGCAGGATCACCGGCAACAAACCCACCATAACCAAGGTCAACGCAGGCAATGAGGCCCTGGCCCACTCTCCCTCACTGGTCATTTCGAATACCCGAACAGCTAAGGTGTCCCAGCCGAACGGTCGCATTAACAGGGTTGCCGGCATTTCCTTAAGCACGTCCACAAACACTAACAATGCAGCTGTCAGCACACCCGGAACCAGCAAAGGCAGGTAAACCCGCAAGAACAGCGTGACCCCGCCCACACCTAAACTGCGGGACGCCTCAGGCAACGAAGGGCGAATCCGCGCCAGGCTGTTTTCCAACGGCCCGTAGGCAACGGCCATGAAACGAATCAAATAAGCCAGAATCAGCGCACCAAGGCTGCCCAGCAGCAAGGGCTTGCCTGCGCCGCCCAACCAACCGGAAAGCGGTATGACCAGTTCGCGGTCCAAATAACTGAATACCAACATGATGGCGACTGCCAGCATCGAACCGGGCAAGGCGTAACCCAGATTTGCCACACCCACCGATGAACGCATCAAACGGGTTGGGGTCAGGCGGTTACAGAAGGCTAAAAGCAGCGCCACACTGACCGTGATCAGTGCTGCCATCCCGCCGAGATAGAGCGTATGTAGGATCAGCTCTTGGTAGCGCTCGTCCAGATCGAAGCGGCCACGCTGCCAGAACCACACCAGCAATTGCAGTAGCGGAATCACGAAACCGCAGGCAAAGACCAGACCACACCAACCACTAGCAGCCCAGGCCTTGATGCCGCGCAAGTGATAAAGCGCCTTACCCCTTGGGCGTTCATTGGTGGGGCGAACAGCACCACGGGCACGGCGTTCCCCATACAGCACCAGCATCACTGCCAGCAGTAGCAGACTGGCCAGTTGCGCGGCGCTATTGAGGCTGTAAAAGCCATACCAGGTTTTGTAAATGGCATTGGTGAAGGTGTCGAAGTTGAACACCGCCACCGCACCGAAGTCCGCCAACGTCTCCATCATCGCCAGTGCCAGACCGGCGCCAATGGCTGGGCGCGCCATAGGCAGCGCTACGCGCCAAAATGCACGCCACGGGCTCAGCCCCAGTACCCGAGCCGCCTCCATAAGGCCCTTACCTTGAGCCAGGAAAGCATTGCGCGCCAGCAGATACACGTACGGGTAAAACACCAGCACCAAGACAATAATGACCCCTGCAGTGGATCGCACTCTGGGGAAACGTATGCCCGTCCCAAACCACTCTCGCGCCAGCGTCTGGACCGGGCCGGAAAAATCCAGCAAGCCGACAAATACAAAGGCCAGCACATAGGCAGGAATAGCAAACGGCAGCATCAGCGCCCAGTCCAACCAGCGTCTGCCTGGAAACTCACACAGACTGGTCAACCACGCCAGGCTGACGCCCAACACCGTGACGCCAATACCCACCCCAACCAGTAGAGTGACGGTATTGCCCATAAGCCGGGGCATCTGGGTGTCCCATAGATGGGTCCAGATTTTAGTGTCGATGTCGTGCCAACTGAGCAAAAGCACACTGATCGGCAACAGAACCAACAACGCCGCTATAAAGGCGAAGGGGTACCAACGACGCTGAGCAGGATGGGCCACGCAAACTCCTAAAGACGGTCACTGAGCAGCTAAAACACAACGCCCCGGGCATGCCGGGGCGCTGAGTATAACCGTTGACCAGTACTAGAACCGAATCAGTTCCAGCCTGCTCTGTCCATCAACATAATGGCTTCAGCCTGACGCTTGCCCGCCACTTCAATGGCAATGCTGTCAGCCTTGAACTCGCCCCAGGACTTCACTTCGTCCGAGAATGGCACGTTCGGGTTGGCCGGGAACTCTTGGTTTACCCCGGCAAAAATACTTTGTGCTGGCGGGGTGGTCATCCACTCCAGCAACTTCTGAGCAGCTTCGGCGTGGGGTGCGTACTTGGTCACACCAGCACCTGCCAGGTTCACGTGAGTACCACGATCACCCTGGTTAGCCCAAAACGGCTTCACTTTCAGGTCTGGGTTCTGCTTGTGCAGACGGCCATAGTAGTAGGTGTTGGTAATGCCTACGTCACACTGCCCGGCGTCAATCGCTTGCAGCAGCTGGGTGTCATCCGAAAACACATCAGTGGCCAGGTTGTTGACCCAGCCCTTAATGATTTCTTCAGTCTTTTCTGCGCCATGGGTTTCAATCAGGGTGGCAGTCAGCGATTGGTTGTAAACCTTCTTACTGGTCCGCAGGCACAGGCGACCTTCCCAGTTGGCATCCGCCAGCGCTTCATAGGTAGACAGTTCGCTGGGCTGAACGCGCTCAGTGGAGTAGAAAATGGTGCGCGCGCGCAGTGACAAACCGGTCCAGCTATTGGTGCTGGAGCGATATTGCGGCGGAATATTGGCCTCAATCACTTCAGATTTGATCGGACGCAAAATGCCTTCCTGCTCAGCCTGCCACAGGTTACCGGCATCAACGGTGATCAGGATGTCAGCTGGCGTGTTCTCGCCTTCAGCCTTCAGACGAGCAATCAGCGGAGCTTCTTTGTCAGTGATGAACTTGACCTTCACGCCGGTCTGTTTGGTGTACTCATCAAATACCGGCTTGATCAGATCATCAATGCGCGAGGAGTAGATCACGACTTCTTCGGAGGCCTGAACTGTTCCAGCAAGTGTGGACAGGGTAAGTGCAGCTAAAAGGCGTTTGCTTGCCGACATCTAAACGTGCCTCCAACATAAAAACAGGGGCTAAATAGTAGTGAATAGCATTTCGTTTAACAACTGAAAGCCACCACAAACTATTACAGCCCCTGCCCTTCAGACCGCCAGAATCAGGCTACTGACGTCTGCTGTGCCAGCTCTCTGGCCATCTCACGCAGAACAAACTTCTGCACTTTGCCCGTGCTGGTTTTCGGCAGTTCGGTGAACACCACGCAACCTGGAACCTTATACCGGGCGATGTGCTGCTGGCAGAACTCAATCACTTCTTTTTCACTGAGCACTGCCCCTGGCTTACAGGTTACGAACGCACACGGCGTTTCACCCCAGCGCGCATGTGGCATGGCCACAACGGCGGCTTCCAAAATCAGCGGATGACGGTACAGAGCATCTTCAACTTCGATTGAAGAGATATTCTCACCACCGGAAATGATGATGTCCTTCGAGCGATCCTTAATCTCGACGTAGCCGTCTTCATGCCATACGGCCAAGTCGCCGGAATGGAACCAGCCACCTTCAAATGCTTCTGCCGTCGCGCTCGGATTCTTCAGGTAGCCCTTCATCACGATATTGCCGCGCATCATGATTTCGCCGATGGTCTGACCATCCTTTGGCACCGGCTGCATCGTATCCGGATCTGCCACCATCAGCCCTTCCAGCAATGCCGCACGAACGCCCTGACGGGACTTCAAGCGGGCACGTTTTTCCGGGGTCTCAGCATCCCACTCGGTCTTCCACTCGCAGGCCACGCTCGGGCCATAGGTTTCAGTCAGGCCGTAGACGTGAGTCACTTTGAAATCCAGGGCTTCCATGGCCTCAATGACCGAAGCGGGTGGCGCAGCGCCAGCCGTCAGCACTTTCACGGGCTGAGTTTTGAGCGCTTTAAGATTGTCGTCAGCATTGGCCAGCATGTTCAGCACAATCGGCGCACCACAGAAGTGGTCGACCTTATGCTCAGCAATGGCGGAGTAAATCGCATCGGCGCGCACATGACGCAAGCACACGTTCACCCCGACATAGGCAGCCATCGCCCACGGGAAGCACCAGCCGTTGCAGTGGAACATCGGCAGTGTCCACAGATACACCGGAAAACGGTTCATGTCCCAGCACAGGCCATTGGACAATGAGTTCAGGTGCGCACCACGGTGGTGATAAACCACACCTTTCGGGTTGCCGGTAGTGCCGGAGGTGTAGTTGAGGGAAATCGCTTGCCACTCGTCGGCAGGCATCTGCCACGGGTAATCCTCGTCACCTTCTTGGACCAATTCTTCGTAGGTCATCTGGCCGATCAGCTGGCCGCCCTGGTACTCAGGATCATCAATACCAACAATCAGCGGACGCTTAGGCAGGTGACTGGTCGCACGCTGAACCAGCTCACCAAATTCCTTGTCTACGAGCACAACCTTGGCTTCACCGTGTTGAAGGATGAAGGCAATCGCCTCGGCGTCCAGACGGGTGTTAATGGCGTTCAGGACCGCGCCGCACATCGGAATACCGAAATGGGCTTCGAACATAGCCGGGCCGTTTGGCGCGACCACTGCAACGGTGTCCCCCAAGCCAATGCCGCGTTTAGACAGTGCAGAAGCCAGACGGATGCAGCGCGTGTAGGTCTGCCCCCAGGTCTGACGCAGGGCACCGTTCACCACGGCCAGGCGTTGTGGATAAACATTGGCTGCGCGCTCCAGGAAACTCAGAGGGCTCAGGGCCTGAAAGTTGGCCGCTTCGCGAGGCATACCAAATTCGTAGGGGTTTACGTTGTGCATTGTTCTTCTCCAGCAAAACTGTGCAAACCGTATCAGTTGAGCGGTTCCGACGAACTTCTACCTTCGTCGCAGCCCGTGACTTACAAGTCATAAAATTCGTCTGCATAGGCATCCAAATGTCAAAATGGGTGCCAAAAGGGGGAAATTAGCCTCGCTAATGCGCCCAGGGCATAAAAGCAAGCTGGCATAGATTCATCTGAGCTTGTCTGCCGTTATTTATTGAAGGAGTGATCGAGTGACCTCTCGCCTGCCTGTAATTGTTGGTTTTGGTGGATATAACGCTGCAGGGCGCAGCTCCTTCCACCATGGTTTCCGCCGTACCGTGCTGGAATCCATGGACAGCCTTGCGCGTCAGCAGACGTTGGCCGGTCTTGCCCAGATGATGAAACTGGTGACCGTTGTGGATGGCGAATACCGCGACGAGAACGACCAGCCGGTAACGCTTGCTGAAATCGACAGCCGCTATGCCGAACAAATTCTGGCAGGCACCCTGGTACGTCGCCTTGAAGCTCAACACCTCGATCCTGATGCGGCCTTCTGGCAAAAAAACATCAGCATCAGCCCCAGCGAAGGCAGCTCGATTAGCTTTGTCACTCAGCGCAAGCAACTGCCTGAACCGCTGCCGGAAAACTGGTCGGTTCAAGAGCTAAACGCCAGCGAAGTTCAGGTCACCCTGCATGACAGCTGCGACTTCAAGGTCAACAGCTACCGCCCGCTTGCAGTGAAATCCGCCGGTCAATTGCCGACCGGTTTCGAACCTGCCGAACATTACAACTCCCGCTTCCACCCGCGCGGTCTGGCTATGACCGTGGTCGGCGTCACAGATGCCCTGCGCTCGGTAGGTATCGAGTGGCAGCAGATCGCTCAGCAGCTTGCCCCTGATCAAGTCGCCGTATTCGCTGGCAGCGTTATGAGCCAGCTGGACGATAACGGCTACGCAGGCATGATGCAGTCGCGCCTCAAAGGTGGGCGTGTCACCGCGAAACAACTCGCCTTGGGCCTGAACACCATGCCCGCGGACTTTATCAACGCCTACGTGCTGGGCAGCGTCGGCACCACCGGTAGCATCACCGGCGCCTGCGCCACCTTCCTGTACAACCTGCAGAAAGGTGTTGAGCAGATTGCCAGTGGCAAGGCTCGTTTGGTTATCGTCGGTAACAGTGAAGCGCCGCTGACTCAGGAATGCATCGAAGGCTATGGCGCCATGGGCGCACTGGCCACTGAAGATGGCCTGCGCCAGATCGAAGGCAAAGACGATGTGGACTTCCGCCGCGCCAGCCGCCCGTTCGGTGAGAACTGCGGTTTCACCCTGGCCGAAGCCTGCCAGTTTGTCGTGCTGATGGATGACGAACTGGCCCTGCAACTGGGTGCCGACATCCACGGTGCGGTGACGGATGTGTTCATCAACGCCGACGGCTTCAAAAAATCCATTTCCGCCCCTGGCCCAGGTAACTACCTGACCGTGGCCAAGGCCGTTGCCAGTGCCGTGCAAATTCTTGGCATTGACGCTGTGCGCGAGCGCAGCTTCGTCCACGCCCACGGTTCGAGCACCCCGGCTAACCGCGTAACTGAATCGGAAATCCTTGATCGCGTTGCCAGCGCCTTCGATATCAGTAACTGGCCAGTAACCGCTGCCAAGGCATTCGTCGGCCACTCCCTGGCCACTGCCAGCGGAGATCAACTGATCTCAGCACTGGGTAGTTTCAAGTACGGCATCATCCCCGGCATCAAGACCATTGATGCGGTGGCGGATGATGTGTTCCAGGATCACCTGAGCATCTCCACTCAGGATCGCACGTTGCAACCGCAGCAGCTGGATGCCTGCTTTATCAACTCCAAAGGCTTTGGCGGCAACAACGCCAGCGCCGTAGTACTGGCTCCGCACGTGGCTGAGCGCATGCTGCGCAAACGTCATGGTGAAGCAGCCTTTGCCGATTACGTGACCCGCCGCGAAGTCACCCGCGCAGCAGCGCAGGCTTATGACGAAAAAGCCCTCAAAGGCCAGCTGGATGTGATCTACAACTTCGGCAATGACATGATCAACGATAAAGAAATCGAGATCAGTCAGGAGCAAATCAAGGTCCCAGGCTTCGAGCAGCCGCTGGTGTACAGCAAAGACAGCCGCTACAGCGACATGATCGACTGATTTGGGTACAGCCCCTTGAAATTGGGCTGTGCTGCTCACCTAAGAAAAATGCCGTAGTCCTGCCGAGGGCTACGGCATTTTTGCTTCAGCTATTAATCGTGCCGATCAACCTGAAGCCGTGCCAACACATGACGTTTGTCAGACCTGACTCAACCTGTAGAAAGGAATTTCCCCCTCTTCAAAGGGGTTCCGGTCAGAAGCGGAGCTCACTGTAGCAGCGACGTCAGTCGCGAACCTGCACGAGCACATCAGGCTCAGGCCAAACAACGGGCCAGTGCAATCAGATCCGAGCGCCATGCAGCCGATGCAGGCAACGCCAAAAAGTAAGGATTAAGCAGCGACTCGCGGGCTTCATAGGTCAGCGTTTCACCTTGCAAGGTCAGCACCTCACCGCCTGCGCCCTCAAGCACACCTTGCGCTGCCGCTGTATCCCACTGGGATGTCGGAGCCAACCGTGGGTAGCAATCAGCTTGGCCCTCAGCCAGCAGACAGAACTTAAGGGAGCTGCCTATATTGGCTAACTTCAGCTCGCCAAAGCGTTCGGCGAGACCTTGAAGCAGGCTTTCTTGTTGCGGGCTGGAGTGACGCTTACTGGCCACCAGAGTGAAGGCTTCTGCCGGAGCTTCACGCACCAAGATCGCCTGTGGCTCGCCAGCGGCCTCACAAACAAATGCGCCAAGACCAGCACCACCGTAATAGCAGCGACCAGTGGCTGGAACGCCAACCACGCCAAAGACCACGCGCCCCTGCTCGATCAGAGCAATATTTACGGTGAACTCGTCAGAGCCGGAAATAAACTCCTTGGTGCCGTCCAGCGGGTCGACCAGCCACCAGCGCTGCCATTGCTGACGTTCGCCGAGGGTAATGTCCGCCGCCTCCTCTGACAGCACCGGCACGTCTGGCAGTAATGCACGCAGCCCGGCGTCGAGAATGTGGTGGGCTGCCATATCTGCAGCGGTCACGGGTGAAGCATCGGCCTTTTCCAGCACCTCTACGTCTGCACGCCAAAACGGCAGGATCGCAGCCCCCGCCTCGCGCACCAGCGCCACCAGCGCACTCACCTGCTGGGCATTGAGAGGTGTGCTCACAGGCTGAAGCTCCCACGTTTAGTCAGCAGATCGCGCACTAGGTACAGCGCGGCCAGTGCGCGCCCCTCCGTGAATTGAGGGTGTTGTACCAACTCGGCGAGGTCGCGCAGGTTAACCCGATCCAAGCCCATTGGCTCCGGCTCATCGCCCGGCAAACGCTCTTCATACAGGTCCGAGGCCAGCACCACCTGGATTTTCTGACTCATATAGCCCGGTGACAGGCTCAGCTCGGCAATAAGCTCGAGATGGCGTGCGCCAAAGCCTGCCTCCTCTTTCAGCTCACGGTTGGCAGCGTCCAGCACATCCTCACCCGGCTCAATCAGCCCTTTAGGCAGCGACAGTTGGTAGTCGTCCGTGCCACCGCAATACTCCTCAACCAGCAGGGCATGCTCGGCGTCGGCCATGGCCACCACCATCACCGCACCATAACCGCTCCCCTTACCCACGAGGCGCTCATAGGTGCGCTCCACGCCATTGCTGAAACGCAGTTGCAGCTCTTCAACCCGAAATAAACGGCTGCTGGCAACAATTTCACGGGCAAGGACTGTGGGCTTCTGGCGCATGGTACTGCTCCTGGGTAAGACAGAACGGGCTATCATAACGCGGCTTAACCGATTATCTGCGCCTGAGATGACATGAAATTTTCAGGACGATAGCACCACATACTTACTCCTAGGCCAAGGGTGTTATCCCCATGAAAATGCGTCACCTATCCTGGACAGATACGCCCCGGCTCACCGATCGAAGACCACCACATGCCTGCTTTGCCTTGGAATGACATAGACACCGTCCTGCTGGATATGGACGGCACCTTGCTTGATCTGCATTTCGACAACCACTTCTGGCTGGAACACCTACCCCAGCGCTATGCAGAACATCACGGTATCAGCCGCGAGCTTGCCGATGCAGAACTGATGCCGCTGTTCCGTGAGCATGCAGGCAAGCTGACTTGGTATTGCACCGACTTCTGGAGCCGGGAACTCAACCTGTCGATTCGCGACCTCAAACGCGAAGTGGCGCACCTCATCGCACTGCGCCCTGACGCAGACACCTTCCTCGCTGCCATCCGCAACGCGGGCAAGAAGGTCGTACTCATCACCAACGCGCACCGGGATTCACTGTCACTGAAGATGGAGCGGGTTGAGCTGGCACCTTTCTTTGACCGCCTGATCAGCTCCCACGACTACGGTTTCCCCAAAGAGGACCAACAGTTCTGGCATGCCCTACAGGCCGACTTTGCGTTTGAGCCCGGCCGCAGCCTGTTCATTGATGACAGCCTGCCGATTCTGCGCAGCGCGGGACAATATGGCGTTGCACACCTACTCGCCATCCGCCAACCGGATAGCCGTGGTGCGTTAAAGGCAACAGAAGAATTTGATGCAGTAGAAGACTACCGCCAACTGATTAGCGGTTTATAAGGCGAGAAAGCAGGCGGACCTTGCGACCGCCTGCTCTGATGCGCAATTACTCAGGAATGCGCAGGACCTGGCCCGGATAGATTTTGTCCGGGTGAGTCAGCATCGGCTTGTTCGCTTCGAAAATTTTCGGATACAGGTTGGCATTACCGTACTCAGCCTTGGCAATCGCGCTCAAGGTGTCGCCCTTCTTCACGGTGACAAAGCGAGCAGCTGCAGCCGGAGTGGCCACGGTGATCTGGTCTTCCACTTCAGACACGCCAGCCACGTTACCAAGCGCCAGCAGGATCTTCTCCTTCTCCTCCTGAGTGGCCACTTCGCCCTTGGCGATTACCTTCTCCCCTTCAACGCTGACTTGGATGTTCGGGTTACCCAGACCAACCTGCTTCACGTGCTCAGTCAGCGACTCGGCGGCTTGTGCCTCCTGCCCTACCAACGACTCCCACAGCTTGGTACCTGCTTCTTTAACAAATGAGAACAGACTCATAAGGTTTCCTCTTAATCCTTGGAAATAGACCGGAGCACCCGGAAGGAGAAGTCTAGACCGAAAACTCTGAAATATCTGCCCATTTACCGCACCACTTATGAAGTCGTACCCATATTCAAGATAAATATCAGCGATATCCAAATGTCATATGGACAGCATAAGCGACCAAAAAATTATGCAGTTTTTTAGAACAACTATTTCGCCGTTAAAGCTGCTGTAAACGGTTGAACCCCTCTGTACGGAAAGGTCTACTGAGGGCCTTAGGAAACTTCTGACAGATAGATGCAATGGAAATTGTCGGTTTGTCAGGCCGCAACACCCACGTTTTTAAATGGGGTTCAGCAACGATCTCGATCGAGATGATTTTCCTAAGCGCAACCTGATAAATAGGAGATTTATCATGTCTGATAAAGCCATAGCCGTTGGCAACGGCCCTCAATATGCGCTCCCGCATGTATTTATGTTTCCGCAACAACTGCCGGTATTTGTCGAAAAATTCAGCAGCGCTTTCGATGGCACGTCTGACCCTATCAGCGATCTGAACCTGGCTCCGGTTCCCGCTGTTATGCAATTTACTGATGTGTACTCGCGGGTTGGTGCAATCTCAGCTCAGGCTTACAAAGACAACGCACCGCCCTTTCCAATGGGTAAGGAGAGTGTCGGCTTCGCTGTGATTGATATGGATAAAGCCATCGAAGCGGCCCTGCGTGTTGGTGCGAAGGTCTTAAGACGCTGGCTAGTGGGCAGTAATGGAGAGGCCATGCTGGAGTGGCCGGGCGGCGTGCGTATTCAGTTTTATTCGTATGCAGGCGAAGCACCGGACATGCCAATTCGGGACTCTGTCTCCAATACCCGCTACTACCTCAGCCACGATAACGCAGCGCAATTCATAACCACGTTTATCAATGCAACTGCCGGTGAAATCATCAGAGATGGTTACTACCCCTCAGAGGAAATCGGCATTCCGGGAGCAATGTTCCGCAGGGTTCAAATAGCATCAACGCTGGGCAATATAAACATTATTGGGGTAACAGCTGAGATCCGCGACAAGCTGGTTTATCCGTATACCGATATCAAAACTGACTTCAATGTTGATGACATTGATTCAGTTATTGAGAAAGCTGAACAGGCAGGTGTCGATATTCTGTTGCGCCCTGAGTACACCGACCCTGACTTCCGTCGCGCAATACTCCGATTCCCCGGTGAATATGTGATCGAAGTTCATCAGAAGCCCAATCTGTTCTCCTAAAGAGTTATATAACTCTACTCAATTACGCACGATTTAGTTCTCTCGTACGCATACAGATTTCCATCACTCCGGGCCATTATCACTATGGCCCCAAGACTCTATCCATCTCCATATGGCCATGGGCATGCGTAGAATCTTTTCTGCCCGCCCAACCTGAACAACGCACCTGCTAGAATCCGCTGATTCGTGTATTGGCAGGGTGTTGGGATGGATATCAAGCAACTGAAGTTTCTAATCGCGCTGGATGAAACCCGGCATTTCGGCCAAGCCGCCGCCCGCTGCCACATCACCCAACCGACGCTGTCCATGCGCCTGCGCCAACTTGAAGACGAACTCGGTTTTGAACTGGTGCGTCGGGGGCAGCGTTTCGAAGGATTCAGCCCTGAAGGTGAACGCATTCTGGCTTGGGCCCGCAGCGTCATGGCGGCCCACGACGGCCTGCATGCAGAGGCAGCAGCCTGCCGGGGTCAACTGATCGGCACCCTGCGCCTGGGTGTTGTGCCCTTGGCGGGTGTTGACCCGATGTTACTCGTGCAAGCATTCGCCCAAGAACACAGCGGCCTGAACTTTCGCCTGTTTTCCCTGAGCAGTGAGCGCATCCTGGAAGGGCTGCAAAGCAACCAACTGGATTTGGGCATTTCCTACCTGGACCGGTTGGACCGTGAACACTTCGACAGCATCGAGCTGGCTGAAACCCGCATGGGCCTGCTGTATGACCAGCGACACTTTCAGTTTGAACAGGCGTCCATTACTTGGGACAAGTTGGCAGAGCTGCCGCTGGGGCTCCTGACCAGTGGCATGCACTTTCGTCAGTCCATTGATCACAACTTCCGCTCTCGCGGCCTGAGCCCTTCTGCCAGGCTGGAAACAGACGCTGTGCACCAGCTTTTACAGGCCGTTAACGCCGGTCTGTGCTGCGCCATCATGCCCATGAACAGTGGCCTGCACGAGATCACCCGGCATCAGGCGCTGCTCCCTATTGAGGATGCCCACACCCTCTCTCCACTGGGCCTGATCATTCGCAAAAGCGAACCTCGTTCCGCCCTAGCCGCCGCCTGTT